>CAIOFV010000070.1 GCA_903857665.1 uncultured Myxococcales bacterium
CTCGATCGACGACTTCCGCCAGATGATCGACCGCTCGCTGGGGATCAGGAAGCCGGGCCTGCTGTCCAAACTGTTCGGCTGACACGGGGAGAAGGAAACCATGGGCGACACCGAACGAACCCAGGCCATCGATCAGCGCTACGGCACCCTGGCCGAATCCGCCTGCTGCCTGTCCTGCGGGGGGGCCATCCGGTATGCCGAGGCGCGCCCTGGCGAGGTCTGCCTGGACCTGGGCAGCGGCCGCGGGCAGGACGTGCTGCGCCTGGCCGAAGCCGTGGGCCCGACCGGGCATGCCTACGGGCTGGACGTGTCCGACGGGATGCTGGACAAGTCGCGTCGCAGCGCGGCGAAGCTGGGCCTCACGAACGTAGGCTTCCTGAAGTCGCCGCTGGAACGCATCCCCCTGCCGGACGCCTCCGTGGACCTCGTGGTGTCCAACTGCACCATCAACCACGCCGAGGACAAGGCAGCGGTCTGGTCGGAGATCCACCGGGTGCTGAAGGCCGGCGGGCGGTTCGTGGTCAGCGACATCTACGCGATCGAGGACGTGCCCGAGGCGTACCGCACCGACCCCGAGGCCATCGCCGAGTGCTGGGCCGGCGCCGTGCGCCGCGACACGTACCTGTCGCAGGTCGGCGCCGCGGGCCTGGCGGGCCTGGACGTGATCGAGGAGAGCGCCCCGTACGACAAGGGGCGGATCCAGGTGGCGAGCCTGACGCTCGCCGGGTTGAAGCCGGGTGGCTGCGGCTGCCAATGAACAGGAGGAACCGATGAAGCCGATCACGCAGACGAAGACGAGGAACAAGGATGCCCCGAAGATGAACGCCCTGCCCAGGGACAACGGCGAGGCGACCCCGACCGTCCGGGCGAAGGCGCCCCAGGCGCAGTGCTGCGCCAAGACGTCGCAGGCCACGATGGGATGCCATGACTGAAAGGGCGACACCCACCCTCCAGCCGTCCCGGCACAACATCGTCGGACCGATCCGGGGCACCGGGTCCTGGTTCGTCGTGAACCCGCTGTCCGGGAACGCCGACGTCGTGACCGGGGACGAGGCTGCGGCGATCCGAGAGGGGCGGGCCGACGCTGACGGGCAGTTCGCCGAGCGTGGATACCTGGTGGACCCGGCCGAGGAGGACGGACGCTACCGGCGCGCGTACCTGGACTTCCTGGAGGCGCGCGACGGTGACGAGGTCCAGTTGTTCTTCGCGCCGTGGTATGCGTGCAACTTCGCGTGCACCTACTGCTACCAGGCGGACTACGCGCCGGCCGGCGGCCTGCCCGGGCCCGACGTGCTGGACGCCTTCTTCGCGTACGTGGATCGCGAGTTCCACGACCGGCGGACCTACCTGACGATCTTCGGCGGCGAACCGCTGCTGCCGGGCGCCGGCCACCGCGCGGTGATCGAGGCCCTGGTGGACGGCGCCGCCACCCGCGGCATGGAGGTCGCGGTGGTCACCAACGGCCACCTGCTGGCCGAGACCCTGCCGGTGCTGCGACGCGCGAAGGTCCGGGAGGTCCAGGTGACGCTGGACGGCCCGCGCGACGTCCACGATCGGCGGCGCCCGCTGCACGGCGGCGCCGGCACCTTCGACGCGATCGTGGCCGGCATCGACGCGACGCTGGCCGCCGGGATCCCGGTGAACCTGCGGGTGGTGATCGACCGGGACAACCTGGACGACCTGCCGGCGCTGGCCGCCTTCGCCATCGAGCGCGGCTGGACGCGACACCCGGCCTTCAAGACGCAACTGGGCCGCAACTACGAGTTGCACCACTGTCACACGGGGCCGAAGGTGCTGTACTCGCGCCTGGAAATGTACGAGGCCCTGTTCGACCTGGCGCAGCGACACCCCGAGGTGCTGGAATTCCACCGGCCGGCGTACTCGATCGCGAAGTACCTGTTCGACAACGGCCAGGCGCCGCAGCCCCTGTTCGACTCGTGCTCGGGCTGCAAGACCGAGTGGGCCTTCGACCACACCGGGCGCATCTACTCGTGCACGGCGACAGTGGGGAAGGTCGGCGAGGAGGTCGGGACCTTCTGGCCGGCGGTCACGCGGAACGACGACGAGATCGCACTCTGGCAGGACCGGGACGTGCTGGCCATCGAGGCCTGCCGGGAATGCCCCGTGCGACTGGCCTGCGGAGGCGGCTGCGCTTCCGTGGCACGCAACCGGACGGGCGACCTGCACGCGCCGGACTGCCGGCCGATCCGGGAACTGCTGGAGTTGGGAACGGCCGCGTATCTGCCGCCGGCGTACCTGCCGCACACGTGAATGGAGAGACCCTGATGTCCGATCGCATCCTGCACATCGACGCGGACCGGTACGACGAGGTGGTCCTGCGGGCCGAGCGCCCGGTCGTGCTGGACTTCTACTCGACCGAATGCCCGCCGTGCGAGGCCCTGGCCACGAAGTTCGAGGCCCTGGCCGCGGTGTACGGCGAGGACGTCCGGTTCGTGAAGATACACCGGCAGGACAACCGCCCGCTGGCCCAGTCGCTGGGCGTGACCTCGTCGCCCACGCTGATCTTCTACCGGGACGGCGTGCCGACCGGCGACCGCCTGACGGGCGGCATCCGGCGGGTGGACGTCGAACGGAACCTCCGGGCGCTGCTGCCGGTGGAACGCGCCGACGTGCTGGCGACCCGGGTCCCGCGCACGCGCACCGAGTGCGACGTACTGATCGTGGGCTCCGGGCCGGCCGGGCTGACCGCGGGGATCTACTCGGCCCAGGCGCGGTTCAAGACCATCGCCATCGACCGCGCGATGCCCGGCGGCAACCTGTCCATCACGCACCAGGTGTCCAACTTCCCCGGGTTCATCGAGCCCCAGCCCGGGTACATGCTGGCCCACGCGATGTCCGAGCAGTCCGCGAAGGCCGGCGTGATGCACCGGTCGGCGGTGGACCTGACGCGGGTGGACCTGGCCGCGAAGGAGGTCGAGATCGACGGCGTGGAAACGATCCACGCCCGGAAGATCATCATCGCCACCGGCTCGTCGCCCCGCCCCATCGGCGTGAAGGGCGAAACGGAGTACCGCGGCCGCGGCCTGTCGTACTGCGCCACCTGCGACGCCAAGTACTACCAGGACAAGCACGTGGTGGTCATCGGCGGCGGCAACTCGGCCGTCGAGGAGTCGCTGTTCATCGCGAAGTTCGCGTCGCGCATCACCGTGGTGCACCAGTTCGACACGTTCCAGGCCAACAAGGCGTCCCAGGAGGCGCTGTTCGCGAACCCGAAGATTTCCGTCCTGTTCGGGCACGAGCCGCGAGAGTTCGTGAAGGTCGGCGACACCGTGGGCGAGGTGGTCGTCCAGAACCTGGCGACGGGGGACTTCCACCGGATCGCCTGCGACGGCGTGTTCATCTTCGCCGGCATGCGCCCCAACCTGGAGCCGTTCGCGGGCGCCTTCGACCTGGATGGGTTCGGCTACGTGCGCGTGGCCGAGGACATGCGGACCAACGTCCCCGACGTCTTCGCGGCAGGCGACGTCCGCAGCAAGCCGTTCCGGCAGATGACGACCGCGGTGTCCGACGGTACCATTGCCGCGATGGCCATCGCACGCGAGCTGGGAGATTGACGGGGCGTCAGCCGGCGCCCCGCACGCGCCGGCCGGGCTGCACCGCCGCGATGAACTTCAGGTTCGGGTAGTCCTGCAACGCCATCCGCAGGTCCCAGTCCCCGGCGAACAGCACCAGGGGCCGGCCTTCGACGTCGGTCAGGCAGGCCGTCCGCGGCGGGCGATCCAGGCGGTCCAGGTTCAGGTCGTCGCCTTCCACCCACCGCGCGTGCTGCGCGGCGATGCGCTCGAAGTCCACGGTGACGCCGTACTCCGACATCAGCCGGTGCTTGGTCACCTCGAACTGCAACTGGCCCACGGCGCCCAGCACCGGGTCCCGTTCCATGCGGCCCCGGTCGAAGAACAGCTGGACGGCGCCCTCCTCGGACAGCTGCTCCAGGCCGGCCTTCAGCTGCTTGCGCCGCGACGGGTCCATCATGCGAACCCGCACGAACAGTTCCGGCGAAAAGCGCGGGACGCCTTCGTACTCGATCGGGTCCCCGTCGCACAGCGTGTCGCCGATGCGGAGCACGCCCGGATCCCACAACCCGATCACGTCGCCGGGGAAGGCCTCTTCGACCAGGGTCCGTTCCTGCCCCAGGAACTGCACGGATCGGCTGAGCGTCAGCGTACGGCCGGTCCGGACGTGCCGGGCCTCCATGCCCCGCTCGAAGCGCCCCGAGCAGACGCGCGCGAACGCGATGCGGTCCCGGTGCCGCGGGTCCATGTTCGCCTGGATCTTGAACACCAGCGCCGAAAAGCGCGGGTCGTCCGCGGGCACCGGCCCCGTGGCCGACGGCCGGGGCTGGGGCGGCGGCAGCAGGTCCACCAGCCGGTCCAGGAAGGGTTCGATCCCGAAGTTGGTCATGGCGCTGCCGAAGAACACCGGCGACGCCTTCCCGGCAAGGAAGGACTGCGTGTCGAACTCGTGGCCCGCCTCGTCCAGCAGCGTGATTTCCTCGCGCAGGCGCTCGACGATCCGGGGATCGACCTCGGCCTCCAGTTCCGGCCCGGTGCCCGCGACGGACCGCATCGGCACGGGCCGATCGCTGCGGTCCACGCGCTCGAACAGCAGCGACGTGCGGGAGTCCCGATCGAACACCCCGGCGAACTCCGGTCCCGACCCGATGGGCCAGTTGACCGGGCTGCACGGCAGTTCCAGCACCCGCTCGATTTCGTCCAGCAGGTCCAGCGGGTCACGACCGAACCGGTCCATCTTGTTGATGAACGTGGCGATCGGGATGCCGCGCTGCCGGCACACCTGGAACAGCCGGATCGTCTGGGCCTCGACGCCCTTCGCCGAATCGATCAGCAGCACCGCCGCGTCCACGGCCGCCAGCGTGCGGTACGTGTCCTCGCTGAAGTCGTTGTGGCCGGGCGTGTCCAGCAGGTTCACGCACCGCCCGCGGTAGTCGAACTGCAGCACGCTGGTCGAAATCGAAATGCCGCGCTGCCGCTCCAGCTCCATCCAGTCGCTGGTCGTCTGGCGCCCGCCGCCCCGCTGCTTGACCGCGCCGGCCAGGTGGATGGCGCCGCCGTACATCAGCAGCTTTTCGGTCAGCGTGGTCTTGCCGGCGTCGGGGTGCGAGATGATGGCGAAGGTCCGCCGTCGTGCGGTTTCGCGGTTCAGCGTCGTCGGGTCCACGGGGTTCCTCGTTCACGGGCGCCAGAGCGCCGCGGACTGTAACGGGATTTCGGGGGAAGGGCAACCGTGGGGCGCGCCGGGCCTACGCGTGGCAGACGCTCCGGGCCGACCCTGCAGGCCATCCCTACGCGTTGCAGACAGTCCGGTCTTCGGCCTACGCGTTTGCCTCCGCCTCGATCGCCTCCCAGGCGACCCAGGCCTTCGCGACCTCGTCCTGCAGCGCGGCGTACTTTTCGGACGCCTCCTTCCAGCGCGGGGCGTCCTGGTACAGCACCGGGTCGGACATCGACGCCTCGACCTCCTTGAACCGGGCCTCGACCTCCTCGATCCGCGCCAGCGCCTCGGCCAGCCGCCGCTCCCGCTTGAGGCCGGCCTTCACGGCCTCCTTGCGTTCCGCGTACGACTGCTTCCGTTCCTCCGACGGGGGCGGCGGCGTCCCGGGCCGGACCACGTCGCGGTGCTCGACGCGCAGTTCCTGGTGGCCGGCGTCCCCGACCCGCGCCTTGCCGGCAAGGAAGGCCTCGTAGTTGCCGGGCCAGGACACCACGTCGCCGCCGCCGATCTCCAGCACCCGGGTGGCCAGGTGGTCGACGAAGTGGCGGTCGTGCGACACGAACACGATCGTGCCGGTGTAGCGTTCCAGCGACTTCAGCAGCACGTCCTTGGACTTCAGGTCCAGGTGGTTGGTCGGTTCGTCCAGCAGCAGCAGGTTCGCCGGACGCAGCAGCAGGATCGCCAGCGCCAGCCGGTTGCGCTCGCCGCCCGACAGCACCGACACGGGTTTGTGGGCGTCGTCGCCGGTGAACAGGAACGCCCCCAGGATGTCCCGGACCCGCGGCACCATCGCCATCGGCGCGGCCGCCAGGATCTCCTCCAGCACGGTCTTGCCCGGGCTGAGCACCTTCGCCTGGTCCTGCGCGAAGTAGGCGATCTTCAGGCCGTTGCCCTCGGTGCGCGTGCCGGCCCGCGGCGCCTCGCCGCCGGACAGCACCCGCATCAGCGTCGACTTGCCCGCCCCGTTGGGCCCGACCAGCGCGATCCTCTCGCCCTTTTCGACCGCCAGGCCCACGCCGTGGAACACCGACAGACCGCCGTAGCCGTGCTCGACCCCCTCCAGGCGCAGGGTCGGCTGCCCGCAGGGGGGCGGGTCCGGGAACTTGAAGAGGATCTGCTTGCGCATCGGGGGCACGTCGATGCGGACGATCTTCTCCAACTGCTTGACCCGGCTCTGCACCTGCGACGCCTTGTTCGCCTGGTACCGGAAGCGATCGACAAACGACTGGACCCGGGCGATCTCCTCGTCCTGGCGGGCCTTCGCCTCGTGCAGCGCCGCGACACGACGATCCCGCTCGGCCTCGTACTTGCTGTAGTTGCCCGGGTACTCGGTCAGCCCGCCGTTCCAGATTTCGACGATGGCGCTGACCACGTTTTCCAGGAACCAGCGGTCGTGGCTGACCAGGATCACGGTGTGCGGATAGGACTTCAGGTACGTTTCCAGCCAGTCGCGGGCCGGGAGGTCGAGGTGGTTGGTGGGCTCGTCCAGCAGCAGCAGGTTGGGCCGCTGTACCAGAAGGCGGGCCAGCGCGATGCGCATCTGCCAGCCGCCGGAAAACTCCTCGCACGGGCGATCCTGATCGGACGCGGGGAACCCCAGGCCGCGCAGCACCCGGGCGGTGTCGGCGTCCAGCGTCATCCCTCCCTGCATCCGGAACGCGTCCCGTACCTCCTCGCACCGGGCCAGCGTGGCGGCATCGGCCCCCTGTTCGACCTCGGCCTCCAGGCGCGCCAGATCCGTTTCCAGCGCGATCAGCACCGCCGGGCCCGACCGGACCTCCTGGAACAGGGTGCGCCCCCGGTGCTCCAGGCCGTCCTGCGGCAGGTACCCGATCGTCGTGCCCCGGGCGATCTGCAGCGCCCCGCCGTCCGACTCGACCTGGCCCGCCAGCATGCGCAGCAGCGTGGTCTTGCCGGCGCCGTTCTCGCCCGCCAGGCCGACCTTGTCCCCGGGCCGGACGCGCCAGTTGACGCAGTCGAACACCCGCCGATCGCCAAACTCCTTGACCATGTCCTTCAGGTGAACCACGAACCCGCCTCCTGCCCTTCGCCTCGGCGCGGCGGCGGCATTATGGGGCCGAGCCTCGCGACCTGCAATGACGACGGGGAATGAAGCGCGGTGTGGAGCGGGGACAGGCGGGGCGAACCGGCGGGGCGCCTACTTCTTGACGGGGGCCTTCTTCGCCTCGGCTGCCGCCGCCTTGTCGGCCTTCGCCTTCGCGGCCTTCTCGGCAACTGCGGCCTTCTTCGCGTCCGCCTCGGCCTTCGCCTTGGCCTTCTTTTCCGCAGCCGCGGCCTTCTTCGCTTCGGCATCCGCCTTGGCCTTCGCTGCCTTCTCCACTCCCGCCTGCTTCGCCTTGGCGGCCTTGTCGGCAGTAGCGGCCTTCTTCGCCTCGGCCGCGGCGGCCTTCTCGGCCTTTTTGTCGATCACGGCGGCCTTCTGCGTCTCGGTGACCGCCTTCGCGTTGACCAGCTTCGAGTCCGCCTCGGACTTGTTCTGGGCGGCAGCGGCCTGGCCCTGGTGGGCCTTGTCCAGGGCCTCGCCAGCCTTCTTCGCGCCGGCTTCCGCCTTGTCCACAACCTCGCCGGCCTTCTTGGCGCCGGCCTCGGCCTGGTTCACGACCGTGGCTGCCTTCTTCACGCCGGCTTCCGCCTGGTTGGCCACGCCCGCAGCCTGGGTCTCGGCCGCCTTCGCGGTGCCGACCGCCTTGTCGAGGTCCCCGGACGCGGGAAGCTGCGCCAGGGCCGGAACCATCCAGAACGACACGACCAGCATCGAAACCAGCAATTCCTTCTTCACGGCCAGGCCTCCCTGGGCCCCGCGAGGTTCGCGAAGCCCGTCAACACGACTGGATCCAGCGTTGAAAACGGCCGGCACATCCTGCGCCGACCTGCCCCGGGGGTGAACCATGCCCCCGTGCGAACCACGACACGGGGGGTTCGACGCCGACCGGCCACACTTATTCGGGGTCCATCCAATGCCGCGGTTCCGAAGGGATGGGGCACGCCGCGGGTCCAGGTGCAACGGCGTTGGTCGCCCGACAGACCGGGTCGATCCTACGCTTCCCGGACGGCCCGGGCGACGGTCGCGCCGGCTTCCGAGGTCGATGCGGTCCCCCCGAGGTCAGGCGTCAGCAGGCCCGCGTCCAGCGCCGCGCCAACGGCCCGCTCGACCGCCGTCGCCTCGCGCTCCAGGCCCAGCGAGAACCGCAGCAGCATCGCGACGCTCATGATTGCGCCGTAGGGGTTCGCGATCCCCTTTCCCGCGATGTCCGGCGCCGACCCGTGGATCGGCTCGTACAGGCCCAGGCGCCCCACCCCCAGCGACGCACTGGGCAGCAGCCCGATCGACCCCGCCAGCACCGATGCCTCGTCGGTCAGGATGTCGCCGAACATGTTCTCGGTCACGATCACGTCGAACGCGGCCGGGTGCCGGATCAACTGCATCGCGCAACTGTCCACCAACTGGTGCTCCAGCGTGCAGTCGGGGAACTCGTCGGCGACGACCCGCTGCGTCACCTCCCGCCACAGGCGCGAGGTTTCCAGCACGTTCGCCTTGTCCACGCTGGTGATGTGCCGGCGGCGCCCGCGGGCCAGCCGGCCGGCCACGCGAACGACCCGCTCGATTTCCCCGGCCGAGTAGGCGCATCCATCGAAGGCCTCGGTCGCGGTCCTGCGTTTTTCGCCGAAGTAGATGCCCCCGGTCAGTTCCCGCACGACCACCAGGTCCACGCCCTTCAGCAGGTCGGGCTTCAGCGGGGACGCGTCGATCAGCCCCGGGTTCACCGTCACGGGACGCAGGTTCGCGAACAGGCCCAGTTCCTTGCGCAGCGCCAGCAGCCCCTGCTCGGGACGCACCGGCGACGAAGGGCCCCACTTCGGGCCCCCGATGGCGCCGAACAGCACCGCGTCCGACCCGCGGCACAGCGCCAGCGTTTCGGGGGGCAGCGGGCTGCCGGTCGCATCGATGGCCGCGCCACCCACCAGCGCCTCGTCCATTGCGAAGTCGTGGCCGAACCGCGCCCCGACGGCGCGCAGCACGCTCGCCGCCTCGCGCGCGACCTCCGGCCCGATCCCGTCCCCGCCGAGCACCGCGATCCGCGCCTTCATCGGGACGCCTCCCACGTGGTGATGGCCGCATCCTGGGCCATCAGGAAGCCCAGTTCGTCCACGCCGTTCATCAGGCAGTGGCGGCTGAACCCGTCGATCGGGAACGACACGGTCCCCCCGTCCGGCAGCGTCAGCGTCCGGGACTCGAGGTCGATGCGCACGGTCGCGCCGGGAGAAGCCAGCAGCCGGGCATGGCTGGCGGGATCGACGACCACCGGCAGCAGCCCGTTCTTCAGCGCGTTGCTGCGGAAGATGTCGGCGATGCGCGTCGAAACGACCGCCTGGAAACCGAAGTCCACCAGCGCCCAGGGCGCGTGCTCGCGCGACGACCCGCACCCGAAGTTGTCGCCGGCGACCAGGATCGTGCAGCCCACGGCCTGCGGCTGGTTCAGCACGAAGCCCGGCTGCGGCGCCCCGTCGGGACCGTAGCGCCAGTCGGCGAACAGCGCCCGGCCCAGCCCCGCCTTGTCGGTGACCTTCAGGAAGCGGGCGGGGATGATCTGGTCGGTGTCCACGTTGTCGCGGGGCAGCACCACGGTCCGGCTTTCGATCACGCGGATCGGCGTCATGGCTGTCCCTCCAGGAGGCGGCGCGGATCCGCCACCCGCCCCGTCACCGCCGCCGCCGCCGCGGTCAGGGGGCTGGCCAGCAGCGTGCGCCCTCCGGTCCCCTGGCGCCCCTCGAAGTTGCGGTTCGACGTGGATACGCAGGTCTGCCCGGCCTCGATCCGGTCGCCGTTCATCGCGATGCACATCGAGCACCCCGGCTCCCGCCACTCGGCGCCCGCGGCCCGCACGATGCGGTCGATCCCCTCGGCCTCGGCCGCCCGCTTCACCGCAACCGAGCCCGGCACCACCAGCGTCCGGACGGCCACGGTCCGGCCCGCGAGGATCCGGGCCGCCTCCCGCAGGTCCTCCAGGCGCCCGTTGGTGCAGGACCCGATGAACACCACGTCGATCGGCGTGCCCACGATCGGCCGCCCCGCCTGCAGGCCCATGTATCGCAGCGCCCGCTCCAGCGAGGCCCGCGCCGCGGGGTCGGACTCCTCCACCGGGTCCGGCACGGTCCCCCCGATCGGGATCGCCTGGCCCGGGTTGGTGCCGAACGTGATCATCGGCTGCAGCGCCGACGCGTCGATGGCGACCTCCCGATCGAAGGCGGCATCCGCATCGCCGGGCAGCGTCCGCCACTTCGCGACGGCCTCGTCCCAGGCCGCCCCCGTCGGCGCCTTCGCGCGGCCCGCCAGCCACTGGTACGTCGTGTCGTCGGGCGCCACCATGCCGGCCCGCGCGCCCGCCTCGATGGACAGGTTGCACAGGGTCATCCGCGCCTCCATCGACAGCGCGCGCACGGCGTCGCCGAGATACTCGATCACGTGGCCGGTGCCGCCGCCCACGCCCAGTTTCGCGATGATGGCCAGGGCGAGATCCTTGGCGGACACCCCGGGCCCCAGCCGGCCATCGACCCGCACCGCCAGCGTCTGCGGACGCCGCTGCAGCAGGCACTGCGTGGCCAGAACGTGCCCCACCTCCGAGGTGCCGATGCCGAACGCCAGCGCGCCGAACGCCCCGTGGGTCGCGGTGTGGCTGTCCCCGCAGACCACCGTCATGCCCGGCTGCGTGGCGCCCATCTCGGGCCCGACCACGTGGACGATCCCCTGCCCCGCCTCGCCCAGCGCGTGCAGCTCGATCCCGAACTCCCGGCAGTTGCGTTCCAGTTGCGACACCTGCGCCGCGGCCGCGTCGTCGGCGAACGGCCAGCGCCCGTCGGCCCCGCGGGGCAGCGTCGGCGTCGAGTGGTCCATCGTCGCGACGGTCCGGTCGGGCCGGCGCACGGGCAGGCCCCGCTCCCGCAGCACCGTGAACGCCTGGGGGCTGGTCACCTCGTGGACCAGGTGCAGATCGACATACAGCACCGCGGGCGTGTCGGCTGTTTCCGGCACGACGACGTGGTCGTCCCAGACCTTCGCGAACAGGGTCCTGCCTGCGCGGGACGGGCGGGTGGAATCGGTCATGGCGCGCCCATCTCGTCCCTCGACTGCGCGTCCAACGCCGTCCGGGGACCCATGAGGGCGATGCGGTTGATCACGTCCAGATAGGCCCGTGCGCTGCCCTCGATGATGTCGGTGGACAGCGCGCGCCCCCGGTGCAGGCCGGTCGCGTGCTCGACCTCCAGCGACACCTCGCCCTGGGCGTCCTCGCCGACCGTGATGCTGCTGAGCTGGTAGTCCCGCAGCCTGGCGTGGAAGCCCGTCACCCTGTCGAACGCCTTGAACACCGCATCGACCGGCCCGTCGCCCGCCGAAACGGCCTGGTGCTCCTTCCCGTCCGCGCTGCGCAGCGACACCGACGCGCAGGGCAGCGTGCCGGTGCCCGAGGTGGTGGACAGGCTGACGATCTCCCAGGCCTTCGGCGACACCCCGAGGATCTGCCCGTGGACCATCAGCGCCTCGATGTCGGCGTCGTAGATGTCCTTCTTCTTGTCGGCCAGCGCCTTGAAGTCCGCGAACACCGCCTCCACCTGCGATTCGTCCAGCAGGTACCCCAGCGCGGCCAGGCGCTCCTTCAGCGCGTGGCGGCCGGAGTGCTTGCCCAGGACCAGGCTGGTGCTGATGAACCCGACCTCCTCGGGCCGCATGATCTCGTAGGTTTCCCGGTGCGTCAGCATCCCGTGCTGGTGGATGCCCGCCTCGTGCGCGAAGGCGTTCTGGCCGACGATCGCCTTGTTCCGCTGCACGTGGAGGCCCGTCACCTGGGACACCAGGCGGCTGGTCGGGTACAACCGCTCCGTCTTCACGCCGCACGAAACCCCGAAGACGTCCCGCCGCGTCTTCATGGCCATCACGACCTCTTCCAGCGACGCGTTGCCGGCCCGCTCGCCGATGCCGTTGATGGTGCACTCGACCTGTCGCGCCCCTTCCAGCACGCCGGTCAGCGAGTTGGCCACCGCCAGGCCCAGGTCGTCGTGGCAGTGGACCGACAACACGATCCGATCGATGCCCCGGACATTCTGCCGCAGGTACTGCAGCGTCCGCGCGTACGTGGACGGCAGCGCGTAGCCGACGGTGTCGGGGACGTTGATCGTCGTCGCCCCCGCCTCGATCGCCCGCTCGACGATCTCGGCCAGGAAGTCCAGTTCGGTCCGCACCGCGTCCTCGGCGGAAAACTCGACGTCGTCGAACTTTTCGCGAGCCAGCGCCACCCCGTCCGACGACCGGCGCAGGATCTCGTCCCGCGCCATCTTCAGCTTGAACTCCCGGTGGATCGGGCTGGTGGCCAGGAACACGTGGCACCGGCGACGGGGCGCGTCCTTCAGCGCCTCCCAGTTGGCCGCGATGTCGCCCGGGTGGCAGCGGGCCAGGCTGGCGATGATCGGCCCCTCGACCTGCCGCGCGACGGCACGGATGGCCTCCAGGTCGCCCGGCGACGCGGCCGCGAACCCGGCCTCGATCACATCGACGCCCAGGTCACGCAACGCGTGCGCCACCTGCAGCTTCTGCCCGATGTTCATGCTGGCGCCCGGGGACTGCTCCCCGTCGCGCAAGGTCGTGTCGAAGATGACCACGCGGTCGGTCCCCGGATCCCGCGGGGCCTCCCGCTCGGCACCAGGATCGTTGGGTTGCATCCGGTTCTCTCGCTAAACACGGACCTTCAAGGTAGTCATTATTGGAAACGGTGCCAGAGAATGAACGGGATGACGGCCTTGCACGGGGTTCCGGCCCGTCAAGGACCGGACCGGCGTCCCGTGGATTCCGGCGGTCGGGAGGGGGGTCACTCCTCGTCCAGATCGATCTGGACGCCGACCTCGCCCGGACGGCGACGGATGACCTGACCACCGGCCGTGACCTGCGTATTGGTGGGCCCGTTCAACGGCGTGAACAAGGCCTCGCGACTGGCCGTGGATGCGCGCCGGGAGTCCGCGGCCGCGTCCCTGCCCATGGGCGCTGCGGAGGCGGCCGCGGCCTGCTGCTGCGAATGCTCCTGCTCCCGCCGGGCCGCCAGCCGGCGCATCTGCGCCCGCACCCTCCGCTCGGCCTGCGGCACCCGGGCATCCGCGGCTTCGGGGGGAGGGACTTCGCCCCGCTCCAGCCGATCCCGGGCCTCGATGTCGCTGGTGTCGATTCCGAAGTTGGCGGCGTCCCGGATCGCGGCCTGCGTGCCCAGCGCGCCGGCGACTACCGAGCCCTCGACCGCGTAGGCCCCCAGCGCGGCGGCCCCCGCGACGTTCCCGTGGCGCCGCCGCACCTGGTCCGCGCGCTCGGCGGCGGCATCGGAGGCCGACTGGTTCACATCGACCCCGTGGCCGCCCACCCCCCGGGTCACCCGGCGCGTCCGGTAGATGCCCTGGCGCCTCGCCTCCTCGTCGCCGCGGCGCCCCAGGGCCAGCGAGGCCCGGGCCGTGTCGGTGACCATGCGCCCCGGCACGCCACCCGCCGCGCCCGCCACCTGCAACGCGCTGTCGATGGTGTCCAGGGTGCCGCCCTCGGCATCCCCGTGCGTCGCCCGCTGGATCCCCCGGCCGACACCCACCAGGCCGGCCCCTGCATCCAGCACCCGCGCGCCCGCATTCAACACGCGCCCGGCCCCGGGCCTGCCCGCGGCCTCGGCCAGCGTGGCCACGTTGCCGGCCCCGCCCGATCCGGCGCCCAGCAGCGTCTGCGCCCCCTCGGCCCTGCGGCCGTGACGCACCTGGTCGATCCCGGCCCGCGCCTGGAACACCGCCGCCCCTGCGCCGATCACGCTGGTCGCAACGGATCCCGCCTGCTGGAGGGCCCGGGGCGCCCCGGCCATGGCCGCAACCTCGTTCAACCCGCCCGCCACGTCGGACACCGCGCCGGCCTGGCCCGCCTGCTGCTCGGCCCGGGTCTGCGACGGATCGGGCGCGTTGCCCAGCGAGGCCGCCCCCAGGATCCCGCGGCCCACGGACTGCGCCCGGCCCAGGCCGGCTGCACCGGCGGCCAGTTCGTTCGCATGCGAGTCGTTCATCGGCACGGCGACGGGAGGGTCGGCTGCCGCCGGGGTCGGGGTGCTTCCGGCCGCCGCGCCCGGCGACGCCGTCGCATCGGAACGCGGGTGGATCGGGGTCGGGACCGCGGCCGGGGGCTGCGCCCGCGGGGAAAGCTGAGCGCGTCCCTCGTGGTAGGCGGTGCCCGGCGCGGGCGGGGACAGCAGCGCCCGCCCCGCGTCGTAGCCCACGCGTCGGACCCTCGTCCGCAGACGCCTCGCGGCCCCTGAAGGCGCGGCCACGGATCGGTCCTCGGGGCTGTTCGCCGCAGCCGGAGCGGTTTCCTTCGACTCAGAATCGAACCTGGACATCGGATCCCCCGGGGTTCCACTGTAGGCAACACCCCCGGGGAAGCAAAGGAGGGAGTCCGCAACCCCGCTCGGAGGGCCGGGAAGATCGGGACTCTCCCCCCCGTTCCACCCGGGCGCCGGACTGTCGTACACTCGCCCCGCCACGCCGGACCGGCCCATCGTGTTCCGCAGCAGCAAGGCGTCCCCCGGCCATACCGACTGGGATGGCATCCAGATGCCCGGCCTCCAGGGCGCCGCCACGGTCTTTGCCGCGCCGAATGCCGGTTCCCACGTCGTCGTGGAGAACTCGATCGTGTTCCGGTCCGCGGTCGGCCTCCGCAACGAGTCCGATGGTGGCGCCCTGGCCTCGGGCTACCTGGGATTCGATCGTGTGGACGAACCCTTCCTGACCAATGCCCAGGAGGGCACCGGGACCGTGACGGCCGACGCGGGCTTCGTGGACGAGACCGCCGGGGACTTCCGCCTGGCCGACACTTCGGCGATGAAGGGCCGCGGCAACCCCGTCGATGGCAGTCCCGACCTGGGCGCCCACGGCGGAGCGAACGCCGACGAGCAGGTGGGCAGCCGGCACTGAATGGGTCACAGGGGACGCAGCGGCTGGATTGGGTTGCTTTCGCGCGGCTTCCGGCTCATTCCCCCCTGCTCAACTCCACTTCTTCCCCAGGTCGTTCAGGTTGGAGCGCCCCAGTTCCTCGGGCGAAATCAGGATGTGGAACTGGACATCGGCGTTGAAGGTCAGGAACCACGGCTCGGCGAGCGCGGGGATCTTCGTGGCGTCCTGCACGTCCACGACGAGAATCGCGCCCCGCTTCCCGCCGATCTCGGTGAAGTAGACGACCTCGGGCCGGGTGTCCTCCAGGATCCGGCCCATCTTCGAGCCCACGGTACCATCGCGGGTCGCAGCGTTGAACGTGTCATTCGGAATCTGGACCTGGCAAAGCATCTTCATGATCGAACCTCAAGAGTGAGACATCGATCCGATTATTGCGAAGCCTTCTCATTATAGCATCCATCAGTTTCGCAACCGTCTGTTCTTCCTGCTCCATCCGTCCTCAAACCCAGAAAGAATTCAGAAGGAGCGGTCGATCAGCGGGAGGATTCCGGGGCCCCGGCGGCGTCCGGGTCGACGGGAAGCGCGTCATCCGGGGGAAGAGGCGCGTCAGGCACGATCGCGTCCGGTTCGGAGCTTTCGGGATTCACGGCATCCGGGAGCCAGCCCAGGTCCATGGTGCCGCCCGGGTCGGGCACGATGAACGTGTCGGGGACCTCGAGGGGCGTGTCCAGCGGCACGTCGGGCAGCGAACCGACGTCCGTGCCTGCGGGAATGTCATAGGGCTGCGCAACGCCCTCGTCGATCGGAACGTCCGCGAAGATGCCCGTTTCGTACCCCGGAAGTTCGGCCGAATGCAGGGTATCCGCGTCCTTCGCCGCGTCGCACCCCGCAGTCCCGCCGGACAGCGCCGCGACCGTCCCGCCCACCAGCACGACCCGGCGGCCCTGCCGCAAGGCCAGGTCCAGCAGCGACGGGTACCCCGGCTTCGAGGGGAGGAGGGCCTGGGCAACGGGCAGCGAGTCGGGACGCGTCACGGGCCACCTCGGATCGATGCCTACATCGTAGGGAATCGGGGGGAGGGAAATCCAGTGGATTCCGATCAGAACCGGGCAATCGATCAGTCCGCGAACAGTCCGTCCACGTCGATGCCGTGGAGGTCCAGTGCCCTGCCGGCCGGCCCCGTTTCGTAGAAGCGCCGACGGAAGGACTCGCTGCGTTCGGCGAACAACGTACCCGCCAGGTGGTCGGCAGCGTCGATCAACACGCGTTCCAGCGCGCACAGGCCCTCGGGGAACGCGTCCACCCGCCCGGTCAGCGCCCAGCGGATGCAGGACCCCCAGAACGAGCAGCGGTGACGCACGTCGCAGGCCCGACAGCGCTCCGGCGTGCCGTCGTGACAATGCAGGAAGCGCGCCCGGGCCGCCTCGTCGAAGCCGCCGTCGAGGGTCCCGATGACGCAGCCGCCGCCGTCGTCGCCGCCCACCATGCGATCGCAGGGATACAACCGCCCCGACGGCGCGACCACCACCTGCGCGCGGCCGCAGGCGCACCGCGGCACCGACACCAGCGGGTGCAGCACGTGGCGGGCGATCTTGGCGTCCAGCAGCGGCACCGCGACCGGACGCCCGGCACGGTAGGTGTCGGCCACCGCGTCCGCGACGTCCAGCAACGACCGCCGCAGCGCCTCGACGGATCCCACGTCCCAGGCGGCGTGGTAGTCGATGGCCAGGTGGTGGCGCAGCACGCCCAGTGACGCCACGTGGTCGAACGCGGCGCGGGCCGTTTTTGCGGAGCCCGGCCCCAGCACCGTGACGACCGCGACGTCGGGCAGGCGCGCAAGGGCCGCCGCGAGGTTCGCGACCACCGTGGCGTGGGACCCCTTCCCGCCCGCGAAGGGCCGATGCCGATCGTGGATCCCGGCCGGTCCGTCCAGGCTGACGGCCAGCCGGAAGCGGTGCCGCGCCAGGAAGTCCAGGCGCTCCCCGTCCAGCAGCGTCCCGTTGGTGGTCATGCGATACCGGACCGCGCGACCCGTGCGTGCCGACGCGGCCTCGCTGCGCGCCACGGCTTCGCAGAGGAGGTCGAACGCGACCAGGGGTTCCCCGCCGAAGAAGGCCAGGCCCACGGGGCCGGCGCCTTCCTCGAAGGCCAGGTCCACGGCCTTCGCCATCACCTCCGACGACATGTTCCGGTCGAAGGGCGCGCCGTTGTAGCAGTAGGTACAGCGGAGGTTGCAGGCGTGGGTGATGAAGAGTTCCACGCCGGGAGTATACGCGTTGGGGAGCCGCTAGCGAGCGTCGCCGCCCATGCCCAGCGGCATCCGCCCCAGCGCGACGTCGTAGCCCACGCGGGCCACGGCCAGGTCGAAGCGCGCCCGGACCAGCGATGCCTCGGCGTTCGCCAGGACCGTCTGCGCGTCCAGCAGCTCGATCGAGCTGCCGGCGCCGGCCTGGTAGCGGCCCTGGGCCAGGTCCCGCGCCTCGGTCGCCGCAGCCACCTGCGCCGTGAGGGGCGTCAGCCGCGCCGCCGCGTCGGTCAGGCGGGCCACCGTCTGGCGCACCTCGGCCCGGGTGCCGAGGTCGAGCGCGTCGCGCTGGCTCTTCAACTGCAGCAGCGTCGCCCGCGCCTCCTGCACCTGGTACGAGGAGTTCACGGCCGTCAGGATGGGCACCGTCAGCGACGCGCCGACACCCCAGTTCCAGGCCAGGTTGTTCATTTCCAGGCCGGCATCCGCGATCGAGGCGTTGGCGGAAAGGACCGGCCAGTAGTTGCCGGTCACGGCCGCGACCGCCGCCTCCTGCGCGACGATGCGGGCGTCCAGCGCGGCCCGGTCCGGACGCCGCGACAGCGCCTCGCGGACCGCCCCTTCCAGGTCCTCCGGCACCGCGGTCGCGGCCGGGTCGTCCGCGGGCGCGGCGACGTCCACGTCCGCCAGCGTCGGGTCGCCGATGGAGGCCAGCAGCGACTCAAGCGCCACGGCACGGGCGTCCCTCGCGGCCAGCACCGCCGCCTGGGCGCCCTGCGAATCGGCCTCCGTCCGCGCCACGTCGATCCGCGGCCGGGTCCCCGCCTGGAACATCGCCAGCGCCTGGGCCGCGTTCCGCTGGGCCTGCTCGGCCGCCCGCAGCGCCACGCCCACCAGTTCGTCGGCCGCCAGCACCGCGTAGTACTGCTGCACCACCAGGCCCGCGACGCCCAGGCGGGCTTCCCCGAGGTCCGAACGGGCGGCCTCCAGCCCGGCGGTCGCCCGGCGGTGCTGTCCCAGCGTCCGACCGAAGTCCCAGACGGTCTGCTGCAGCGACAGGCCGAAATTGAAGACGTTGTAGGAGTTGTTGGTGCTGGTGAGCGTCGCGCCGTTGCTCGCCGGCGCCGTGACCCCCGGCCTCGGCGTGAAGTTGCCGGTCTGGCGATTGTATGAAGCCACGCCCGCAACCACGGGCAGCCACTGCGACATCGCCTGGCCCTGACGGCCCCGCGCCGCCTCCACGCCCGATGCCGCCGCCTGGAGGACCGGGGAGCGTCGCAGCGCCAGCGCCACCGCGTCGGCCAGCGGCAACACCCGGGACTGGGCCGGCGCGATCGCCGGGACCAGCAGGATCGCCAGCGCCAGGCAGGCCCACCCGCCGAAGGCCGTTACGGAATGTCGGGGCCCGTTCATCGTTCCACGCTCCACCAAGGCCAGCCCGCAGGCTGGGGTTGAATGGTAAGACTTCCGTCCCACGGCGCAAGCCCCGGCCCCGGCAAGGCCGGTTCGTTGCGAGCGGTATTGGAAAGCACTAAGATTTCGTTGAGCACGGAGGTAGAACCATGAAGGCATCCCATCGTTGGAACCGTTTCCCGGCGGTCGCCAGCCTGGTCCTGGCAGCGGCGCTGCTGATGGGCGCCGACAAGTCGGGCTGCGGCCCGATCGACACGCCTCCGGTGGCGCAGGATCAGTGCAAGGCCGACACGGACTGCAACGGGCTGCCGCACGTGATGTGCCTGGGCGCCTGGGCGTGCACCCAGGGCGCCTGCTCGTGGAAGTGCAACGTCCCGGAACCCGAGTGCGCCACCGCCGCCGACTGCGAGGGCGGGACGCCGACGGCTGGGTGCGTGACGGGCGCCTGGACGTGCGCCTCCGGGACGTGCGCCTACCAGTGCAACGACGTCGTCCCCTGCAACGGGGACGCCGACTGCAAGACCGGCGAATACTGCGCGCAGGTGTCGAAGTGCCCGGCCTGCCAGGCAGCCACCCCGCCGTGCAAGGCGCCGTGCGTGATCGCCAACGAGTGCGGCCCCGTCGCGTCGAAGAAGTGCGACACCGACACCGATTGCCCGGCCGGCTGGTTCTGCGGACAACTGCCCTGCCCGGCCCCGCCGGACCCGGTGCCGGTGGACTACTGCCACGCCACCTGCATGAAGCAGGAAACGACGACGGGCTGCCAGGCCGACACGGACTGCCCCAAGGGACAGGCCTGCGTGTGGCCCAGCGGTTGCGCGGACTGCACCTGCCCGGCAGGCGCCACCTGCAACTGCCCGATGTGCCCGGCCGCGACGCAGGGGGCCTGCCAGACGGTGTCCACGTCCTGTTCGGCCGAAGCGCCATGCCCGGTGGGCCAGGTCTGTGACAACGGGGCGTGCGTCGATGTGGCCCCGCCGCCGACGTGCACCAGCGACCAGGACTGCCTGACCGGCCAGGCCTGTGTCAGCGGCGAGTGCGTCACCGTCACCCCGACGGGATGCTCCACCGACACGGACTGCCTGACCGGCCAGGCCTGCATCAACGGCGCCTGCGCCACGGTGACACCGACCGAGTGCTCCACCGACAAGGACTGCCCGACGGGCCAGGCCTGCGTGGAAACCACCGTGTGCCCCGCGTGCGTCAACGCGACCCCGGCGTGTGCGGCCCCGTGCACGCTGACCCACGTCTGCCAGGCGCCCGCCTGCACCATCGGCGAGCTGGGCAGCCTGTGCACCGTCACGGACGCCACCGGCACCACCTGCACCGGTTCCAACCAGTGCACCAACGGCCAGTGGGTCTGCACGCCCAGCCCGGGCGGCTGCCTCTGCGATCCGGCGACCGGCGCCGGGTGCCTGGCCGCAGGCAAGTGCTGGCTGGACACGGACTGCACGCTTGGCTGGCACTGCGTAGGCGCCTTCAAGTGCCCGGCGGGCGCGATGTGCCTGGTCGCGGACCATCCCGGCACCTGCGAGCCGTACGCGGGCGACAAACCCTGCGCCAGCAGCGCCGACTGCCTGCAGGGCGAGGTCTGCCCGTTGGATTCGCAGGCCACGTATTGCTGCCCGAACGGGGCCCCCTGCGCGTACGGGATCCCGCTCTGCATCTGCCAGCTGGACGTCGGCGCCTGCTTCAGCGACGGCGATTGCGCCACCGGGAACCACTGCGAGGGCGCCGTGGTGTGCCCGCCCAACGCCATGTGCCTGGTGGCCGACCACGCGGGCAAGTGCGTCGCCGACGTGCAGCCGGCGGTGTGCAAGGCCGACTCCGAGTGCGGGATTGGCGACTACTGCAAGTTGGCGTGCACCAGCGCGGGCTGCGACGGGACCTGTACGGCCGTGCCCACGGGCGAATGTGTCAAGGACACCGACTGCGCCGCCGGCCAGGCCTGCGTGATGGGCGTGTGCCCCATGTGCATCCCCTGCCCCTGCTTCGGGACATGCACGGCAAAGTAGGTCGCCGCCATCCTCCCGGGATGGAAGTCCTCGAGGCCTGTCCGCGGTTTCACCGCCGTTCCCGGAAAAGGAGGCGCCCGACATGACGACGAACCGGATTCGACTTGCAGGATTCGCCGGGTTCGCGCTTCTCGCGGCCACCGCGTGCGGATCCGGCGCGTCCGCGCCTGGGAACGACACGATGGATCCGGGCGCGGACGTCCTCGACGCGATTGGCGAAGTTCCCGCCGATGGGTGGGTGCAGGACTCGACGGATCGGGACGTCGCCGGCGACACGGGCGCGGACACCGACGCGGACGGCGGCCACGACGCCGGCCAGGACGGCGACGTGCCGGCCCCGGCCATCCCGTATCCGATCGTGGACACGGCCCAGGCGGCTTGCTACGGCGTGGCGACCTGCATGGCCTGCCCCGCCGAGGGCCAGGCGTTCTTCGGCCAGGACGCGCAGTACGCGGGGGCGCAGCCCGTCTACCAGGACAACCACGACGGCACGGTCACCGACCGGGTCACCGGGCTGACGTGGCAGAAGGATCCGGGGGCCAAGCAGTCCTACGCCAACGCCATCGCGGGAGTCACGGCATTCACGCTGGCAGGCCATAACGACTGGCGGGTGCCGACCATCAAGGAACTGTACTCGCTGATCCGCTTCACCGGCCTCGACCCCAGCGGGTACTCGGGCACCGACACCTCCGGCCTGGTCCCCTTCCTGGACGCGGACACCTTCGTGTTCCACTACGGGGACACCAGCGCCGGCCAGCGCATCATCGACTCCCAGTGGGTCACCAGCAGCGTCTATACGTCCACGGTGATGAACGGCCAGCAGTGCTTCTTCGGCGTCAACTTCGCCGACGGCCGCATCAAGTGCTACCCCACCAGCGGGGGCGGGCGGTCCACGGCGGGCTACTACGCCATCTATGTCCGCGGGCCGACGGGGTACGGCGTCAACGACTTCGCGGCCAACGGCGACGGAACGGTCAGCGATCGGGCCACGGGCCTCACGTGGCAGCAGGCGGACAGCGGGGCCGGGATGGACTGGCAGGGTGCCCTAGCACAATGCGCCGGCCTGACGCTGGGCGGCCACGACGACTGGCGGCTGCCGAACGCAAAGGAGCTGCAGAGCCTGGTGGACTACTCGCGGTCGCCGGACAAGACGGCTTCGGCCGCCATCGACCCGGTCTTCACGTCCAGCGGGATCACCAACGAGGCGGGGCAGCCGGACTGGCCCTGCTACTGGACCTCCACCACGCACGCGAACGGGACCAGCGGCCAGGAGGGCGCGAATGCCGCCTACGTGGCCTTCGGCCGGGCGATGGGCTACATGTCAGGCGTCTGGATGGACGTGCACGGCGCAGGCGCCCAGCGCAGCGACCCCAAGACCGGCAACCCGGCGGACTGGCCCACCGGCCACGGTCCCCAGGGCGACGCCATCCGGATCCTCAACCACGTGCGCTGCGTGCGGGGCGGCAGCGTCACCTTCGCACCCGACGCGGGCGCCACGTGCACGACCACACCGCCGCCGGAGACGTGCGGGAACAACACCTGCGACGCCGGCGAGGAAACGACCTGCCCCGCGGACTGCCCGACGACTGGACCGACGGCCTGCGCCGTGCAGTCGGACTGCAGCGCCGTCGGCGCATGCCCGCAGGACGCGCTGAAGGGCTGTACCTGTTCGGCGGACCCGCAGGGCACGAAGCGCTGCATCCCGGCGTGCAGTGCGGACACGGACTGCCCCAAGCCGCCGAACGCGACGCTGGCCTGTTCGCCGCAAGGTCTGTGCGTTCCGCAGGGGTGAGTGCCCGGAAGCGTCGGCCTGGCACCCTGTCCGGATGCTGGCGCCTTCGCGTTGATCGGATTCTCCGGACGGGCTCCTAGCCTCCGCCGACATCGCCCGGTGCGGCGTCGACGATGCCCAGGCGCTTCAGCTTCTTGATCAGGCCGCGGCGGGAGATCCCCAGCAGCCCGGCCGCGTGCGTCCGGTTGCCGTCGGTCGCCGCGAGGGCCTTGCGGATGCTGGCGATTTCGTCCTGTTCCAGCGTCCGCAGCCCTCCGGCAGGCCCGCCCGTTGCGGCGACTTCACCCGTCCCCGCCGGAAGCGGAGCGCCGGCCAGGCGTCGCACCGACGCGGGGAGATGCTCGGGAAGCACCACGTCCGTGCGCGCCAGCAGGCGGATCCGCTCCATCGCGTTGGCCAGCTCGCGCACGTTCCCCGGCCAGGAATACGCCAGCATGGCCTGGGCCGCGGCCTGGGAAATCCGCCGCCCCTCGCCCCCGCCCTGGGCCAGGAAGCGACGCGCGAGGGGCAGGATGTCCTCGGGGCGCTCCCGCAGCGGGGGCAGCTCCAGCGCGATGACGTTGAGCCGGTAGTACAGGTCGGCCCGGAACAGGCCCTGCTGCACCCGCTCCTCCAGCGACCGGTTGGTGGCCGCCACCAGCCGGAAGTCCACCGGGACCTCGGCGTCCCCCCCCAGGGGCTGGACCGCCCGCCGCTCGATCGCACGCAGCAGGACCGGTTGCATGTCCAGCGGAAGATCCCCGATTTCATCCAGGAACAGCGTCCCCCCGCGGGCCTCCCGAAACAGCCCGTCGCGCCCGGTTGACGCGCCCGTGAAGGCCCCCTTCTGGTGTCCGAAGAGTTCCGACGCCATCAGGCTCGCGGGAATCGCGGCACAGTTGACCGGGACCATCGGCCCCTTCCTGCGGGCGCTGCTCCGGTGGATGAACTGTGCCAGCACCTCCTTGCCGGTCCCGCTTTCGCCGGTCAGCAGCACCGTGGCGTCGACCTGGGCGATCCGCCACGCGTCCAGCAGCAGCGCCCGCATCTGCGGACTGGCCGCGACGATGTCCGCGAGGGCCTCGCGCGGCACCTCGGGGGGCGGCTCGTGGGCGACGATTCCCAGGGCGTCCCGGACGCCGGCGACCAGTTCGTCCAGATCCACCGGCTTGGCCAGGTAGTCCACGGCGCCCAGCTTCAGCGCCGTCACGGCATCGCGGACGTCCGCGAACGCGGTCACCAGCAGGAACGGGAGATCGGGCACGCGCCTGCGCACCACCTGGAGCATTTCCAGGCCGCTGGCGCCGGGCATCCGCACGTCCGACACGACCAGATCGGGAGCGACTTCCGCCAGAAGGCGCAGACCCTCCTCGGCCGAGCCCGCGGTCACGACATCGAGCCCCGCCTCGGACAGGGTGCGCGCATAGAGCTCCCGGATCCGGACCTCGTCGTCGACCACCAGGATCCTGCGCTTCATGCGGTGGTCCTCCGGGTTCCACGAAGCGGGATGCCGGCAATCGTCACCCGCGTCCCCTGCCCTTCGACGCTCTCGATCCCGATCGTCCAGCCGTGCTGGTCCACGATCCGCTTCACGATGGCCAGCCCCAGGCCGTGCCCGTCCGCACGCGACGTGACGTAGGGCTTGAAGATGTCCGGCAGGAGCGAGGCGGGAATGCCTCGCCCCTGGTCCTCCACGACCAGGCGGGCGGTCGTCCCACGGGGTTCCAGGCGCAGCGTCACCACGGTGTCCCGATCCGAGGACTGCAGGCTGTTCAGCAACAGGTTCATCAGCACCTGCTCCAGCATCGAGGGCGTGCAGACGATTCGATCGTCGGGAACGTGCACGTCGAGCCGGACGCCCGCGTCATCGAAGTCCGGGCGGAGCGCCGCCACGACACGCCCCAGCACCTGGTCGGCCTGCACCGCTTCCAGCCGGGGCCGGGGGATCCGGGCGAACCCGAGGAAGTCGGACACTCGCGCCGAGGCCTGGTCGGCCGCGTCGATGATGTGCTGCGCCGCCTCGCGGGTTTCGGACGCCAGCTGCGGATCCCGGGCGATACGCTGCGCCAACCCCAGGATGATCCCGAGGGGATTCTTGGTTTCGTGGGCCAACCCCGCGGCCGCCAGGTTCATTTCCTCCAGCCGGGAGCGCTCGCGCCGCTCGACGTCCAGCTGCCGGGCCAGTTCCCGCGACCGGATGCTGCGGAACCAGGCCAGCACCAGCGCCGCGATGCCAGCCCATCCCACCAGCAGCGCGAAGGCGATCTCGGGAACCGTCTTCCGAAGCAACCGGGGGCCGATCCGGGCGTCGACGCCGACGACGAGGGTCGTTTCCGGTGGGTCCGCAGCAGCGTTCCAGCGCCAATCGACCCGGCCGGGAGGTCCCCCGTCGGGGCGATCGGGCGGAGGATCACGGCGGGCCGGACCGCGTGCCGGCCGATCCGGAGGGGGCCCCGGGCGATCGGGAGGAGGCCGCGGACGATCGGGATCGGGCCGGGCGCCCACAGCCACGGCGAGCACCCGCAGGCTCCCATCGGGCGCCATCCCAGGCTCGTCGGGCGACGGCAGGTCCGGGGGGATGCGGCCCATCGACGCCAGCCGGTGACCCTCGCGGAGCAGCAGGGCGTACACGATGGGAGGCCGGATTTCCAGGCGGTCTTCCACCAGCCGCCCGAGGGCGGCGTCGTCCCCGGCCACCGGGCAGGCCCCGGGATCCAGCAGCGGCGTCAGCGACGCGGCCAGGCTTTCGGCCGTCCGCCTGCCCTGGTCCTCCTCGCGCAAAAGGATCGAGCCCCAGTAAAGCCAGGCCCATGCGCAGGACGCCGCAAAGAGCAGGAGGCCCGCGATCAGGGGGCCCAGGTACTGCCGTGGAAATCGCCTCATGTCGCTCCGCAGCGGTCGACGATCCCGCTGGTACCGTTCCCAGTGTATCAGCGTCCTTGCATGGCGCGTACCACGGGTTCATCGGGGAGCGGTCGGTCGGGTCTGCCGGACACCGAACGGCCCGGCCCGTCGCTGGATACGCCCTGCCTCAAGGTCGACGAAGGTCCCCTGCCGGGGAGTCCCGGGGGGCACGCAACCGGGAACGCAGTTCCCACCTCCGCCCCGGACGGTGGGAACAATGTGCAGGGTGGAGGACGGACGCGGCGAGTGCGCGGCGACGGGGGGTCGAGGGATTCCCTAGTCGCAAGCGGACATTGTGGCCGGGCGCCGGCTCGGCACGGTTTCTGCAAAAAGAAGCAGGGTCGGCCAGGGCCGTCTGCTGCGAGGAGGGACCCATGAACATCCGCAATGCCTTCGCCATCGTCGCCGTGGCGGGATGGGCCGTGCTGGCTTCATCCTGCGGGACCTCCACCACGGGGATCCTGGTCCCGGCCGACGTGCAAGACACCGCGACCGCCGACGTTCCCGACAACGGAACGTCCGGCGACCTCGACATCGCCGAACCCGATGCCCGGGACGTCCCCGACGTCGCGACACCCGACCTTCCCGACACTGCCGAACCCGACGTGCCCGCTCCGACCGACGTGGCCGACGTGGCCGACGCAGCCGACGTGCCCATCATTTCCGACAACGGCGCCGATGGAACCGGCGGAGCCAAGACGTGCTCCACCGACGCGGACTGCGCGGCGGCCGGCGTCTGCCCGAAGGAGGCCACCAAGGGCTGCGCCTGCGTAGAGGACAAGAAGGCGCAGAAGGTCTGCAAGCCGGCGTGCACGGTGGACACCGACTGCCCCACGCCGCCCGACAAGATCCTCGTGTGCTCGACCGAGGGCGTCTGCGTGCCCGGAGCCGGCACCGGCGACCCGGCCCCGGACGTCGCGACGCCCGACGCGCCGGACGCGGCCCAGCCCGAGATCCCGCCGCCGTCCGACCTCCCGGCCCCGTCCGATCTCCCGCCGCCGCCCGACGCGGATCCGGACGGGCAGGTCGGGCCGGCTCCCTGCGCCCTCGACGCGGACTGCGCCGTTGCAGGCGCATGCCCGCCGGACGCGACGAAAGGATGCACCTGCGCCGCGGATCCACAGGGTCAGAAAGTATGCACCCCGGCCTGCAGCATCGACGGGGACTGCCCGCAACCGCCGGGCCGGACCCTCGTTTGCTCGTCCGAGGGCCTGTGCGTCCCCCAGTGAGGAGGAGCGCCGCCATGAAGCGCACGTGGATCGGGGTCGTGGTGCTGCTGGCCGCGTCGTGCGGCGGGTCGAGCGGGGTCGCGGCGGACGCCGATGCCCTGCCGCCCCTGGATGCCCCCGTCGCGGACACGCCGGACGCGACGCCCGGGGACGCCCCGGATGCCCGGGACGCGAACCCGTCGGACGCGCCCGACGCGGTGCCGGCCGACCTGAGCGGCTTGGACGTGCCGGAGCCCCCCGCCGACGCAACCGGCGACACGTCGATCGACGCGGCCCCCGCCGACGCCGGCCCCGACGCGTCCCCGGGGCAGCCCGTCCCGACGATGGTGACGGTCCCGGCGGGCTCCTTCGAAATGGGCGACCACTCGGGCCTGGGCGGCGAGGATCCCAAGCACCCCAGCGACGAGCTGCCCCTGCACACCGTCGCGATCAGCGCCTTCCGGATGGGTCGGACCGAGGTCACCTGCCGGCAGTACGCCGCGTTCCTGGAGGACGCGCTGGCGAAGGGGATCCTCGCGGTGGCCTCCGGGGGCGTCACCGCGGCGGGCGGGGGCGCGACGTGGTTCCAGACGGCCGAGGCCGACGCCACCAGCCCGATCTCTTTCGCGAACCCGCATTTCACGGTGCGGGCGGGCCGGGACGATCACCCCGTCACCCACGTCCGGTGGGAGGGCGCCGCCGCGTACGCCAACTGGCTGGGCGCGCTGCAGGGCCTGTCGCCCTGCATCGACCTGCCGGCGGGAACCATCGACCTCGCCGGCACCTGCTATCGGCTGCCCACCGAGGCCGAGTGGGAATACGCGGCGGTCGGCGGGAAGACCACGGCGTACCCGATCTACCCCTGGGGCGACGAGATGGACCCCGCGCGGGCCAACTGGCCGCAGTCCGGTGACCCCTGGGAAGGCGGCCCGGATCCCCAGACCACGCCCGTCGGGTTCTACGACGGGTCGCTGCGGCTGAAGGCGGACTTCGGATGGCCGGCCGCGGCCGATTCCTACCAGACCCACGACGGCACCAACGGCTTCGGGCTGGTCGACATGGCCGGCAACGCCTGGGAGTGGACGGGCGACTGGTACCGCAACGACTACTACGCGGTCAGCCCGGCAGCGGACCCGTCGGGTCCGACCCAGGCCGAGGCCTCGGCGATGCCCGACGGGAACAGGTACCGCGTGATGCGAGGCGGGAACTGGTACAACGGCACCACCCCCGACCGCCTCGACGGCCATTCCCGCGTGTCGAATCGCGACCCCGCGTACTTCCGCGGTCCGGGCGACCCGAACGGTCCCTGGTTCCACGTCGGGTTCCGCGTGGTCCTGGCCCATCCCAAAGGAGGACAGCCATGAAGTCGCATCGGACGCTCGCGCTGCTGCTGGTCGCGCCATTCGCGCTGGCCTGCTCGGGTTCCGGCACCGGGACCCAGGTGCTGCCCGACGACGTCGTCGACGGGGCCACCACCGACCCCGGCGTGGACCCGGGCACGGGGCCGGGCGACACGTCGGAACGGGACGGCGGCCAGGACTCGGCCACGGACCTCGCGGCCGACATGGCCACGGACCCCTCGTCCGACGCTCCTGCGCAGACCGATGTCGTCGTCTCCGACCCCGGCTCGCCCCCGGAAGGATGCGACGTCGCGTACCCGGATCGCACGATCGGGATGCGGATCTGCAGACCCGGCGTCGAAGGCGGCTACGTCCTGTTCCCGCACAAGCACCGGGGCGACGTCTACCTGATCGATCGGCTGGGGCGTGTCGTGCACCACTGGTCCAAAAGCCAGTACGAGCCCGGGCAGTCGTGCTACCTGCGCGACAACGGCAACCTGGTGCGGGCGGCGATGCTGAAGGGCGCCAGCAACATCGGCGGCGGCGAGGGCGGGCGGATCGAGGAATACGACTGGGACGACAACCTGGTCTGGTCCTTCAACTACGCCACCAACGAGTACTCGACCCACCACGACTTCAAGATCCTGCCCAGCGGGAACCTGCTGATGCTGGCGGTGGAACGGAAGGACGCCGCGGCGGCCGCCGCCGTCGGGTTCGACACGACCCGGCTGCAGGACGGCTACGTGGCGCCGGAAAAGGTCATCGAGGTGACGAGGACGGGCTCCGACAGCATGGAGGTCGTCTGGGAATGGCACGTCTGGGACCACCTGATCCAGAACAAGGACAGCAAGCTGGCGAACTACGGCAACCTGGCAGAGAACCCCGGGCGGCTGGCGGTGGACGGCGGCGCCCCGGCGTTCTGGAACCACGCGAATTCGATCGACTTCAACGCCGAACTGGACCAGATCGTCATTTCGGCCCGGTCGCACAACGAGTTCTGGGTCCTCGACCACTCCACCACCACGACCGAGGCCGCCGGGCGGACGGGCGGGACGCACGGCAAGGGCGGGGACTTCATCTACCGGTGGGGCAACCCGCAGATGTACGGCGCGGGCACGGCCGCCAACCGCATGCTGTTCAACCAGCACGACGCGCAGTGGATCCAGCCCGGCCTCCCCGGCGCGGGCCACTTCCTGGTGTTCAACAACGGGCTCGACCGGCCCGGGGGCAACACATCGAGCCTCGACGAGCTGGTGTCCCCGGTCCTCGAAGACGGCAGCTACCCCACGCTGGCAGCCGGCCAGGCCTGGGGCCCCACGTCCCTTTTCTGGACGTTCGTGGGGAACCCGCCGGCGTCCTTCTACAGTTCCGAGATCTCGGGCACCCAGCGCCTGCCCAACGGGAACACGATGGCCTGCGAGGGGACGACCGGCCGCTTCTTCGAGGTGACCTCCGCCGACGAGGTCGTCTGGGATTATGTGAACCCGGTGGCCAACGCGGGCCCGATGGCCCAGTACGAGCTGGCTTCGCTGGACCCCAAGACGCACCCCGAGAACGCGGTCTTCAAGACCCATTGGTACCCGGCCGACTTCGCCGGGTTCGCCGGCCGGGACATGACCCCCGGGACGGTGCTGGAGACCTCGGACACGACGTGCCCGGTGGACAACCCCAGTTATACCTGCAAGGCGACGGCCGACTGCACGGCCGCCGGCGGGACGGACGTGTCGATGCATTTCACGTGCGCGACGGGCGGGTCCTGCTGCCAGAAGCTGGTGCAGAACACCACGCCGCCCCAGCCCTAGCGCGGAGGGACGACGATGAGACGGCGCAAGGCTCCTCGATCCGGCGCCCGCCCCGGCATCGGCATCGTGCTCGCGCTGCTGCTGGCCGCGGCCTCTTCCCGCTGCGGGGGGACCGCGCCGGATGCCGGTGCCGACGACCCGGCGAGCCCGCTGGACGTGGTGGAGACGGCGGACGCGACCGACGTCCCCGCGGCGTCCGACGGGGCGCGCGAGACGCCCGGGCCCGACGCGTCCACCGATGCCATCGACACCCACACGCCCGCCGACGGGATCGTGCAGGACGTGACCTCGGACGCGCCGCCGACCGACATGGGGGGCGACGCGCCCGTGGCGGACGCGATCGCCGCCACGTCTGCCGACTGCCTGAACCGCACCCACGGCGAGGCCGAATGCAAGGACTGCTGCGACTGCATGGGCGCGGCCTGCCAGGAGATCGTCGCCTGCCGCGACGCGTGCCCGCTGCACGACTTCGGCGGCAACGGGGACTTCATCCAGGTCAGCGCGCCCTCGACGAAGGGGCCTACCGGGGACTACACGGCATGCACCGCGCTGGCGACCGAACAGGCGTTCAAGGCCTGCTGCGACTGCGACGGCCTGTTCGCGTGCGGTGATCAGAAGTACTGCCGCAACGCGTGCGCAGGAACGTCGCAGTGGCCCCCCCTCACGATGGGACATATCGGTTCGCCCGTCGCGATCCCGGGCACGTTCCAGTTCACCGAGGGCCCTGCCTGGGACGCCGCCCGGGGCGTGCTGCTGTTCAGCGACGTCGATGCCGACACGATCTTCGAGCTGCAGCCTCCCTCGACGGTGAAGCCGTTCCGGACGCCCAGCCACCACGCCAACGGCCTGGGCTTCGACCGGGACGGCCTGTTGCTGGCGGCCGAGCAGGCGTCGCGGACGCTGACCCGGACCGCGACCGACGGGACCGTCACCGCGATCGCTGGCGCCTGGGACGGCAAGCCCCTGAACTCGCCCAACGACCTCGTCGTCCGAACCGACGGGACAATCTACTTCACCGACCCGACGTACGGCCTGGGCAGCACCCCGTCGGACCTGGGGTTCACGGGCCTGTACCGCATCGACACTGCCGGGGCGCTGCACCTCGAGGCGGTTGTCGACGGCCAGCCGAACGGCGTCGCTCTGGCCCCGGACGAAAAGACGCTCTATGTGGCCGCGACGACGGCCAACCGGATCCTGTCGTTCGCGGTCGCCACCGACGGCACGCTGTCCGGCCAGGCGACGTTCGCGGACGTCGAGGCCCCCGACGGGTTCGCGGTGGACCAGGCCGGCAACCTGTACGTCGCGGCCTACCCGGCCGGCCAGGGCGCCATCGTGGTGCTCACGTCGGCGGCCAAGGCGCTGGGTTCGATCCCGCTGGGCCAGCAGCCGACCAACTGCGGCTTCGGGGGGGCGGACGGCAAGACCCTGTACGTGACGGCACGAACGGCCCTGTACCGCGTCGCCGTGCCGATCCCGGGCTTCTGAAGGAGGAGGTGTGCCATGAACGCGAAACGGACCGCCCTGCTCGCCGCGCTGGTCGTGCTGCTGTCGGCGCCCGCCGCGTCCGCCTACCAGGCGTCGCAGGGCCCCAGCGAGGTGCTGGCGTGGAACCCCGCCCTCGCCTTCGAAGGCTATACGCTGTTCGCGGCGCACGGCCCGAGCGCCAGCCTCACCTACCTGATCGACATGAGCGGCAGCGTGGTGCACACCTGGAACGTCGGGACCAATCCCAAGCTGCTTTCGAACGGGCACATCCTGGACGCCTCCAAGGACGACCCCAGCGGCTTCGGCGGGTTCGAGGAGGTGGACTGGGACAGCAACGTGGTCTGGCAATACACCGAGAAGCGCTCCGATCACGCGCCGCACCACGACTTCATCCGTGTGCACAACCCGAAGCTGGACGCGGACACGACGATGTACATCGCGAACGTCACGATGACCAACGCGCAGGCGCTGGCGGTGGGCGCCGACCCGGCCAACGCCCCCTATGACGGCGCCCAGGCGGACGCCGTCGTCGAGGTCGATGCGTCGGGCACGGTGGTCTGGGAGTGGTGGTTCCTGGACCACCTGGTGCAGGACGACAATGCCGCGTGGCCGAACTACGCGGGCGCGGGGAAGACCATCGCGAACGCCCCCGGCCGACTGGACGTGAACCTCCCGGGGCGCCCGCTGCGCAAGGACTGGCTGCACTGCAACTCGCTGGACTACAACGAGGGCCTGGACCAGGTCGTGATCAACACCGTGCAGGGCGAGTTCGTGGTCGTCGATCACGGCGGCACGTTCGTCGTCGGCGACCCGGCGGCCAGCATCGCGGCGGCGGCGACGACGAAGGGCGACTTCCTGTACCGGTTCGGGGATCCGGCACGGTACAAGCAGGGCGACCCGCCGTCGATCCCGCTGAACTGGACCACCGCGAGCAGCGGCAACAAGCAGATCGGCGGCGCCCACGACATCCACTGGGTCGCTCCCGGCCTGCCCGGGGCCGGGCACTTCCTGGTGTTCAACAACGGCCAGTACCTGTTCGAACTGACCAACCAGTCCTACGCCGACGAGATCGATCCGTACCTCGGCGCCGACGGTGCCGACGCGGCGGCCTACGTGAACCCGCCGGACGCTGGATACACCGTGTACGAACCGCCCAAGGACACCGCGAAGCCCAAGAAGAACGTGTCGAAGCAGATCTCGTGGAGCTACGGCACCCAGAGCCCCTCGGGCATGGCCAGCCACATCGGCGGCAGCGCCCAGCGGCTGCCCAACGGCAACACGCTGATCTGCGCCGACACCGAGGGGCATTTCATGGAAGTGACGACCGCCGGCCAGGTGGTCTGGGAGTACGTGAACCCCGTGACGAAGGACCAGGGGCCCCTGAAGATCATCCCCGACGCCGTGCCGATGTCGAACTCCGTGTTCCGGGCCTACCGCTATGCCCCGGACTTCGCGGCGTTCGTCGGGCACGACCTGGCGCCGAAGGGCCTGATCACCGATATCGGCATCACGCCGCTGCCGGACCCGGGCCCGGGGGACCTCCCCGACACGACCTCGCCGGACGTGGGCACGGCGGACGTCGCGGAAGCGGTGTCGCCGGACGCGGGTCCCCGGGACACCCCGGATGCGATCGCCGCGGTCGATACCGTCGGGCAGCAGGACGTGCCCGCGACGTCCTGCGACCCCGGCCAGTTGACGTGCCAGTGCCCGGCGTCGAAGGGATGCACGGCGGGCCCCGCGGGTGCGGGGTCCGGGTCGGCCGGCCTGCTCGTGGCGATGGCCCTGGCGGCCCTGGCCGGCAGCCGGCGTCGCCGAACGTGCGAAGCGGGCCGGAATCCTCTATATCTGACGGGGCGTGAATGACGGGGTTGGCCGTGACGACGACCGGGATCCCGAGGACATGGGCGTGGGTGCTCCTTGCCGGCGTCCTGGCGGCGTGCAGCGGAAGCACGGGCCCGGCGGCGCCGCGCGACGTTCCCGACGGCGGGGGCCCGGACGCCGTGGCGCAGGATCCCGGACCGGCATCCGATGACGGCGACACGGGTGGCCGCGACCTCGCCGGGGTCGATACGCCGCCGGACGATGCCGCAGCCGCCGACTCGACGGCGCCCGATGCGCCGGTCCCCGACTTCCCGCCGGGATCGTTCGACGGGACCCTCCTGCTGGGTTCGCCGACCGCGACGTCGATCCGGATCGGCGTGCTTTCGGCCACCGTGAATGCGACGGTCACCATCGACTACGGCACTCCCCCGGGCACCTGGGACCGCCAGACCGCGCCGGTGGCGCTGACCCCGGGGGAACCGCTGGTACTCGCGCTGGACGGCCTGGAGGCGGACGCCCCGTACGGGTACCGCCTGCGCGTCATGGCGCCCGACGGGGGCGCCCAGTACGCGACGGACATGCACGCGTTCCACACGGCGCGCCCCGCCGGCAGCACGTTCACCTTCACGGTCCAGGCGGACTCGCACCTGGACGAGAACTCCGACCTGCCGCTGTACCAGCGGACCCTGGACAACGTGCTCGCCGACGCGCCCGATTTCCACGTCGACCTGGGCGACACGTTCATGTGTGAAAAGCACACCCAGCCGCTCGATGCCACCGTGCAGATGGCGCCGGACGCCCCGACCGTGGACGCACGCTACGTGTACGAGCGCGGCAACTTCGGTCGCATGACGCACTCGGTGCCGCTGTTCCTGGTCAACGGCAACCACGAGGGCGAGGCGGGCTGGCTGCTCGAGAACACCGGAAACGACCTCGCGGTCTGGGCCACGAAGGCCCGCGAACGGTACTACCTGAACCCGGCCCCCGACGGCTTCTACACCGGCAACGGGATCGACGAACCCTTCGTGGGGAAGCGGGCGTCGTGGTACGCGTGGCAATGGGGCGACGCCCTGTTCATCGCGCTCGACCCCTTCTGGAAAACATCGACCAAGCCCGGCCAGGACGCCTGGGGGCTGTCGCTGGGCGAGGACCAGTACCGGTGGCTGGAACAGACCCTGTCGTCCAGCACGGCGACGTTCAAGTTCGTGTTCATCCACAACCTGGTCGGCGGCCTGGACGGGCAGATGCGCGGGGGGGCGGAGGCCGCACCGTTCTACGAATGGGGCGGACAGAACGCCGATGGCACGCCGGGCTTCGACGCGAATCGCCCCGGCTGGGGCCAGCCCATCCACCAGATGCTGATCGACCACGGGGTGTCGGCCGTGTTCCACGGGCACGACCACCTGTACGTGAAACAGGACCTGGACGGCATCGTGTACCAGGAGGTGCCCCAGCCCAGCTGCCCGAACTTCAACAGCGGGCCCAGCCTGGCGACGAAGTTCCACTACGCCGGCGGCACCGTGCTGGGCAGCGCGGGCCACCTGCGGGTGACGGTGTCGCCCGACGGCGCGAAGGTCGAGTACGTGCGGGCGTACCGTCCCCAGGACGAGAAGGGCGGGCTCTATAACGGGCAGATCGACGACACGTGGGTGATCCCGGCGAAGTAGCGGAGGGTCCATGAGAATCGAATGCGCGTTGCTGCTGCCGTCGCTGGCGCTGGCGCTGGCCGGCGGAGCCTGCGGAGGGAGCGGATCCCCGGCGGTCGCCGCGGACGTGATCTCCACGGACCCGGGTGTCCCCGACGCGGGCGGGTCCGACGCGGACACGGCCGGAACGGACACGACCGGACGGGACACGGTTGCGACGGACGTCCCCGGAACGGACTCCCCTACGCCGGACGACGTCGCACCGGACACGGTCCCGACGGACGAGGGCTGGACCGACCCGGGCGCCCCCGATCCCGGCACGACCGACCAGAAGGTGAAGGACGGCGGCGGGAAGGACGGCGGCGGCAGCGGGCGGACCTACCCGACGATCTACCCGACGCCGGTGTCGGACTGGGGCTGCGGGGACCCGCCCCTGTTCAACATCGTGCTGGGCCGACCGGGCGACACGTCCGTCACGGCCAGCGTGATGGCCGACGCGGGCACCGAGGTCTTCTGCGAGTATGGCGCCGCGCCCGGCGCCTACACGGGCCAGACCGCGCACGGGACCTCCGCGTCCGGCGAGCCGGTCGAGGTGGACATGACCGGGCTGCCCGCCGACGCGAAGGTCTACTACCGCTGCCAGTGCAAGCCTTCCGGGGGCTCGACGTTCCGCGCCGACGACGAGCGCACGTTCCACACCCGGCGGGCCGCGGGCGATATGTTCACGTTCGGGCTGCAGGGCGACTCCCACCCCGAGCGCCCGACCAAGATGTTCGATTCCGACCTGTACGTGCTGAACATGCAGAACGTCGCTTCCCGCCAGCCCGACTTCTACTTCGGCCTGGGGGACGACTTCAGCATCGACCCACTGCTGGACAAGAACGTGCTGACCGCGGACAACGTGACCCAGGTCTACGTGGACCAGCGCGGCTTCTTCGGCATCCCGGGGAACCAGGCGCCGATCTTCCTGGTCAACGGCAACCACGAGCAGGCGTCGGGCTACCTGCTGACCCCCGAGTGGCCGACGCCCTTCGCCGACGCGCCGATCCTGGCCGGGAAGGCCCGGGTGACCTGGTACCCGCTGCCCGCCCCGGGCGGCGTCTACACGGGGGACGCGACGAACATCGCCGGGGTCGGGCTGCTGCGGGACTACTACGCGTGGGAGTGGGGCGACGCGCTGTTCGTGACGATCGACCCCTACTGGCACTCTGCGGTCCCGGTCGACAACGGCGTCCCGAACGTCGCCAAGGTCACCGACGAGTGGCAGAAATCCATCGGCGACGAGCAGTACGCCTGGTTCAAGCAGACGCTGGAGGGCAGACACGCGAAGTACAAGTTCGTGTTCGAGCACCACGTGCTGGGCACCGGCCGCGGCGGCGCCGCCATCGCGGGTTCGTACGAGTGGGGCGGCTACGGCGCCAACGGAACGACCTGGGAGTTCGGGACCCGGCGTCCGACCTGGGCGAAGCCGATGCACCAGTTGATGAACGACAACCACGTCACCGTGTTCTTCTTCGGGCACGACCACCTGTTCGCCCGCGAGAAGGTGGACGGCGTCGTGTACCAGTCGGTGCCGAACCCGGCCGACAACACGTACTCGGCGTTCAACAGCGACGCCTACGCCCCGGCCACCATCGCGTTCCCCGGCGCCGCCTACGACGCGACCTACGGCGTGGTCCAGCCGAACTCCGGCTTCCTGCACGTGACGGTGTCGCCCGCGAACGTGCAGATCGACTACGTCCGCGCGGTGCTGCCCGGCGACGAGGCCACGGCGGGCGCCACCAACGGCGCCGTGTCGTACTCGTACACCGTTTCGCCGAACTGACGACCGGGCCGCACTCGGGAACGCGCCGCGCACGCGGAACCGCGCCCTTCAGACAAGCCTTCGAGGATTCCGGGGGAAGGACGCGGGACGCGGCCCGGCCTAGGGCCAATGCCATTCACTTAAGCCCATCGACCAGCGTGACGGGGCGTTTCCTTTTGTAGTTGCTCATCTTCACCTTCACGGCCCTGGGAAAGGACCGTTCTGGTCTTCGGGGCGGGATTACAAGCCGTAGCAGTTTTTCGCGCA
>CAIOFV010000071.1 GCA_903857665.1 uncultured Myxococcales bacterium
GCCGCCGATGTTCACCTCGATGAATACGTCCGTGGGGCGACCCGGGTCGGCCCGCTTCGAGATTTCGTTCGCCAGGGAGGGCCGGTCCACGGAGTGGATCGCGCCCGCCCATGGTAGGACCAGCTTGACCTTGTTCGTCTGCAGCCCGCCCAGGAAATGCCAGCGCGGACGAAGGCCCGCGTCCATCACGGCCTGGGCCTTCGCGGCCAGTTCCTGCGCGTAGTTCTCGCCGACGTCCTCGAGCCCCGCCCAGACCGCCGACACGACGTCCTCGGCGGGCCTCGTCTTCGCCACGCCGACCAGGCGCACGTCGGACGGGTCTCGCCCGCAGGCGGCACAGGCGTCGGCGATGCGCTGGCGCACCCGGTCGAGGTTGTCGGCGATCTCGATTTCGCGCGCGCTCACTGCGGCCTCACGCCTGCTGGTGATCCCTTTCGTTCACGCCCACGGTCACGTCCCGTATCCCGGTCAGGCGGACGGTTCAGAACCCGTCAGAACGGCAGGATGTCCGAACCGCCCATCTCGACCATCATCTCGACGACCTGGCAGAGGGGCAGGCCGACCACGTTGGTGTAAGAACCCACGAGGCTGTCGATGATGTACCCGCCGACGCCCTGGATGGCGTACGAACCGGCCTTGTCCATCGACTCGCCCACCGACAGGTACTTTTCGACCTCGACACGCGTCATGGGCTTGAAGCGGACCTGCGTGGTGACCGCCTGGATGCCTTCCTTGTTCTTGCGCATGTCGTACAGGCAGAAGCCCGTCAGCACGAAGTGCTCGGTGCCCTGCAGGCGCAGCAGCATCTGGGCCGCGTCCTCGTGGTCCACCGGCTTGCCGAGGATTTCGTCCCCCAGCACCACGACCGTGTCGGCGCCCAGCACCCAGCGCAGCGGCGCTTCGCGGGTGAGGCGGGCCCCGAGGCGTGCCGTTTCCCCGTCGGGGTACAGCGTCTGCTGGATCCGTTCGACGACGGTGAGGACCTTCGTGCGGGCCATCCGCTTGACGAAGGTCTCCGCGGGCTCGGCCAGTTGCCGCTCCTCATCGACCGTCGAGGGCATCGGCTTGACCGAAAAGCCCACCTTTTCCAGAAGTTCCTTGCGTCGCGGCGATGCGGACGCGAGGACCAGTTGACCGGGCATGTCCAATCCTCCCGGGACCACGGGGGCCGTATTGTATAGCACTGAGGCGCCCGAGGCGACTCCGGCTCCGGCGAGCACCAGATGCGCCCGAGGCGACTCCGGCTCCGGCGAGAGATCGCTTCGCGATCCCGTCGCCTCCGCCTTCGTGCTCGGGCGAGCACCAGATGCGCCGCATCCGGGGCCGTTCGGAGGTCGGATTTGCCTTGACAAAACGGGGCCATCCCACTAGACTCCGCGCCGGATTGCGGAGGGGCCAAGTGCCCGATTCCGCTTGAATAACGGACCGGCGCGGGTCCCCCGGAGTGCGGTTCACGCAGGAGTAGACGATGTCAAGCCGACGCATGGTTACCCTGGACGGCAACGAGGCCACCGCCTCGGTGGCTCACCGGACGAACGAGGTCATCGCGATCTACCCGATCACGCCCTCGTCGAACATGGGCGAGTGGGCCGACGAGTGGTCCGCGCAGGGCAAGAAGAACATCTGGGGCATCGTGCCCAGCGTGTCCGAGATGCAGTCCGAGGGCGGCGCCGCGGGCGCGGTGCACGGCGCGCTGCAGGCCGGTGCCCTGACCACGACGTTCACGGCGTCCCAGGGGCTCCTGCTGATGATCCCGAACATGCACAAGATCGCGGGCGAACTGACCTCGTTCGTGATGCACGTTTCCGCCCGCACGCTGGCGTCGCACGCCCTGTCGATCTTCGGCGACCATTCGGACGTGATGGGCTGCCGGAACACGGGCTTCGCGATGCTGTCGTCGTGCTCGGTCCAGGAAGCGCACGACTTCGCGCTGATCTCCCAGGCCGCCACGCTGCGGTCGCGCGTGCCGTTCCTGCACTTCTTCGACGGCTTCCGCACGTCTCACGAAGTCGCGAAGATCGAGGAACTGACCGACCAGGACCTGCTGTCGATGCTCGACGAGTCGATGATCGCCGAGCACCGCGCCCGCGCCCTGTCGCCCGACCGCCCGATGATTCGCGGCACGGCGCAGAACCCCGACGCGTTCTTCCAGGCCCGCGAGGCATGCAACCTGTGGTACGACCGCTGCCCGGCGATCGTCCAGCAGGAAATGGACCGCTTCGGCGCCCTGACGGGCCGGAAGTACAAGCTGTTCGACTACGTCGGCGCCCCCGACGCCGATCGCGTGCTGGTGCTGATGGGTTCCGGCGCGGACACGGCCTACGAATACGTCGAGTGGGCGCGGGCCCGCGGCGAGAAGATCGGCGTGGTCAGCGTCCGCCTGTACCGCCCCTGGTCCACGAAGGATTTCCTGGCGTCGCTGCCCGCGACCACGAAGTCCATCGCGATCCTCGATCGCACCAAGGAACCCGGCGCGCTGGCCGAGCCGCTGCACCTGGACATCCTGGCGACGCTGGCCGAGGCCCGCGCGGACGGCACGTCGCCGTTCGCCGCGGACCCCCGCGTCGTGGCCGGCCGCTACGGCCTGTCGTCCAAGGAATTCACGCCCTCGATGGTCAAGGCCGTGTTCGACAACCTGTCGGCGGCGAAGCCCAGGAACCACTTCACGGTGGGCATCGAGGACGACGTCACGCACCTGTCGCTGGCCTACGACCCCGAGTTCGACATCGAGCCGAACGACGTGGTGCGGGCCGTGTTCTTCGGCCTGGGCTCGGACGGCACCGTCGGCGCCAACAAGAACAGCATCAAGATCATTTCCGAGGAAACGGACAACTTCGGCCAGGGCTACTTCGTGTACGACTCGAAGAAGGCCGGCGCGATCACGATCAGCCACCTGCGCTTCGGGCCGCGCCGCATCCGTTCGGCCTACCTGGTCCGCAAGGCCAACTTCGTCGCCTGCCACAACTGGTCGTTCCTGGACAAGTACGACATGCTGGGTTTCGCGGCGCCCGGCGCCACGTTCCTGGTGAACTCGCCGTTCGACAAGACCGAGGTGTGGGACCACATGCCTCGCGAGGTCCAGCAGGACATCCTGGCCAAGAAGCTGAAGCTGTACACGATCGACGCCTACAAGGTCGCCAAGGAAACCGGAATGGGCGTCCGGATCAACACCATCATGCAGACCTGCTTCTTCGCGATTTCCGGCGTGCTGCCGCGCGACGAGGCCATCGCCCAGATCAAGAAGGCGATCAAGAAGACCTACGGCAAGAAGGGCGACGTGGTCGTCCAGCAGAACTTCCAGGCCGTGGATCACACCCTGGCGCACCTGTACGAGGTGACCCTGCCGGGCGCCGTGTCGTCGACGGTCGGCCGTTCGCCGACGGTCGTGGCCGAGGCCCCCGAGTTCGTCAAGAACGTAACGGCCGTGATGATGTCGAACAACGGCGACAGCCTGCCGGTGTCGGCGTTCCCGGTCGATGGCACCTGGCCGACCGCAACCACCCAGTGGGAGAAGCGCAACATCGCGATCGACATCCCCGCGTGGGATCCCGCGATCTGCATCCAGTGCAACAAGTGCGCGATCATCTGCCCGCACGCCGCGATCCGCCCGAAGGTCGCCCCGCCGGAAGCGCTGAAGGACGCGCCGCCGACGTTCAAGTCGATCGACTACAAGGCCGGCGAGTACAAGGGCTGGAAGTACATGCTGCAGGTCGCCCCCGAGGACTGCACCGGATGCACGCTGTGCGCGGTGATCTGCCCGGTGAAGGACAAGGCGAACCCGAAGCACAAGGCGCTGGACATGGTGCCGCAGATGCCGCTGCGCGAGGCCGAGCGCGAGAACTACAAGTTCTTCCTGGCGCTGCCCGACCCGGATCGCACGCAGATCAAGGCGACGGTCAAGGGCACCCAGTTCTTCCGTCCTCTGTTCGAGTACAGCGGCGCCTGCGCGGGCTGCGGCGAGACGCCCTACGTCAAGCTGCTGTCCCAGATGTTCGGCGATCGCACCCTCATCGGGAACGCGACGGGCTGCTCGTCGATCTATGGCGGCAACCTGCCCACGACGCCCTACTGCAAGGACGCCAACGGCCGCGGCCCGGCGTGGTCCAACAGCCTGTTCGAGGACAACGCGGAGTTCGGCTTCGGGTACCGGCTGGCCATCGACCAGAACAAGGCGCTGGCGACGCACCTTCTGAGCGGGCTGGCCGGCCAGATCGGGTTCGACCTGGTGACGAGCCTGCTGGGCGCGCCGCAGGTCACGGAAGCGGACATCCAGGCCCAGCGGCTGCGCGTGGTGGCGCTGCGCGAGGTGCTGAAGGGCGTCGAGGGCGCCGAGGCGCGCCGGCTGGACGCCCTGGCCGACTTCTTCGTCAAGAAGAGCGTGTGGGTGCTGGGCGGCGACGGATGGGCGTACGACATCGGTTACGGCGGCCTGGACCACGTGCTGGCGCAGGGGCGCGACGTGAACCTGCTGGTCATGGACACCGAGGTGTACTCCAACACCGGCGGCCAGGCCTCGAAGGCCACGCCGATGGGCGCGTCGGCCAAGTTCGCGATGGCGGGCAAGCCCACGGGCAAGAAGGACCTCGCGATGATGGCGATGGCCTACGGGAACGTGTACGTGGCCAAGGTCGCGATGGGCGCCAAGGACGCCCAGACGGTCAAGGCGTTCGAGGAGGCCGACGCCTACCCGGGCACCTCGATCATCATCGCTTACAGCCACTGCATCGCCCACGGCTACGACCTGGTCCACGGCCCCGATCAGCAGCGCCTGGCGGTCGATTCGGGCCACTGGCCGCTGTTCCGGTTCGATCCGAGGCGCATCGCCCAGGGCGGCAGCCCGCTGGTGATGGATTCGGGCGCGCCGAAGATCGATCTGACCGAGTTCACCAAGAACGAGACGCGCTTCCGCATGGTGGAGCGCCAGAACCCCGAGCACTTCAAGATGCTGATGAAGACGGCGCAGCGCGAACTGACGAACCGCTTCGCGGTGTACGAGCAGATCGCACGGATGGCGATGCCGACGCAGGACGGCACTGCGGCCCCCGCCGCGGCCCCGGCCGAGGGGACCAAGGCTTCGTAACCCCGGGCGAGCGAACGAGGAGGATGATGATGAAGCTGACCACCCGTTACCTGGGACTGGAACTCACGAACCCGATCGTCGCAGGCGCCTCGCCGCTGGGGACGGACCTGGACGCGGTCCGTCGCCTGGAAGAGGCCGGCATCGGCGCCATCGTGATGCACTCGCTGTTCGAAGAGCAGATCGCGCAGGACCAGATCAAGGAAGTGCTGGACCGCGACCTGTCGGCCGAGTCGAGCGCCGAGGCGATGTCGTACTTCCCCGAGCCGGCGGAGTACCGGCTGGGCCCGGAGGAGTACCTGGACCAGATCCGCAGGGTGAAGGCCCTGGTATCATGCCCGGTCGTGGGCAGCCTGAACGGCTCGACGGGCACAGGCTGGGTCGAGTACGCCCGGCTGATCCAGCAGGCCGGTGCGGACGCGCTGGAACTGAACGTGTATTACGTGGCCGCCGGCGCAGGGGAAACCAGCGACGCGATCGAGCAGCGCACCGTGGACATCGTCAAGGCGGTCAAGGCCGCCGTGACGATCCCGGTGGCCGTCAAGCTGTCGCCGTTCTTCACGTCGCTGAAGAACTTCGCTACCCGGCTGGATGCGGCCGGGGCCGACGGGTTGGTGCTGTTCAACCGGTTCTACCAGCCCGACATCGACATCGAGCGGCTGGAGGTCATGCCGACCCTGCGGCTGTCCGACTCGTCCGAACTGCTGCTCCGCCTGCGGTGGCTGGCCCTCCTGTCGGGCCCGTTCCCGGGTTCCCTGGCCCTGTCCGGCGGCGTCCACACGGTCCCCGACGTCGTGAAGTCGGTGATGGCAGGCGCCAGCGTCGTGCACGTCGTGTCGGCGCTGCTGCGCAACGGTCCCGCGTACGCGAAGGAACTGCGGACCGGGCTGGCCACGTGGCTGGGCGAGCACGAGTACGAGTCGCTGGGCCAGGCCCGGGGCAGCATGAGCCTCGAAAAGAGCCCCAACCCCGAGGCCTTCGAGCGCGCGAACTACATGCGCGTGCTGAATTCGTGGCGGGGATAGGGGGTCACACGGCCTCGCCATCCGCCCGGGAACCCGCCCCGACAACGTTCCGGACCGCATGCCACAACGACGCGACGCTCCTCGGGTTTCCTTGACACCGCGCGGTCTCCGCTCTTAGAATGTGGCGGCGGCGCGACTGGCGCCAGAACCAAGGGAGAGCGATGGCTACCGACCCTCGGGACCCCAAAAAGCCCGGCGAAACAGGGACCGCGAACGGTTCCTCCGGTCAGGCCAAGGACTGGATGCCGGTGAAGGCCGGCCCGGGTTCCAAGGACTTCACGCCGGTCAAGGCCGATCGTGCCGGCGGGATGGGCGACATCCTGCTGCGCGAGAAGCTGGTCAACATGACGCAGCTGCACGAGGCGCAGCAGATCCAGAAGGAGGGCGAGAACCTTGGGTACACCCTGGCGAAGCTGGGGTACCTCGAGGAAAGCCAGCTCATCAGTTTCCTGTCGCGACAGTACGGCGTGCCGTCGATCAACCTCGACGAGTGCGAGATCACCGAGGACGTCGTTCGCCTGGTCCCGCGCGAGGTCGCCGAACGCCACGTCCTGATGCCGATCGCGCGCCAGGGGTCCACGCTGATCGTGGCGATGAGCGACCCGGGCAACATCTATGCGATGGACGACATCAAGTTCCTGACGGGCTTGAACGTCGAGGCCGTCGTCGCGTCCGAAACCTCGATCCGCAAGGCCATCGAACGCTACTACGGCACCACGCGCCACGATGAAACGCTGAAGTCCCTGTTCGACGAGATCGAGGGCGACCAGGACGTCACCGTCGCCGGCAGCGACGACGTCGACATGGACGAACTGGCCAAGGCCACCGAGGATGCGCCGGTCGTCCGCCTGGTGAACATGATCATGGTCGATGCCGTCAAGCGGTCGGCGTCCGACATCCATATCGAGGCCTACGAAAAGGACTTCCGCGTCCGCTACCGCATGGACGGCGTGCTGTACGAAATCATGCGCCCGCCGATGCGGCTGCGGAACGCCATCACCTCGCGCATCAAGATCATGTCGCAGCTGGACATCGCCGAGCGACGCCTGCCTCAGGACGGGCGCATCCGGCTGGTGCTGGGTCGCGACAAGGAAGTCGATTTCCGCGTCAGCGTCCTGCCGACCCTGTTCGGCGAAAAGGTCGTCATGCGCGTCCTCGACAAGTCGGCCCTGAAACTGGACCTCGGGGCGATCGGGTTCGAGGAGGTGCCCCTGCGGAATTTCCGCGAGGCGATCCACCAGCCGTGGGGCATGGTGCTGGTCACCGGGCCCACGGGATCGGGCAAATCGACGACGCTATACTCGGCGCTGACGGAGTTGAACACGCCGTCGGAAAACATCTCGACCGCGGAAGACCCGGTCGAAATGAACATCCCCGGCGTCAACCAGGTGCACGTCAAGGAGGAAATCGGCCTGACGTTCGCCGCGGCGCTGCGCAGCTTCCTGCGGCAGGACCCGGACATCATCATGGTCGGCGAGATCCGCGACTTCGAAACCGCGGAAACGGCGGTCAAGGCCGCACTGACGGGCCACCTGGTGCTGTCGACGCTGCATACCAACGACGCGCCATCGACGATCAATCGACTGCTGAACATGGGCATCGAGCCGTTCCTGCTGACGGCGTCGCTGATCCTGATCATGGCCCAGCGCCTGGTCCGCCGGATCTGCAAGGAGTGCAAGGAACCCGTCGAGGTGGCTCCCGAGGTGCTGATGGAATGCGGCTTCTCGGAAGAGGACGCCAAGACGATCCAGCCGATGAAGGGCAAGGGCTGCCGGAACTGCAACGAAACCGGGTACCGCGGACGCACCGGCATCTACGAGGTCATGCCCTGCAGTGACGAAATCAAGGAAGCCATCCTGCAGGGCTTTTCTGCCATGGAACTGAAGCGCGAGGCGATGCGCCTGGGGATGCTGACCCTGCGCGGCGCCGGCCTGGCGAAGATCAAGTCCGGCCAGACCACGATCGAGGAAGTCATGCGGGTGACCCGGGCCGACTGAGGCGAACGATGAGCGTGCCGCCCCCCAACGACCCGAGGAACACCGTCACATCGGGCCCCGCGCAGACCGCCGTCTCGTCCAATCCCGGGCTGGACATCCATGCGCTGCTGCAGGTGATGGTCGAAAAGGGGGCGTCGGACCTGCACCTGACGGTCGGCACTCCCCCCCAGTTGCGCGTGGACGGCTCGCTGTACCCGGTGAAGGTGCCGCCCCTGACGCCGCCCGACACCCAGCGCCTCTGCTACTCGGTGCTGACCGAATCGCAGAAGAAGCGCTTCGAGGAAAAGAGCGAGATCGACATGTCGTTCCAGTGGCGGAACGTCAGCCGGTTCCGCGCGAACTTCTTCCGGCAGCGCGGCAGCGTCGCTGGCGCCATCCGGCAGATCCCGTCCCGCATCATGACGTTCGACGAACTGGGCATCCCGCCCGCGATCAGCGCCCTGGTGGAACGCCCCCGCGGGCTGATCCTGGTGACGGGCCCGACGGGATCGGGCAAGTCCACGACGCTGGCCTCGATGGTGGATGCCATCAACCAGCGGCGCCGCGGGCACATCCTGACGATCGAGGACCCGATCGAGTTCCTGCACCGCCACAAGAACTGCATCGTGAACCAGCGCGAGGTGGGGACCGATACGGCCAACTTCGCCGACGCACTGCGCTATGTCATGCGCCAGGACCCCGACGTGGTGCTGGTGGGCGAAATCCGCGACACCGAAACGATGGAAACGGCGCTGCGCCTGTCCGAAACGGGCCACCTGGTGCTGTCCACGTTGCATACCAACAGCGCGGTCCAGACGATCCACCGCGTGATGGACCTGTTCCCGGTGGACCAGCAGGAGCGCGTGCGGACCCAGTTCTCGTTCGTCTGCGAAGGCATCCTCAGCCAGCAGTTGCTGCCGCGGGCCGACGGCAAGGGGCGGGTCATCGCGGTGGAACTGATGATGCCGAACCCTGCCATCCGCAACCTGATCCGTGAAGGCAAGGCGCACCAGATCTACTCGCAGATGCAGATGGGCCAGACGAAGTTCGGGATGCAGACGCTGAACCAGGCGCTGCTGAAACTGTTCCGGGACCGGATGATCAGTCGCGAGGAGGCGCTGGCGCACGCGGGCGACCTCGAGGAGCTCCAGAACATGTTTACGCAGGCAGGCCTGTAGTCGGGCGGGAGGGCGCTTTCCATGGCGAAGTTCGCGTGGGAAGGAACGACTCGCGAGGGTCAGTTCAAGAAGGGTTTCATCGACGCCAGCAGTTCGGCCGAGGCCGAGTCCAAGCTGCGATCCATGCAGGTGCAGGTCTCGAAGGTCGGCCGCGCCTGGGGCCAGATCGAGATCAACATACCCCGCATGGGCGGCGTCAAGACCAAGACCCTCGTGGTCTTCACGCGGCAGTTGGCGACGATGATCGACGCGGGCCTGCCGCTGGTGCAGTGCATGGACATCCTGGGCAGCCAGGAACCCGACGTCGAGTTCCAGAAGGTCATCATGGGCGTCAAGGGGCAGGTCGAGCAGGGTTCGACGCTGGCCGACGCCCTGAAGAAGTATCCGAAGGTGTTCGACACGCTGTTCGTGAGCCTCGTGCAGGCCGGCGAGGTCGGCGGTATCCTGGACACCATCCTGACACGCCTGGCGCAGTACACCGAAAAATCGATGAAGATGAAGCAGAAGGTGGCGGGCGCGCTGAAGTACCCGACCTTCGTCCTGGGTGCGTCCGGCGCCATCATGGTGCTGATGCTGTGGAAGATCGTCCCGTCGTTCGCAGGCATGTTCAAGTCCGTGGGAAACCGGGAACTGCCCGCAATGACGCGGTTCGTGGTGAAGCTGTCCGACAACTTCATCCACTACCTGCCCCTGGTCGCCCTGATCGGGGTCGCCCTGACGATCGCGTTCATCCTGTTCAAGCGCAGCCCGTTCGGTCACCGGTTGCTGGACCTGATGCTGCTGAGGATGCCCGTCATCGGATCGCTGGTGCAGAAATCGTCGATCGCGCGATTCACCCGCACCCTGGGCACCCTGGTTTCCTCGGGCGTCCCGATCCTGGACGGCCTGGACGTCGTGGCCCGGTCGGCGGGCAACAAGGTGATCGAGGAAGCGGTCAACTACGTGCGCGCCAAGGTGGCCGAAGGAAAGAACATCGCGGGCCCGCTGGACGAAACGAAGATCTTCCCCAAGATGGTCGTCCAGATGATCGCGGTCGGCGAGTCGACGGGCGCAATGGACGTCATGTTGACCAAGATCGCGGACTTCTATGACGACGAGGTCGATGTTGCGGTCGATGCCCTGACGTCGCTGATCGAGCCGATGATCATGGTCGTCATCGGCGGCATGGTCGGATTCGTGATGGTCGCCATGTACCTGCCGATCTTCGCCATGGCCGACAACATGTCCGGCAAGCAGTAGCCTCGCCCCGGAGCAGACCCCGATGGATGGCGGTGCCACGGATACGGGAGCATCGGCACCTGTCCGGGATCTGACCCCGGCGCGGTGGCCCCTTCGCGACGAACTGCGCGAGCGGTCGGAGGAACCCGCGTCGTCCTGGGCGGTGGAATCCCTGCGCCGGAAGCTGCTCTGGCTGTCCTGGCTGCGCATCGTCAGCCTCCTCGTCCTGGTCACCGCGACGGCGATCTTTTCCGGCAACACGGGGCTGTCCCTGATCGAGTTCGTCCGGGACACGCTGATGTGGGTCGGGATGGTCTGGCTGATCCCGGCCGCGCTGTACTTCCCGGTGCTGCTGACCGTCAAGGGGCGGCGGGCGCTGCAGATCATCGCGTTGCTGCAGATGGGGCAGGACGCCCTGCTGTCGGCGGTCCTGGTGACCTCAACGGGCGGGACGGGCTCGGCGTTCACGTTCTTCTTTTCGCTGAACATCGTCGTGGGGGGGATCATCCTGGGCCGGTCCGGGACGATCCTGACGATCCTCGGGGCGCTGGGCATGATGACCCTCATCGCGCTGATGGAGCTGGGACAGGTCGGGCTGCCCTGGTTCCTGACGGACACGGTGGTTCGCGGTTCGCTGGATAGCGTGCTGTACTCGGTGGGATTGAACGCGGTCGCGTTCATCAGCATCGGCATCCTGTCGTCGTACCTGTCCGAGCAGCTGCGCCGGTCGGACGTGCAGCGCGAGCAGTATCGTTCGACGCTGGAGGACCTGCGCCAGTTGCATGAATCGATCCTGACGTCGGTCGATACGGGCATCGTCACCTGCCGGCTGGATGACCGGATCCTGCATGTGAACCGGGCCGCGGAAGAGATGCTGGGTATCGACATGAACCGGTCGAAGGGCCGGGACCTGTTCGAACTGGTGCCCGACCTGCGCGCGCCGATGGGGAACTATCGCGAGCCCTTCGAGGTGCTGCGTTCCGGGGGTCGGCGGCGAGCGGCGCTGGCTGAAGGTGGCGGTGACGCCGCTGGTGTCCAGGACCGGCGAGATGATGGGCCGCATCCTGGATGTCACGGACGTGACCACGGTGAAGGTGCTGGAAGCGCGGATGAAGGCCGACGAGCAACTGGCCACGATCGGCAAACTGTCCGCGGTGGTCGCCCACGAAATCCGCAATCCCCTGGCCGCGATATCGGCATCGGCCCAGATGCTGTCGATGGCTTCGGGCATGGTCGGGGACGATCGGCGTGCGCTGGACATCGTCGTCCGGGAGGCCGATCGCCTGAACGAGTGGATCACCGAGCTGCTGGACTACGCCCGCCCGCGGAAGGGCGACGTGGTCCGCATGGACCTGTCGGAGCTGCTGGAGCAGGTGGTGCAGGTGGTGAGGGGAGATCCGGCGGCGGCACGATTGGAGGTGGCCTCCGATATCGAGGCGGGGCTGACCCTGACTGGGGATCCGCAACGCCTGCATCGCGTCTTCCTGAACCTGTGCAAGAACTCGGTCGAGGCCATGTCCGACGGCGGGCAACTGGTCGTGCGCCTCAGATCCGAGGCGGAAGGCGGCCACGCGTGGGCCGTGGTGCGCATCATCGACAACGGCTGCGGGATCCCGCAGGAGGACCTGCAGCGGATCTTCGACGCGTTCTACACGACGAAGCCCCGGGGCACGGGGCTGGGCCTGGCGACGGTGACCCAGTTGCTGGAGGAGATGGGCGGGCGCGTGAGCGTGTCGAGCGTGCCATACGTCCGCACCGAATTCGAGATCAGACTGCCGGCGTGACAGGGGGGGGTGGTGGAGCGGCCGGAGTTCGCGTGGGACCGGGGGATCCACCTCGTGGGCTCGGTGCTGTGGTTCGACGCCCGGCGACCCGACGTCCTCACGTTCCTGTCCTCGGCCCGGGTGCGCGACGCCGGCCGTTTTGCCCGGGCGCTGTGCACGGACCGGACCCGCGCCCTGCTCCGGGTCGCACGGCCCGGTTTCTCCCCCCTTGTGGCGCCGTTCGGCCAGGTCCTTCGGCTCGGTGCGCTCGAAATCACCCTGCACCCATCGGGCCACATGCCGGGCGCGTCGATCCTCCGCGTAGCGACGCAGGGAACCACCGTCCTGTATGCGTCCCATGTCGCCTTGCAGCCCCACCCGATGGCCGAGGCGGCGCAGGTGCCGAAGGGGGACGTGCTGGTGCTGAGGGCCGACTACGGGAGCCTGGACCGGTCCTTCCCGACTCGGGCCGACGCGCTGGCGCAGGTGGTGGATACCGCGCGAAGGACCCTGGTGACCGGTCGGACGCCGGTGTTCCTGGGGTCGCTGATGGGCAAGTCGCAGGAAGTGGTCCGGGCGCTGGTGGATGGCGGGGTGCCCGTGCTGGTCCACCGGGCCGTCGCGGCCGTCAACCAGCAGTATCGCCTGCTGGGGTTCGAGCCGGGGGCGGCCCGGCAGTTTCGCGGGGCACCGCGCCACGACCACGCGCTGGTGCTGCCCGAGACCCTGCGATTCAAGCGGACCGTCACCGGGCTGAAGCGCGCCCGCCTGGTCTGGCTGTCCGGTCGGAGCCTGATGCCGGACGTGCTGGCCAGGATGCACGTGGACGAGGGAATCCCGCTGACGGGGCACCTGGACCCGGCGGGCCTCCTGGCGCTGATCGAACGGACCGGCGCGGCGCGGGTCGTCACGGTGGGACACGGCGCCGAAGGGATCGCGCAGCGGATCCGCGAGGCGGGCATCGAGGCCTCTGCGCTGCATGCGGAAGTGCAGTTGATGCTGTTCTGAAGCGCGCCGGATCGGGCCGGGGACGCCGGGACGGCGCCGATCACCTCGGACCGACGCGCGGACGGCGACGCGCGATCGCCAGGACGACCAGCAGGCTGAGCAACAGGCAGGCGGTGGCGGGCGAGGGGGTGCGGTTCGACGCGCATCCGCCGGCCGACTTCGATTCCTTGGGCGGGATGCACTGCCCGTAGTACTGCGTGTAGCCGGCCGGGCACGACGTGGCGTCCGTGACCGAACGGTCGGCGGCGTTGGAGTCGCCGGCCGAGGGTGAATCACCGGTGCCACGGTCCGACGTCGCGATGTCGCTTTCGACGCCCGGGTCCGGGGGGACGCCGGCCCGGCAGCGGAACGTGGGGTCGCAGTACAGCCCGTTGCCGCACGTTCCGCACGAACCTCCGCAACCGTCGTCGCCGCACTGCCGGACGCCGCACTGGGCCTGGCAGGGCGCAACGCACTGGAATTCCGCGGTGCAGGTTTCGGGGGGGACGCAGGCGCCGCAGGTGCCATCGCACCCGTCCGGGCCGCACTGGTGGCCCGAACACTGGGGCTGGCAGGATCCGGCGACACACTGGCCCGACCCGTCGCACTGCATCCCGTCCGTGCAGGACCCGCACGACCCGCTGCAGCCGTCGCTGCCGCAGGCCTTGCCGGTGCAGGAAGGCTGGCAGGTGCCCGTGACGCAGGTCCCCAGGGGGGAGCATGTGGTGCTGCCGGTGCAGGTGCCGCAGGAGCCGCTGCAGCCGTCGTCGCCGCATTGCTTGCCGGTGCAGGCGGGCGTGCAGGTGCTGGCGGCGCACTGGCCGCTGAACAGGATGCACGACTGGTTGACGGTGCAGGTGCCGCACGACCCGCCGCACTTGTCGTCACCACACTCGCGGGCGAAGCACACCGGCGTGCAGGGCTTGTCGATGCAGTGCAGGGCGCCCGTGCAGATCTGGCCCGTGGGGCACGTGCCGCAGTTGCCCACGCAGCCGTCGGAACCGCATTGCCGATTGACGCAGGTCGGCGTGCAGACGCAGGTCCCGGCCTGGCACGCCCACGTCGTGCCGGAGTTGCAGGTGCCGCAGGAACCGCCGCAGCTGTCATCGCCGCAGTCCTTGCCGGCGCACTGGGGGGCACACTGGCAGGCGCCGTTGACGCATTGCTGTCCGGTGGGGCAATCCGGGCCGCAGGTGCCGCTGCAACCGTCGGTGCCGCAGACCTTGCCGGTGCAGTCGGCCACGCAGGGGCAGGTGCGGGGATAGGTGCCGGTGGGGTCGGCCAACTGGGAGGGGCCGCAGGTGTACTGGGTGCTCGACGCGGTCCAGTAGCACCAGTCGGTAGTGCAGTACTGCTCGCACAGCACGCCCCCCACGCACGTCCGGATGTGGTCCGCGTCGTTGCAGCACCCTGCCGTGGCGATCGTCCCGCAGGTGGCCGCGACCTGCGACGTCCCGCTGGGGCATTGTGCGAGCGCCGGAGCCGATGTCGTCAGCATTGTCGCAGCCGCAAGGAGCGACGCGGCTGCGCAGTAGGCTCGAACCATCAGCAAGACCTCGGGAAACCCGCGACATTGTAGTGGTTGGAGGCAGTGCGGGGCAAGGGCGGGGATCAGGCCAGGCGCGCCAGGATCGCCTTCAGGTAGGCGTAGAAGCGGGCCGTGGACGGGATGGAAAGGTATTCGTCGGGCGAATGGACGTTCCGCATGTCGGGACCCAGCGAGATCGTGTCGAGGCCCGGCACGTTTTCGCCGATGACGCCGCACTCGAGGCCCGCGTGGATCGCCGTGACGATCGCCTCGTGGCCCGAAACCTCCTGCCACACCGCGCGGCAGACCTTCAGGATGGGCGAATCGACGTTCGGGCGCCAGCCCGGGTAGCCGTTGACCAGTTCGGCGGTGCCGCCCGCCAGTTCGGCCAGGGACCGGATCGATTCGCGCACGGTGTCCATCGCCGGACCGACCGAGGAGCGGCTGAGGCACGTCACGGTGCACTCGGTGTCGGTCAGCGCGACGATGCCGATGTTGGTCGACGTTTCCACCAGCCCGGGGATGTCCTGGCTCATCACGATGGGCCCGTGGGGCAGGGAGTTGATCAGGCGGAGGATCGTCGCCGACTGCCCCACCGGGCGCAGGTCGCAGCCGATCGGTTCGACCGCGATGGCGAGGTCCGGGTCGGCCTTGCCCAGTTCCACGCGAACGCGCGTCGCAAGCGCCTGGACCCTGTCCGCGAAGGTGGCGGCGTGGTCGGCCGGCACCCATACGCACGCGCTGGCTTCGCGCGGGATCGCGTTGCGCTTGCTGCCGCCTTCGAGGCAGGCGATATGGGCGCCGTCCACGCCGGCGCCGGCTTCCAGCGCGCGGGCGAGGATCCGGATCGCGTTGCCGCGGTTGCGGCTGATGTCGAGTCCCGAGTGGCCGCCCTTCAGTCCCGTCACCTTGACGGTGAAGCCTGTCGCGCCGGTCGGAACGTCGATGCGTGCGACCGGGATCTGGACGACCGTGTCGCCGCCGCCGGCGCAGCCGATGAACAGCGTGCCTTCGTCCTCGGAGTCCAGGTTCAGCATGATCCGGCCCTTCAGCATCGGGGCCCGCAGGCCAAACGCGCCGGTCATGCCGGTTTCCTCGTCGATCGTGCACAGGATTTCGAGCGGGCCATGGACGCCGACGCGGTCCTCGGCCAGGGCCAGCCCCGCCGAGACGCCGACGCCGTTGTCCGCGCCGAGGGTCGTGCCCCGGGTGCGGATGAAGTCGCCGTCCACCCAGGCGGGGATCGGGTCCTTCAGGAAGTCGTGCGTCACGTTCGAGTTCTTTTCGCACACGATGTCCAGGTGCCCCTGGAGCACCACGGTGGGCGCGGCCTCGTGGCCGGGGGTTGCCGGCACGCAGACGACCACGTTGCCGACCTGGTCCACGCGCGAGTCCAGGCCATGCTCGCGGGCGAAGGACAGCACGTATTCGCGGGCCGCAGCCTCGTTGCCCGAGCCGCGAGGGATTGCGATGAGGGACGCGAAATGGTTGAACAGGAGCCGGGGTTCGAGGTCGCGGATTTCGGTGGACATGATTCCTCCCTGAAGGGCCAACATCAAGTGGGCCCGAGGCGACTCCGGCTGCGGCAAGAGATTGCATGCGCAATCCCTCGCCTCCGCCTGCGTGCTCGGGCCAACATCAAGTGTGCCCGAGGCGACTCCGGCTGCGGCAAGAGATTGCATGCGCAATCC
>CAIOFV010000072.1 GCA_903857665.1 uncultured Myxococcales bacterium
CCCTGTCCTACGACCTGGGCGAGCTGGAAGAGCGCATCACGTCCACCAAGAAGGGTTCCATCACGTCGGTCCAGGCCATCTACGTGCCCGCCGACGACCTGACCGACCCCGCGCCCGCGACCACGTTCGGCCACCTGGACGCCACCACGGTCCTTTCGCGGCAGATCGTCGAACTGGGCATCTACCCGGCCGTCGATCCCCTCGATTCGACCTCCCGCATCCTGGACCCGGCCGTCGTGGGCGAAGAGCATTACCGCGTCGCCCGGGCCGTCCAGCGCCAGTTGCAGGAATACAAGGACCTGCAGGACATCATCGCCATCCTCGGCATGGACGAATTGTCCGAGGACCAGAAGTTGACGGTGTCCCGCGCGCGCAAGATCCAGCGGTTCCTGTCGCAGCCGTTCTTCGTGGCCGAGCAGTTCACCGGCCAGCCCGGCAAGTTCGTGAAGGTCGCGGATACCGTTCGCGGCTTCAAGGAAATCCTGGAAGGCAAGCACGACGAACTGCCCGAGCAGGCGTTCTTCATGGTTGGGACCATCGAGGAAGCGGTCGAAAAGGGCCGCAAGTTGCTGGGCGAAGGCTGATGTGAGGCGGGGCGCATGAAGCTGGACGTGGTCACTCAGGAAGGCGCCCGCGTGAAGGGGATGGACGTCACCGAGATCATCCTCTCCGGCATCGTGGGCGAGATGGGCATCCTGCCCGGCCACAAGGCGATGGTCATGGGCCTGGGCATCGGGCCGATGATCGTCCAGGGTCCGGCGGGCGAGGAACGGTTCGCGTTGGCGGGCGGCTTCGTCGAGGTACTGGGCGACCAGGTCGGAGTGCTGTCCGAAACCTGCGAGCGCGCCGCCGACATCGATGTCGATCGGGCCCAGAAGAAACTGGTCGATGCCACCGCGGCCCTCGCCGCGTCGCACCCGGGCGAGGGCCAGGCCTACAACGTCCTCCTCGCATCCGTCCACAAGGCACAGACCCGCCTGGAAGTCGCCGGAGTCGCGACCCAGGCCCACTGACGGGACTTCCCGCCCCCCTCTGCCCTCCCCCGGCCTGCCTTCTTCTGCCTGCCTGCTTGCCGTCCACCAGACGCCGACGCCTTCCGGGCCCGCTCGTCACGGAGATGTCCGCCTGCGTCGCGCGGGTCGCACCGATGCCCCGTCCTGGGGTGATTCGTTCAGGCATTGTAGGGGAGGCGAAGGTTCGCGGCGTCCCCGGGGCCCGGGCCTTCCGACCCGGGCCCCGGAGGGCCGTCGGTTCACGCGAAGTTCAGATCAGACGCGCTCGATGAGGCCGGCGCCGCCCATGCCGCCGCCGATGCACATCGAAATGACGCCGTACTTGCCGCCGGTCCTCTTCAGTTCGTAGATCGTCTGGACGGCCAGCTTGGCGCCGGTGCAGCCCAGCGGGTGACCCAGGGCGATCGCGCCGCCGTTCGGGTTGACCTTGGACGCGTCCAGGCCGACGGACTGGGACAGCAGGTTCAGGCAGGCAATGGCCTGGGCCGCGAACGCCTCGTTCAGTTCGTAGAACGACACGTCCTTGTCGCCGATGCCGTGCTTCTTGAACAGCTTCGGAATGGCCTCGGACGGGCCGATGCCCATGATTTCCGGGGGCACGCCGGCGACCTGGAAGCCCACGAACCGGGCCAGCGGGGCCAGGTCGTACTTCTTGACCGCTTCTTCCGACATCAGCAGCACCGCGGCGCCGCCGTCGGACACCTGGGAGGACGAGCCGGCCGTGACCGAGCCCGTGGTCTTGAAGGCGGGCTTCAGCTTGGACAGGCCCTCGAGGGTCGTGTCGGCGCGCGGACCTTCGTCCGTGTCGAACGTGACCATCGCGCCCTTCTCGTAATCGTAGACCTGCAGGGGGACGATTTCGTCCTTGAACTTGCCGGCCTTGATGGCCGCCGCGGCCTTGACGTTCGACTTGACGGCGAACTCGTCCTGCATCAGGCGGGTGACGCCGTACTTGTCGGCGACGATTTCCGCCGTGATGCCCATGCCGGTGTAGGCCGCCGGGTAGTCGACGATCAGGCCCGGGTGCGGCAGCAGGTTGTAGCCGCCCATCGGGACCGTGGACATCGACTCGACGCCGCCCGCCAGGATCACTTCGCTGTAGCCGGCCGCGATGGCCTGGGCGCCCAGGGCGATCGCCTGGAGGCCCGAGGAGCAGAAGCGGTTGACGGTGAACGCCGGGACCGTGTAGGGCATCCCCGCCAGGAACATGCACATGCGGGAGATGTTCATGCCCTGCGTGCCTTCGGGCATCGCGCAGCCCATGATCACGTCGTCGACGTCCGCCGCCGGGAACTTGCCGGCCACGCGGGACAGCACTTCCTTGATGGCGTTGGCGCCCAGATCCTCGGGCCGGTAGGACCGCAGGGTCCCCTTGATCGCCTTGCCGACGGCCGTACGGGCCGCCGAAACGATGTAGACGTTCTTCGACATGGCAAAACCTCTTTCAATGGCCGGGGCCCGCAATTCGCCTGACCCCGCGCCTCAAATTGTCAGCACGGGGCCCCCGGGAACGCCCCGGGGGCCCCCGAACCATCGTACCGAATCAGTTCCGCAGCGGCTTGCCGGTCTTCAGCATGTGCTCGATGCGGTCCTGGGTGCCCTTGGTGCCCATCAGGAAGAGGAAGCCTTCCTTTTCCAGGTCCAGCAGGTGCTGCTCGGTGACCACCGTGCCCGGACGGACGTTGCCGCCCGTGAGGACCTTGGCGATCTGCTTGCCGGCCACGACGTCGTGCGGCGTCGCGAAGCCACCCGCGCCGAACTGCTCCAGCCCGGCCAGGAACAGGGCCGCGCCATCGGGTCCGGGCATGATCAGCCAGTCCGGCGGCGGCGGCGGGCGGTAGCCGGCGCGCCACAGGCCCAGGGCGACCTGCTTGGCGTCGTACAGCTGGCGGTCGCGGGACAGCGACACGCCGTCCTGGGGCCGCAGGTAGCCGAGGGAGCGGGCCATTTCGGCGGAGGTGGAGACCTTCGCCGTGGCGATGTTCTCGAACGCCTTCTGCAGGTAGGGCATCCGCGAGCAGCCCTTCATGTCGGCGGGCATGCCCTGGAGCAGCCGGCAGACCAGTTCCTTGCAGCCGCCGCCGGCGGGCAGGACGCCGACGCCGATCTCGACGAGGCCCATGTACAGCTCGGCCGCGGCCTGGATCCGCGTACCGTGGATGCTGATCTCGCAGCCGCCGCCCAGCGCCATGCCGTAGGGGGCCGTGACGACGGGCTTCTTGCAGTACTTCATCCGGGTGCCGGCGTTCTGCAGGCGGGCGATCATCTCGTCCAGCATGTCCCAGTTGCCCATCTGGGCAGCCATCAGGACCATGCCGATGTTGGCGCCGACGCTGAAGTTGTCCGCGTGGCCGCCGATGACCATGCCTTCCCAGTTCGCCTCGACCTCATCGATGCTCTCGTGCAGCATGTCGATGATGTCGGTGTCGATGGAGTTCATCTTGGTGTGGAACTCGAGGCCGGCAACGCCGTCGCCCAGGTCGTACAGCGTGGCGCCGAAGTTCTCCTTGACGATCTTGCCCTGCTCCTTGAGGTCGCCCAGAAGGATGTAGGACTCGGGCTTGTTGATCGCGACGTAGGCGTTGGTCAGGAAGTCCCAGCGGTAGCGCTGGATGCCTTCCTTCTTGTAGAACGTGCCTTCGCTCTTCGCGACCATCGTCTTGATGTTCGCCGGGACCGTCAGGCCCATGGCTTCCATCTTGGCGACGCTGTCGGCCACGCCGATCGCATCCCACACCTCGAACGGCCCGAGCTCCCAGTTGAAGCCCCACTTCATGCCGTTGTCGATGTTCACGACGTCGTCGGCGATCTCGCCCACGCGCTTGGCCGTGTAGATCAGGGTGTAGGCCAGGGACTTCCACGCCAGCTGCTGCGCGCGGTCATCGCCGTTCAGCAGGTTGCGGATACGCTCGCCGCAGTCCGCCACGCCCTTGGTGGACTTGACGGAGTCGAACGACGGACGGGTCGCTTCGCGGTACGTGCAGGTCTTCCAGTCCAGCGCCAGCGCCAGCTTCTTGCCGTCGGGGCCGACTTCCTTCTTGTAGAACCCGCCCTTGGTCTTGCCGCCCAGCCACTTGTTGGCGACCATCGTGCCGATGAACGCCGGGAGCTGGAACACGGGCCGCTCGTCGTCGTTCGGCAGGTTGTCGTAGCAGTTCGCCGAGACGTGCTTGTACGTGTCGACGCCGACCAGGTCGGCCGTCTTGAAGGCCGCGGAGCCCGGGTGGCCCATCGGCTTGCCGAACACGGCGTCCACTTCCTCGATCGTGTAGTCGCCTTCCATCATCAACTGGATGGTCTTGTTGATGGCGTAGACGCCGATGCGGTTCGCGACGAAGTTCGGCGTGTCCTTGCCGAACACGATGCCCTTGCCCAGGATTTCCTGGCCCAGGTGCACCCACGTGTCGACGACTTCGGGATCGGTGTCCGGGCCGGACACGATCTCGAGCAGCTTCATGAAGCGTACGGGGTTGAAGAAGTGCGTGACCAGGAAGTTCTGCTTGAACTGCGGGCCGAAGCCGTCCGTCATCGAGGCGATCGACAGGCCGGACGTGTTCGAGGAGATGATCGCGCCCCACTTCATCAAGGGTTCGATCCGCTGGAACAGCTTGCGCTTGATGTCCAGGTTCTCGACGACGACTTCAATGATGATGTCGCAATCGGCGATCTTCTCGAGGTCGTCCTCGAAGTTGCCGACCGTCACGAGGGACGCGAACTTCTCGTGGTAGAACAGCGGGGCCGGCTTGAACTTCTTGGCGACCTCGATCCCGGCGAGGGCGAACCGGTTCCGGTGGATCGGATTGGTCTTTTCCTCTTCGGTCAGGTTCGGCGGGACGATGTCCAGCAGAAGGCAGGGAATCCCTGCATTCGCCAGGTGGGCGGCGATTCCGGAGCCCATGACTCCGGCGCCCAGCACTGCGGCCTTGTCGATCCTTCGCGCCATGATGTACCTCCCGTGCCTACCAGAGAAACGACAGGACTCCCCCATGATTGGGGAGCCCGCTGGCTCGACGGCGTCCTTGATCCGGACGTCCCTCGGCAGATACAGGTACGATATCCGGATGACGGGGCGTTGCAAGGGATTTTTTCGCATTGCGTCAAACCGGTCGCGCCTGACGTGGCACCGGGATCGAATTGCGACCCGGACGTGGCAATCCGCATGGGTTTCCGACGGGTTGTGAGCGGGGGCGAAAGGAGTTACGAGCAGCCGGACGTTTCGCCGCAATTCGGGCACTTGTAGCAGGCCCCGTTGCGGACCATCTGATGCCCGCAGTTGCTGCACGGGGGGGCGTCCAGCGAGTTCTGGAACAGTTCGTTCTGCTGGGGCGGGGTGGTCGTGACGCCCTGCTTGGCCTCGATGTCGGTGACGGTTTCTTCCAGCTTCCGCTGCTCGGGGGTCAGGAACTTCAGCGCCAGCCAGCGGAACACGTAGTCCACGATGGACTTGGCATAGCCGATCTGCGGGTTCGTCGAGTAGCCGGCCGGCTCGAAGCGGACGTGGGCGAACTTGTCCACCAGCACGGGCAGCGGCACACCATATTGAAGCGCGATGGACACGGACGTCGCGAACGAGTCCATCAGTCCGCTGATGACGCTGCCCTGCTTGGCCATCAGGATGAAGATCTCGCCGGGCGAGCCGTCGTCGTACATGCCGACCGTGATGTACCCGTCCAGGCCGGCGATGCTGAACTTGTGCGTGATCGACTGCCGCTCGTCGGGCAGGCGCTTGCGCAGGGGGCGCGTCGCTTCCGCCGGGACCGCGTCCCGGGCGTTTTCCCCGTCCTTGCTGGTGGTGACGGGCTGGGCCTTCTTGGACCCGTCGCGGTAGATGGCGATGGACTTCAGGCCCAGGCGCCACGCGTCCAGGTACGTCTTCATGACGTCCTCGGGCGTCGCGTCGGCGGGCATGTTGACGGTCTTGCTGATCGCGCCGGACAGGAACGGCTGGACCGCCGACATCATCCGCACGTGGCCGTCCACCGCGATGCTGCGGACGCCCTTGGCGGGCTTGAAGGCGCAGTCGAACACGGGGAGGTGCTCGTCCTTCAGCGCGGGCGCGCCCTCGATGGTGTCGTTCTTTTCGATGAAGTCCAGGATCTGCTTGACGTTTTCATCGTCATAGCCCAGGCGGCGCAGCGCGGCCGGGACCGTCTGGTTGACGATCTTCATCAGGCCGCCGCCCACCAGGTTCTTGTACTTGACGATCGCCATGTCCGGCTCGATGCCGGTGGTGTCGCAGTCCATCATGAAGCCGATGGTCCCGGTCGGGGCCAGCAGCGTGGTCTGGGCGTTGCGGTAGCCGTGGGCCTCGCCCAGGTGGACGGCGTCCTCCCAGGACGCGCGGGCTGCGTCCATCAGCGCCCGGGGCACGTAGCGGTCGGCGATCCGGTCCATTGCGGACCGGTGCTTGCGGATCACGCGCAGCATCGAATCCCGGTTTTCGGCGAACGCCGCGAACGGCCCGACGCGGGCGGCGACCCGCGCGCTCTGGGCGTAGGATTCCCCCGTCAGCAGCGCCGTGATGGCGCCGGCCATGGCCCGGCCGCCCTCGCTGTCGTACGGCAGGCCCCACTGCATCAGCAGCGCGCCCAGGTTCGCGTAGCCCAGGCCCAGCGGGCGGAACCGCTCGCTGTTGCCGCCGATCGCGTCGGTCGGGTAGTTGGCGCGGCTGACGATGACTTCCTGGGCCAGGATGAAGGTCCGCACCGCATGACGGTACGCGTCGGTGTCGAACGTGCTGTCCTCGTTCAGGAACTTCATCAGGTTCAGGGAGGCCAGGTTGCACGCCGAGTTGTCCAGGAACATGAATTCGCTGCACGGGTTCGAGGCGTTGATCCGCCCGGTCACCGCGCAGGTGTGCCAGTCGTTGGTCGTCGAATCGAACTGGATGCCGGGGTCGCCGCACGCCCAGGCCGCATCGGCGACCGCGCGCATCACTTCCCGCGCCTTCAGGGTTTCCTGCACCTTGCCCGTGGTCACGGCGTGGGTCTGCCACTTGCCGTCCCGCTCGACCGCCTGCATGAAGTCGTCGGACACGCGGACGGAGTTGTTGGCGTTCTGGAAGGCGATGGATTCGTACGCCTCGCCACCGAAGGAACCGTCGTATCCGGCATCGATCAGCGCGTGGGCCTTCTTTTCTTCGTTCACCTTGCAGCCGATGAATTCCATGATGTCCGGGTGGTCGACGTTCAGGATGACCATCTTGGCCGCGCGACGGGTCTTGCCGCCCGACTTGATGACGCCCGCGAACGCGTCGTACCCGCGCATGAAGGACACCGGGCCGGACGGGTGGCCGCCGCCCCGAAGCCGCTCCTTGGACGAGCGCAGCGGCGAGAAGTTGGTCCCCGTGCCCGACCCGAACTTGAACAGCATGCCTTCCGTCTTCACCAGGCCGAGGATGGATTCCATCGTGTCCTCGACCGCGTTGATGAAGCAGGCCGAGCACTGGGGCCTGGCCTCGACGCCGACGTTGAACCAGACAGGGCTGTTGAACGAACCGAACTGGTGGAGGATCAGGTACGCCAGTTCGTCGTGGAAGGACTTCGACGCGGCCTCGTCGAGGTAGCCGTCCTCGTACGCCCAGCGGGCAAGAGTGTCCACCACCCGGGTGATCATGGCGCGGACGCTGCGCTCGCGCTGGGGCGTGCCCAGCGTGCCGCGGAAGTATTTCGACGCGATGACGTTGGTCGCGGACTGGCTGTAGAACGAGGGGAAGTCCATGTCGTCCTGGCGGAAGACCTCGCGGCCCTCTTCCCCGTGGATGACGGCCGAGCGCTTTTCCCACCGGACCCCGTCGAACGGGTCGGTGCCCGCCGTGGTGAACCGGCGCTCGAACGCGATGGCCGGCCGCGCAACGGGGGTTGCCGCAGCCGGGGTCGGGTCAGGTGTCGGCGCCGGGAGCGCCTCGACGACCGGCAGCGGCATGGTCAGCGTCGCGGCGGTCTCGCGAAGGATTCCTTCCGCCTGGTCAGGGGTCACCGCCGGGGCGGTCTGGCTTCCGAACATCAAGTCCTCCTGGATTCCATTCATCCCTTGCTTCCCTCGCGAACCGCGTCGAATCGGTTCTCGACGCATCCGGCCCTCTCCATGGACGATCATCCCCGTGGCACGCCAACAGACGCGCCGGGAATGACCGTGCCTTTCGTTGAAGACGGTGTTACCGCCGACCCCGAGAATAGGCGGGGAGTCATGGGGCTGTCAAGAAAAAGGCACTACATCTAGTGGTCGGCTTGCTCTTCCACCACAATACATGGACATACGAAGGGTTGCGCGATGCTTTCGACAGGTCCGGGCGCACGGGTCCAGGATCGACCCCGCCGGGACCTGCGAACCCGGCAGGTTTTTGCATCCTCCATGACATTCGGATCAGGGTTTCCGACTGAGGACTGGCGCCTTCCCGAATACGACTTAGTTTGTCCTCGTTGAAAACTTGACGATTACGGCACGTTGTTCCTGGCAGCCCGAATTGGCCCGTCTCTTGCAGAACCTTTCGTGTGGCGCGTCGCGAGGAGTCGATGATGATCGCTCGCATGAAGGAACGGATTTCCAACAGCCCCGCCGACGAGATGGACGGTTCCGCCGAGGTCCTGGAGGATCCGCGAACCGAGATGCTGCCGCCGGACGGGGACGCCCCGATCAACGGCATCCTGGCCTACCTGAGCCGGGTCGGCGACACGGCCCTGCTGTCCCGGGACGAGGAACGGGAGCTGGCCATCGCGATGGAGGACGGCAATCGCCGCACCTTCGACCTGATGGTCTGCATCCCCTTCTGCCGCGAGCACCTGCTGGGATTCCCCCACCGGCTGACCTCGGGCGAGGTGGCCCTGTCCGACGTCGCCACGCTGGAGGAATCCAGCCACGAGGACTGGACACCGTCGCTGACCCAGGAACTGGAATCCTTCGCGGCGCGCATCGAGGACATCGGTTCCCGCTGGCGCCGCATGGGCAAGGGCAAGAACGGCTCGGCGAAGGCCGAGGAGTGGCTGGGCGCGGCGCTGCACGAATCGTACGGCGAGTTCCGGTTCGGCGCCGGCATCGTGCGCATGGTAGTCCGGACGTTGTGGCACCAGCTCGGCCGCCTGTCGGATGGCGTCGAGGGGCCCGACCTCGAGGACCGCTCGGACGCCAGCGCGTTCGGCGCGCTGGACCTGGACTCGGGGACCCTGGCCGGCGCGGCGTCAGCCCGGGCGGCGCAACTGGTCGTCGGGCTGTCGGGCAAGGCGCTGGCGATCGCGGTGACCGACCTGGCGGACGCCCAGCGGAAGGTCACCGAGGCGCGGTCACGGATGATCCGGGCGAACCTGCGCCTGGTGGTCAGCATCGCCAAGCACTACATGAACCGCGGCATGCCGCTGCTGGACCTGATCCAGGAAGGCAACATCGGCCTGATGAAGGCGGTCGGTCGTTTCGACTGGCGGTTCGGGCACAAGTTCAGCACCTACGCGACCTGGTGGATCCGGCAGTCGATCACGCGGGCCCTGGCGGAACACGGGCGCACCATCCGGGTGCCGCTGCACCTGGTGGAGTGCCTGTCCAAGGTCCAGCGGACCCGGACGCGCCTGCAGCAGAGCCTGGACCGCGAACCCACGGTCGAGGAGCTGGCCAAGGAGTCGGGGTTCACGGTCGAGCAGGTCGAGCGTGCCGAGCGGACCACGATCCGGACGGTCAGCCTGGAGCACCCGATCGGGGAAGACGACGCCCAGCTGATGGACCTGGTCGAGGACACCAACGCGACGCACCCGTTCGAGGAGGCCGTGGACGCGGACCTGCGCGGCGGCATCCGGAAGCTGCTGGCGGGCCTGACCCCGAAGGAAGAGGCGGTCATCCGGCTGCGCTACGGCATCGGCACCCGGCGCGAGCACACCCTGGAGGAGGTCGGCGAGGCGGTCGGCCTGACGCGCGAGCGCGTGCGACAGATCGAAGTGAAGGCGCTCTCGCGCCTGAAGAACCCCGCCCTGTCCCGCGAGATGGAATCCTTCCTGGGCGAGTCGAGCTACTGACGTTTCCACCTCAATTCCAGCATGGTTTCTATATGTTGCAAACGCACTCCACGCCCTGCCTGGACCTGTTCTCAGATAGCCATTGTCCGGTTTCAGCACACTCCAGTGTCCCCCCGGTCCCGGAATGGGACACTTTCCCGATGGGCCCGCCCGGTTCGTCCCGGGTTTGACTCACGCGCGCGTATCCGCTAGATTTGCCGCCGTTTTCCGGGGAGGAAATGGGCATGGAAGGCGCCGAGAACGAACTGGTCCGCCAGCGACTGGAGAAGCAGGCCGGCATCGAGGCCATCGACGGGGTCCGGTACCCCAACGACTTCCGGATCGCGGGCTTCGTGGCGGACGCCGTCGCGGCGGCCGGCGACAAGGACGGTCCCGCGCTGGAGGCGACGCCCATCGAGGTGGCCATCGCCGGCCGCGTCATGGCCGTCAACTCGTTCGGCAAGGCGGCGTTCCTGCGCGTCCGGGACCAGTCCGGCACGCTGCAGGCGTACGTCAAGAAGGACGCGGTCGACGAGGCGACCTTCGAGCGCCTGAAGCTGACCGACATCGGCGACATCGTGGGCGTCCGCGGGGCCCTGTTCCGCACCCGCACCGGCGAACTGACCGTCCAGGCGAAGGAGTACCGGGTCCTCGCGAAGGCCCAGCACCCGCTGCCCGAAAAGTGGCACGGCCTGAAGGACATGGAACAGCGCCACCGGATGCGCTACGTGGACCTCATCGTCAACGAGGAATCGCGCGAGGTCTTCCGGACGCGCACGAAGGTGATCCAGTACATCCGCCGGTTCCTGGACGAGCGGGGCTACCTGGAAGTCGAAACGCCGATGATGCATTCCGTGCTGGGCGGCGCCAACGCCCGGCCGTTCCGCACGCACCACAACGCGCTGGACATGGACCTGTACATGCGCATCGCGCCGGAACTGTACCTGAAGCGCCTGGTGGTGGGCGGGTTCGACCGGGTCTACGAAATCAACCGGAACTTCCGGAACGAGGGCCTGAGCAACCGCCACAACCCCGAGTTCACGATGATCGAGTTCTACCAGGCATTCGCGACCTACCTGGACCTGATGGACCTGACCGAGGAGTTGTTCCGCGGGCTGGTGCAGTCGGTTCGCGGGTCGCTGATCGCGGAGTTCCGCGGGCAGAAGATCGACTTCGAGCCGCCCTTCCGGCGACTGGCGATCTGCGACGCCCTGCGGGAGTACTGCGGGTTCGAGGAGGCCGATTTCCACGACCCCCAGAAGGCGTTCCCGAAGGTGCTGGCCAGCGGGGTCGCGAAGGACGAGGCCGAGCACGTCTGGAAGAAGCTGGGCGACGTGTCCCCGCGCGACGCGGCGCTGGCCATCGGGATGCTGGCCTTCGAGGCGAAGGTGGAACCGCACCTGGTCCAGCCGACGTTCGTGACGGACTTCCCGGCAGTGGTGTCGCCCCTGTCGCGGCGAAAGGACGCGGACCCGACGCTGGTGGACCGGTTCGAACTGTACATCGGCACCAACGAGTTCGGCAACGCGTTTTCCGAACTGAACGACCCGCAGGACCAGGAACGGCGCTTCCAGGGCCAGATGGCCGCCAAGGCCGCCGGCGACGCGGAAGCCATGGAGTACGACGAGGACTACGTCAGGGCGCTGACCTTCGGGCTGCCGCCGACCGCCGGCGAAGGCCTGGGCATCGACCGCATGGTCATGATGCTCACCGGCTGCGACAACATCCGCGACGTGATCCTGTTCCCCCTGCTGCGCCCGGAAGGGTGACGGCATGACCAGCCTGGCGTCCTGGCTCCTCCCGGTCCTGGAACTGCTGGGCGTCATCCTGTTCGCCATCGTGCTGGTGTCGATGCTGGTCACGGGACTGCTGCGGATCCTGCGGCGCGTGTCGGAGGCCGGCGCGACGCAATCGTGGCAACTGCTGCTGGCGCTGCGGATCCTGGTGGGCTTCCGCGACGAGCGGCCCGGCCGGCTGCGCCGCTGGATCCCTGTGTCGGGACAGAACTTCATCGCGATGGTGGGCACCGCCATCGGGGTGTGGGCCCTGATCGTCGTGCTGTCCGTGATGGGCGGGTTCGAGGCCGACCTGAAGGGCAAGATCGTGCGCCATTCGCCCACCATCACGGTCGAGCCCCCGGGTGTCCGACGACTCCGACGAGCCGGCCCGCGTGGCCGCGCTGGCGAGCGACCTTGCCGCGACCCCGCGCGCGACGGCCACAGAGGCCTTCGTCGAAAGCGAGGCGATGCTCACGTCGCCGACGAACATGAGCCCGGGGATGGTCATCCGCGGGCTGGCGGCCGGTGGGGCACTGGAACGGCTGTGGCTGGAACCCACGACGATGCCGAAGGCGCTGCGCGGCCTGAAGGACCCGCTGCGCCTGCTGTCGGATCGGGAGATGGGGTTCCGGAAGAAGCCGGTCGAGGCGGCGGCTGAAGGGCCGGAGCGCGCGCCACAGACCGACGTCGAGGGCGGGGGGATGCCGATCATCGTGGCCGACGCCGGGCGATCCGGTCGCCTGCTGCCGGGGATCCTGCTGGGCGAGGAGCTGGGGCGGAGCCTGGCGGTCGGGACCGGGGACGAGGTCATCGTGGTGGTCCCCGACGGCGACGTGGGACCGACGGGCGTGCGGCCCCGGACGCGGACCTTCCGGGTGTCCGGCACGTTCGCCAGCGGTCTCTACGAGCACGATCTGAAGACGGCCTACGTAGCCATCGACGAGGCCGAGGCGCTGTTCCTGCTGGCCGCGCCGAACCGGGTGGCCGTGATGCTGGACGACGTGGACGGGCTGGCGCCTGCGGAGGCCGCGGTGCGGGACATCGTGGCGCGGGACGGCGGCGGCGAGGTCCGGACCGTGGCCCAGGCGAACCGATCGCTGTTCTCGGCGCTGCTGGTCGAGAAGATCGCGATGTTCCTGGTCCTGGGGCTGGTGATCCTGGTCGCGGCGTTCAACGTGTTCGGCTCGCTGGTGCTGATCACGATGGAGAAATCGCGAGACGTGGCCGTGCTGCGCAGCCTGGGCGCGACGCGGGACGGCGTCCGCTCGGTCTTCCTGGGGCTGGGCATGGTCATCGGGGCGGTCGGCACCGGGGCGGGGCTGCTGCTGGGGCTGGGCACCTGCGGGTACATCGTGTTCGCGGGGATCCGGCTGCCGGCGGAGTACTACCTCCGGACGCTGCCGGTCGAGGTGCGCCTGGGCGAGGTGGTGCTGGTGGCCGTGGCGGCGCTGGGGTCTGCGCTGCTGGCGACGATCTATCCGGCGACGTCGGTGGCGAAGCCGTCGCCGGCGGATGGGTTGCGAAACGATTGAGCGCCGGGACAGGGGCGGGTACGGGTACGCAGCGAGGACGGGCACGCGGAACGTGCAACGGAACGGGTAACGGAACGTGCAACGGGGACGGGAGGACGGGCATGGCCGAAGCGTTGATGCAGGCCCGGGGACTGGCGAAGTCCTTTTCGCGAGGCGGGAAGGAGATCCACGTCCTGAGGGGGCTGGATTTCGACATCGCCCCCGGCGAGATGGTCGCGGTGCTGGGCAAGTCCGGCGTCGGCAAGAGCACCCTGCTGCACGTGCTGGGCACCCTGGATGCGCCGGACTCCGGCACGGTGCACTTCGAGGGGGAGGACCTGCTGGGGCGCCCCGAGCGGGCACTGGCCGCCTTCCGGAACCGTCACCTGGGGTTCGTGTTCCAGTTCCACCATCTGCTGCCCGAATTCTCGGCATTGGAAAACGTGATGATTCCGGCCATAATCGGCGGGCTTCCACGCCGGGAGGCCCTCCAGAGGGCCGGGTCCCTGCTGGAGGCCGTGGGACTGGGCCCGCGGGTGGAACATCGCCCGTCGGAACTGTCGGGCGGCGAGCAGCAGCGCGTTGCGCTGGCACGGGCGCTGGTGATGCAGCCCCGGCTGATCCTCGCCGACGAGCCCACGGGTAATCTGGATGACGCCACCAGCGAGGAGGTCCACGAACTCCTCGCTTCGCTGAACCGGGAGTTCGGCGCGGCCTTCCTGGTCGCGACGCACAACCTGAAGCTGGCGGCGCGCATGGGCCGGGTACTGCGCCTGGAGGATGGCGTGGTGCACCCGGTGGAGGTCACGGCGTGACGCTGTTCGCTGGTGAACGCAGGCTCGCGGTCCGTCGCGGCCCTCGCCCGTCCCCCCGCCCGATCACCCCGGCAGTGCTGGTCGCCGTGGCGCTTTCCCTGATCCTCGCCGCCACCGCCGCGCTGGTCCTCCTGGCGCCCTCCACCGCCCGCGCCCAGGCCGCTGCCGACAGCGGAACCGTTTCCGGGATCGGAAACGGGCCGATGGTGACGGACCTGCGCTTCGAAGGCCTCGTCCGCATCGACGTGGAAACGGCGCGCCGGCGGATCAAGAGCGCCTCGGGGCGCCGCCTGGACCCGACCGACGTGACCGCGGACCTCAAGTCCCTGTTTGCGACGGGCGCCTTCAACGACGCGTCCGCCAAGGTGGAACCGTTCGGTGACGGCGTGGCACTGACCTTCGTGCTGCGCGAGCGCCCGGCGATCGAAAAGGTGCGCATCGAAGGCAACAAGGAAATCTCGGAAGAGGACATCCGCAAGAAGATCGTGGTCCGCCCGGCGACCATCCTGGACATCGAGCGCATCGAACAGTCGGCGGACGCCATCCGCGAGCACTACGTGGAGCAGGGATTCTTCCTGGCCGAGGTGAACTGGCGGCAGGAGCAGAAGCCGGACAACCTCGTGGACGTCGTGTTCGTGATCCGCGAGCAGGCCAAGGTCAAGGTCCAGCGCGTGGAGTTCATCGGCAACGAGGCGCTGACGGCCGACGAAATCAAGAAGATCATGCAGACCCAGGAAGGGTCGCTGCTGTCCTTCATCACGGGCAAGGGGACGTTCCAGAAGGAGCAGTTCGACGAGGACCTGCAGCGGATCCAGTTCTTCTACAACACGAAGGGCTACGCGGAAATCCGGGTGGACCCGCCCGTGGTGATGCTGTCGCGCGACCGGCGTTTCATCACGATCAGCATCACCGTGCACGAAGGGCTGCAGTACACCGTGGGCAAGGTCAACGTGACCGGCGACCTGATGAAGCCCGTCGAAGAGGTGGTCCGGAAACTGCAGTTGAAGTCCGGCAAGATCTTCAACGCCTTCGACGTCCAGAAGGACATCCAGCAACTGGGCGACCAGTACAAGGACCAGGGCTACGCCTTCGCCACCGTCGGCAACGAAACGGACCTGCACCCCGAAACGCGGATCCTGGATTTCACCTACGTGATCCAGAAGGGCGAAAAGGCGCACCTGGGCCGCATCGAAATCGTGGGCAACGAAGGCACGCGCGACTGGACGATCCGGCGCGAGCTGCGCATCTACGAAGGCGACCAGTACAACGAAACGAAGCTGCGCGACTCGGAAGCGCGCGTCAAGCGACTGGGCTTCTTCGAGACCGTGTCCGTGAAGCCGCGGCCGGGCGCGCGGCCCGACGAGGTCGATGTCACCGTCGAGGTGAAGGAGCGGCAGACCGGCGCGTTCAGCGTGGGCGCCGGCTTCAGCAGCGTCGAAAACTTCCTGTTCCAGGCCCAGGTCAGCAAGCAGAACTTCCTGGGCCGCGGCCAGTCGATCAAGCTGGAAGCCACGCTGTCCAGCCTGCGCCGCTTCTTCGTGCTCAGCTTCGATGAGCCGTACCTGTTCGACACGAACTGGACGTTCGGCTTCAGCGCCTACAACACCGACATGTCCCAGTACAACTTCTACCAGGCGTCCAAGGGCCTGGACTTCACGTTCGGGCGCCGGATCGCCGACTACTTCTCGCTGGCCGCCACGTACAAGCTGGAAGGCGTGGACGTCCGCGCCGGCGGCCTGAAGGGCGTGGCCAACGTGCCCGTGGCGAACCTGGACCAGGTGGGCATCACGTCCAGCCTGGCGCTGACCGCTGCGTTCGACAACCGCGACGACCGCATGTTCCCGACCAAGGGCAACGTGTCCAGCGTGGCCATCGAGTGGTCGGGCAGCCAGATCGGCTCGGACTTCGATTACATCCGCCTGAACGTCAAGTCGCGCCAGTACTTCCCGATCGGCTGGGGCATCATCGGCAAGGTGGCCGGGGCCTGGGGCTACATCTTCAGCCCGAAGGGGCAGGCCCTGCCGATCTTCGAGCGGTTCCAGGTGGGCGGCATCTTCACGGTGCGCGGGTTCGAGCGGGCGTCCCTGGGCCCGTCCATCCCCGTCGGCTCGGCCCGGGACCCGAACGCGTGGCCGTCGGCCTTCAAGATCGGCGGCACCCAGCAACTGGTCCTGAACGTCGAGGCGGAATTCCCGATCTTCCAGCAGATCGGCGTGCGCGGCGTCGTGTTCTTCGATGCGGGCAACGCCTACGACGACGGACAGTGGCCGAACCCGCTGAAGATGCGGCCGGCGGCGGGCTTCGGGATCCGCTGGTGGTCGCCGATCGGCCCGCTGCGCTTCGAGTGGGGCTTCCCGCTGAAGCCGCAGAAGGGCGAGCCTCCCGTGGTCTTCGAGTTCAACATCGGGACGTTCTGACCATGGCAGATCGCCTGATCCTGGTGACCAACGACGACGGCATCCTGTCCCCGGGGCTGGAAGCGCTGGAGCGCGCGGCGTCCCGGTTCGGGGACGTGGCGGTGGTGGCGCCGGAGCGCGAGATGTCGGGCGTGTCCCACGCGCTGACGCTGACGAAGCCCCTGCGGGTTCGGGATGCCGGGACGATGCGCTGGGCACTGACCGGGACGCCCGCCGACTGCGTCTTCGTCGCCGTCAACCACCTGCTGCCCCGACGGCCCGTGCTGGTCCTGTCGGGCATCAACCGGGGCCCGAACCTCGGGTACGACGTGCACTACAGCGGCACCGTGGGCGGGGCGGTGGAAGGAACGATCCAGGGCATCCCGTCGGTGGCCCTGTCGCTGGTCAGCGCGACCGATTTCCCGTTCGCCTGGGCCGAGCCCTGCGTCGAAGCCCTGCTGGAACGGCTGCTGGCGGACGGGATCCCGCCCAATGTCACGCTGAACGTGAACATCCCCGACCCGTCGATCGCGCCCTGGAAGGGGTTCAAGGTGACCCACCTGGGAAACCGGTTCTATTCCAGCGACGTCATCGCGCGCCAGGACCCCCGGGGCGGCGAGTACCTGTGGATCGGGGGTACCCGCGTGACCCTCGACAAGTCCCCGGATTCGGACTGCGGCGCGGTGCACGAAGGCTACGGTTCGATCACGCCGGTGACCAGCGACCTGCTGGCCCGCGAGGCGATGGGCGCTCTCGGCTGGGCCAACGGGCTGGGACGACCCGGAAAGGAGCCCACTCCATGAGCACCCGGAAGGACACCCTGGCCACCGATGTCGCGCGCATCGTCCGCGACGTCCCGGACTTCCCGAAGCCCGGCATCCTGTTCAAGGACATCACGACGATCCTGCTGGACGGCCCCCTGTACGGGCGCCTGGTGGACTACCTGTGCGACGTCGTGGAGGAGTCGGGGGCCACCGTGGTGGCGGGCATCGAGTCGCGGGGCTACCTGTTCGGGGCTCCGGTGGCCGCCCGCCTGGGCCTGCCGCTGGCGCTGATCCGCAAGCCGGGCAAGCTGCCGTGGAAGACCCGCAAGGCGTCCTACTCGCTGGAGTACGGCACCGACAGCGTCGAAATGCACGAGGACGCGGTGCAGCCCGGCTCGAAGGTCGTGGTGATGGACGACCTGCTGGCCACCGGCGGCACGATGGAGGCCGCGTGCCGCCTGGTCCGCGAGCTGGGTGGCGAGGTGGTGCTGGCGTCGTTCGTGATCGAGCTGTCCTTCCTGGACGGCCGCAAGCGCCTGGGCGATACGCCCGTGGACGCGCTGGTGGTGTACTGAGCGCCGGTCGTTTCCGCCCAGCCACCGCCCCGGCACCCCCCGCCCCCCCGATGGGATCGACGATCACCCTTCCCTGCCCGGCCGCCCGGTGGCACGATCACACGCAGTGAGCGAAGCGTCCCCACAGGAGGAAGCCATGCCCGTAGTACGCGAAAAAACAAACTGGTGCGGCTGGGGCTGGGAGTCGATGCGGTACGACTTCCGCGGCCACCGCGACTACTTCCTGCGGTGGATCGGCGAGCGGCTGGGCGTCGATGCGCTGGGGACCCGCATACCGCCGGTCGCGCCGGGGTCGATCGAACTGCCCGCGATCCGGCTGGGCCCGTCGGACCTGGCGGAGCTGGGCGCGATCGCCGGGGGCGACGGGGCGTTGTTCACGGATCCCCGGACCCGGCTGCTGCACGCTGCCGGACGGAGCCTTCCCGACCTGCTGCGGCTGCGCCGGGGCGAGGTGCCGACCGCGCCCGATGCCGTGGTGCTGCCGGCAGACGAGGCGGCGGTGATCGCGGTCATGCGCCTGTGCCGGCAGCGCGACTGGGCGGTGGTGCCCTTCGGCGGCGGGTCCAGCGTGGTGGGCGGCGTCGATGCCAGCGACCCGTCGGGGCGGCCGGTGGTCACGCTGGACACGACCCGGCTGGACCGGATGACCGCGTTCCGGCCCGAGGACCAGTGCGCGACGTTCCAGGCGGGAATCTACGGTCCCGACCTCGAGGCCTCGCTGGCGGTCCGGGGATGGGAGCTGGGGCACGTGCCGCAGTCGTTCGAGTTCAGCACGCTGGGCGGATGGATCGCGGCGCGGTCGTCGGGACAGCAGTCGAACCAGTATGGCGACATCGCGGACCTGCTGGTGTCGTGCCGCATCGTGACCCCCGAGGGGGTGATCGCCACGTGGGACGGGCCGGTATCCGCAGCCGGGCCCGACCTGAACCAGACGCTGGCCGGCTCCGAAGGCACGTTCGGCGTCATCACGGAGGCCACGGTCCGCATCCACCCGAAGCCGGCCATGCACCAGATCCAGGCCGTCCTGTTCCCGTCGTTCGCCGAGGGAACGGCGGCCCTGGCGGCCATCGTGGCCGCGGGACTGAGGATGTCCTACATGCGCCTGTCCGACGAGGTGGAAACCGAAACCTACCTGAAGATGAGCGGCCCGAAGCTGGTGCAGGACGCGGGGCTGTCGGCGCTGAGGCTGCTGGGATACCGGGACCGGCGGTGCGTCGCGCTGGTGGGCACCGAGGGCGAGCCGGACACCGTGGAGCGCGAGGTGTCCGAGGCCATCGCGATCGCCAAGAAGCACCGGGGGCTGTCGCTGGGCGCCTCGCCCGCGAAGAACTGGCACCGGGACCGCTACCTGCATCCGTACATGCGCGACGACCTCCTGGATGCCGGGATCGCGACCGAGACCCACGAGACGGCCGTTCCCTGGAGCCGGGTCGCGGCGGTGCGGGAGGACGTGCGCCAGTCGATCGAGGCGGCGGCGGCGGCGCAGGGGCGCAGGGCCCACGTGTTCGCGCACCTCTCGCATTCGTACCCGACCGGCACCTGCATCTACTTCGTCCTGATGTACGCGGTCGACGCGGCCGACCCGGTGGGGCAGTGGCGGCCGATCAAGGCGGCGATCTGCGACGCGGTGGTGCGGCACGGCGGCACGATCAGCCACCACCACGGCGTGGGGCTGGACCACAAGCCCTGGCTGATCCACGAGAAGGGCGCGACGGGCCTGAGGCTGATCGCCGGGGCGCGGCGGGCCGTGGACCCCACCGGGATCTGCAACCCCGGGAAGCTGATCGATCTGTAGGCCGATTCCAGCGAGTTGCGGCCCTGGATTCGCGTGACCGGGCCCGACCGGCTACCCTTCCCCCGGGAACAGCGGAAACACGCGAGGCCTGCCGATGAAGAACCCCGGGAGCGACGGCGCCGCGCCATCCGCGGACCGGCATGACCGCGATCCGGCGACGTGCCGCCTGGACGGCAACGGCCTGAGGGACGAGCGTTCGCTGTACCTGCAGCAGCACGCCCACAACCCCGTCGACTGGAACCCGTGGGGACCGGATGCGCTGGCCCGGGCGCGGGACCTGGACCGTCCGATCTTCCTGTCGGTCGGGTACGCCTCGTGCCACTGGTGCCACGTGATGGAACGGGAGGCGTTCGACGACGACGGCATCGCGGCCTTCCTGAACACGCGCTACGTCTGCATCAAGGTGGACCGCGAGGAACGCCCGGACATCGATGCCGTTTACATGGACGCCGTCCAGGCGATGACGGGGTCGGGCGGCTGGCCCATGTCGGTGTTCCTGACGCCCGACCTGCGGCCGTTCTTCGGCGGCACCTACGTCCCAACCGAGGCGTTCCGGTCGCTCATCGAACGCATCGCGGCGGTGTGGGCCACCCGGCGCGAGGACGCCATCGACCAGGGGGAGCGGGTCCGGAAGGCCATCGCGGACTTCACGGGGGGCGTCGAGGAGCAGCCCATCGACGCGGCCACGGCCCAGGCGGCGGTGGACGAGGCGGTCCAGCGGTTCGACCCGGCATGGGGCGGGCTGACCGGCCGGATGAAGTTCCCGCAGGCGCCACTGCTGGACCTGCTGCTGCATCGCTGGCGGGCGACCGGGGACGCCCGGATCGCGGCCCCCCTGCGACGCACGCTGGACGCCATGGCCTCGGGAGGGATCCGGGACCAGGTGGGCGGCGGGTTCCACCGGTACGCGGTCGAGCCGACGTGGACGGTGCCCCACTTCGAAAAGATGCTGTACGACAACGCCCTCCTGGCGCGGCTGTATGCGGAGGCGGCCGCTGCAATGCGCGAGCCGCGATACGGCGAGGTGGCGCGGGACACGCTGGATTTCCTGCTGCGCGAGATGGCGGGGGCCGACGGCCTGTTCCACGCGTCCTTCGACGCCGACAGCGAAGGGGAGGAGGGAACCTTCTACCTGTGGACGCCGGCGCAACTGCGCGAGGTCGCGGGGGATCGCGAAGGCGCGGAACTGGCGCGCGTGCTGGGCGTCACCGACGGCGGCAACTTCGAGGGACGGACGATCCCGACGCGCCGGGCCGAGGCCCGCCCGGGGGACGAGGCGCTGTGGGCGACGTGGCGGCCCGCGTTGCTGGAAGCCCGCGCCTCCCGGTGTGCCCCGGGACGGGACACCAAGGTGGTCCTGGCCTGGAACGCGATGGCGGTGACGGCGCTGGTGGAGGCGGGCGGGGTGCTGGGCGAACCGCGGTTCATCGAGGCCGCAGCAAGGACGGCGGACCGGCTGTGGGAGGTGCACCGGGACCCGGAAGGGCGCCTGATGCGGGCGTCCAACGACGGTCACGCGACGGGCGTCGGGGTGGTCGAGGACCATGGGGCGTTCGGGCTGGCCCTGCTGGCCCTGCACGGCGCCACCGGCGAGGACCGGTTCCTCCACCGGGCCCTGGACGTGGCGACCCGGGCGCGGGAACGGTTCCGACGGCCGGAGGGGGGGTACTACCTGACCCCGGACGACCACGAGGCGCCGCTGGACCGGCGCCTGGACGTGTTCGACAACGCGACGCCGTCCGGGAACGGGACGATGGCTCGATTGCTGTCGCGACTGGCGGCCGTGACCGGGGATGCGAGCTGGGCCGGGGAGCAGGACGCCCTGCTGCGGGGGCTGTCGGGCCTGGTGGTGCGGTCGGCCCTAGGCGCGCCGTGGATCCTCGACGTGGCGTGCATGCGGGGCGCACTGCTGAGCGTGGTGATCGCGGGTGCTCCCACGAACCAGGCGGCGGCGGCCCTGGCCGAGACGATCGCACGGATGGACCCGTCCTGGTGCGTGTCGGCCTGGGTGCCGGCGGAGGGCCCGTCGCCGGGCCTGCTGGCCAGGGCCCCGGCCCTGGAAGGTCGCACGGCCATCCAGGGTCGACCGACGGCGTACGCATGCCGCGAGGGGGCGTGCCACGCTCCCACCTCGGACCCCGATGTGCTTCGGGAACGGCTGCTGGACGGCGGCCACCGGGCCTGAGCATCCCTGTGGATCGCACGCCACCACCTGGAGTAGACTGCCGGGCGCGACGCGAAGTCGCTTCCGGAGTGCGGGCCATGGCCTTTCATGCGCCTCCCGTCGGGAGGGCGACAGGCGCCCCTCAGGAGACAGGCATGCGGAAATCGGTTGCTGCAGTTCCTTCGATGGCCCTGGGAATCCTGGCGCTGGGCGCCTGTGTGGCCAGTTCCCCTGCGCCCGGTCCTGAAGGGGGAGGATGCGCCCTGGACGTATTGGCGCCCTACCTTGCGAACGTGAAGGGGTACACCCTGACGGCCTTCGAAACCGGCGAGGGAGGGGCCCGGATGATCCTGGTCGGGGAGGGCGAGCCGCACTGGCTGCTCCTGACGGTGGCTCTGGAAGGCCCCAACGTGCATACCTTCCTGGTGTCGCGGGGGCAGGCGGGTATCTCCGAGCCGCCCGGCGAGGTGGATCAGCAACTGGCGCCCGCGTGGGACCGGCTTTCGTCCGATCCGAAGGCCCAGGGATGCGCGGCATTGAACGTGAGCACCCCCCCGATGGCCGAGGACGCCTACAAGCGGATGGACGATCTCTTCCGACAGACCGAATCCCCGAAGCCTGCGGAAACCGGGCTTCCCCGGGGGTTCCTGGTTGTGGTCGTCCTGGCCCTGATCGCCGCGGCAGCGGGCGGAATGGTCCTTGCGATACGGAGACGTTCGGCGATTGCCGCCGCGGCTCGCGCCCCCGAAGACGAACCGAAGGCCTGAACCGCATGGCGGGCGAACCCGACGGTCAGTGCTTCTTCCGGGCGACCACCACCAGGAACCCGCCCAGGCGTGCCAGCACCGTGCGGCCCAACCATCGCTCCTGCCACCCGATCGCGGCACCGATGAGCGGGATCCGCATCAACGCAGCGACGGGAACCGCGACCCGGATGCCCCGGATCCGAATGACCTCGAGGTCCGCGGGCAGGTAGGACCGCACGTCCGCCAGCGAGTCGTAGCGGGTGAACACGTCCGTGTCGTGGACGCCGCCGCCGATCGGCGACGGGCCCTTCACGCGCTTGAACAGGGTTCGAAGGCTGTGGCGGTTGTAGAACTCGGCCGCAACGATGCCGCCTGGACGAGCCACGCGGGCCATTTCCGACAGGGCCGCGCGGATGTCCGGCACGTGGGCCAGCACCTTGAAGGACACGACGGCATCGAACGAGGCGTCCGGGAAGGGCAGCGCGGTCGCGTCGCCCTCCTCCACGTCCAGCCCCCGATCGCGGGCGACGGCGAGCATCCCTGGCGACAGGTCCACGCCCGCCGCCCGACGGGCCAGGCGGGCCAACCGGACGAGGATCAGGCCGGTGCCGCACCCGACCTCCAGCACGTCGCGGCCCCGGACCAGGTCCGCCACGGACGCCACCTCGGCCTCGTCCAGGAACCGGTGATAGCCCGCGTGGCGCCCGGCCTCGTACCCGGCAGCCATCACGTCGTAGTAGGCCCGCGGGTCCATGGCTACAACGCTCCCCGAAGCAGGTCGCGGTAGATCGCGGCATGGGCGTCGGCCATCCCCCGGGCCGTGTGGCGGCGCAGGATGAAATCGCGCCCCCCGGCGGCAATGGCTTCGGCGCGACCCGGCCCGGACAGCACGCCGATCAGCGCCGCCGCCAGTGCCTCGGGCGACCCGGCGGGCACGCCCATCACGGCGCCCGCCTGCACCAGTTCGTCCATCGGCGTGCCGGTCCCCACGATGGCCGGGATGCCCGCGGACAGGCCTTCCAGAAGGACCATCGGGAGATCGGTCTTCGCGTAGGTGGTTTCGGCGGGAAGCACCTGGCAGTCCACGCACCGCAGCAGGTCGGCAAACGCACCCACGCTGCCCATGAAGCGGACATGCCCGTGGGCCACCGGGCCCGCCAGGCGCGCTTCGAGGTCCCGGGACACGGACTGGGCCGCGGCGGTCTTGGGCCGGCAGGCGAACACGAACACCGCGGGCAGCCGCTCGAGCACCAGGGGCACCGCCGCCGCCGTCGCGTAGGCCGCGGTGGAAAACTCCAGGTCCCCGGCGTACAGCACCACCGGCCGATCGGGGGGCAGGCCGAACGAGGCACGGGTCGCGCGCTTTTCGGCGGGCGTCATGGGCCGGCGCTCGTCGATGCCCGGGGGGACGTGCAGGATCCTCGCGGGGATCGACTTGCGCCGCACCACCTCGGACACGCGCTCCGCTGCGGCCCGCGACCAGGTGATGACCACGTCCCCGAAGATGCCCTGGTCCATCGCGTCGGCGCCGATCGGCAGGCTCATGATGGTCTGGACCACCTTCACGTACGGGTGCCGCCGCTTCACCAGGCGGGCCGCGAAGGTGGTGGGCCCGTTGGGCGAAAAGAAGAAGTGCACGACCGGCGGCAGGGAGCGCGCCATCAGCCGGAACATCACCTTGACCTTGTCCCGCATGGGAACCGAAAAGGACCAGGGCTGGCGGTACAGTTCCTCGCTGTGAACGCCGGGGACGTTCAGCGGCTGGCCCCGGGGCGTCATCACCGCAACCGACAGGTCCCGGATTTCGCGGGCGATGAGATACGGCAGCACCTTGCCGGAATCGTCCCAGGGCGGCGCCAGGGGCTTGCTGACGAACAGGACGTCGAGTGTCGAGCCGCGCACGGTCCCCTCCCGGAAACGGGTCAGGCGTCCGCGGAACTCCCTTCGCCCCAGACGGTGGCACCGACGGCGCGTGCTTCCCCGACCACGCGATCGACGGCCTCCTTCACCTCGACGTCGGACAGCGTCCGGTCCGGCGCGGTGAAGGTCATCCGGAAGGACAGGCTGCGCCGGCCTTCCGGAATGGGGGGGCCGCTGTACACGGCGATCAGGTCGGCCGAGGCCAGGAACGGCCCGGCGCCCCGCCGGATGGCCGCCGCCAGCGCGCCGGCACGAACGTCGTCACCCGCCACCAGGGACAGGTCGTTGGTGATGGACGGGAAGCGCGGGACGGCCGTGAAGGTGCGAGGCTTCTTCGGCGCCGCCACCAGGGCATCGACGTCGATTTCGGCCAGCACCGCCACGGCGGAAACGTCCAGCGCCTGCATCGTCGCCGGGTGGACCAGGCCCATCCATCCGACGACCGCATCGCCCACGCAGACCGCGACGGTGGCGTTCGGGTGCATCCAGGGACGGCGCTCGCCGGTCCAGTCGTCCGAAATCGACACATCGGGCAGGTCCAGGCGGGCGAACAGGTGTTCGACCGCGCCCTTCACGCGCCGGAACAGGGTTTCGGAATCGGCGCGGCCCCGGGCGCCCCGACGCCACGACGCGATGCCCAGGTGGTACGGCTGCAACGGGACGCCTTCCGCATCGACGGTGCGGCGGAACACGCGCCCCACCTCGAAGATCCCCGCATCGGGATACCGCGCGGCGTTGCGCTCGACGCAGGCCAGGAGGTTCGGGGCCAGGTCCGTCCGCATCGTGGTCGCGTCGGCCGAGATCGGGTTCACCAGCGCCAGCGCGTCTGGAGGCTCGAAGGACAGGCGCGCCACCAGCGCGCGGCTGTCGAACGAGTAGGTCATCACCTCGTCCAGGCCGCATTCGGCGGCCAGCACCGGCCGAAGGGTCCTGAGCAGCTCGCGGCGCGGCTGGCGGGGCACCAGCGCCACCGCGGCCTTCGGCGGATCGGGCGGCACCTGGTCGTAGCCGATCACGCGCCCGACCTCCTCCAGGAGGTCCTCCGGGATGCTGACGTCCTTGGTCGCGCGCCAGGACGGCACCTCGACGTCGAACACGCCCCCGTCCTCGCGGATGCCGAATCCCAGGTGCTCCAGGATGGTCCGGGTGCGCGCCGGCGGCACGTCCATGCCCAGGCGCCGCGACACGAACGCCGGGTCCAGGCGCATGCGCAGGGGTTCCCGGTTGAACGAGGCCACGTCGGCGGGGCGCGTCACGGGGGTCGCGCCCGGGCTCATGGCGCCCAGCATCTGCGTGAACAGGGCCATCGCCTGCGGGGGCAGGTTCGGGTCCAGCGACTTTTCGAAGCGGGCCGAGGAATCGGTGCGCGCCGCATGGCGGACCGCGGCGCGGCGGATCCGCCCCGGGTGGAACGTCGCGCACTCCAGCACGACTTCCGTGGTGTCGTCGGCGATGCCGCTGTGCTCGCCGCCCATCACGCCGGCCAGCGCCACGGGCCGCTCCGCGTCGGCGATGACCAGGTCCTCGGCCGTCAGCTTCAACAGGCGCCCGTCCAGCAACTGGAAGGGCTCGCCCTCCAGGGCACGGCGTACCACGATGCGGCCGCCCGTCAGGGTACGGCGGTCGAAGGCGTGCACCGGCTCGCCCACGGCCATCATCACGTAGTTGGTGATGTCGATGACGTTGTTGATGGGCCGCAGTCCCACGGCCCTCAGGCGATGGCGCACCTGGAACGGCGACGGCGCGATCGCCACGCCGGAATAGGCCATCGCCATGTAGCGCGGGCAGTCCGCCGCATCCTCGACCTGGACCGTGATCGCGGCGCCGTCCCCGATCGGGAATGTGTCCGCCAGCGGCTTCAGCGGCAGGCCCAGCATCGCGGCGATTTCGCGCGCGAGGCCGTGGTGCCCCCACAGGTCGGGCCGGTGGTTCAGGGACTTGTTGTCGACCTCGAAGACCCAGTCCTCGACCGGCAGCACGTCCGGCAGCGATGCGCCCAGCGGGGCGTCGGCCGGCAGCAGCATCACGCCGGAATGGTCGTCGGAAATGCCCATCTCGCGTTCGGACAGCAGCACCACCGCGGACGCGACGCCACGGATTTCCGCGGCCTTCACCTCGTTGCCGCCGGGCAGCACGGTCCCGGGCAGGGCGACCGGCACCCGGACGCCCACGGCCAGGTTCGGCGCACCTGACACGCCGTGCGCGGTCCGGCCGCCGCCCAGGTCGATGTCGACCACCTTCAGCTTGTCGGCGTTGGGATGCGGTTGAAGCGAGGCGATGCGGCCCACCAGCACGCCGCGCAGGCCCTGGCCGACCGGTTCGACGCCTTCCAGTTCGGCCACGGTCATCGTGAACCGGCTGGCCACCTCGTCCACCGCGACGCCCGACAGGTCCACCCAGTCCGAAAGCCAGTTCCACGAGAACTTCATGCGTCACCTTGCAGCAGGGCAGACGGCCCCGCCGTGAAACGTCAGAACTGCCGCGCGAAGCGCAGGTCGCCCGCCATCAGCCACCGGATGTCGTCGATGCCGTACCGCATCATGACCAGGCGCGACAGGCCCAGTCCGAACGCCCAGCCTTCCCAATGTGCGGGATCCAGCCCGCCCGCCCGGATCACGTTCGGGTTCACCAGGCCGCAGGGAAGCAATTCGACCCAGCCCGACCGCTTGCATACCGGGCAGCCGGAGCCACCGCACACCATGCACCGCAGATCCAGTTCGAACCCGGGTTCCACGAACGGGAAGAACCCGGGGCGAAGCCGCACCTCCACCTTCCGGCGAAACACGCCCTCCAGCAGCGTCATCATGGACGACAGCATGTTCGCGATCGACACGGACCGGTCGATCATCAGGCCTTCGACCTGGTGGAAGGTATGTTCGTGGGACGCGTCGGTGGCCTCGCACCGGTACACGCGGCCCGGGAAGATCGCGCGGAACGGCGGGGTCAGTTCACGCATGGCCCGCACCTGGCCGGGCGACGTGTGCGTGCGCAGCACGTTGCCGTCGGGCAGGTAGAACGTGTCCTGGGTGTCGCGGGCCGGGTGGTCCGCCGGGATGTTCAGGTGGTCGAAGTTGAAGGCCTCGCGCTCGGCTTCCGGGTAGTCCAGGATGTGGAAGCCCATCCGCTCGAACACGTCCTCGACCTCATCGACGACGCGCGTCAGCGGGTGCAGGCGACCGGCAGCCACGGGGGTGCCGGGCAGCGTCGGGTCGATGCGCTCGTCGGCGGCGCGCGCCTCGGCCTCGGCCCGCGTCACTTCGCCCCGGCGGATATCGACGGCTTCCTCGATGGCCTGCTTCAAGGCGTTGAGGGCCTGCCCGCGAGCCTTCCTCTCTTCGGGAGGAAGCCCCCCCAGTTCCTTGAGGAGCGAGGTCAGCCGGCCCTTCTTGCCCAGCCACCGGACCTCGACGTCCTTCAGGATTGCCACGGTCGAGGTCGCGGCGATCTCGCCGAGGGCCTCGCGCAACAGTTCGTCCATCCCGGGGTTCCCCGCGTCGGAAGACCGCGGTTTTGTAGCACCCTGACGCCGTTTTGTCGAGCCGAGACGCCGCGATCCGGCCACCCCTCCCCGCTTCCGAAGCCGGAGCGGGAATCGACGGGATCCGGTGCGCCCGTCGTTGACCTGCCCCGGCCTTCGGGCCAGAATCCCCGTGCCCGTGGGTGGCGGGGGAGGATCCATGCGCAAGGTCTTCGAAAGCGCGGACGCCGCGGTGGCGGACATCCCCGACGGCGCGACGATCGCCGTGGGCGGGTTCGGCCTGTGCGGCAATCCGGAAAACCTGATCCGGGCGCTGCACCGGAAGGGCGTGAAGGATCTGACGATCATCAGCAACAACTGCGGCGTGGACGGCGAGGGCCTGGGCATCCTGCTGGAGGCCGGCCAGGTCCGACGGATCACCGCGTCCTACGTCGGCGAGAACAAGCACTTCGAACAGTTGTACCTGTCCGGCGAGCTGGAGGTCGATCTGATGCCCCAGGGCTCGCTGGCGGAAGCGCTGCGGGCGGGCGGCGCGGGAATCCCGGCGTTCTACACCCCGGCGGGAGTGGGCACGCTGCGGGCCGAAGGCCGCGAGACACGGGTCATCGACGGGCGCGAGTACCTGCTGGAACGGGGCATCACGGCGGACTTCGCGCTGGTGAAGGCCTTCCGGGGCGACACCATCGGCAACCTCGTGTACCGCCGGACCGCGCGCAACTTCAACCCGATGGTCGCCACCTGCGCCCGCACGACGATCGCCGAGGTCGAGGATCTGGTCGAGCCGGGCGTCCTGGATCCCGACGCCGTGCATACGCCCGGCATCTTCGTCCGCCGCATCCTGCGTGGCGCCGGTTACCGGAAGCCCATCGAAAAGCGCACGACCCGGCCGCGGGTTTTCCCGCCCGAGGGGAAGTGAGGTGATGCCATGCTGACCCGGGAACAGATCGCCCGTCGGGCCGCCCGCGAAATCCGCGACGGCGACACCGTGAACCTGGGCATCGGGCTTCCGACCCTGGTGGCCAACTACGTGCCCGCCGGGATCGAGGTGGTCTTCCACAGCGAGAACGGCATGCTGGGCGTCGGGCCCTTCCCGTTCGAAGGCGAGGAGGACCCGGACCTGATCAACGCCGGCAAGCAGACCGTCACGGAGTTGCCCGGCTCGTCCTACTTCAGCAGCGCCGATTCCTTCGGGATGATCCGGGGCGGCCACGTCGATATGACGCTGCTGGGCGCCATGGAGGTGTCGCGGTTCGGCGACCTCGCGAACTGGATGATCCCCGGCAAGATGGTCAAGGGCATGGGCGGCGCGATGGACCTTGTCAACGGCGCGCGCCGGGTCATCGTCATCATGGAGCACACCGCGAAAGGGGCGCCCAAGATCCTGGAATCGTGCATGCTGCCCCTGACGGGCCGCCGGTGCGTGCACCGGATCATCACGGACCTGGCCGTGCTGGACGTCCGCGACACGGGGCTGACCCTGGTCGAGGTCGCTCCCGGCCATACCGTGGACGACGTTCGCGCGGCGACGGGCTGCCCGTTCGAGGTGGCCGCCGGTCTGAAGGACATCGCGTTCTGACGCGGCTCGGGCCCGATCCACATCCACCTGGGAGGACCCGTGAGGATCATGGCCATCGACCCCGGCACGTCGCGACACGGCGTGGCGGCCTCCGATCCGCTGGGCATGATCGCGACCCCCCTGCCCTTCCTGCCCGCCTCGGGCAAGGGCGGCGGCATCGACGCGCTGGTGGCTGCGGCCCTGCAGATGGAGGCGTCGCTGGTACTGGTGGGCTACCCGCTGAACATGGACGGGACGGTCGGGTTCCGGGCGAAGGCCGCCGAGCGGATCGCCGAGGCACTGCGGCAGCGCCTCCCGATGGAGGTGGTGCTGGTGGACGAGCGCCTGTCCAGTTTCGAGGCAGAGGAACTGCTGCACGAGGCGGGTCGAAACACGCGCAAGCAGAAGGGACGCATCGACTCGGCGGCGGCCGCCGTGATGCTGCAGCACTACCTGGATCGGAACGGATGACGACGGGATCCGCCATCACCATCGACGCGCTGCGAAAGGAGTACGTCCCGTCCCTGACGTTCGGGCACCTGCTGACCCTGCGCTGGGCCCGGGAACCGGTCGTGGCCATCGAGCGCCTCGACTTCGCGACGCAAGCCGGCCACATCACCGCCATCGTGGGCCCGAACGGCGCGGGCAAGACGACGCTGCTGAAGCTGGTGGGCGGCCTGCTGCAGCCCACGTCCGGCTCGCTGAACGTGCTGGGGCTGGACACCACGCGGCACCCGGAAGACGTACGGGCCGTCGTCGGCTACTGCATGACCGAGGGGCGCTCGTTCTTCCTGCGGCTGTCGGGGCGCGAAAACCTGCGGTTCTTCGCGGCGCTGCATGGCCTGTCGGGGCGCGCCCGCGACGACCGGGTGTCGGGGCTGCTGGACCGGATGGAACTGTCCGACGTCGCCGACCGACTGGTCCTGTCGTACAGCGACGGCATGAAGCAGCGGCTGGCGCTGGCGAGGGCCCTGCTGGGCGCGCCGCGCGTGCTGCTGCTGGACGAGATCAGCCGGGGCCTGGACCCCCGCCTGCGGGACAAGGTGCATCGCCTGGTCCGGGACCTCGCCGCCGTGGACGGCGTGACGGTGCTGATGGCATCGCACAATCTGGACGAGGTGAAGGCCCTGGCGCACCGCGTTCTGGTGATGGACCAGGGCCGGATCCTGGCGGACGGCACGTACGACGCCGTGGCGCCGGCCGTTGCCGCGGTGTTCGCGGAACGCCCGGACGGGGACGGGCATCCGGGCACGGCGGACGCCGCGGGAGGTGGCCGTTGACCGCCTCCACGAACCTCCACGCCTTCGGGGTCCGCGCCGCCGCGTTCCTGCGCCGGGACTTCCTGTTCCGCTGGTCCTACAAGTTCAGCTTCCTGTACGACATCGGCGCGCTGTTCTCGTCGCTGATCGCGCTGTTCTTCACCGACCGCATGCTGGCCGAGGCCCCGCCGCGCTCCGTCGCCGCCTACGGCACCGACTACTTCACGTTCGCGCTGGTCGGCATCGCCTTCCTGGACTACATGTGGGTGTCGATGCGGTCCTTCGCCCAGCAGGTCCGCTTCGCCCAGTTCACCGGCACGCTGGAAGCGATGCTGGCCACGCCCACGCACCCCTTCACCGTGATCCTGTGCCAGGCCGCGTGGCCGTACCTGTGGACCACGATCCGCGCAGCGCTGTACCTGGTGCTGGGCGCGGGCGTGTTCGGGGCCGACCTGTCCAACGTCAACGTCGCCTCCGCGGCGCTGTTCCTGGTGTTGATGGTGGTGACCTTCGCCGGCATCGGCCTGACCTCCGCCGCGGTCACGCTGTACCTCAAGCAGTCCGACCCCGTCACCGCGCTGGTGGGCGGCATTTCCTTCCTGTTCGGCGGGATCGTGTACCCGGTGGAAAGCCTGCCTGGCGTGCTGCAGGGCGTCGCCTGGACCCTGCCGATGACCCACGCGGTGGAAGGGCTGCGCCGCGCCTTCCTGTCCGGCGCGACCCCGCTGGACCTGTGGGATCACGCGGCGGTGCTGGTCGCGTGGGCGATCGCCTCGTTCGTGCTGGCGTTCGTGGCGCTGCGGCAGGTGATGAAGGCGCTGTCCCGGGAGGGGTCGTTCGGGGCGTACTAGGCCCAATGCTGATCGGTTAAGCCGCAAGTGATCTTGCCGCCAGGGTTTTTCACTTACTGATTGTCAAGGGAGATCAAGGAGATCAGTATCGAGGTGCCTCGGCAGGGGGTACCTGTGTCTCTTGGCGCCGATCTTCC
>CAIOFV010000073.1 GCA_903857665.1 uncultured Myxococcales bacterium
AGGGAGCCCACCGTGTGCTCTTCCTACACAATCACCCCTCGGGCGACCCCACGCCCAGCCCCGAGGACGTGCGGTTCACGCAGCGGCTGGTCGAGGCGGCCCGGACGCTGGACATCAAGGTGCTGGACCACGTGATCGTGGCCAGCGGCGGCTTCGCCAGCATGAGGGAAACGGCGCTGGGGGAGATCGAGTTCGGGTGACCAGGCCCGACCTCTCGGGGGGCTCGGCCCCCTTCCCGGCTCGCCGCCATCGTGCCGATCGGCTATCGTCAGGCGACCGCAGTACGAAGATTGGGAGGATGCCCATGGGGAACATCGTGCGGTTCAGCGCTTCGCTTGACGCCGACCTGCTGGAACAGTTCGAGGAGGCCACCCGCCGCCGGGGCTACTCGAACCGATCTGAGGCCCTGCGGGACCTGATCCGGGATTCGCTGGTTCGCGAGGAATGGGAGGGGGACCAGGAGATCGTCGGCACCGTCACGCTGGTCTACGACCACCACGTGCGGGAACTGTCCGAGCGGCTGACCCACCTTCAGCACGACCATCACGACGTGATCCTGTCCGCCCTCCACGTCCACCTGGACCACGACAACTGCCTGGAGGTCATCGCGGTCCAGGGGCGGGCTTCGGTGGTGCAGCCCATCGCGGACGCCCTGGTGGGCACGAAGGGCGTGAAGCACGGCAGGCTCACGGCGACCACGACCGGGAAGCGGCTGAAGTAGCCACACCCCCTGGTTCTCGTCAGCGTCCGGCCGGTGCCACGATGTACATGTAGCGCAGTTCCTCGGGACCGTCGTTGAAGATCCCGTGCTCGTTCTGCGGTGGGATGTACAACGCCTGCCCCTCCTCCATGGAAATGGTCTCGGAGCCCAGCACGACGCGGGCCTTCCCCTTCAGGAAGACCAGCATCTCCTCGTTGTCCTTCGTCGAGTGCCGCGCCATCTCCTGGCCCGGCAGCAGCACGGGGCGCCCCGACCGCATGCCCCCGGTCTGGGGCGGCCCGACCAGCAACTCCTGGTAGACCGGCTCGGGATTCAGGACGAACCGCTGGTAGACGAGGTCCGTCGGCACGGCCTGCGGTGATGGCGACGCGGCCGGTGCCGCGGCGGGTGCCGCGGGTTGCCGGGGTGCAACCACCTGGGGCCGGGGCGCCGGGACCGGTTTGTCCTGGCAGGCTTCGACGGAAACGACGACCAGGCACAGGGCCACGAGCGCGAGCAGGCGTGTCATCGGAACCTCCCGTTCGATGTCAGGGTGTCGACCATTTCCCGTCCAGGGCGACCTTCAGGCCGACCAGCGCGTTGAACCCGGGCATCTGGTAGCCCTGGATGAATTCGTACTTCCGGTTCAGGACGTTGCGCAGGACCAGGTACGGCTCGACCGCCCACCCCTTGCCCGGGTCCGCGAACCGGTAGCGCACATCCACGTCCATGAAGAACGCGTCCGGCAAGGGCTTCCGGCCGTAGTCGGCCATGTACAGCCCGTGGTCCCACTCCCCCGTGACGCTCCCGGCGATCCGGTGGCTGCCGAACTCGTGCGCCAGCGACAGCGTGAAATCCATCTTGGCGTTCGGGTTCTGGCGGGTGTAGCGACCCACATCCTGCCACATCCCCGACAGGGATGCCCCGAACGGCCCGAGGTCGCGGACGGCCACGCGCCCCTCCACGCCCCAGACCACGATGGAGTCGATGTTGACCACCTCGGCCGCAGGCCAGGCGCCGAAATACTTGATCAGGTCCTTCGCCTGCGTCCGGAACCCCGTGACCGAAACCTCGACGTGGCGGTAGTCGCTGTAGCCGACGGTCGCGTCCCAGTTCAACGAGGTCTCGGGCTTCAGGTCCGGGTTGGCCACGGGATACGGCAGGTACAGTTCGCGGATCGTCGGCTGCCGGAAGTTCCGGGTCACGCGGTATCGCACGTACAGCCCGTCCCAGAAGTTCCAGCGGCACCCGGCCTTGCCCAGGAACACGAAGCCGTACTTCAGGCTGTACAGTTCCCTCGTGCCGGCCACGAAGGACAGGCCCTTCACCGGCCGCCAGGTCAGCTGGTTGTAGTGCGCGAAGTCCACCGTCGCGTCGATGGCCTGGTGCGTGCCCTGGATGCGGTCGTCGATGGTCCCGTCCACTACCTGGGCGTTCAGGCCCAGCAGCAGGTCCACGTCCCGGTGCAACCGG
>CAIOFV010000074.1 GCA_903857665.1 uncultured Myxococcales bacterium
GCAGAACGATCTCGGCGGGCTCGGGTGGATCGAGCTGTACGTGGTCGGCTTCGAGGACGGCGGCGATCCGGCGAAAATCCAGTCGCTGGGGAAGGGCGGCATCATCGGGACGGCCGCGGTGCGCCAGAACCTGCCCGACGAACTGGCGAAGCTGGGGCCGCTGGTGGCGGGCGTCGGCCTGTACAAGCTCGGGTTCCTGGTCAAGGAAGGCATCAGCGGGACCAACGTCGAGTTCGCGCTGACGGCGGCGGATTCGCGCGGCACGTACCGGTCCGAGCTGGTCCCGATGGGCCAGCTGCAGCGCAAGTCGAGCTGGGTGCGGACGGTCGTGCTGATCGCGGCCATCCTGATCGGGCTGGTCATCCTGGTGCTGGTCATCCGCTGGGTGGTCGGGGCGATGGCCGAACGCCGCCGCCGCCGCGCCGAGGAAGAGGCGGCCCGCGCGTCGCAGCACTACGACGGGCCGTCCCGCGGGCGGCTGATCGTGCGCGAGGGGCCGTCGCAGGGCACCACGTTCCACCTGGTCGAGGACGTCAGCTACATCGGGCGGTCGCCGGACAACCACGTCAGCGTCGCCGACCCGTCGGTCGGGAAGCGCCACGCGTCCATCCGGATCCACGAGAAGACCTTCCAGCTCGAGGACCTGCAGTCGGTCAACGGCGTGTTCGTGAACGGCCAGAAGGTGCTGAAGGTTCACCTGAAGGACGGCGATTCCATCCGCCTGGGTTCCACCGAGATGCAGTTCCGCATCGCCTAGAACGTCACGCCCAGCTTGAACGCGTACGTCCACGGCTTGCCGCCGCTGCCGGTCAGGTTGGTGGTGGCCTCGAAGCCGGCCGTCACGTACGACGCGACCATGTTCAGGCCGAGCACCCACCGGTAGTTGTAGAGGTTCTGCTGGCCGATGGCGAACTGCGACGGCGTGGCGATCGGCTTGCCCGTCGCGTCCAGCGGGTACATCGACGTCAGGTGCGTGGACGCGTTGACGTAGACCATGTCGAAGCCGGTGTACGGTTCCAGCGTGAACAGGCCGGCGATGCTGAACGACTTCGAGATGATGAAGCCCGCGCCCACCTCGAGCATCGCGAGGTCGTCGGACCCGAGCAGCGTGTTGACCGACGCGATGACGCCGATGTCCGGGAAGTACTGGAAGCCCTCGTGCAGCGTCCAGCCCAGCTCCAGGCCGATGCCCCACATCCCGCTCTGGTACAGGTGGGTGATGATGCCGCCGACCTCGAGGCTGTAGGGCAGGCCCTTCCGGACGCGAATCTGGTTGGTGATCAGCAGGTTGCCCGGGTCGTCGGCCGCGCCCTGCCAGTACGACGCGTCGCCGTTGATGTCCGACATGCCGACGGCCAGCGAGATTTCCCAGCCCAGCGAGCCGAGCGTCGCGGCCGGGCCGAGCATCTTCGGGGACACCGCGATGCCGAGTTCCGAGGCGTAGTTGCGGAACGATGCCGTGTCGACCTGCCCGCTCTTCGCGTCGTAGAACGAGCCGAGCTTCGGGTCGTATCCGCGGGCCTGGACGGCCGCCGGGGCCAGCAGGAAGGCCGCAACCAGCACCGCCGTGAGCCGCCTGTCCATGGACCACCTCACACGCGGGGGCAATCATAACGCAACCCCGGCGAAAGCGGAACAAGGGGGGCGCGGGGGAGGGGCGTCGACCCCTGCAGGGCGGGACTCCCAGGCCCGCCCCTGCCCAGGCGCGGCTGGGAAGCCGCGCCCTACAAGGCCGCAGGAACAAGCGCCGTGGCGTCCCTGCAGGGCGGGAC
>CAIOFV010000075.1 GCA_903857665.1 uncultured Myxococcales bacterium
CTGTACCGCACCCGGTTCTTTGGACACAAGGTTGTAGTCACGCGGCCTCCTGAGTCGGCCAGGCCTTGCGGGCCTCTGTGGGGCTGAGGAAGCCGAGCTTTTCGATGCGCCAGACCTTGTTGTAGTTATCCACGAAGGTCTTGACGGCGGCGCGTACCTCCGCGATGTCGTTGAAGACATAGCCGTAGATGGCCTGTTCCTTGAGAGTCCGGTTGAAGCGTTCGGCGATCCCGTTGGTCTGGGGCTCGGCGACGAAGGCGAAGGACGCGGCGAGGCCCCAGAAGTGGATCTGGTTGAGGAAGTGGTCGGACAGGTACTGGGTGCCGTGGTCCATGCGCAGGGCGACACCACGGGCCGCGTCACGGCAGACGACGCGGAAGACCTCCTGGATGGCCATGGCGACAGGCTGAAGGGCGTTGAAGCGATGGCCTTCCTTGCAGACGTGCCAGCCCAGGCACTCGGCGTTCCAGTGTTCCACGACGCAGAAGATCCAGACCCAGCCGTCCTCCAGGGTGAAGACCTTCGTGCCGTCCGTGCCCCACAGGACGTTCGGGGCGTCGGTCATGATCGTCCCGTCGTGCTTCTTCGGCGGGGCCTTGGGCACGCGATACGGCGACAGCAGGCGGTTCTCGCGCATCAGCCGCAGGACCCGCTTCCGCGACGCCCGGACCTTGCGCACCACGCGCAGGCGCGCCCAGACCTTCCGGTGGCCCTCGCCCTTGAAGGGCGATGTGGCCAGGTCGTCGCGGATGTGGTCCAGGAGCTCGGCGTCCGTCAACTTCGCCTTCGGCCCACGCTTCTCCAGAGGCTCCCGCGGCCCCTCCCGGGCCTCGTCCGCTCGCCAGGCGTAGAAGGACGACCGGGCTATGTCAAAGGCCGCACAGACCCGTTGGACACCGTACACAATGGCTGCACCCTGCGAGACCGCGAGCGTCATCTCCGCGACCTCTTCGGGGCGAAAGGGCGGTTCTCGTTCCGCCGGATCCGCTCCTGGTAGAGTTCGTTCATCATCGTCAGCTCGCCCACGACCGCGTGGGCCGCCTTCAACTGCGCGACCAAGGGGTCGCCGCCGCGTTCGCGAAGCCCGGAGTCCAGCCCCGCCAGCGCGCCGTCGTACCACTCCTGCAGCCGGTAACTCTCGACGCCCAGTTCCCGCGACAGCGCCTCGATGGACTCGCCCCTCAGCAGACGCAGGACCACCTCGCGCTTGCGGGCCAACGTCCAGCGCTGACCCGGTTCCAGCGCGGTGACGCCGTTCGGGGCCGCGCCGCCGGGGTCCCCACCAGTCGGGCTACGCCCACCCACCCGGGCCCCCGGCCCAATACTCCGGTCCTTGCTTCGCTCGTCCCTTTCCACAGCTCCCATCTCCCTGGTCCTCCTCCGGGGCAATTACCCCAGTTTCGTGTCCAAGGAAACCGGGGGCGGGATAGCATCGAGTATTCCTGGGCGGTGGACGGCTTCCCGAAGGCCGGCGAAGGCGACCTCTACGAGTACAAGTACGACCGCCGCGAATCGGCGAGCCTGCAGGCCGACTACGACGGGCACACCCAGAAGACCACCATCCACAGCGACTACAGCGGCGGATGGGTCGATAGCACCAACAACATCGGCTGCACCGCATCGGCCACCCCGGGTCGGTGGGCCTCGGTGGCGCTGGTGCTGGTCCCGCTGGGCCTGCTCTCCCTGCGCCGGCGCCGCGTCCCGTCCCCCCGGCAGCCCTAGGCCACCGCGTCCGACCGCCACGCGCATCCCCCCCTCGTTGACAGTGAGCCGGGGCCTTGGCACAGTCGAATCACGATGGGTGACGACCGGATCGAAGGCAGCCTGACCATCGACTCGGAAGCGAGCCTCGTCACCGTGCGCCTTGCCATCCGCGAGGCCGCGACGGCCCTGGGATTCGGCCTCGCGGACGTCACCCGTGTCGTGACGGCGGCTTTCGAACTGGCGCGCAACGTGCATTTCCACGCCCAGAACGGCAGCGTCCGCTGGCGATCCGTGGACCAGATGAACAGCGTCGGCATCGAGATCGTGTTCGTGGACCAGGGCCCCGGGATCGCCGACATCGAACTGGCGATGACCGAAGGCTGGTCGACGACCGGAGGCCCCGGGATCGGTCTGCCCGGCTCGCGGCGCCTGATCGACGAGATGGAACTCCTGTCGGCGCCGGGTCGGGGAACCACCGTGACGGTGCGAAAGTGGCTGAAGTGACGACATCGACGGACGAGGAAGGCCTGCGGCGCGAACTGGTCGAGGCGCGGCAGACCATCCGGGCGCTCCGGGAGGAACTGGATTCGACCTCCCGGGGCCTCGTCGCCATGACCCTCGAACTGGATCGCAAGCGGGACCAGATCCAGTACGGCACGGAGCAGCTCTGGCAGGCCGGGAAGCTGGCCGCCGTCGGCGAGATGGCCGCCTGCGTCGCCCACGAGCTGAACAATCCCCTGACGGCGATCATGCTCTGGACCGAAAAGCTGCTGTTCGACCTGCCGAAGGACGACCCGAAGCGGGCGGGAATCGAGATCATCGACCAGGAGACCGCACGGATGGCACGGCTGGTCCGCGACCTCCTCCAATCCTGCCGACGGGGGCCGCCGCTGCGAGCCGACGTGACACTTGCCGACGAGGTCAACGGGACCCTGGAACTGGTGCAGCACGTACTGAAGAAGGCGGGTGTCGCCGTGGTCCGGGAGTTCGACCCCGGGGCCCCGACGATCCAGGCGGATCGCCAGCAGCTCCGGCAGGTCTTCCTGAACCTGATCAGCAACGCGATCGACGCGATGCCGGGCGGGGGCACGCTGACCCTCCGGGTGGGCCCGGTCGAGGACGCCGAAACGCCCCGGGGGTCGGCATGGGTGGAGGTCGCCGACACTGGTCACGGGATCCCACCCGACCTGCTGCCGCGAGCCATGGAACCCTTCTTCACGACGCGCCCCGAGGGCCGGGGAACCGGCCTCGGACTGTCGATCTGCCGCCGCATCGTGGCCGAACATGGCGGTACCATCCGGATCCGGAGCACCGTCGATGTCGGGACGTCGGTACGGGTGATCCTGTCACGCGGCGGCCTGCCGGGGCCCATCGGGGGGACGAAGAACTGACGAGGTTCCCGTGCAGATGACGCAAGCCCCTTCAGGTCGTGTCCTGATCGTGGACGACGAGCCCGAGATCGTGTCCCTGCTGACCCAGTTGCTGGACGGGCAGGGATACGAAGCCGTCGGCACCACGCGGGCCTCCGAGGCCCTCACCCTCCTGCGCGACAGCGAGTTCGACATCCTGCTGACCGACCTCATGATGCCCCAGGTCGATGGCATCGCCCTGCTGCGGGCGGGCCTGGAGGCCGACCCGAACCTCGTGGGCATCGTCGTCACGGGCCAGGGATCGGTCGAAACCGCCGTGGACGCGATGAAGGTCGGCGCCTTCGACTATCTCCTGAAGCCGTTCCGCCTGACCGAGATCCTGCCGATCCTCGCCCGCGCGATGGCCGTTCGGCGCCTGCGGGTCGAAAACATCCAGTTGCGGGAAACGGTGGCGATCTTCGAGATGAGCCCCGCCATCAGCCGCACCCTCGACTTCCAGCAGGTGCTCGACGAGGTGGTCGAGGCCGCGATCCGCCAGTGCGAGGCCGACGAGGGATCCATCCTGCTGCCGTCCCGGGATGGCGAGACCCTGGAAGTGGCCGCGGTCCGGGGCGCGGGCCGTTCGACGATGGTGGGCAGCCGGCACCCGCTCGACCGGGGCATCGCGGGCTTCGTGGCGCGGTCCCGGGAGGCGGTGGCGCTGGTGGGCCCCTGCGCGGATCCCCGGTTCGCGCCGGAGAACCCGCGCACGGACATCCGGTACTCGGTGAGCACGCCCATGGTCGTCGGAGGACGCCTGACAGGCGTCCTCAACGTGGCCACGACGCGCCAGCGACGGCCGTTCACCCCGGGGCAGATCAAGGCCCTCGGCGTCCTGGCCGACATCGGCGCGGCGGCCCTGGAAAACGCCCGCCTGCACCGGCAGACGTCGATGCGCCTGTCCCAGCTGCAGGCCCTCCGGACGATCGACATCGCGATCTCGTCCAGCCTGGACCTGCACGTGACGCTGGACGTGCTGCTGGACCGGGTGCTGACGCTGGGCATCGATGGCGCGACCGTGCTGCTGTTCGACGCCGGGACCCAGAAGTACAGCCCGGCCGCCAGCCGGGGCATCGCGGCGCGCCAGGTCGGGCGAACCCCGATCCAGCCGGGCGAAGGCCCCTGCGGCGTGGCCGTCCTGGAGCGCCGCCCCGTGACGTCCAGGGACCCGGCGGCCGACGCCGCCCGTTGCCCCCGGTGCAAGGTGCTTTCGCAGGCGGGCTACCAGTGGTGCCTCGCGCTGCCGCTCATCGCGAAGGGCCAGGTCAAGGGCGTGCTGGAGGTCGTGCGGCTGGCCGACGCCGACCTCGACATCGACCAGCGGGAATTCCTGGAGGCCCTGGCCGGCCAGGCCGCGATCGCCGTCGACAACGCGGCCCTGTTCACCGACCTCGCCCGGTCGAACCAGGAACTGACGCTGGCCTACGAATCGACGCTGGAGGGCTGGTCCCGGGCCCTGGACCTGCGCGACCGCGAGACCGAGGGCCACAGCCAGCGCGTCACGGCGACCACGCTGCGCCTGGCCGAGGCCATGGGCATCCGCCCGGCCGAACTGGTGCACATCCGTCGCGGCGCCCTGCTGCACGACATCGGCAAGCTGGGCATTCCGGACGCGATCCTGCACAAGACCGGCCCCCTGACCGAAGAGGAATGGGTCATCATGCGCAAGCACCCGGAATACGCCCGGGACATGCTGCAGCCGATCCCGTTCCTGCGGCCCGCGGTGGACATCCCTTACTGTCATCACGAGAACTGGGACGGAACGGGATACCCGCGCGGCCTGAAGGGCGAAGACATCCCGACCGCGGCCCGTCTGTTCGCCCTGGCCGACGTGTGGGACGCGTTGCGGGTGGATCGTCCCTACCGCTCGGGGCGCCCCGACGCCGAAGCCCGGGAGTCCATCCGAAGCAACCGGGGAGTGCGGTTCGACCCGGCCATCGTCGATGTGTTCCTGTCGATGGACCTGGACGAGGCCCCCTGATCAATCCGCTCGTGAATTCACACGCCCACTGTGGTAGACGTCATCGGGCGGGCACCGCGACGGGGGGACGGTGAAGGACAGTCCGGAAAAGACCGATGCCGTGCGCCCCCGCCCGTTCCTGAAGTGGGCCGGCGGGAAAGGCCAGTTGCTGGCGGAGCTGCAGGACCGCCTGCCGGTGTCGTTCGGCGCCTTCCACGAACCCTTCCTGGGAGGTGGAGCCCTGTTCTTCGACCTGTCGGCCCGCGGCCGCCTCGCTGGCGGGGCCTTCCTGTCGGACCTCAACCCCGTGCTGGTCGAAACCTACGCGACGGTTCGCGACCACGTCGAAGAGGTCATCGCGGCACTCCACGACCACAGGAACGAGTCGGACCACTTCTACGCCACGCGGGCGCTGGACCCGGCGACGCTGACCCCGGTCCAGCGGACCGCGCGCGTCATCTTCCTGAACCGCACCTGCTTCAACGGCCTGTACCGCGAAAACAGCTCCGGGCGCTTCAACGTGCCGTTCGGCCGCTATGCGAACCCGACGATCTGCGACCACGCCAACCTTCGCGCGGTGTCGCTGGCCCTGCGCCCCGTGAACCTGTCGCGGGCGGATTTCATGGCGGTCGGCGAAAAGGCGCTGCCCGCGGACCTCGTGTACTTCGACCCTCCCTACCAGCCCGTTTCCGCCACGTCATCCTTCACCGCCTACCACCGCGACGGCTTCGGCGAGGACCGCCAGCAGGCGCTGCACGAGGTGTTCGCCACGCTGGCCGCCCGCGGCGTGAACGTCCTCCTGTCCAACTCCGACACGCCCTTCGTCCGGAGCCTCTACGCGGGCTTCCGCATCGACTCCGTCCGGGCGAAACGGGCAATCAACAGCCGGATCGACCGACGGGGCGAAGTGGGCGAAGTGATCGTGGTGGGCGGACCGGCTGCGTGATCCGGTGGCTTCGCTGTATCCTTGCGGTCCGAGGGGGAGCATCCATGCGCCGAAACGGCCGTCCGATCCCGGCAGCTCGTCTGCGTTCGACCGCGCTGCTGGCCCTGGTAGCCACCCTGGTCGCGTTTCCCGGAATGGCCCGCGCGGGCGAGCCACGCGTCGGGACGATCGCCCCGGGGGACTGGGACGGCGCCCGCCAGGCCGTCGCGGACGTGGCCCGCAAGCTGATGAAGCGGACCGACACTACCGGGCTCAGCCTCGTCGTCGTGGACGGCGATCAGATCGCATGGTCGGACGCCTTCGGTCGAAGGGACGGGGCCGCGAAGCTCGATGCCACCCCCGAAACCGTCTACCGGGCGGGCGGCGTGTCGGCGCTGCTGACCGTGATCGCGGCCCTCCAACTGGCCGACGCGGGGCGCCTGGACCTCGACGCTCCGGTGGCCCGGTACCTGCCGGCCTTCCGGGTCCGCCCCCGGTTCCTGGACGCGCGCCCCATCACGATTCGCGACCTGATGACGCACCATTCGGGCCTCCCGGAGTCCGTGGCCAAGGGCGCCCGGACCTCGACGCCCGCGTCCTTCACGGCCGTCGTCGATGCGCTGCGCGACGAATCGCCGACCAGTCCCCCGGGAACCGCCTTCGGTCCGTCCGAAGCCGGGATCACCCTGCTGGGGGCGGTGGTGCAGGCCATCGCTGGCCGGGACTTCGCGCCCTACCTCCGCGAAACGCTGCTGGCCCCGATGGGCATGGCCACCGCGAACTTCGACACCGAGCGGGACCGCTCGATCCTGGGCGCCCGCGGGCACCGCAAGGGGAAGGCCGAGGAGGAGCCGGCCCTCCGGGACCTGCCCGCGACGGGCCTGAACGCCTCGGTGCTGGACCTGGCCCACCTGGTATCGATGACGCTGGCGGAAGGCCGGGTCGGCGAACGCACGATCCTTCGCCCGGGGACCGCCGCCGACATGATCCGGGTGCAGAACGCCGCCGTGCCCCTGGACTACGACATGCGGGTCGGGCTGGGATGGATGGGGTGGGCGTTCCTGGGTCTGGAGTTCCCCGGGGCGGGCCCGATCTGGCACCTGTCGGGCCACACGATGGACTTCCACACGATGGTGGTGGTCCTGCCGGCCCAGGGGCTGGGTGCGGTGGTGATGGGCAACTCGACCGAATCCGCGGACGTCGTGAACCGCGTGGCCCAGGAGGCGATCGCCGCCGCCCTCCAGGCGAAGGCGGGCTGGAAGCGCCCCGCCGAGCCAAGCCCGCTCCCGGACGGCCCGGCCCTGTCGGAGGCCGACATGGCGGCGTGGGAAGGCGACTGGGCGACCCTGTTCGGCCTGGTCCGGATCTACCGGAAGGGCGACACGCTGCGGTGCGACGCCTTCGGCAAGACCTTCCACCTGTTGCCCCGGACGGATGGCCGCCTGGCGGTCCGCCTGCGCCTGGGCGGCTTCATCCCCGTGTCCCTGGGACCGTTCGATCGGGTCGGCCTGGGTCGCGAAATGGTCGGAGGCCGTGAAGTCCTGGTGGCGGAGGCGGACGGGACGCGCATGCCGGCGGGCGAGCACCTGCGCCCGGCCCCCATCCCCGAGGCGTGGGCGCGCCGCATCGGTGACTACGTGGTCGCGAACGCCGGCGGCGACGCGCTGCTGGTCGCCCGTCCCGCCCTGAAGGTGGACGAGGGCCGGCTGCTGGTCGAGTTCGAGATGCCGCGCCTGGCGGGCGACCTGCGCATCCGACTTCCCCTCGTCCCCCTCTCGGACGACGAGGCGGTTCTGGGCGGGGTCGGCCAGGGCCTCGGGGAGATCTTCCTGGTCGTCCCGCTGGGGGACGGCGGCGAAGGCATCCGCTATTCCGGGTTCGTGATGAAGCGGAAGTGACCGGGGGACGTCACGCGGCGGCGATGACCCCTTCCAGCCCCTTGACGTCCGGCACGAAGAACCGACGCCCCTCCCACTGGATCAACCCCTGGCTGCGCAGGCGGTTCAGCCCGCGGATGCCCGTTTCAAGGGTCGTTCCGGTCAGGTCCGCGAAGTCCTGTCGCGTCAGGCCCAGGTCCAGGATCACGCCCCGGCAAACGCCGACGATGCCGTAGCGCCGGCACAGGTCCGACAGGATGCGGCACAGGCGCCCCTCGATGTTCAGGGAGGCCAGGGCCGACAGGCTTTCGACGGTCTGGCGCTGGCGGACGGCCATCAACCGCAGCAGGTTGCCCGCCAGCGGCGGCCATTCGGCCAGCAAGCGACGGAATGCCACGGTCGGAAGCCGCCACGCCATGCCGTCGGACAGGGCCCGGGCCGAGGTCCCGAACATCCGGCCTTCGACCACGCTGGCGATGTCCAGGTCGTCGCCCACGGAAAGGACGTCCAGGATGGTGGATGCCCCGGTGGGCGCGTGGCGGACCAGTTTTACCCGCCCCCGGAGCACCAGGTACAGCGCGTCCGCCGGGTCGCCCTGTCGGAACAGGTCCTCGCCCCGGGTGAACGCCACCTCCGAACCTACGTCTTCGAGGTGCAGTTGCTGCGCTTCGCTCAGGCCCTCGAGCAGGGCCACCCTGTGGAACCGCTGGTTGATGGTCATCGATCGCTCCTCCAGAGGAACGTGCCTGCCGGACCATAAGCAACCCTCGTGCCATCGGCGTCGAAAACGGAACGACCACCCGGAAGGCGGCCGAGTCGCTTCCGCGAACCGGGGGAATGCCCGCGGAGGGAGTTGTCACGAGGCGGGGACGGCGATACAGTCCGGCCGGGCCTGCCTGACGGCCCGACCCACCCGGAGGCGTGATGCGAACGATCATCGAGCCGTTCAAGATCAAGATGGTGGAACCCATCCAGATGACCACCCGCGAACAGCGGCAGGCCATCCTGGTGGAGGCCGGGTACAACCCGTTCCTGATCCATGCCGAAGACGTGCTGATCGACCTGCTGACGGACTCCGGAACGTCCGCGATGTCGGCCGAGCAATGGGCGGCCATGATGCGCGGCGACGAATCCTACGCGGGGGCCCGGTCCTTCTTCCGGTTCGAGAAAGTGGTGAAAAGCCTCACCGGACTGAGGCATATCATCCCCACCCACCAGGGACGCGCCGCCGAAAGAATCCTCTTTTCAGTGGTCGGCGGCCCGGGGAAGATCATCCCCTCCAACACCCATTTCGACACCACCCGGGCCAACATCGAGCACGGCGGGGCCGAGGCCATCGACCTCATCGACGCGCGGAACACCGACCCGACGTACCAGGCGCCGTTCAAGGGCAACATGGACGTGGCGGCCCTCGAAAAACTGATCGACGAGGTCGGCCGCGACAACGTGCCGCTGGTCATGATGACGATCACCAACAACGCCACCGGCGGCCAGCCCGTGTCCATGGCCAACCTGCGGGCCGTCCGGGCCGTCTGCGATCGCCACGGCCTCCCGATGTTCATCGACGCGGCGCGCTTCGCGGAAAATGCGTGGTTCATCCAGCAGCGGGAGCCGGGATTCCAGGACAAGTCCCTCCGCGAAATCGCCCAGGAAGTCTTCTCGCTGGCGAAGGGCGTGACCATGTCCGCCAAGAAGGACGCCCTGGTGAACATCGGCGGCTTCCTGGCGCTGGACGACGACGACCTGGCCATGCAGTGCCGCAGCGTGCTGATCCTCACGGAAGGCTTCCCGACCTACGGCGGCCTGGCGGGAAGGGACCTGGAGGCCATCGCGCAGGGGCTCGACGAAATCCTGGACCCCGACTACATGCGCTACCGGATTCGCAGCGTCGAATTCCTTGGGGAGCGCCTGATCCAGGCGGGTGTGCCGATCTTCGAGCCGCCGGGCGGCCATGCCATCTACCTCGACGCGAAGCGCTTCCTGCCCCACATCCCCGCGGAACGCTTCCCGGGACAGGCGTTGATGGCCGCGCTTTACCTGGAAGGCGGGGTGCGGTCCTGCGAGATCGGTTCGGTGATGTTCGGCCGCTACGATTCCGACGGGCGGTTCATCGGCGCCGCGAACGAACTGGTGCGGCTGGCGATCCCGCGGCGCGTCTACACGCAGAGCCATATCGAGTACCTGATCGAGGTGATCGTCGAGGTCTTCCAGCACCGGGAGGAGGTCCGAGGCCTCCGGTTCGCCTACGAGGCGCCCGTGCTGCGCCATTTCATGTCCACGTTCACCCCGGTCCAGGAGTGAAAGCGGAGGGGCCCGGGCAATCGACGGGCCGAGGTCGGAGGGAAGGTGGCACGCTGGATCGACCTGCCGCTGGTAGGGCTGGACACTGAAACGACGGGCCTGTCGGTGACGGAAGACCGGATCTTCGAAATCGCCGTCGTGACCTTCGAAGGCGACCGGATCACGGATCCCTTCTGCGAGATGATGGACCCGACGCGGCCCCTGTCCGACGCCGCACGGGAAAAGACGGGAGTGTCGGAAGAACAGTTGCGGGGCCTTCCGACCTTCGCCCACTTCGCCCCGGACATCCTGCGCCGCCTCGAAGGCAGGGTCATCGTCGGGTACAACCTGCTCGGGTACGACCTGCCGCTGTTGCAGGCCGAACTGGGACGGGTGGGCCTGGAACTGCCCCCGTGCCACGTGGTGGACGTGCTGATCTTCGCCCGGGCGCTGATGCCGGGAGGGCGCCACCGGCTGGAGGAGGCCGTGCGGCACTTCGGAGTGCCGATGGACACGGCCCACCGGGCGTCGGCGGATGCCGAGGCGACGGTCCGCCTGCTGCAGGCCATGGCGAAGGACCTGCCTCCCGGGCTCGAGGATCTGGTGCGGCTGCAGGCCCAATGGCAGGCGTCGCAGCGGGCCAAACGGGCGATGTGGCGCTCGAAGCCGGACGAAGGGAATCGCGAGGTCCTGCGCGGCGACATGGCGCCGACCGCCGGCCTGGTGGACGACCGCGGCCGGCCGAGCCTGGGCCCGTCCTACCTGTACGGCAAGGAAATCGATCCGCTTCGGGCGTTCCTCCAGAGCTGGTTCAACACCCTTCCCACCCGGGATGCCTCGCGGTCCGAGTGACAGGCCCCCAAGGGCCTGGCCCTGGAAGCGGGGGAAACAGCGTGCTGGCGGATGGGGCGGGTCAGAAATCGTTGCGGCCGTTCACCTGGTGGCCGGCCATGTAGAAGCCGAACGCGCTGCCCTCGGCAGCCACCAGCCCGGTGCCCGTCGGGATGGTCTTGTTCGTGCCGGGGAACCAGTTGCCCGGATCGTCTTCCTCGACCGAGGCCTGGGTGCAGTAGTAGACCGTGAACTTGGGCTGGTTCTTGTCCTGCTCGAAGACCGAAACGAACGGAGTCGTGACCTTGAAGGCCTTGCTGGGCGGAACGCCGTCGTTCCGGGTGATCTTGTAGTAGTTCCCGCAGGAAATCATGTACAGGAAGGTCGCCGCCGCACGAAGGTAGAACGCCTTCTTCACGGGGTTCGAGATCGTGATGCTGGTGGCCTGGGCGAACGTGGCCGCCGTGATCGTGATCCGGAACCCGTCTGCATTCCAGTACTCCACCGCGCTCGCATTCGCGCTGAACGTGTACGGGTAACTGGTGAACTCGGGCATGATCTCCTCCTTCCGGACGGTGCCGCCGGAAATCTCCGCGCAGGACAGCCTGCCGAATTGAGGACCCCCGCGCGGTACGGCCCTCGATCGGTCGATCCCGTTTCACGTACCCAGGGCGCCACCGCTCGTTCCCGAGACCGCGCCCAGCACCCGGCGGACGGAGTCGGCCCGGTCGGGACGCTCGATCCGCTCGAAGACGACCACCGCGCCCAGTCGATGCCGAAGCGCAGCACCACGCTCGCCGGCCGCGTCGAGCAGGTCGGCGAGAAGCAGGTGGGCATCCGCCAGGGGGATCGACAACGCGTCGTCCCTGCGGGCCGTCAACAGGCAGGCTTCCAGCCGACGACGCGCCTCGGATGCATCCCCAAGCCCCTGAAATGCCATCGCAAGATTCAACAGCGCTGTGCGTTCCCCTTGAACGTAGCCGGCCTGCCTGGATAGGGCAAGGGACTTTTCCGACAGTTCGTTGGCGTTTGCCCAGTCCTTGCGCGCCAGGGCGAGGTCGGCCAGCGTCGATAGTACGTGTGCCAGCCACCGGGGATCGCCCTGGCGCTCCCGGATCTCGAGGGCCCGGCGGGCCGCATCCAGCGCCTCGTCCAGCCGTCCCAGGCGACCCAGGCACGCGGCGAGGATCGTCAGGTGCGCCGCGAGGCCCCCCGGATACCCGGCCTGCTCGCACAGGGCAGCGCCGGTGCGAGAACCCTCGGCCGCCTCCTGGTACAGGTCCCGACCGATCAGGCAGACCGCGCGGTCGTACAGCGCATCGATGCGCTCCGCGAAGTCCCTCGGATCGGTCAGGGCCCCCAGCGCCCCCTCCACGCACGCCATCGCCTCACCCAACGCACCGGTCTTCGCGAGCAGGCGCCCACGGATCAGTTCCAGGCGCCCCAGCGTCCGGGGATCGGCAATCCCCTCCAGGAGGCGCCGGACGTCTTCCACCAGCGACTCGGCGCCACGGTTGTCGCCTCGATCCATTCGCAGGCAGGCCAGGCGCAGCATCGCCCGGGCTTCGACCGGCCGGTCCCCGGCCTCGCGGGCATCGACCGCCAGGCTCTCGTAGGCCTTCACCGCCTTGTCCGCGTGGCGTCGAACCTCCTCGACGCCGGCCGTCACCTCCAGCAGCCTGCGCGCGGTGACGCTGCCAGGCGCGGGCGGACACTCGCGAACGATGGTCGCCAGCGCCTGGGCGGCCTCCGCGTACTGCCCGCCGAAGGCCTCCCAGAACGACAGGTCCAGAAGCAGCTCGGTTCGCCGCCGGTCGCCAGGCAGGCCCAGCCGGACAAGATGCCCTTCCGCGCGCGTCAGCAGGTCGCGGGCCCGGGACACGTCGCCTTCCGTCACGGCCCGGTCGGCCGCCCGGCGAAGCCATTCCACCGAGATGTCGAGGAACCCCGCGCGCTCGTAGTGTTCCGCCAGGTCCGCGGCGACCCGCTGAAGGTCGGCCGCCGCGACCGCCTCCAGCACGCGTGCGGCGGCAAGGTGTCGCCGGCCGACGTCGGGTCCCTGACGCTCGGCCTCCAGCGCCTCCCGCAACCCCGCGTGGACCGGCACCAGGAACGCCTCGGGCCGCCACGGGACCTCCCGGACGTAGCCCTCGGCGACCAGGCGATCCAGCGTCGCCGTCGCCGCGTCGCGCAGGTCCGATCGTCCCTCGAGGTCCAGGAGGGACTTCAGGTTCGTGGGGGTGGCATGGCGCCCCAGGAGCACGATCCGGTCGAGGATCTCGCCGGCCGCGAGACCTCCGTCGCTCCTGCGCAGCCCGTCCAGGCGGGCAGCCAGAACCTGTCGCAGGCCGTCCGGGAGCTGGGCCGTCCGCCCGGGAGCCAGGACCACCCGCCCTTCGGCCACGGTCAGCGCCCCCTCGGCGGCCAGGTGCCGAAGGACGTGGACCGCCACCATGGGGTTTCCAGCGGCAGCGCGGCGCACCAGCGCCCGCAGGTCCGGGTCGATGGGCCGGCGGCACATTCCCGCGGTCACCGTGTCGATTTCGCGATCGGTCATGCCGGGGAGCCGCCAGGCGTTGCCCAGGTCGCGGATCGTCGCCAGGGCCCGGTGCAGGGCGGCCTGGTCCGGCGACGTGGACTTCCCCAGGGGGCGCGACCCGACCAGGATCGCCAGCGGTGCAGGCCGGTCGGACAGGCGGCGCGCGATGCGATCCAGCAGGTCCGCCGACGACGGGTCCGCACCCTGGAAGTCGTCCAGGAACAGCACCAGAGGCCCGCCGGCCGCGACCTGCACGAGGGTTGCCTCCATGGGGGGCTCCGACGCGGGATCGCCGCCGGGTGCAGCCCCGCAGGCAGCCATCGCCTCGCGCCATGCCGACAGCCGGTGTCCCGACGCCGCACGGCCGGCACCCACCCGGAACTTTCGATCCTCGGCCAGGACCAGGAATCGCCGCCCCAGCGTGGTCTTGCCCCCGCCCTCTTCCGCCTCGAGCCACAGCACGGCCCCGCGTCCTTCTTCGACCTCGTCGAGCACCCGGACCAGGCGGCGCATCTCGGCCCCCCGGTGGGCCAGGGTCGGTTCCCGCAGATCGACCCGCACCAGGGGGGGCGGGTTCGCCGCGCCCGCCGACGCGCCGTTCCCGTTGGAGTCGCGAACACCGTCGGCCGTAGGGCGCCTGCGCCACCGGTCGAACCGATCGGCCGCCTCCCGGGCCGACGCCGGCCTGCGGTCGGGATCCCGGGCCAGGAGCCTCATCACGAAATCGTCCAGTTCCCGTGGGACATCCGGCGCGGGCTGGAGGAGCGTCAGGGGCACGGGCAGGCGCCTAGTCCGGCGCCCCTCGGCGGCCAGGCCGGGCCGCCCCGCCAGGCATTCCCACGCCAGGGCCCCCAGTGCGTACAGGTCCGTCCGCAGGTCTGCCGGTCGCTCGATCATCATCGAAGAACCGCGGGCGATCCCCCGATCCTCCATCGCCGAACGCCGGCCTCCATCGGGGGGGAAATCGAGGAGGACCAACCGCTCGCCCGATCGACCGAAGCGCCCCCGTGCCTGGAACACCGACCGGGCGTCCAGGGAGCCGTGGACCAGGCCCTTGGCGTGGATGGCCGCGATTCCCTCGGCCACCTGGAAGAGGATCTCGGCGGCCACCGTCACCGGCAGCGCCCCTTCCTGGACCAGGCGCTCCCGGAGGGTCCTCCCTTCCAGCAGTTCCATGGCCATCCAGGGCGCCGAGTCCGCCCCGACGCCGCCCTCGAGGGCCGAAACGACGTTCGGGTGGCTGATCGCCGCGACGGGGAACTCGTCCAGCACGATCTGCGGCGCAGGCTTCGAAAGGGGTTGCGGCGGCCGGACCTTCAGCACCGCCTCGGACCGAGCCTCGCGATCCCGGGCCAGGTAGACCCGGCTCGAAGGCCCTGCGTGGATCAGGCGGACGATCCGCCAGCGACCGGACACGATCGACCCGGGAGTGAGCACCGCCTCATCCCCGCAGTCGCCGCATCGCCAGGCCCCTACCGGAACAGGGCGATCGCACCTCGCGCATCGCTTCCGCATCCGAGCCGACTCCTGAGTGCATTCATCGTAAGAGGGAGGGCGCCCCTGCGTCAATGGGCCGCCCGGGCACGGAGGGCCTCCGGGGGGAGGGCCCCGCGTCAGAAGAACGCATAGCCGAGGCCGGTTTCCAGCGAAACGGGGAAATTCACCGGCGTGTCGGCCTCGTTGGACACGAAGTAGGCGGCCACGCCGGCCTGGAATACGAAGTAGATCGGGCCATAGAGGGTCACGTTCACACCCAGCGCGACGGCCGCGCCGACGAGGTAGCGGGGGCGCCTCACGTTGGAGGCGGGACACCGGGCCGGGTCGTTCGGCCAGAATTTGCAGTTCGGGTCCGTGGTGGACTCGAAGCCGCTCAGGTAGTCGAACGCGATGCCGGTGTGGAAGAAGACCCGTCCCCAGTTCCCGCGGAGGGAGTACCCGACGCCGGCCTGGGCGCGGATGGTCCAGAACTGCTTCACCAGATCGCCGAACTGGTCCTCGAACGCGTTCAACACGTTGACGCGCCCGAAGAGGTCGAGGCCCTCCCGAACCTGCCAGGCCAGCCCGAGGCCGAAGCCGGCGTTGGAAAAGATGCGCCGCGTCGGAACCCTCAGGAAGACCGAGTACGCGGCCGTCGTGTCCAGGAAGAACCGGGCGTAGGGCTTTTCGGTGATCTCCCGGGACGGCAGAACGGCACAGGCCAGCCACCCCGACACCGTCCGCGACACGGTTTCCGCGGCGGCCTCGGGCCCGGACCACCTCGACTCCGCGCGGGCCGCCAGCACGAGGCGCCCGCCCGGCTGGCGGGAGATTTCCGCAACCCGGACCTCGACCGAGCCGGTCTCGCCGGGGGCGCCGGTCAGGTAGGTCGCCACCGCCGCCGTTGCCCGGGCGAACTTCAGGAACGCCTCGACCCGCTCCAGGCCGCCCAGCAGCGATTCCGGGGGCGTGGTCCGGATGAAATCCTCGGCTGCCGTCCGCATGGCGGCCTCCGTGGCCTGGGGAAACCAGCCCTTCCGGAACCGGCGCCCGGGGGTGGCCAGCAGAAGGTTCTTGAAGGCCACGTGCGCCAGGGCGACCTGGCCCTGCTCCAGGTAGCACAGCCCCTGGTACAGGTAGAGGTCCGACACGAGGTCCGGCGACAGGACGTCCAGGAAGACCCTTCGGGCCGACCCGATTCCCTGCTCCAGGGCCGCAATCGCTTCGGGGATCCGGATGTCCCGGTAGCGCTCCTGCCCCAGGTGCAACAGGCCGCGGACGACCAGTTCCGGGCTGTCGGCGCTTTCGTCGGCCTGGTGGAGATCCGCAGGCCGCACCGGAACCACCTCGGGCTCCCTTGCCAGGATCGCGGCGGCGGCGTTGGCCAGCGCGGCTCCCCCGTCAGAGGAGGACGACGGTTCCCCTTCGATGAACAGCGCCGACGGATCGATGCGGTAGTCGCGTCCGGGAAGGACTGCCACGCGACGCCGGGGAATGGAGGGCACCGGCACCGGGACACCCCCCTTCGCCGGCATGGCGGCCTCCCCAGGCACGACCCATCCTGCCAGCAGGACCGCGATCGACATGGCCCGGAGTCCGCGAGACCCCGGGATGGCTGAGCGGCGCAGGCTCATTCCGCCCCCTCGCCGACGTCGGGCGCCTCGTCCCCGGGGCCGGAGTCCGCGGGTGTCACGCCGGCGGTCTCGTCGCAGACCTTGTTCGTGGCCCCCAGGTCGCCCGCCGTGGTGATTCGCTCGAACCGGAAGGACGGGGGCGGGACGGCGCCGTCGATGTCCTTTCCGACGGGCCCTTCGAGCGTGTCGCCCCCGCCGGATTCGGCCAGCCGTGCATGAATCAGATCCGTCAGGGCCGCCGCGCACGGGGACGGGTTCGTGAACGCGAATACCAGGAATTGGCCATCGAACCGGCCTTCGGTCAGGAACCGACAGTTGCACGTCCCCCCGATGCGATCCGTGAAGTCCCGGTTGGAAAAGAAGCGAATGATCCCGACAACATCCGTACCATACTGGCCCAGGACGAGTTCCACGTAGACGTCGCCCTCGAGGCCCGCAACGCCCTCGATGGTCCCCGGGGTCGCCGGGGCCGGCGCCGGGGGCGACGATCGGTAGACGCCGGTCAGCAGGCGCGAATCGGTGCAGCCCGCGGCGGCTGCCGCCACGAGGGCCAGCATCGCCATCACGGCCCGGCAACCCGTCAAGTCCCTTCCCTTCGTCACGGAAGCGTCCTTTCCATCACCAGCAGGTCCTCGAATCCCCGCCCCAGGCGGACTTCGTCCCGGAACCGACCGGTTTCGACGAACCTCGTCTTCCGGTACAGCGCGATGGCCCGCGTGTTCGACGCGATGACCATCAGGCGGATCTTCCGGAACCCCTGGGCGGACGCCGCCCGGATCGCGTGTTCCATCAAGGCCTTGCCGACGCCCCGATCCCGGAATCCAGCCCGCAGCCCGATGCCCAGCTCGCATACGTGAGCGCAGCGCCGCAGCGGCACCGCCCGCAGGTCCACCATGCCGGCGACCACGCCGTCCTGCTCGGCGACGAACAGCAGCCACCGGCCACCGCAGGCGTTCGCCCGCATCACGTCGCCCCCGTGGGCCGAAGGCTCGCCCGCCACTTCCTCGGGGGACAGCAGGATGAACCCGTCGATGGGGGCCAGTTCGGCCAGGATCGCGCCCAGGGCCGGAGCGTCCTCGGGCACGGCTTCGCGGATGAGGAAGGAGGCGCCTCGGGCATCGACCGGGAGGTCCACCGTCACCTCCGGCCCGCCTCGACGGCGGCGGGTCACAGTCCCTGCAGCCTCGGGGTCATGCCTCCGGCCGGCCAGGGCCCTCGACCGGGGCCGCGGCCTCGGGCGCGGGTTCCAGGGCCGCGGGCCCCTCGTCGGCCGTCGAGGGCCCGGGCGACTGTGCCAACTCGGGTTCATCCAGCGAGGCTTCCGTCGCCGCGCCGGAATCGTCGTCCGCGTAGGTGTACCCCTCGACGTCCTCGGCCACCGGGCGCTCCGCGTGCCCGGGGACGGGCGATTCATACACCGGTCGAGGCTTGCCCGTGGTCAGCAGGTACAGTTTGTCCTCGGCCAGATCCAGTTGCATCTGGGTCACCAGGTAGGCCCGACGATTGTGCTCGGCCTTGCGCAGCGTGACCTGCAGGTGTTCTTCCGCCTCGGCCAGGCGCCGGTGCAGGTTGTCGATCGCGGCCTTCAGGCGGGCCACGTCCTCGGACGCCGGCGCCCCGGGGACGGGTTCGGGGGTCGGCCGGCGGCGCGGAGCCTCGACGCGGTCCCGGCGGGCGGCGTCCAGTTCCAGCCGCAGGCGATCGACGTCGGACCGCAGCCGTTCCGTCTCGGACCGCAGGCGCGCGGCCTCGGCAATCGCCTCGGCCGCCTTCGACGCGTCCTCTTCCCGGGCCTTCCCGGCGGTGCCCGCCGACGCCATCGCCTGGTTGTACCGGTCCTCGAGCCACCGGCCCATCTGCTCGGCCTTGGCCTTCAGTTCGACCGCCCGATCCCGGGCCCCCTCGGCCTCGGCCAGCTTCGCCTTCACGCCGTCCAGCCCGTCCAGGGACGACTTCGCCGCCTTGCGCGCCTCTTCCAGGCGGGCGCGGTCGCGCTCCAGTTCCTTGCGGGCCTTGTCCAGTTCCGCCTCGGTGGAATCCAGCCGGCCCTTCAATTCGTCGCGTTCGCGGTTCCCGAACAGGCCCACCGGAACCTCCCGTTGCCGCGGCGGATCATCCCGCCGGGCAGGTTCGTCACTCCTCGACGACCTCGAACGCGCCCGTCGCCAGGTTCGTTTCGTACCGCATCACGCGGGACACGCGGTTCTGGTCGTCCGGGATGACCACCGGGGCCTTGTGGGGGCCGAAGTGCCCTTCGTCGAACCAGCCGTAGGCCGCCACGATGATCTTGTCGCCCACGTGGGCCAGGTGGGCCGCCGCGCCGTTGATTCGGACGTCGCCACCGCCCCGCTTCCCGGGCAGGCAATACGTCGAAAACCGCGCGCCGTTGGTCACGTCCCAGATGTCCACCTCTTCCAGGGGGCGGAACCCGGCGGCCTCGATGAGCAGGGGGTCCAGCGTGATCGACCCCATGTAATCCACGTCGGCCTCGGTGACCGTGGCCCGGTGAAGCTTGCCGATCAGGAACTTCCGAACGCCCATCCACCCCTCCGGGGCATTGCCCAACCCGCACTTCCTAGCACATCCGATCGGGTTTGGAAAGGCGCGGCCCGCGGCGTGGCGCGCCAAGCGACACCGGGAACGTCCGCACCCCCGCCGGAAACGGGGGTCCTTCCCGTATTGCGTTCCGGATGCTCTTTCCTGTATGCTACCATGGGTTTCGTGTGACGTGACGGCCCCTCCCGAACCGAGGCAGACGGCGATGATGCGCTCCCTCCTGTTCACCGCGGCCTTTGGCGCCGTGGCCTTCCTGGTGGCCTGCGGCGGTGGCAGCCACCCGGGGACAAACGACCTGACGAAAACGGACACGCCGTTCACGGACCTGCATTACGACGTCAATTCCCCGGACGTTCCGGGGGACCGGGACCTGTCCGGTGAAATGGATTGCTCCGTCCTGGCCCTCGGGTACCCGGACCCGATGGACGATCCGGCGAACGGGTACCACCTGGAACTCAGTTACAACGGCCAGCGGGACATGCGGGTCGAGGTCACCACCTGCGGGACCCCCACTCCCGCCGTCGATGTCACTTTCGAAAAGATCGAGGACAACGACAACCTCTGCTCGCTGGACATGGGATCCGTGCAGTCCGACGAAGGCGGCATCGCCTCGGTCGTCATCAGCAGCCCGCAGGAAAAGATGGACGGCGAGTGCCGCTTCAAGGCGTGCATCGCCGACACCGACACCTGCGTGACGATCAACGTCCACGTCATCGAAAAGGTGAAGACCCCGCTGACGGTCGCCTTCGCGGAGTACGTCGGGTCCTACACCCAGCTCAGCCAGGGCAAGGTCAAGCTGTTCAAGAAGACCGCCGCCACCGACTTCATGTGCGCCAGCCTCAAGGCGGATGCCCTTCCCCAGGCGACCACGGGAAAGGGCCCGATCGACATCCTCACGTCCGCCAAGTTCGAAACGCTGCCGGGCCTGGAAACCGATCTGACGCAGACCTACACGGTCTTCTGCACCGCCACCGAAACGACTGCGCCGGATGTGCCCAAGGCCTACGGCTGCCTGAACGACGTGACCGTTGAATGGGGCGCCAGGCGAACGGTCGTGTGCCCGCTGGACGACATCCCCCCGAAGATCGTCGGGTCGTACGACATCACCACCACGCTGAACATGGTGTCAGGCCTGCCGCCGCAAGTGGCGATGGTCGTCAACTACATCATCGACTTCCTGGACAGCCCCACCGGCGCGGTCCTGAAGCTGATGTGCGATCCCGCGATCTGGGGCTCGGGTGGCAGTGCGCTGCAGAGCCTCTGCAGCAACATCTTCGTCGATACCGCGCACCCCGACATCAACAACCTGACCACCATCGGCGGGATCGTCCGGGACATCGTCGATGCGCTGCTGATGAGCCTGCTGGAAAGCCAGTGCCCGGACAAGGCGAACCCCAAGACGTGTTCGGACATCTTCTTCACGGGCCAGAACGTCGGTGACATCCTGCGGAAGATGACGCTGCTGTCCACGATGACCTGCACCAAGGAGCCGGACCACGACGGCCTCATCGCGATGGGCGGCTGCAGCGAGAAGTGGCACACCGTCGTCATCCGCTGGACGCTGGGCAAGAACTGCGGGGCGAACGACCCGAACTGCGGCATCGTTTCGCTGTCGCTGGCCTCGCTGCCCGGCATGTCCGGGACGATCACCGCGGACATCGAGGCCCGCCTGGTGGAAAAGAACACCAAGCTGGCCATCACCAAGCACCCGGTGGACCTGAAGTACGGCGCCCTGGTGGACTTCGTGCTGGAAAAGATCCTCCTGCCGCAGGTGTTCGGCGACGGATCGGACGGCCTGCCCGCCGTGGATTCGTTCGAGGCGATGATCGGCTCGCTGCTGGCCGGCAAGGCGTGCCTGGCCACCAACTCCTGCTGCCATGACTTCGCGGTGAACCTGGTGGGGCAGACCGGGGGCGCGCTGGGAGCCAACCTGGTCGAAGGGGCCTGCGATTCCTTGATCACGACGGGCGGCTCCTACGTCCGCAACTTCCTGACCGGCCTGGACACGACGACCAGCAACTTCAGCATCGGCACGCCGGTGGCCAACGGGTCGAAGTACCTGACGGACCAGCCGTGCGCGATCTTCGACAAGAACAAGGACATGAAGTTCGACGCCCTGGGCGGGCAGCCCGAGGCCCAGCAGTGCCTGTGGGACGCCACGCTGGCGCTGGGCGGCTTCGACTACTCGCCCGACGCGTCCTTCTACGGCAGTCGCCAGTAACCATGGCAGGCCCCTGCCCATGACGCCTCGCAACGCATCCCCGCAGGTTCCCGAGGCGGATCGGATCCGCCTGGGCGTACTGACCAACCCCACCGCCCAGCACAACGACCGGTTCCCGTTCACCCATCACGCGCTGGGGGCCGAACTGGCGTCCGAGCTGGACGCGGTGCGGACGGCCACCAAGGCCGAACTGGACGAGGCCGTCCGGTACCTGGTCGTCGAGCGGGGCGTCAACGTGCTGGCGATCAACGGCGGGGACGGCACCATCCATGGCACGATCAACGCCCTGGTGAAGCTGCTGGGCCCCGACGTGGACGCGGGACGGGCGCGGTTGCCCCGCCTGGCCCTGCTGAACGGCGGTACCTACAACATGGCCAGCCGCGCGATGGGCACCAAGGCCAGCCCCGTCACGACGGTCCGGCGCTTCCTGGCGCGCTGGTCCGACGCGCCACCCAGCGCCCTTTCCACGCGGCCCATGGGCCTGCTGCAGGTCGATCGGCCCGGGCGGGACCCGATGCTGGGCATGGTCTTCGGGTCCCAGGTGATCATGAACGTGCTGGGACTGTGCGACGACCTGGGTTCCGGGTACCTCGGGCTGGCGTCGCTGCTGACCCGGGGCGCGTTCGGCACGCTGCTGCGGACGCGGTTCTTCCGGGACAACCGGTGGAGGCTGCGCCCCGACGACGGGACGGCCTGGCTGGACGGGACGCGCTACGAGGACGTGACGGCCATCGCGGCTTCGACCGTCGACCTGAAGCTGGTCCGGGGCGTCGTGTGGGCCCTGGCCGTGCCGGCCGGATCGAAGGGCTTCGCGGTGCGGGCCCTGCGTACCCGGACGCCCGGCGAGATGGTCCGGGCGTTGCCGCAACTGTTGTGGGACCTTCCCCACCCGCTGATCCTGTCGATCCCCGAAGCCGCCGAGGTCGTCACGTCCGGGGACTTCACGCTGGATGGCGAGCTGTACGCCTCGGAGGGACGCATCGCGCTGTCGATGAGCCGCTATGCCTTCGACGTCGTCGTGGGGGAGGATCTCTGACCCCGACATCGGACAACCGGATCCTGGCGCTGCCCGAGGGCGACCCATGCTTCGAGGGGGCCCGCAGGGTCGTCCAGATCCTGCGGGCCGCCGGCCACGACGCCTGGATCGTGGGCGGGGCGGTGCGCGACCTCCTGATGGGCGCCATGCCCCCAGACTGGGACGTCGCCACCTCCGCCCGGCCCGAGGCCGTCCAGGCGCTGTTCCATCGCACGGTGCCGGTGGGCGTGCAGTTCGGCGTCGTACGGGTGCTGCTGAAGGGCTTCGAGTACGAGGTGGCGACGCTGCGGGCCGACCTCGGGTACTCGGACGGGCGGCGACCCGACGGGGTGCGGTTCACCGACCTCAGCGAGGACGTCCGGCGGCGGGACTTCACCATCAACGGCCTGGCCCTGGACCCGATGACGGGCGAGGTCGCGGACCTCGTTGGCGGCGTGGCGGACCTGCGGGCCGGCATCCTGCGCGCCATCGGGAACCCCGACGAGCGGTTCGCGGAGGACCGGTTGCGACCGCTGCGGGCGGTGCGCTTCGCGGCCCGGACCGGGTTCGCCATCGAGGCGGGAACGCTGGAGGCGATCCGGCGGGCAGCGGCCGACGTGGCCGCGGTGAGCGTGGAGCGGATCGGCGAGGAACTGAAAAAGACGCTGCTGTCGGCGCGACCCGGCCTGGGATGGCGGCTGCTGGCCGACACCGGGATCCTGGCGGCCGTGCTGCCCGAGTGCGACGGGGCCGGGTCTACGGACCGGGTGGCCGCGGCCCTCGATGCCGCCGTCGGCACCACGGATGTCGATGGGATGTGGGCGGTGGCCCTGTGGCCCCTGGGCCCGGAGGCGGCGGCCGTGACTCTCCGGCGCCTGCGCCAGAGCAACCGGGCGATCCGGGACGCCGCGGACACGGTGCGCCTGGGTGCTGCCGCGGCGACGCTGGACGACGGCAACGTGGTGCGGGCCAAGCGGCTCCTGCGGGAACCGAGGGCCCGGGCGGGACTCGACGTGCTGGCGGCCTGGAGGCGGGCCGAGGGGCACGACGACGGGCCGGTGCGGGCGGCACGGGACCGGCTGGCCGGATGGGCCCCGGCGGACCTGCATCCCCCGCGACTGGCCACCGGTGACGACGCGCTGGCGGCAGGCATCCCCTCCGGCCCCCGGGTGGCCGAAGCCCTGGAAGCCCTGGAGGACGCCCAACTGGACGGGACCGTGGCGGACCCGGCCGCGGCCCTGGCCTTCCTTCGAGGGATGGCGGCGCGGGTCGATCGCACCCGCTGAGACACCTTCCCTTCGCCATCCTGTTCCTTTATACTACGTCGCCCTTCGTTTGGGGCGGAGGCAGGGCGTGGGCAGCTCGGATCCGGTCGTCCAGGAAGTCCTGTCGCGAACCAGCCTGGTAGAGGTGGTCCAGGAGTTCGTCCCGCTCAAGAAGATGGGCCGGAACACCTGGAAGGGCCTGTGCCCGTTCCACTCCGAAAAGACCCCGTCGTTCAACGTCAACGAAGACAAGAAGCTGTTCTTCTGCTTCGGCTGCCAGACCGGCGGCAACGCGATCACGTTCCTGAAGCTGGCCGCGGGACTGACCGGGCAGGAGGCCCTCCGCCGCCTGGCCGAGAAGGCCGGCGTCGCGCTGCCCGACAACGCGACCCGGGACCCGGCCGAGGACGCCGCCGCCCGGGCGCGCGCCGACCTGTCGCATGCCGTCCAGGCCGCCCAGGAGTTCTTCCGCATCGCGCTGGCCGGCCCCCGCGGCGCCGGCGCCCGGACCTACCTGGACTCCCGCGGGATCCCGGTGGAGGTCGCCGATCGCTACGGCCTGGGATACGGCGGTGACCACGGCGAACTGCTGGCGTTCCTGGACAAGCGCAAGGTGCCGATCCGCCACGCCGTTGACGCGGGCGTGGTCGCCCCGTCCCAGTCGGGCTCCGGGTACTACGAGCGGTTCCGCGGGCGCCTGGTGTGCCCGGTGCTGAACCTCGACGGCGCCGCCGTGGCGTTTTCGGCCCGGCTGATCCCGCCCAACGAGGACGGCCCCAAGTACGTGAACAGCCCCGAGTCGGCCCTGTACATCAAGGGCGAAGCGGTGTTCGGCCTGCACGTGGCCCGGGCGGCGATCCGCCAGGCGAAGCAGGCGGTCCTGGTCGAGGGCAACTTCGACGTGCTGGCACTGGCCGCCGCGGGCGTCACCAACGTGGTCGCCCCGCTGGGAACCGCCCTGACGAACGCACAGTTGCGCCTGCTGCGCCGTTTCGCAGAATCCGTCGTGGTGATGTTCGACGGCGACGAGGCCGGGCGCAAGGCGTCCCGGCGCGCGGTGGGGCTGCTGATCGAGGAAGGCATCGAGGGCTACGTGACCGACACGCCCATCGGCCAGGATCCAGACACCCTGGCGCGCTCCGGGGGGGAAGCGGCGGTCCGCGCCCATCTTGACCGGGCGCGTCCGATGGTTACGTATCTGCTCGACGCATTGATCGAAATCCATGGTCGCACCCCCCACGGCCTCCGCAAGGTCGTGGAGGACGCCCGCGAGGTGTTCCAGCACGAGCGGGACGCCTTCCGTACCGGCCGGTACCGGGAGGAGCTGGCGCGCGTGCTGGGCGTGGACGTCCGCGAGCTGGTCCGGCTGCTGCGTGACCCCGCCGCCGCCAACCCCGGCGACGCGGCGCGCTCGACCTGTCCCGCGGCCGAGCGGACCCTGCTGGAGCTGCTGTTGCTGCATCCGCACCTCATCCAGCGCTTCCTGGGCGACGGCACGGCGCAACCGGGCCTGCTGTCGCACCCGGAGGCCCGCGAGGTGTTCCAGGACCTGGTGAACGCCTCCATCGCGGGCGAGGACCCGGCCGAGGCCTTCGTGCTGTCGGCCGATGTCGGCGGCCCCGTGCGGACGGCGATCGCCCGCATCCTTCAGAATCCCGAGCGATATCCCGATATCGACAGCGCCTACCAGGACTGCCTGAAGGACCTCGAGCGGGCACGCCTCGAGCGGCAGCGCCAGGAACTGGAGTCCTTGCGGGCGGTTGCGGAATCGGAAGGGAACGGTGACGAGGCCAACCGGCTTCTGGGGGAGGTCGCCCTCCTGCGGGGTCGGATCCTTTCGCTCTCGCGAGCGAACAGTGCAGCCGAGGCGGCCCGCGGGGTTGTCATCGGCTCGGCCAGGCTGCCGCATGGCGGCGTCTCGACGGCGAGGTGAGCATGGATACTTCGGATCTGCGGCGACTCATCGACATCGGGAAGAAGCGCGGCGGCTACCTTACGGTAGAGGAACTGAACGACGCCATGACCCGGGACTCGGTGTCGCCCGAGGAACTGGACGAGATGCTCGTCCAGTTGCGGAACCACGACGTCGAGGTGGTGGACGGCGCGCAGCCGCGAGCCCCGAAGCCGAAGGACGGCCCGCGCATGCGGGACGACGACGAAAGCGGCAGCGAGGTCTACGGCAAGTCCAACGACCCGGTCCGCATGTACCTGCGGCGCATGGGCGAGGTTCCCCTCCTGACCCGCGAGGGCGAGGTGGAAATCGCCAAGCGCATCGAGGACGGCGAGCTGGAGGTCTTCGACCTGATCATGAAGACCGAGATCGCCATCTCGGAGATCCTGGACCTGGACGACAAGATCCGGCGCGACCGCATCGGCATCAAGTCCGTGGTCAAGGACCTCGACGAGGACGACGAGGTCGGCGACGAGAGCGCCACCCGGAAGCGCGTGCTGGACCTGCTGGAAAAGGCGAAGGAATACGACCGGAACATCCACAAGAACAAGCAGAAGCTGGAAAAGGTCAACCTCAGCCCGAAGGCCAAGAAGGCCATCGAGGACGAGGGCAAGGAACTGGAAGGCTCGCTGCGCCAACTGCTGATGGACCTGCGGCTGAACCGCGCGTTCATCCAGGGCATCGTCGACAAGCTGAAGGCTCTGAAGAAGGAAATCGAGGAGTCCGAATCCCAGATCGACGCGGTCGAGCACGCGGTGGGTCGCGACCTGGCGAACCTGCGCCGGATGCTGCGCGAAGCCAAGCTCGTTTCGGACAAGACCGCGTCGATGCCCGACGGGACGTCCTACTCGCTGGACATGCTGGAAGAGCTGGAGCGGCGGGTCAGCAACGCCCGCAAGCACATCCGCCGCCAGGAGGAAAAGGCGCACCTGTCCGCGGACCTCATCCGCGACACGCACAACCGCATCGTCGGGGCGGAAGCGCGGGCGGACAAGGCCAAGTGGGAACTGGTGGAAGCGAACCTCCGCCTGGTCGTGTCCATCGCCAAGAAGTACACGAACCGCGGCCTGCAGTTCCTGGACCTGATCCAGGAAGGCAACATCGGCCTGATGAAGGCGGTCGAAAAATTCGAGTACCGCCGCGGCTACAAGTTCAGCACGTACGCCACGTGGTGGATCCGGCAGGCGATCACGCGCGCGATCGCGGACCAGGCCCGCACGATCCGCATCCCGGTGCACATGATCGAAA
>CAIOFV010000076.1 GCA_903857665.1 uncultured Myxococcales bacterium
CCCCAAAGGGCAGTACGCCCCAAAGGGCAGTAGGCCCCAAAGGGCAGTAGGCCCCAAAGGGCAGTAGGCCCCAAAGGGCCGTAGGCCTACCACTGTCCATCATGTGAGCCATCCCAACCAATACACCCCACCCGGAGGCCCCCCCGGAGTCCCCTCATATGGGCCCCCTACCATGATTCCTAAACCCCAACCCCCAACCCTGTGCCCCCCTCCTCCCCTCAGGCCAGCCAGATCGCGCTGCACGACGCGGCCGAGGCCGGGCAGAGGGACTGCGCCGCGCTGCTCATCGACCGGCGCTCGCAGGTCAACGCGGTGGACGAGGAGGGGCTGACGCCGCTGCACCTGGCCTGCCTGCTGGGCAAGCCGGACGTGACGACCGTGACCGATGTGCCCGGGATCGACACGCCGGCGCCCGGGGACCTGCCCGGGACGGACGTGCCGATCGCGGACCTGCCGCAGACGGACGCGCCGCCCCCGGACATCGTTGCGATCGACGCCCCGTCACCGGACGTGCCGCCACCGACGGATGCCCTCCCCGGCGACGACTCGCCGGCGGACCTGCCCGGCGTGGACGTTCCGCAGCCGGACCTGCCCGCGCCCGACGCGGTGGCCGAGGACGTCCCCGTGCCGCAGGACCCGGGCCCGCCTCCCGCGACGCTGGGCGTGGTTTCCCCGGCGGACCTGCTGGCCGAGCTGGACCACAAGGACTTCCTGCTGATCAACGTCCACGTGCCCTACGCCGGCCAGATCCCGGGCACGGACACGAACCTCACCTACCTGGACGTGGACGCGATCGCCGCCTACATCGGCGCGGACCTCGACACGAAGGCGGTCGTGTACTGCATGTCCAACTACATGAGCGGCATCGCGGGCAACGCGCTGGTCGCGAAGGGCTACCGCGCCATCCGCTACCTGGACGGCGGCATGGGCGCCTGGAAGAACGCGGGATACCCGTTCGAAGCGCCCTAGCGCGATTTGCCGACGGCGCCCCCCCGCCCGGGGTTGGCGAGCCTCCCCGTGCCCATCGAATCATCCCCCCGCCTGCCCGTCAAACTCCAGCGCAGCGCCCGCGGGCCGATGGGCGATTCGTCGAACCGGAAATCGAATGCGAGGTCTTGGGGTATAGTCGCTTCCATCGTCCCACGGCCCGCAAGGAGGCATCCATGACGGCATGTCGCAGGGTCCTGTTAGCGTCCCTCGTGGTGGTGGCAACCGGCGTCGAAGGATGCACTTCCAGCCGAGCCGCCGAACTGGCCGCGCCCGACGCATCGGAGGCGCGGCCGGAGGGCAAGCCCGTGGCATCGAAGACCTGGGGGGGCAAGGCGGGATCGGCCTGGAAGGACTGGGACACGCTGGTGGGCCAGCAGAAGTTCCAGGAAGCGGCGGACCTCGCCGCGCGCATCCTGGACGACGCCCGGAAGTCCAACCGGCCCGAGGAGTGGGTGCGGGCGCTGGTGCGCGGGGTCCAGGCGCGGACCACGCTGCACGGCTATGAAACCGCCGTGCGGTTCCTGAAGGGCACGCCCTGGCCGGACGACCCGATCGCCCATGCCGTGCTGGGCCTCTACTACGCCTCGTCGCTGCAGCAGTACCTGGGCGGCTACGGGTGGGAAATCCGCCAGCGGGAAAAGGTCGCGTCGTCGGGCGCCGTCGATCTGAAGTCGTGGACGGCCGACCAGATTCGGGCAGAAGCGATGAAGTCCTTCGGCGACGCGTGGGCCCGGCGCGAATCGCTGGGCGCCCACCCCGCGTCGTACCTCGGCGAATACCTTCACCCGAACGACTTCCCGCAGGGCATCCGGCCGACGCTGCGCGACGCCGTGACATACCTGGCCGTGGAAGCGCTGGACGATTCGTCCGGATGGACACCCGAACAGTCGAACGAGGTCTTCCGGCTGGACCTGGGCGCGCTGCTGGCCGCCGACGGGCCCGCGAAGCCCGACGCGATGGCGACGGAGGCCCACCCCCTGGCGTCCGCGGTCGCGCTGCTGGCGGACCTGGAATCGTGGCACGTTGCCAACGGCCGGCCCGAAGCGGCCCTGGAAGCCCGCCTGGAACGCCTGCGCCGCCTCTACGGGCACTTCGCCGAGGACGCCGACCATGCGCGCATCCTGGTCGATCTGCGCGCCCGCATGGCGACGGCGCGCGACAAGCCCTGGTGGGCGATGGCGAAGGCCCAGGAAGCCGAGTTCCTGCGCGGCAGCGACGCGGCCGACTCGCAGGTGAAGGCCCGCGACGCGGCCCTCGAAGGCGCGAAGGCCTGGCCGCAGACCCCCGGCGGTTTGCGCTGCGCGTCGGTTGTGGCCCAGCTGGAAGCCCCGGCCTACGGCCTGGAAGGAATGGCGACCGACGGGCCCGGCAAGCGTTCCATCGCCGTGAACCATCGCAACCTGCCCGCGATCCACTTCCGGGCCTGGTCGGTGGATATCGAGAAATTCGTACGCGGCGCCACGGACTGGTCGATCCTCCCGACCAGCCAGGACGTCATGCGCATGATGGGCGAGCGGAAGCCCGAGGCCGACTGGACCTCGGAACTGCCCGCGACGCCGGACCTGCGGGACCACCGGACGTACGTGACGCCGCCCCTCGGGCACACGGGGTTCTGGGTCGTCGTGGCCTCGGCACGGCCCGGGTTCACCGACAGCGACAACCAGAAGAGCGCGCTGCTGATGACGGTGGGCGATCTCGTCGTGATGCCCCGGGTTGCGGGCCAGACGGCGACCGTGCGCGTGGCGTCGGGCGCGACGGGCAAGCCGGTCGAGGGCGCCGATGTAACCTTGTACCGCCACGACTGGCAGCAGAAGCACCATCCCCTGAAAACGCTGCGCACCGGGCCGGACGGCATCGTCACCTTCGACGACGTGAAGGATGGCGACGGGCGTTCGCACTTCGTGGTGGCGCGCAAGGGCAACGACGTGGCCATCGACCCGTCGTTCCTGTACCTGAATCGTCCGTCCGTCGAGCAGGACGTGACCGCGTCGCTGGTCTACACGGATCGCAGCGTGTACCGGCCCGGCCAGAAGGTGCTGTTCAAGGTCGTCGCCTACCGGGGACGGCAGTCCCAGGGGCGCTTCAAGACGCTGCCGAACCAGCCCGTGGAGGTGACGCTCCACGACGCCAACGGCCAGGAGGCCGGCAGCCTGTCGCTGGTCACCAATGCGAACGGGACCGCGTCGGGCGAACTGGTGCTGCCGTCGGGCCGCCTGCTGGGCGAATGGAGCCTGCAGAGCAGCCTGAACGGCGGGGCGCAGATCCGGGTGGAGGAGTACAAGCGGCCCACCTTCGAGACGAAGTTGCTGGACCCGGGCGCACCGCTGCGCCTGAACCGGCCAGCAACGCTGAAGGGCGAGGCCCGGTACTACTTCGGCCTCCCCGTCCCCTCGGGCAAGGTGGCCTGGAAGGTGACGCGCGAACCGCAATTCCCCTGGTGGTGGTGGTGGCGGCCCGCAGGCGCCGACCGCGTGCAGGTGGTGGCCAGCGGGACCGGTGCCGTGTCCCCCGAAGGGACGTTTGAAATCGCGTTCACGCCGGCCGCCGACGAGCGCCTGGGCGCGTCGGACTCGGGCGTCACGTACCGCTACCGCGCGGTCATCGACGTCACCGACGAGGGCGGGGAGACGCGGACGGCCGAGCGGGCCTTCCGGCTGGGCTTCACGGCGGTCGAAGCGACGCTTGCGCTGGATCGGGGCTTCGTGGCCGCGAAGGGCGGCGCGAACATGGACGTGGTACGCACGGATCTGGACGGCGCGCCGGCGCCGGGCAAGGGGACCTGGACCCTGGTGCGCCTGGACGGGCCGGGAAAGGCGCTGCTGCCCGCGGACGTGCCCCTGCCCGCCGAGCGGGACCCGGAAAAGGCCCGCTTCCAGACCGAAGGCGACCGCGTGCGGCCACGGTGGGCGCCCGGCTACGACGTCGGCCGCACGATGCAGGCCTGGGCCGAGGGGTCGGAAGCGGCGCACGGGGAAACGACCCACGACGCGAAGGGCGTGGCCCGGATCGCGCTGCCGGCGCTGCCCGCGGGCGCCTGGCGCATGAAGTACCAGACCGTCGATGCGTTCGGCGCGACCTGCCGGGCCACGTCGGACTTCGTGGTGGCGGGCACGGACGCCCCGGTGCCGCTGGCCGCGATGCTGCTGGCGGAGCAGCCGCGGGTCACCGTGGGCGGCACCGCGCGGATCCTGGCCCGGACCGGCCTGGCCGACACCGCTGCACGGATGGAAGTCTGGCGCGCCGGGAAGATCGTGGACGTCCGCACGCTGCCTCCGGGCGCCCCTGCCGTGCAGGAAATCCCGGTGACGGAAGCGGACCGCGGCGGATTCACCGTGACGTTGACGGTGCTGCGGGACCACCAGGTGATCCGGCTGGAGCAGTCGGTGTTCGTCCCCTGGGACGACAAGGAACTGAAGGTCGATTTCGCGACGTTCCGGGACCTGATGCGGCCCGGCGGCAAGGAAACCTGGACGGTCAAGGTGACGGGGCCGCAAGGGAAGGACACGGCCGTGGCCGCGGCCGAGGTGCTCGGCTACATGTACGACCGCAGCCTCGACGTCTTCGCACCCCACAACCCGCCGTCGCCGCTGGGCCTGTATCCCGGGCGGACCGGCGCCGACGGCCTGCCATCGAACCTGGGCAGCGCGCCCGGCGTCTGGATCCGGTGCGACGGGTTCAAGCCCGCGCCGGGATACCCGTCGTTCAGCGGCGACACCCTGACGTTCTACGACGGGTACGGCATCGGCGGACCCGGGCGGCGGGCCTACCGGGGCGGCGTGATGCGCAAGATGGCCAGCTTCCAGACGAACTCCATGATGGCGCCGTCGGCTCCCATGATGATGGAGGCGGACGCGACGGTGGCAGCCGGGGAGAAGTCCGCGGGGCTGGCCCAGCGCGACGAAGCCTCGAAGGACGCCCGGATCCAGAAGCCGTTGCAGGCGGACGTCCCCGCGGACGGCAAGCCTGCCCCCGAATCGGCCCCCCTGCGCAGCGACTTTTCGGAGACCGCATTCTGGCAGCCGCACCTGATCACCGGGAAGGATGGCACCGCGTCCATCTCGTTCACGGTGCCGGATTCGGTCACGTCCTGGAACGTCTGGGCCCACGCGATCACCCGGGACATGGCGGGCGGCTCGGTGCACCGCGAATCCCGCAGCGCGAAGGACCTGATGGTACGGCCGTACACGCCGCGGTTCTTCCGGGAAGGCGACCGGGCGGTGCTGAAGGTCGTGGTGAACAACGCCTCTTCCAAGGCCCTGGCGGGCACGCTGGCGCTGGACCTGTTCGACCCGGCCACCAGCCGCAGCCTGCTGGCGGATTTCGGGGTCAAGGCGGGCGACGCCCGGCGCGCGTTCAGGGTGCCGGCGGGCGGCGGCACGGACCTGTCCTTCGAACTGGCGGTGCCCGCAAAGGTGGGGACGGTGGCGGTCAAGGTCCAGGCGGTATCGGGCGACAATTCCGACGGCGAGTTGCGGCCCGTGCCCGTGCTGCCCGGGCGGATGCACCTGATGCAGTCGCGGTTCGTCACGCTGAAGGACGCCGGCACGCGCACGATGACCTTCGCCGATCTGGCCCGTGGCGACGACCCGACGCTGGCCACCGAACAGATGGTCGTCACGGTGGACGCGCAACTGTTCTACTCGGTGCTGACCGCGCTGCCCTACCTGGTCAATTACCCCTACGAGTGCAGCGAGCAGACCCTCAACCGCTTCCTGTCCACCGGCATCCTGACGTCGATGTTCGACCGGTACCCGGCGGTGGCGAAGATGGCCGGGCAGATGGCGAAGCGGGACACGCAATTCGAGGCGTTCGACGCGCCCGATCCGAACCGCAAGATGGCGCTGGAGGAAACGCCCTGGCTGGTCGAGTCGAAGGGCGGCGACGCCGCGCCGGAAGACCTGATCAACGTGCTGGACCCGCGGATCGCTGGTGCCCAGCGCGACGGGGCGCTGGCGAAGCTGCAGAAGGCGCAGACCTCGTCGGGCGGCTTTCCCTGGTTCCCGGGTGGGCCGCCGTCGCCCTACATGACGCTGTACGTGGTGTACGGCTTCAGCAAGGCTCTGGAGTTCGGCGTGGACGTGCCGCGCGACGTGATCGTGCAGGCCTGGGCCTACCTGCACCGGCACTACCTGGACGAGATCGTCCGCGACATGAAGGCCCACGACGCAGGGTGGGAGTTCGTGACGTTCCTGAACTACGTGCTGTCCAACTATCCCGACGAATCGTGGACCGGCGGCGTCTTCACGGCGGCCGAGCGCACGTCCATGCTGGATTTCGGGTTCAGGCACTGGAAGCAGCACTCGCCCTACCTGAAGGGCCAACTGGCGCTGACGTTGAAGCGCATGGGAAGGGAAAAGGATGGGCGACTGGTATGGGCCAGCGTGATGGACTCGGCGAAGACGGCCGAGGACCAGGGCACGTTCTGGGCCCAGGAGGACCGGTCCTGGCTCTGGTACAACGACACCATCGAAACGCATGCGTTCGCGCTGCGCACTTCCATGGAACTGACGCCGGGTGACCCGAAGATCGACGGCATGGTCCTGTGGCTGTTCCTGAACAAGAAGTTGAACCACTGGAAGTCCACGCGGGCCACGGCGGAAGTCGTGTACTCGCTGGCGAGGTACCTCCAGGCGACCGAGCGGCTGGGCGTCGTCGAGGACGCGACGGTTGATGCCGGCGGGCAGACCACCACCTTCTCGTTCCAGCCCGACAAGTACACCGGCAAGAAGAACCAGATCGTCATTCCCGGGGCGCATGTCGACCCGAAGCGGGACGCCACGATCACCGTGTCGTCCACCACGAAGGGCGTGAAGTTCGCGTCGGCCACCTGGCAGTTCGCGACGGACCGCCTGCCGCCCGAGGCACGGGGCGACTTCCTGGGCGTCACCCGGACCTTCTTCAAACGCGAGACCGGGGGGAAGGAGGTGGTGCTGCGGCCGTTGAAGGACGGCGAGGCGATGGCCGTGGGCGACGAGGTGGAAGTGCACCTGGCGCTGACGTCGAAGCACCCGGTCGAATACGTGCACCTGCGGGACCCGCGCGGATCCGGGTTCGAGCCGGTGAACGTGACGTCGCGGTATCGCTGGGACCTGGGCCTCGGGTACTACGAGGAGGTCCGGGATTCGGGCCAGGATTTCTTCTTCGAGGCACTGCCCCAGGGCGAATTCACGTTCACGTACCGGGTGCGTGCGGCGATGGCCGGCACGTTCAAGGTGGCGCCCGCGACGGTGCAGCCGATGTACGCGCCCGAATTCAGCGCCTACTCGGCCGGGGACAAACTGGTCGTGGGCCCGCAGCAGGCGTTGTCAGTGTCGAACCCGTGATGCACGATCGCGTCCGCGCCCAGGAATTCCAGCCGAGGTCGATGCGTGCTGAAGGTCCACCGCAGCAACCGCGCTGAATCCCTGGCGATGGCCCTCGCCGGGGTCCTGGCCCGGGGCGCCGACACGGCCGACGTCCTGTCCGAGGAAGTCGTCGTGGTCCCCAGTTCGGGCATGGAACGCTGGCTGTCGATGCGGATCGCGCAGCAGTCGCGGATCTGCGCGAACGTCCGGTTCCCGTTCCCGGCCAGCGTCGTCCAGGACGCGATGGTCGCCGCGCTGGGCCAGGGCCCGCGGGACGGGCACCGGGACGCGTGGGCCGGGCGACGGATCGCCTGGCGCATCGTGGCGGCGCTGAGGGAGCGGGTCGATACCGATCCCCGCTTCGCCCCGTTGCAGGCCTACCTGGGTCCTGGGCGCGGCACCGACGCTCCCATCGACACCCGCACCTGGGGCCTGGCGCGGCGCATCGCCGACGTGTTCGACGGCTACCTCACGTATCGCCAGGGCCTGGTACTGGGCTGGCAGGCCGGGCCGGTCGCGGCCGAGGACATCGACGACTGGCAGCCGGAGTTGTGGCGCGCCGTCTGCGCGACGACCCCCTTCCCGCACCAGGCACAGGAAGCCGACCGCTTCTTCGAGGCCCTCGACACGCCATCGCCCGCCCTGGGGGACCTGCCGGCCCGCCTGTGCCTGTTCGGGATCTCGACACTGCCCCCGTTCTACCTGCAGGCGCTGCAGGCCCTGGCCCGCCATCGCGAAGTCCACCTGTTCACGGTGGACCCCTGCCGGTACTGGTGGGGCGACGTGCAGACGCCGTCCGAAAAGGCGCGGCGACGATGCAAGGGCAGGGGGACCAGCGACGCGGACCTCCACCTGGACGATGGGAACCCCCTGCTGGCCTCGCTGGGCCTGCTGGGGCGCGACTTCCAGAACGTGCTGAACGGGGACGCGGGGCCGGGATACGACGACGTCGAGGACGCGCCGTTCCTGGACCCCCTGGTGGACGGGGAATCGCCGCGGCCCACGCTGCTGAACGTCGTCCAGTCGGACCTGCTGAACCTGCGAAACCGGCGCCCGGGGGCTTCGGACCCGGACGCGCAGCCCTGCCGGCTGGACCCGGACGACTCATCGATTTCCGTCCATTCGTGCCACGGCCCCATGCGCCAGGTCGAGGTGCTGCACGACCTGCTGCTGGGGATGTTCGACGAGGACCCGACCCTGCAGCCCCGCGACGTCGTGGTGATGACCCCGGACATCGAGGCTTACAGCCCCCTGATCGAGGCGGTGTTCGCAGACGGCCGGCGGCCCGGTGGGCAGGCGGCCGACGGCACCCTGGGCCCGGGCTTTCCGACCCTGCCCTTCCACGTCGCCGATCGGGGCATGCGGCACGAAAACCCGGTTGCCGAGGCCGTGTCCCGACTGCTGGAAATGCCCGACAAGCGGTTCGCTGCCTCGGAGGTGCTGGACCTGCTGACACTGGAACCGATCCGACAGCGGTTCGGCGTGGGGGTGGACGACCTGCCCGCGATCCGCGACTGGATCGGGAACAGCGGGATCCGGTGGGGAATCGACGAAGACGACCGGCTGCGACACGACCAGCCCTGCACGCGCCAGAACACCTGGCGCTTCGGGCTGGACCGCCTGCTGCTGGGCCTGGCGATGCCCGGCGAGGACCGCCGGTATGCCGACGTGCTGCCGCTGGACGCCGTGGAAGGCGGCGCGGCCGCGGGCCTGGGCCGGTTCGCGGAGTTCTGCGAAACGCTGTTCGAGGTCGTCCGGGGCCTGTCGCATCCCCGGCCCCTTGCCGGGTGGGCCGACGCTGTCGCGGCGCTGCTGCAAGCGATGGTCCGGGCCGGCCCCCGGGACGCGTGGCGAGTGCGCCAGGTCATCGACGTCACGACCGGCATCGCGACCGAGGCCGAGGGCGCCTTCCAGGGGGACGTGGGACTGGACGCCTTCCGCTTGATCCTACAGGAAGGCTTCGCCGCGCCGCGGACCGCGACCGGCTTCCTGGGGGGGGCGGTGACCTTCTGCGCGATGGTGCCGTTGCGGGCCATCCCGTTCCGGGTCGTGTGCCTGCTGGGCATGGACGACGAGGCCTTCCCCCGGCAGCGCGACCGGCTGGGGTTCGACCGGATCTCGGTGGGGCACCAACCGGGCGACCGCGACCCGCGGGATGACGACCGCTACCTGTTCCTGGAAGCGCTGCTGTCCGCACGCGACCGGCTGGCCGTCCTGTACACGGGCCGCAGCGTCCGTGACAACACCGCCCTGCCCCCCGCCGTGCCGCTGGCGGAACTGCTGGACGTGCTGGACGCCTCGTTCTACGTGGATGTCCCCGAGTCGGCTTCGCCGGCGGTGAAGGTTTCCAGCGGAAACCCCTTGCCTGCGCCTGCGCGCTCGGGGGGGGGGGATGTCCCCGAGTCGGCTTCGTCTTTGGCGGGAGTCTCCTTCGGAAACCCGTCGCCTCCACCTGCGCGCTCGGGCGGGACCGACGGCAGGCGCCCGGCCCGCACGATCGTGGTCCGCGATCACGCCCTTCAGCCGTTCAGCCCGCGCAACTTCGCCGCGGGACACGCCATCGGGTTCGACCGGCGGTACCTCGAGGGCGCGGTCCGGCTGGTCGGCCCCCGGGAGGACCCTCCCCCGCTGTTCGAGGGTCCGCTGGACGATCCGGTGATTGCCGGCGCCGACGGCACCACCGAGGACCTCGTGGTCACCCTGGACGCCCTGGTCCGCTTCGTCGGGAACCCGATCGAGCACCTGCTGAGGGAACGCCTGGGCCTTCACCTGGGCGAGGTGGCCGACGAGGTGAAGGACCGGGAACCCATCGAACTGGGATCGCTGGAAAGCTGGGCGATCGGCGATGCGGTGCTGTCCCTGCGCCTGGCCGGGGCCGACGCCGGGCAGGCCTTCGCCGTGGCGATGGGCCGGGGCGTCCTGCCGCCCGGGGCGCCGGGACGGGCCCTGTTTTCGGGGGTCCTGGACACCGTGGAACCCATCCGCGCCGCCGCGATGGCCCTGCGAGGCAGCGGCGTCCCGCGCAACGCGCTGGTGCACTTTTCGAGCGGGCACATCCGGCTGGAGGGCACCGTCGAGGGCGTCACGGACGACGGTCGGGTCGAACCCCAGGTTTCGAAGATCGGGCCCAGGCACGAACTGCAGACGTGGATTCGACACTTGGCGGCGTCGCTGGCCGATCCGGACTTCGCGGGTCCCAGCCACCGCGTCGGGCGCGACCCGAAGACGGGGTCCCAGGTCGTGACGTTCCGCCCGCTGGCGGCAGACCCGGCTGGACGGCGGGCCCTGGCTGCCGGCCACCTCGCCTGCCTGCTGGGCCTGTACCATCGCGGGCTCCAGGCGCCCCTGCTGCTGCTGCCGACGGCGTCCCGGGCGTATGCCGCCCGGATCGTTCGCGAGGGCGATTCCCCGGAGGCTCGCGATACCGCGCGCAAGGACGCGGACCGGCAGTACCGCGTGTCGCCCCCCTTCAAGCCCTTCGGCGACCAGGCCGATCCGTACATCCGGCGGGTCCTCGGGGACCGGACGCCCCTGGCGCCGGACCTGTCCGTCCCGGGCATCCCGACCGCTCCCGGGCTCGCTTTCCACGACGTCGCGATGGCGGTCTGGGGACCCGCGCTGCGGGCCGCGGGCAGGGAGGAAGCCTGATGGGACCGACCGCCGTCCGCCCGTTCTCCCCGACCCAACCGCTGGCCGCTGGGACGACCCTGATCGAGGCCAGCGCCGGCACCGGCAAGACGTGGAACATCGCGAACCTGTTCGTGCGGCTGCTGGCCGAAGCACCGACGCCGCGGATGGCGGTGGATCGCATCCTGGTCGTCACCTTCACGGAAGCCGCGACGTCCGAATTGCGCGACCGCATCCGTACGCGCCTCCGGGCCGCCCTGACGGCGATGGAGGCGGCCCTGCCCGACGGCGGCCCGCTGCCCGACGACCCGGTCTTCGCGCACCTGGTCGATCAGGGGCGGGTGGACGGGACCCTGGCGGAGCGCGCCGGTCGCCTTCGAACCGCCCTGGAATGCTTCGACCAGTCGTCCATCTCGACGATCCACGGCTTCTGCCAGCGGATGCTGAGGCTGAACGCCTTCGAAAGCCGGGTCGAGTTCGACCAGGAACTGGTGACCGACCTGCGGCCCTACCTGGAGGAAGTGGTCCAGGATTTCTGGGTGACTGAAACGCACGACCGGTGGGAGGTGCTGGTCCGGCACCTGCAGGCGTCGCACGTCCTGGCGGGGCTGCGGACCCTGGCGAGCCGAGTCTGCGAGGATGACGAACTGCCGGTCGTGCCCCCGATCCCGGACGACGAGGCCGAGCCGGATGCGGGGAAGACCGGCTGGGACCTGGCGGTGCGCCGCTTCCGGCCGGACTGGGAATCCGGGCGGGCCCTGGCCATGCAAGCGCTGCTCCAGGCCATCGTCGAGGGGCGCATGAAGCCTTCGGCCTGGACCGCCGACGACGTGGCGGAGGCCGCCGACTCGATGGACCGGTGGCTGGCCGCCGGCGCGGACCCGGGCGCCGCGATGGCGTGGCCCCTCGATCGCCTGCGCGCGTCCGCCGTGGCAAAGGCGGCCTCGGTCAGAAAGGGCGTTTCGCGACCGCCGCTCCATCCCCTGTTCGAGCGCTGCGAGGAACTGGCCGAGGCCCGCGACGGCCTGTCGATGCACCTGGCCGCATGGGCCGAGTGGCTGCGACGACGCTTCGTCGGGTACGCCCGCGGGCAACTGGCACGCCGGAAGGCCGAACTGCGCGTCCAGTCGTTCCAGGACCTGCTGCGCGTGCTGCGCGACCGCCTCCTGGGGTATGACGGTATCCGGTTGCGCGACGCCATTCGCAGCCGGTACGATGCCGCCCTGATCGACGAGTTCCAGGATACGGACCCGGTGCAGTGGGACATCTTCCGGGTCGTGTTCGGTCATCCGGAAGGCCGCCTGTACCTGATCGGGGACCCCAAGCAGGCCATCTACGCGTTCCGGCACGCCGACGTGTTCGCCTACCTGCGGGCCAAGGCGGCGGCGCCGTCGGTCTACACTCTGACCGAAAACCACCGCTCCGATCGGCCGGTCCTGGAGGTGCTGAACCGCCTGTTCGCGCGGCTGGACCCGCTGCCGTTCGCCTTCGCGCCGATCCCGTTCGATCGGGTCACGTCGCCGAACGACGCGGTGCGGCTGCGCATGCCGCAAGGAATCCCTCCTCCGCTGCGGATCCGCTTCGTTCCGGGGCGACCCGACGATTCCCCCTGGAGCAAGGAGGAAGCCGACCAGCGCATCCCGCGACTGGTCGCCCGGGACATCCTCGAGTTCCTGGCTTCCGGTGCCCAGGTGTTCGACGAGCGTCGGGACGGCGAGGACAAGTGGAGGGCCGTGGAGCCCCGGGACCTGGCGGTGCTGGTCCGCAAGAACCGGCAGGCGCGTGCCATCCAGCAGGCCCTGCGCGAAGCCGGCATCCCGGGCGTGGTCCACGGCGCGGACAGCGTGCTGCAGACGGAGGAGGCCGAGGAGATCGCCTTCGTGCTGCAGGCCATCCTGGCGCCGGCACGCAGGACGCAGGTCCGGACGGCCATCTCCACGCGGTTGATGGGCGGGTCGGCGAACGGGATCGCGTCGCTGGAAACCGACGAGGCCTCGCTGGACGAATGGCTGGAACTGTTCCACGACCTGGCGAGGGCCTGGGAGGAACACGGCTTCGCGAGGATGTTCCGCGAACTGCTGGACCGCAAGGGGGCGATGGCGCGGGTGCTGGCGTGGCCGGACGGGGAACGCCGGATGACCAACTTCCTGCACGTGGCCGAACTGCTGCATCGGGCCGAGGCCGAAGAGGACCACCGGCCGGCCAGCCTGCTGGGATGGCTGGGGCGGCAGATCGCCAGCCCCGGCGGCGATGCCGACGCCGCGGAACTGCGCCTGGAAACCGACGCGGACGCCGTGGACATCGTCACGATGCACCGGTGCAAGGGCCTCGAGTACCGCGTCGTGTGGTGCCCCTACCTGTGGGACAACCTGGCCGTCGGCGGGGCGGATGCCCAGCTCGTGAGGTTCCACGACCCGGACGACGACGATCGGATCAAGCTGGACATCGGCCCCGACAGCGACGACAAGGCGCGCCACCTGGAGCAGGCGGTGTTCGAGGCCCGGGCCGAGAACCTGCGGATGATGTACGTGGCGCTGACCCGGGCGAGGCACCAGTGCACGATCTTCACCGGCCACATCAGCGGCGTCGGGGCCTCGCCCGTGGGCTGGCTGCTGCACCGCGTCGCGGCGACGGACGCGCGCCAGATGTTCGCGGCAACGTCCGATCACGTCGATGGCCTGGGTACCGACGCGCTTCTGGCAGAGGTCCGGGGCGTGGAAGGGCCGGGCGTCGAGGTCGGGCTGGCGACCGCCCCCGGGCGGTCTGGGTTGCTGGCGTTGCCCTCCTCGACCGTGCCGGACCTCGAAGCCCGTTCGTGGTCCCGCTCGACCGCGCTGGACGTCCTGTGGCGCCGGGTCAGCTACAGTTCGCTGATCAAGGGCGACCGGGCACCCGTGGACGGGCCCCGGGCCGAGGGCCAGGACCGCGAGGACGCGTCCGATGCCACGGGGATGCCAGGCGCCGCGGGATCGCCGCGTTCCCGGGACGTCGAGGAAGACATCAGCGAGTCCCGCGACAGCCGCCCCCTGCTGTTCGGCGACCTGGAACGAGGCGCGAACACCGGCGATTGCCTCCACGCCATCCTCGAGGAACTGGACTTCCAGGGAACACGGCAGGAATGGGCGCCGCTGGTCCGGAAGCACCTCGACCGCTTCGGCCTGGATCCGCTGCAGGTGGAACCGGTGTGCGCCTCCCTGGAGGAGGTCGTGGGTTCGCCGCTCGACGGGCCCGGGGGGCGCATCCGCCTGCGCGACGTAGCCATGCGCGACCGGCGATCCGAAATGAAGTTCGACCTCCCGGTGGCGGACGGCCCGGCGGGTTCGGGAGGGTCCAACGCCGTGGATCGACAGATGCTGGCACGCGCCTTCCGGGACTTCCCGGGCGGGCACCTCCCCTCCGGGTACGCCGCCCGGATCGCGGCGCTGCCGTTCACCGCATTCCGGGGCTTCCTGACAGGGTTCATCGACCTGGTGTTCCGCGTCGGGACCCGGTGGTACGTGGTCGATTACAAGTCGAACCACCTGGGCGACACGCGGGGTGACTACCACGCCGGTGCGATGGCCGAGGAGATGTTCGAGGCCAACTACCTGCTGCAGTACCACGTGTACTCCGTGGCCCTGCACCGGTTCCTGGGCTGGCGCCTGCAGGATTACCGGTACGAGGACCACTTCGGCGGCGTGTTCTACCTGTTCCTGCGGGGCATGCCCGGGGACGGCGCGGCCGGCGACATCGGCGTGTTCCGGGACCTTCCGCCCCGGGCGCGGATCGAGTCCCTGTCGAGGCTGCTGGGCGGATGACGCCGGAGGTCGGGATGGGTACCGAGGCTCTCGCATTCGTCCTGGCGTTCCGGGAGGCCGGCCGGATCGGTCCGCTGGAGGTGCAGTTCGCCCGCACCCTGGCGAGGCTGGGACGGGAGGAGGACCCCCTGGTGCTGCTGGGCGCAGCGCTGGCCTGCCTGGCACCGCTGCGAGGGCACGTCTGCCTGGAGGTCGGCCGGGCCCGGGACCTGGTGCGCCAGGAGGCCGACGACGACGCGGCCGACGATGCGGTGCCCGGCGCGGCATGGCCGCATCCCGCGGCCTGGATGGGCGCGCTGTCGCGTTGCGCGGCGCGCCCAGGCGCGATCGTCCGGCCTGCCGGCCCCGGGAATTCCCCGCTGGTGCTCGAAGGCGACCGGCTGTACCTGGATCGCTACTGGGACTATGAACAACGCCTGTCGATGGAAATCCGGACCCGGGCCGGCACCGTGCCCGCCGGGATCCCGTCGCCCGACCTGGATGGACTGATTGACGGCCTGTTCCCCGCCGAACGGCCCGGCGCCGACGGCCTGCGGCAGGCCGCCGCCACCACCGCCACCCACGGGTTCTCCATCGTCGCGGGCGGCCCCGGCACGGGCAAGACCACCACGGTCACCCGGATCCTTGCCTTGCTGCTGGACCTGTCCCGCCGGGCCGCCGGGGCCGGCCCCTGGACGCCGCCGCGCATCGCACTGATGGCGCCCACCGGCAAGGCCGCGGCCCGCATGAAGGAATCGATCCGCTGCGAGGTCGCCGACCTCGCGACGCAGCCGGGAACCGGCATCGACCCGTCGGTGCTGGCGCACATCCCCGTGGAAGCATCGACCATCCACCGCTGCCTCGGGACCACGCCCGGACAGCGCACGCGATTCAGGTTCGGCGCGGACAACCTGCTTCCCGTGGACGTGGCGGTGGTCGATGAGGCGTCGATGATCGACTTCGCGCTGATGACGCGGCTGGTCGAGGCGATCCCGCGGCGGGCGCGACTGATCCTGCTGGGGGACCGGGACCAGTTGGCCTCCGTGGAAGCCGGTGCTGTTCTGGGCGACCTGTGCGGCGACCCGGATCGGCAGGTACCTGCCGAATCCGCAGCCCAGGCGGGCGCGCCGGTCCCGGCCATCGCGGGCGCCGTCGCGTTCCTGACCCACCCGTTCCGCTTCGGCGCCGACACGGGGATCGGCGCGCTGTCCCGCGCGATACGCGCCCGGGACGTCGCGAAGGCCCTGGCCTATTTGCGGCGCCAGGCGCGCGAGCCGGGCGCGCCCGTCGATGCCGGCCCCTACACCGACCTCGCGTTCGAGGAACCGGGACCCGACGCCGGCCCGATCGGTCGCGCCGGGGCACGCCGGGACGGGCAGGCGATGGGCCCGGGCCTGTTCGACCGGGTCCGGGGGCGCGTGATCGAACGCTTCCGGCCGTTCCTGGACGCGGCCCGGCAAGGCGACGCGGCCGGTGCGCTGGAGGGCCAGCGGGACTTCTGCATCCTGACGCCCCATCGCAAGGGCCGCCTGGGCGTCGAGGGCCTCAACGCGCGCGTCGAGTCCTGGCTTGCGGAAGGGGACGTGGCGCTGATCGACCCGCGGGACGAGTGGTACGTCGGCCGGCCGATCCTGGTCACCGAAAACGACCCGGGCCTGGAACTGTTCAACGGCGACATGGGCGTGATCGTCCGGATCGACGGCCAGTTGCGGGCCGCGTTCCCGGGATCGGCCGAAGGCGACGTCCGCCTGCTGCATCCGGGCCGCCTGCCGCCCCACGAAACCGTGTTCGCGATGACCGTCCACAAGAGCCAGGGTTCGCAGTTCGCCCACGTGCTGGTCGTGCTGCCCGAACGACCCAGCCCCATCCTGACCCGTGAACTGCTGTACACCGCCGTCACCCGGGCACGCACGGACGTCACCGTACTGGGCAGTCCGGCCGTCATCGAACGTGCCATCCGCGAATCGGTGCTGCGGTTTTCGGGGCTGCGGCAGAAGGTGTGGGAGCCGGCCGACCCGTCCCGGATTCGGCGTTCCCCGTGACGAAGGCCCGCACGCCTCCCTGGGTGGTGCGCCCGGGACCTCAGGAACCGGCGGCCCGGGGTACAAGCCCCAGGTCGCTGATCATTTCGACCTGGTTCCGCCCGTGCTCCTTGGCGCGGTAGAGTCCCAGGTCGGCGACCTCCAGCAGCGCAGCCAGCGACGACGGATCCCCCGGGTCTCCAGCCGCGATGCCGATACTGACCGTGACCTGGACGACCCGGCCGTCCGGTGCGGTCACACGCTGCGCCGCGATCCGCTGCCGCAGCCGTTCGGCGGCGACCCGGGCGCCCACGGACCCGGTTTCTGGCAGCAGCACCGCGAATTCCTCACCGCCAATCCGGCCCAGGGCGTCGCTGCCGCGAAGCACGTCCTCGCACGACGTCGCGACGGCCTTGAGCACGCGGTCGCCCACTTCGTGCCCGAAGGTGTCATTGACCCTCTTGAAGTGGTCCAGATCCATCATCAGCACGGCCAGCGCGTGCCCGTGGCGACGGGACCGGCTGATTTCGATTTCCAGGACCTCCTGGAAACGGCGACGGCTGAGGGTTCCCGTCAACAGGTCGGTGTAGGCCTGGGTGCGCAGCTCGCCCATCGCCGAGGCCATCGACGTCACATCGACCAGCGTCAGGATTCGGACGGCATGGCTGCCACCCGGCGCATCGACGGAGGAGACATTCCCCCGGAAGACGCGGCTCCCCGCTGCGCCAGGAACCTCGATATCGACTTCGCCGTCCTCGGGAGCCGTCATGCGTTCGGCCAGCACGCGCGGCAGCCCGGTTTCGCCTACCGGAAGGCCCAGGATCCTCCCGCTCAGCGCCGGGAACACCCCGCGGGCGGCCGGGTTGTAGTCCAGCACCCGGCCCAGGTAGTCCACGACCAGCACCGCATCCCGCATGCCCTCGAAGACGCGATCACGGGCCACCGGCACCAGGTCCAGCATTCCCAGGCGGAACATCGCCCAGGCGAAGACCGGCGTCGATGCCGCGATCGAAAGGGCCGTCATGTCCAGGCCCCAGGGCAGCGAGCCCTCAAGGTACAGCAGCAGGCCGGCCCAGGGGATGATCGAACCCAGCGCCAGCACGGCGTACCGAGCGCGCCAGGGCGAGGGCACCCGGCGCAGGGCCGCGACCAGCCGGACCGTGGCGAAGAGCAGCACCATGTTGGCATACAGGATGAGGAACCAGAAGGCTGGGCCCTTGTCGAAATCCAGGACCGGGAAAGGCGTGTCTGGACGCAGGCGCGGCTCGACGTGAACCAGCCCGTGCAGCGGATCCGTCAGGGCCACCACCAGGCTGATGGTGGACAGTCCCATCAGCAGCAGGATTCCCTTCCGGGGAACCCGTCCGCCGACGACCTGGACGGAATAGATCGCCCAGAGGGCCGGCAGAAAGACGATCCCGAAATACTGCATGCGGTTCCAGAACAGGATGCGGTGCAGGTCCGACGACGCCAGTTCCAGGCCATAGCCGACCAGGTACACCGCAGCCGCCAGGGTCAGGCCCACGAACGCACGTGCCCCGGACGTGTCGCGTCGCCGCAGGGCCATCGCAGCCAGGAGCAGTTGCACCGCTGCCGCGGCGAACAGCACCAGGGCATACGGCAGGAAGGCGGGCATGAGAACCTCAAACAAACGGGACTTTCATCTGCGATTCCGTTCCCTTGGCCGAGTATGGCCGCGGCCACTCCAGGGGTCAAGCGCGTGCATGGAAACGATACGCCTGCCGGGGAGGGCGGGGGAAGCAACCGGGACGACGAACTGCGCCCACCCTACTGGCACCCGCAGTCCTTGCCGACGATGGGCAGCAGGCAGATCGTTGCCTTGGCGGCGGCCTTGACCTGGGCGGGGTCGAACAGCATCGGCAGGTACCTGCCCGTGCGCCACAACTCGTTCTGGTCCCCGTAGTGCGGCGAACCCGGCCATCCGCTGACGCCCGTGTCCACCACCCATCGCGCGTGGTCGATGTCCGCGAAGTCCACAATCATGCGCAGCACCGGGCCGCTGGATACCGTGAAGTCCATCCCACGCCTGCCCAGCCAGGCCTGGGACTTCCACACCGAATCCTGGCCGCCGGCCGCTTCGTGCGGCTTCAGGTTCAGGAACGACGACAGCGTCCCGATGCTGCCGAAGGCGTGCTGGAACTTCTGCTGGTGCAGGGGCCCCCAGCGCCACTTGCCAGGATTCTTCCCCTGCGTCTTCGCCAGTTCGCCGACGGCCCAGGCGAAGGCGCCGCGCACCGCATCGCTGCGGGTTTCCACGCCGGGAGTCCGCCGGTCGTCCCAGATCGGGTGGTGCGCGTCCTCGAAGCAGGCGTCGATCGCCGACGTGCCGTACCCGTTGGACAGCAGGAAGCCGATCCCCGCCCGGTCCGCCTCGTCGTCCAGGGCCCGGAAGGCCGCCTCGCGCCACGTCAGGTAGAACAGCGCCGTGCCAGGCGAATCGACCGAGGCCACGTGGTCCCAATGGCGGAACACCTCAACGGCCTCCTGGACCACCGGGTCGTCGAACCGCTTCGCGATGAGGTCTTCCAGCATCCGCGGGGCCACGCGCCTCCCCTGCAGCAGCGTCACGTCGGTCTGGATCGACGCCAGCGTGTCCGGCGTGTGCTTTTCCAGCGCGCCAAGCCGCTCGACCACCCGCTGCCACCGGTAGGGCGGGGCCGCCTCCGCCTGCGGGAAGGCCCACGGCGTACTGCCCGGTACTGCCGTGTAGTTGTTTGAATGCGCCAGGAACGCGTTGCCCTCGGCCGTCCCGCCGGGCAGGTCGTCATAGGCGATCCACTGCTTCCATTCGTAGTCGTCCACCCAGCCCGGCACCGGGAACGTGCCGCGATGCTTCAGGCGCATCGGGAACTTCCCGACCATGAACGCGGCGATCTTCCCGGTGTCGTCCGCGGCCATCACGTTCTGGCCCGGGACGGTCCACGTGGCCATCCCGGCCCGCAGGTCCTCCACGGTCGTCGCACGCGCCGCATGCTCCAGCGCCTCCAGCGTCCCCCACGACCCGTCCTTCATCCAGCGGATCGCCAGCAGCGGCGCGTCGGCCGGGATCACGTCCGGGTACATGTCGTTCAGCAGGACCCCGTGCCGCGACGCCCGGACCTCGAAGCGCCGCTCCTCGATCGCGCCCTTCGCGCCCAGCACGCCGATGACCAGCGGCACCTTGCGCAGGGGTTCGCACCCGGCCGGCGTCTGGACTTCGCCGGGCAGGCCGGCGCAGGGGCGCTCCACGTACAGGTCGGCCCCGTCGGCCACCGCGGCGGTCAGGCTCCAGGCCACGTGGCGGTTGTGCCCGATCAGCAGCGTCGGCAGGCCCGGTACCGTGAAGCCGATGACTTCCAGGCCCGGCATCCGCAACGAGGACGGGAACATCATTCCCGGCAGCATGTGGCTGAGGTGGGGGTCCCCCGCGACCATCGCATGCCCCGACTCGGAACGCCCGGCCGCGACTGCGAAGGCGTTGCTGGCCCCGCCGCGCAGGGGCGAGTACGCCAGTTCCATCAGTTCCAGTTCCTTCCCGGGGGTCCCCTTCGGCGGGGCCTTCCCGGGCAGCAGTTCCCGCATGCCCGGTACCAGCGCCGGAGGCAGCGGATGCCGTACGCCGTTGTCCTTGATCGTGACCGCGTCCGCCACCGGCTCGAACGGGTAGATCCGCATCGCCCGGTCGATGCCGCCCCAGTACGCCAGCAGGAACCGGGCGGCCTCCTGGGGCCAGTTGGTCGTCAGGCTCCACGCGTTCAGCAGCCCCACGGCCAGCGAATCCTCGATGGTCCAGGGCGTCGGCGCCAGGTCCAGCAACCGGTACTCCAGCGGCACGTGGCCGGCCAGCGACGCGTTGACGCCGTCCACGTAGGCCTGCATCCGCGCCCGCGCTTCGGGAGTCAGCGCCGCCGCTTCGGCCACCGCCGCCTCGTCGATGCCCCACGCCCGCATCCGCAGGTCCTGCTGGACGCTGGTCATCGTGCCGAAGGCCCGGTCCCCGATCAGTTCGCTGATCCGGCCGCGGGAAAAGCGTCGCAGGCCGTCCATCTGGAAGAAGCGCTCGCGGCCGTGCAGCCAGCCCAGCGCCCGCGCCAGGTCCAGTTCGTTCGCGGCCTCGACGTAAGGGATGCCCGCCTCGTCCATCCGCACGACGACCGGCGCCGACAGGCCGGCCAGGCCCAGCGTCTGGCTGCGATCATCCCTCGGGTAGTCGGGCGATACGCGGTAGTCGATGTACCGGCTGGTCGCGCAGCCGGCCAGCACGCTCGCCACGCCCAGGATCATGCAGGAGTTCCGCAGCCACTGACGTCCCATCATCGCCTTCTCCCTGTCCGACCCGATCGCGCTCGGGGCCCGCCTCCTACTTCCGCCCGCCCTTGAACGCGATGCCCGCCGATCCCAGCACCTGGCGCCACAGGTCGAGCACCCCGTCGTCGGTCCGGGCCGACACCGCCACGGGCGCCTGGCCCAGGAAGTCCTTCAGCCCGTTCATCACGGACTGCACCTTGGACCGCGGCACCTTGTCGGCCTTGGTTGCCGCCACCACGACCCGCCGCCCGACCTGCCGCAGGCGATCCACCATGTACAGGTCGCTTTCCTGCGGCGGGATCGACGCGTCCACCAGCACCACGCACAGCACCAGGTTTTCGCGTTCCGCCAGATAGGGTTCCACGAACTTCGGCCACTCCTTGGCCGCGGCCCGCGAGATCTTCGCGTACCCGTACCCGGGCAGGTCCGCCAGCCGCAGCGTCGGCACCGCCTTCCCCGACCCCAGCGCGATGTCGAAGAACGACACGGTCCGGGTACGGCCCGGCGTGCCGCTGGTGAACGCCACCTTGGCGCCCACCAGCGCGTTCAGCAGGCTGGACTTGCCTACGTTGGACCGCCCCAGGAAGGCGATCTCCGGCAGGTCGGGCTTCGGGAACTGCGTGGGTTCGACGGCCGACAGAAGGAACGTCGCGAACGCCCGATCGGCCCCGGAAGGGGATGCACCCACGGTCGTTCCTCCGGCAGGTTGTTGGTGCCCGGGGCGGCGATCGCCCCCCCCGGCGCGGGCAGGGTCACTTGGTGTCCAGCACCTCGATCGGCGGCATCGCGCGGCCTTCCAGGTACTCGAGGCTTGCGCCGCCGCCGGTCGAAATGTGCGTCATCCGGTCTTCCAGGCCCATCTGCTCGACGGCCGCCGCCGAATCGCCGCCGCCGATCACGCTGACGCCGCCCTTTGCAGTGGCGTTGCCCACGGCCTCGGCCACGGACCGGGTGCCCGTCGCGTACGCGGGCTTTTCGAACACGCCCATCGGGCCGTTCCACACGACCGTGCCGGACTTTTCGATTTCGGCCGCGAACAGCGCGATGGTCTTCGGGCCGATGTCCATGCCCATCAGGCCGTCGGGAATGTCCACGCCCGGAACCGCGACCGGCTGGCCGTTTTCGAAGTCGTCGGTCGCCACGTGGTCCACGGGCAGCAGGATCTTGTCGCCGGCGCGGGCCAGCAGCGCCTTCATCTCCTCGACCTGGTCCGCTTCCACCAGGCTGCGTCCCGTCGCGACGCCCTTCGCCCGCAGCAGCGTGTACGCCATCGCGCCGCCGATGAGGATGCGATCGACCTTGTCCAGCAGGCTGCTGATCAACTTGATCTTGTCCGACACCTTCGCGCCGCCCAGGATGGCGACGAACGGGCGCTTCGGGTTCGCGACGGCCTCGTGCAGGTACCGGATTTCCTTCTGGACCAGGAAGCCCGCGACGGCCGGCCCGCCCTTCTTCTGGATGGCCTTGGCAACGCCGTACATGGACGCGTGCTTGCGATGGCAGGTGCCGAACGCGTCGTTGACGTAGACCTCGCCCAGCGCCGCCAGCCCGGCCACGAACTTGTCCAGCACGGCCTGCTGCTCGTCCGTCAGCTTCTTGTCCGGGTTCTTCTTGGCTTTGTCGGCGATGGTTTCGCCCGGGTCGAACCGCACGTTTTCCAGCAGCACGACGTCGCCGGGGCTCATCGAACCCACCAGCGCCTCGGCCGCCGGTCCCACGACCTCCGGCGGGCCCATTCGGACCGGGCGTCCCAGCAGTTCCGCCAGCCGATCGGCGGCCGGCTTCGTCGAAAAGTCCGCCTCGAACCCCTTTTCGGCCGGACGGCCCAGGTGCGTGGCCAGGACCAGCTTCGCGCCCTTGTCGATGGCGTACCGGATCGTCGGCAGCGCCTGCACGATGCGACGGTCGTTGGTGATCTTCCCGCCCTTGATCGGGACGTTGAAATCCACGCGCATGAACACGGTCTTGCCCGACAGGTCGATGTCGGCCACGGTCTTGGTCGCCATTGAAGTCCTCCGTTGTCCGTCGCGTCCTGGCGGGGCGTTCCACGGCGGGCCGTCCACGACGTGTCGCCCCGACCCGTGCCTGCGCGGTCCCGCCCCCATTCGCCCGGAGCGTCCGGGCAACCCGCGGGGATTTTCGTCCGGACGGCACGAAATGGCAACCGCCCGCTCCCTACCCTCCGGTTGCAGCGGCTTCGCACTCGTCGATATCGCGATGCAGCGATAGCACGAAGTCCCCGTCCAGCTTGCCGTCCGACACCATGGCGTCGATGTGGCCCAGCGCACCTGCCAGCGGCATCCGCCCCCGGTACGGCCGGTCCTGCCGCAGCGCCTGGAACACGTCGGCCACCGCCACCAGGCGCGCCTCGGGCGACAGTTCCGCGCCGATGAGGCCGAACGGATAGCCGCCGCCGCGCACCCATTCGTGGTGGTACGCCGCCCACCGCGCCACCTCCTCGAAGCCGTCGATCCGCGACAGGATCTGCCACGTGTCGAACGCATGCCGCGTCACGCGCATGCGTTCGGTGCCGTCCAGGGCGCCCGGCTTTTCCAGGATGTCGTCCGGCACGCGCAGTTTCCCGATGTCGTGCAGCAGCGCCGCCACTTCCACCAGGCCCCGCCGCTCGTCGCCCAGGCCCGCCCCTTGGGCCAGTCTCCGGGCCACCGCCGTCACGCGCAGCGAATGCTCGGCCGTGAAGGGGCTCTTGGCATCGACGATGGTCGCGAACACCTCCGACAGTTGCCGCAGGTCCGCGATGGAGATCTCCTGGTCGGCATGGCCCCGCGCCAGGCGGCCCAGGTAGGGCCCCAGAGCGCCGGCATCCAGCGTCAGCCAGAACGCCTCGTGGGCCGCGACCTCCAGGAAGGCGTCGGTCACGTCGGGGAGGAAGCGCGTCCCCCGATACTGCCGCACGACTTCCAGGACCGGCGCCCGGGCCAGCAGCACGTCCTCGACATGGGCCTGGGTGAGCAGCACGTCCACGCGGTCCGCCAGGTACACCAGGTTCGCCATCTGCCGCGTCTTCAGCGGCAGGTCCAGCGCCTCCAGCGCGAAGGCGTGCCGGTGATGCCAGCGGATGACCGGCGCGAGGTGCGCCAGTGGCTTGAACGACGCGACCAGGGCCTCGCCGCGCACGCAGTGGGAATCGTCCCCGGCCCAGTCCGGGCTGGTTTCGATGTCGATGTGCTCGCGGGTGGACGATACCCCGCAGTCGTGGAACAGGCCCGCGTGGAACAGGTCGTCCAGCGATGCCTCGTCCAGGCCCAGCGCCTGGCCCGCCCTCCGGGCCATGTAGGCCACCCGCTTCCCATGGAACACGTCGTCCACGCCCACCAGGTCCAGCGCGTCGGACAGCACGTACACAATCTGCCGGAGGTCGAGCCTCAACCCCATGGTGGCACCTGCGGATTCCGATTGCCGAAAGATACCACGGTTCGGGGCAGGCCCGCCGTCCCCACGTTCCGTGAACTTGAAACCGGGGCGAGACTGCATGACCATGAAGGGCGCGCTGGTGGAGAACCGCGGTGAACCGAATCCCGATGCATTCGCTGATCGCCGGAGTCGCCTGCATCGCCGTCGCGATCGGCTGTGGAGGCGGATCCAGGGCCAGCCAGGCCGACGTGGATCCCGAGGACACGGACCCCAGCAGAATCGACGTGGCGGCGGGCGACCCCAGCCCCTTTGACGTGACACCACGTGACGTGGTGAAGCACGACTTGCCGGCGGACGCGTCCGATGTCGATGCCACCGACGACGATCGGGCTTCGTCGGACGCACCGCATCCCGACCCCGATGTCGATGACACCGATGCCCCTGCGGACGACGGCGCCGCACAGGACGCGCCGGGCGCCGACGAATCCCCGACCGACACGCCCGTCGACATCGAACCCGGGGCCTGCCCGGTGGCTCGCGCGGCGTCCATCGAGTGCGGGCGCGTGCTGGTGTGGGGCGACGACCACGTGCTGATGCAGTCGCACTGGCCCGCCCAACTGCCGTTCTGGCAGAACGCGATCCACTGGCTGGCAACCGCGACGACCGGTTGTGGATCCGACCTGACGACCGTGCGCTTTTCGGGAGGGGCGGTGCCCGCCGAACTGGTGACCGCGCTGAAGGCGGAGGGCCTGGATGTGACCACCAACGGCGCACTCCCGGCCGCGAGCGACCCGCCTTCGGTGCTGGCGATCGAGTTGCAGGGGAGCGGCTTCCTCCCGGCCCAGGGCGCCGCGCTGCTGAGCTGGGTCAAGGCCGGGGGCGCCGTGATGGTGATGACCATCGGCTTCGGCACCAACGACGAGTGCACCAACGAGAACCCCTTGCTGGCGCCGCTGGGGCTTGCGTTCAGTTGCGTCACCCCCGCGCCGTGGGGCCCGGTCACACGGCTGGAGGCACACGCGATCACGCAGGGCCTGACCACCGCCGACACGCCCTTCGTGAACGGCCGCTGGGTCCTTGAAACGGGCGCCTACGCCACCACCGTCATCGCGGACGTCGGCGACAGCGCCGAATGCCCGGTGCAGGTGACGGCGCCCTGAAACCGCCCGGCCCCGCACCTTCACCGCCACGCCTCGCGCGTCGCCTCGCCTTCCGTCGCGGCCCTCGTCAGGCAGTTTCCCGAAACGACCCGGAAGAGCGAGAATGGCCCGTCGTCGATGCCCGAGGTATCACCCATGCCCGAAACCCGGATCGAAACGGCCCGCCGGCTGCTGGAAAAGGAACTGGAACACCTGTCCCAGGAGGAGCGCCGGGTCGTCGAGCGCTTCATCAGCCGGGGACGGGTTGCGCGCAACGTCGCGACCGAGTTCGAGGACAACCTGACGCTGGGGCAGCGCGTCGCCGACGGCTTCGCCCAGGTCATCGGTTCGTGGCGCTTCATCATCATCCAGACCGTCCTGCTGGCGCTGTGGATCGCGCTGAACGTCACTGCGGTCATCTTCCATTGGGACCCCTACCCGTTCATCCTGCTGAACCTGGCCATGTCGTTCCAGGCCGCCTATGCCGCGCCGATCCTGATGATGAGCCAGAACCGCCACGCCGAAATCGAGCACCTGCAGGCGCACAACGACTACGAGGTGAACCTGAAGGCCGAACTGGAAATCGAGCAGTTGCACCAGAAGTTCGACGCGCTGCGCGACCAGTCGTGGGTCGAACTGGTGCACATGCAGCAGGAGCAGATCGAAATGCTTCAGAGGCTGTTGGCGGAGCGGCCCGCGCCCGCGGCGTGACCGTCCCTCGTCCGGGGCGTGCCAGGGAGCGGCGGACGGCGGGGGCCGCCCGGACGGCATGTCAAGGACAGGCGGCGCCGCCAACCACGACGAACGCAGGGTTCATATACCCCGGCGTCACCTTCGGCGAGCCGTTCGGCAGCGTGACCGGCGTCACCGTCTTCGCCGGCCACTCGATGGTGGCGACTTCCCACAGGTCGCACCGCTTCATGCCGACGCCGCCGTTGTCCAGCACGGTATCCAGCGCCAGCGTGCCCTCGATGAAGCACCGGACGCGCGGGAACGACACCCCGAACCCCTGGTCGTCCCAGTAGTGCACGCCGATCCGGTAGGTCCGCCCGTCGGTGGGCGTCAGGAGGTTGACGTTTTCCGGCCCCGCGCCGTCAGTGTCGTCCCGGTCCAGCGAGGGGTTGTCCTGGACGTTCGGGTTCACGCTCTCCCACTCCGGGGCCTTGTTGTACCAGAACACGTCGTAGGGAATGTCGAACCAGCCGTCCGGAACCCCGTCTCCGTCCAGATCGGGCCCGGTGGCGAACGGGTGAAGGAAGTGCAGGTCCATGTCCGAACCCATGCCCGGCCCCTGGTCGTACTGATCGGTGTCGGCGGGCGTCTCCCAGGTCAACTCGCAGTGGATCGCCTGCGTCGGCGCGGCCGTCACCTGCCGCACCACGGTCGTCTGGCAGGCCAGGTCGTTCGAGCACAGGGACGCGTCGCAGACGTCCAGCCGGTACTGGTAGTCGCCCGCGACGTTCGCCTGGTGGCTTTGGAACTGGCTCGTCGCCCCCTGGACCAGGTGGAACTTGTTCTGGGCAGGCTGGTCGATGTCGAACGTCCAGGATACGAGGGGGCCTCCGACACCGACGCTTTTCGAGCCGTCCAGGCGGATCACGGCCTGGGGCAGCACGGTCGCGACCGCGCCGATGTCCAGGACCGGCAGGGGACACTCGTTCGACACTCCGAACCCGGACAGCGGGATGTCCGTCACCGTTCCGCCCAGCAGCGTGATCTTCAGCGTCACCCGATCCGGGGTGACCAGGCCCGATGCGTCCCTTGGATTTGCCAGGCTGGGGGTGTACGTCACGAGGAGCTTCGCACTGTCGTTGACCGCGAGGGACAGAGGATGGTCCGCGGTGGGCGCCACGGCCCCCGGCAGGCTGGTTACGTCCATCCCGAAGCCCTGGGCGCCATCGTTGGGTTGCAGCACGATGCCCATCACCACGGCGGGCTCGGTGCCGACGGACCTCAGTTCCACCTCGACCCCGCAGGCCTTCCCGACCTTCTTGCCTCCGAACTCGACGACCGGGGGAACGACCTCGACCCGCGGGCCGGCCGGTGCCGCGTCGTCCGGGGAAGCCAGGATGTCGGCATCGGTCGCCACCAGGTCCGGCGCCATGACCGCGTCCGGGGACGCGTCCTTCGTCGCGTCCGTCGGGGCGTCGGCCACGGGCAGATCGGCGAAAACGCCGGGGTCAGCGACGACCTCCGTGGAAGGCACATCCAACGGCGCCGCGTCCGCCATTGGCAAATCCTCGGAATCGCTGACCGTGCAGGCCAGGAAGGACCCGGCCATCCCCGCGACCGCGATGGACAGCATCGCCCGCACGAACCCCTGCGTCGGCCCTTTCATCGCCTCCCCCTTGTCATGCACGACCCAGCGTACGGGTCCCCAGGCGACCCGGCAATCAGGCCGCAGGGGCAAGCGCGCACCCCGAAGGCATTTGCACACGTCCCGCTGGAAAGGACGGAACAGGGCGGCATCCTCCCGGATTCCTTCACGGGCAGCCCGGCCTGGGACAGGTCCCGCCCACGCACGCATCGAACAGGCGAGCCAGCCACGGCGCCGATGCATCGGCCGACCCGCCGGAGGTGCCGGCCAGCACGACCCCCAGCGCGTCCGGCAGGATCTCGAAGAGGGCCCCGGGCAGCACGGCCCCGATCGGGTCGCCCGCCAGGATCTGCCCGTCGGGCGAGACGTGCGAGATCACCGCGTCCGCCAGCACCACGGAGGTGCCGTCCCAGGCCGCGGGTCCGTAGAACAGGCTGTCGCTCACGTGCGACCATCCGGGGCTGCCGTCGGCCTCGATGCGGCGCATCCAGCCGACGGCGCTCTTCCCGTCCCCCTGGTACAGCATGCGATGGCCGTTGGCCGCGAACGCCCCGTCCGGAAGCCCGACGAACCCGCTGATGAAGTCGTTCCCGTCCTCGTGCAGCGTGCGTTGCGCCACGACGTTGCCGCTGCCATCGACCCTCGCGAAACGCACGTCGGTCAGGTCGCCCTCCGGCGCCGAATCGAGCACGCCGAACAGCATCGCGAAGCCGTCGCCGGCAGGCCGAATGCGCATCATGCCCGTGGCGCTCGCGGGTCCCAGGCCCACGTCCTGCAGCACCTTGCCCGCAGCGTCCAGGCGCACGAACCACGCGCTGCGCACGTTGGGCACCCGCGTGCGCGTCCCCGCGAACCCGATGCCTCCGCCAGCGCCCGGCGAGAGGGCGACGGATTCCGCGAACTGCGTATCGACCACGGTGCGCCACAGGAGCGCGCCGCCTGAATCCAGCGCCATCAGCGCGGTGTCGGGGTAGTCGCGCAGGACGACGACGAACGACCCGTCGGCGCGGACCAGCAACCCCTGCGCCTCGGTGCTCTTCTGCACGGGAACCCGGACGTCCGAAACCTGCCCGCCGGCGGCATCCACCCGGACCAGGTGTGGAACCGTGTCGAGGATCTCGCGCAGGTGGGTCAGCATCACCCACCCGCCGTCGGGGTGCGCCACCGCCGCGAAGGGAAACGCGGCGCCCGGAGGCGTGAAGGTCCGCACCCAGCCTTCCCGGGGGGAATCGCTGCAGACCCCCTGGTGGCAGGTCGCGCCGGGGACACATGCGCCCGTCGCGGGACAGGCGATTCGATCCAGCGGGTCGTGGACGCACCCGGCCGCGGCGTCACACCGATCGCCCGTGCATGCGTTGCCGTCGTCGCACTGCAGCGCCTGGCCCTGGCAGACCCCCTTCGACATGCACAGATCATCGACCGTGCACCGATCCCCGTCATCGCAGGCGGAACCCAGCGGGAACCGGACGCCGTCGCACGGGCCGACGATCGCGCAGGTCCCGCCCAGGCACACCGGGTCGCCCTCTTCGCAAGGGGGCTCGGGCAGGTAGCATCCCGTTGCCGACTGGCACCACTGCTCGCCCACCGACGCGAGCTTGCCTTCCAGCGTGACCGCCTGTTGCACGTGGACCGCGTGCCGGCAGGACCCCATGCACTCCAGCGGGGGCTTCCACGTCGTGCAGTCGGAATCGAGCGTGCAGGGCACCTCCGACCCCAGCGCGGCCGCGATGCCATCCCGCATCCCGGCCGCGATCTCGTCGCACGTCCGGCAGCCGAAGGCGGTTTCGTACAGGCCCGGGCTGCCGCACTCCGGCGAGCAGGGCATGCCGAGGCAGGAATCGGTCCAATAGCAATCGAACCGCTGCCCCTGGCAGTCGCAAACCAACGATGCCGAGCACGCGCCACAGCAGCATTCCAGCCCGATCTCGCAGTGCAGCCCCGGGGCGCAGGGAAGTCCCTGCGGCGATTCCACCTGCGCGAGGGACGCGCAGGTCGTCACCACCTCCACGTCGAAACCCGGCCCTGCGTCCGCCACCGCGAAACCGTCGATGTCCGATCCGTCGGGATCGCCCGCGCCTGCATCCGCAAGCGGGTCGGCCTGCCCGGGATCGGCATCGACGGCCCGCGCATCGACATCGCCTGCGTCGGGCCACGACAGGTCCCCCGCGCATGACAGCGACACGACGCCCAGGAGGGCGGCGACGAACGGGACGGATGAACGGTTCACGACATCCCCCGACTCACGACGTTGTTGCGGGAATCACACCCCCGCTGATGATAGGGAATCGCGGGGGGCGGTGCCAGGGGTTACTACCCCCCCGGGGGCAGGCGTCGCCGACCCATGCGCTTCAGGAAACCGAACAGCTTCGCCCGGACCTTCGTGAATGCCTCGTAGTCGTCGCCCCGCCGGTCCGGCGAGACGTTCCCGAGGACCGTCGGCTGGAACCCGGTATCGGTCGATTTCAGCACGTAGTCCTGCCAGAAGTTCGGGTCGATGGAGGCCTTCAGTGAGGACAGGTACGCCGCCGCCTCCCGGGCAACAGGGGCCTGCGGCGCCGCGGCGATCCGTCGGCGCAGCGTCGCCACGTACTTCGCGTCCTTGATGCCTTCCCGCAGCCCTTCCAGCGCCAGACGGTCCAGCAGGCGACCGCCGGAGGTCGGGTAGGCCAGCAGGAAGTCCGGGAAGGGGATGTTGTCCGCGGCCCGGTCGAAGTCGTCATAGGGATCGGCGACCATGGTTCCCAGCGCATACGACGACACGACGGTAGCATCGGTCGCGACGGCCAGCAGCCCGTGCAGGAACCGGTTGTAGACAGGGTCCCACAGGTACGACGTGTTGGTCGTGTAGTACCCGAACCCCGCCTGGTGCTGCGCGAAGCCGGCATCCTGGTGCTGCGGCGCCCAGACCTTGAAATCGACCAGCGCGTCCAGCGGCGGGATCCGGCCGCCCGGCACCTCGAAGGCGCCGCCGGGCAGCGGCCGCTGCAACTCCATCGCGTACGTCACCGACGTCGATCCGCCGTTCGCCCGGATGATCGTGTCCAGTCGATCGCAGAGGACCCGGTATACCGCGTGCTCGCCCGGCTCGTCGGCGCAGTTGAACAGGAAGCGCGTGCCATACCGGGCGGCCACCGCCGTCATGCGCCGGATGAATTCCCCGAAAGCCTCGACGAACCGCGGGTCCGACAGGTCCCGGTACAGGTCGGGGCCGGTCGCGTGGCCGAACAGCGCCTGCTCGATGTCGCCGCGGGCCTTCCAGATCATCAGCATGACGGGTCGACCCACGATGCCGGCGGCGGACATCGCCGCCATCTTCCGATCCAGTTGCGCGGTATCGAACGCGAAGCGGCCGTCGGCGTCGCGCGTGGTCCGGACATCCCCGTCGGCCTCCCACAGGAAGGGCTCGGCGCCGGTTTCGCGGAACACGCGGAAGGCCTCCTCCGGCCGGTTCGTCACTCGCATCATGTACGGGTCGGTGTAGATCGGGTTCAGGTGCGCGGGCGGATCCAGCGCGATCAGCAGCACGTCGACCCGCAACGCCAGCGTCTTGAGCAGCCTGCCCTGCCGCAGGATCCGGACCTGCCCGGCATGGGTCCCGCCTTGAAGATCCCGCGGCACGTGGATCTTCAGCCAGACCCGCACCGACGACCGGGGATCCAGCGACAGCGTCGCGAAGCCGTCCAGGTAGTCGGGCACCCGGGCCCACGCGGCATTCACGCCCGGCAGTACGTAGGGCGCCAGGCGCCTGTCGGCCTCGACGACCCGAGCCACCTCGATGGCGGACGCCGGGATCGCGGCGCCACCGCCGACGCGCGCCAGGTCGGACACGCGTACCTCGAGGCCGTCGATGCCCGTTTCGGAATACAGGCCGACGGCGACCGGCTCGATTTCACCCGGGGCGCTGGACACGTCGATGACGGAAGCGACCTCGCGCCGGGATGGCCGCGTGCCGGCGAACACGGGCCGCATCGGGTCCCGCAAGAACACCGTCAGGCCGAGGGCCGCGCGGGGCGGGGAGCGTCGTGCAACGTCGGGAGGCAGGGCGACCCTCCGGTAGCCCAGGCAGGTCCGCGAGGCCTGTTGCAGGGCGTCGATCTGCGAAGGCGTCACCGATCGCAGGGTGATCGACTCGATCGGAAGATCCTTCGGCGCGTCCCGGAGCACGAACCGGAAGGCCCCGCGAACGGCCCGCACCAGCGGGAACGCGGTCCGGGCGAGCGGGAACCGGTACACCTTCCATGTCCCGTCACCGCGGTCGCCCAGCCCCCCGAGATTGTCGAACTCCCGGTTGCCTGCGGCGAGGTCTCCGTCGCCGCGAGGCCCCTCGATCCGGCTGCGCACCACCGCGACCCGGGGCCGGGCCCAGTCGTCCCGGTAGCGGATCTCCAGCACCATCGGCCCCGTCGGCAGGCCGTCCCCGTCCACGTCGAAGGCCGGCAGATCGACGTCCAGCACCCTGCCGGCCAGCAGTTTCCGGAAGGTGACCCCATCCTCGGTGACAGGTTCGGACATCGCGCCGGCGGTGAACGATGCGCCGCTGGCGGATTGGGCCCCGCCTTCGAACCGGATCCCGCGCGACCGGGCCGGGTCGGGTGGGTCGAACCGGGGCAGCGAGCACCCCGGTTTCGGGGGCTGGGGGGACTGGGCAGCGGCCTGGAACGGACCGGCGACGACCAGCACCCACGCGCCCGTCAGCAGCGAAGCGGTCGCGAAGGAGCGGGTCATCCGCCTCGCTCCGGCTGGAGCAGGCCGTGCAGCAGGTCCGCACGATCCAGGATCCCGACCAGGCGACCGTCGCCGTCCACCACGGCGGCGACCTTGTGGCTGCCGCCCACCAGGATCGCGATGGCGTCGCCAACGGTGGCGTCCTGTTGCACGGTAGCGACGCTTGCGGTCATGAGGTCCGCGGCCGTCCGGGCCTTCATGTGCCGCCGCTCGGCCCGGTCTTCCTCGGTCGATGACGCGAAGGGCAGGCGGTCCATCAGCGAACGCAGGACGCCCGGGTGCAGCGACGGGGTCAGCCGAACCAGCAGTTCCGCATCCGACACCAGGCCGACGACCCTGCGGTCCACATCGACGACCAGCGCCCGGTTCAGCCGGGTGGAAATCACGGCCTGGAGGACCTCGGGCAGCGGCGTGTCGGCGTGGACCAACGGCGGGTCGCGGCGCATCACACGGGACACCGGCGTGTCGATCCGCAGGCCGCCGACGCCCGAGGCGACATCCGCCGTCGGGAACCCGCCGGCGACGGTCTTCAAGACGTCGAACCGGCTGATGATCCCCGCGAAGCGCCCGGCGGCATCGACCACGGGCAAGCGCTTCAACCTGCGCCGCGCCATCCGATCGGCGGCCTCGGCCAGCGGGCAATCGATCGGAACCGTGACCGGGTCGGGCGTCATCACGTCCGCGGCCGTCTTCGAGGCCCCGGCCAACCGCTCCAGCTCGGCCAGGTACGACGCCTCGTCCAGCGCGGGAAGCAGTTCGACGCGGACGCCCAGCCCTCCCCGGGCCACCAGGTCGCCGCTGGTGATGATGCCGACCGGGATGCCGTCGCTCACGACGGGGATGGCCCGGTAGGACTTGCCGACCACCAGTTCGATCACGCGCTGGAGGGGGGTTTCGGGCGTCACGATCGCGACATCGCGCGACATCACGTCGGCCACGGTCACCCGCCGGGGAATCCCCCGGACGGGCACCGGCGAATGCAGCACGACCTCGGTGTCCTCCTGGGTGATCAGCCCCTGTCGCACCAGGCCCTTCACCTGCGGCATCAGGCGTTCCACCCGCTCGGGCGAGTCGATCCACTCGATGACGATCGGCAGGTTCCAGCGGACGTCGGCGAGGCGGCTGGAGTGGAGGTCCCCGGACGCTCCGAAGCCCTCGGTCGCCCGGTACAGCGTGGCGCCGGCGGCGTTCTCGTCCTTCAGGAACGCCAGCAGCGCGGCCGCCAGCGAGCGATGCCCGTGGCGATCCTCGTCGTTGATGTAGATGCGGACCCGCTTGGCGATTTCCACGAGGCACCTCCGGGCGGGCGGCCGCGGTGGCTGTTCCGGTGCTCCTGCCCGTCCATTCTACCCGGTCCAGGCCGAAACGAGGTCCGCCACCTTCAGCCCGGCCAGCCCGGCCAGCAGGCAGCCGATGACCGTGCCGCCCAGGTTGATCGCGGCGGTGCCCCAGTTCCCGTCGTCCAGCAGCCGCAGCGTCTCGTAGTTGAAGGACGAGTAGGTCGTGAAGCCCCCCAGGACCCCGGTCGTCAGGAACAGGCGGACCTGGCCCGGGACCAGCCCGGTGGTCGTCGCCAGGCGCATCACCAGCGAGATCAGGAACGACCCGACGAGGTTGACGATCAGCGTGCCGAACGGGAAGCCCTGCCCGAACGCGGCCGCGGCCCCGGTGCCGACCAGGTACCGCGCACCGGAACCCAGGGCGCCTCCGCAGCACACCCACAGGAACGGGATCATGCGGACACCTCCGTCGAACCATTCAACGGCACACGATTCCGTCGTGTCAAGTTGCCGTCGCCGTTCCCCGGCACGTCGCGCGCCGTCCTCCGGCGGGGATCACCCACCGCCGAACTCCTCGCCGCCCTTGACGGATCGACCGGTCTCCTGTAGTTTTGGCCGCCGAATTCCGACCGTCCGGATCCCTCGCGACGGCCGGTGTTCCCGGGGACCCAGGAGTCCAGGATGGCCAGCGAGGATCGCGTCACGAAGGCCGGCACACCCGAGCGGTGGAGCCGCATCGTCACCTACAGGCCCGGCGAGGATGGCACCGTCCAGTCCATTCGCGACGACGGCTTCGAAGACAGCGCCCTGGTCCACGACGTGGCCTGGGCGCTGATCCACCGCAACGCTGCCGACGCGTGGCACCAGGCGAAGGACGGGCGCGGCAGCACGCTGCAGTACCACATGGTCGCGAACCTGCTGAACCCGGACATGCTGGCGGAGCTGGTCGGGATGTGGCGCTGGCGCGTTCGGCGCCACCTGCGCCCCGGGGTGTTCGCGGGCCTGTCGCCTGCGCTGTTGCAGAAGTACGCGTGGGCGCTGCGCCTGACCGTCGAGCAGTTGAAATCCGTTCCGGTCGAACCGCCGCCGGTCCCGCCCGAGAACCCAGGCGCATCAACAAACCCGCCGTCACCCGGGACCGGCGGCTGAGGACGCATGCAGATCCCCTTCACGCACCTCCAGGGCGCCCACTGCGAAACGGCGACGATCGCCAGCCTGCTTCAGCACCGGGGCCTGCACGTCACCGAACCGCAGGTGTTCGGCATCGGGTCGGGGTTCTTCTTCGCCTACCTGCCGTTCATCAAGGTGTCGGACCAGAAGTTCCCGCTGGTATCGTTCAGGGCGCCGCCCGGGTCGATCCTGAAGAAGGTCGGCAAGCGCCTGGGCGTGACGTTCCACGACGTGACGTTCAAGGACGAAGGCAAGGCGATGGACGCCCTGGACAGGGCGCTGGACCAGGGCATTCCGACCGCCCTCCAGACGGGCGTGTACTGGCTGCCCTACCTGCCCGGCGCGTTCCGGTTCCACTTCAACGCGCACAACATCATCGTGTACGGCCGCGAAGGCGACGAGTACCTGGTCAGCGACCCGGTGCTGGCCGAGCCGGTCCGATGCAGCCGGGCCGACCTGCAGCGGGCGCGCTTCAGCCGCGGCGACATGGCTCCGAACGGGCGCCTGTACTACCCGCTCACCGTGCCGGCGCAGGTCGACCTGAAGGGGCCGGTCCGGCAGGGCCTGAAGGACGCGTGCTTCAACATGCTGAAGATCCCGGTGCCGCTGATCGGCGTGCGCGGCATGCGGCGGCTGGCGCGCGTGGTCGAGGGCTGGCCGGCGAAGCTGGGGCCCGAGATGGCGGCGCTGAACATCGGCCACCTGGTCCTGCTGCTGGAGGAAATCGGCACGGGCGGCGCGGGCTTCCGGTTCATGTACGGCGCCTTCCTGCGGGACGCGGCGCAGATCCTGGGCATGGACGGGCTGGCGGACGCGGCGCGGCGCCTGACGGCGGTGGGCGACCGGTGGCGCGACTTCGCGTTGCTGGCGTCGCGGACCTGCAAGGGCCGCAAGGTCGTCGAAAACCCGTACGGCCATCTCGCGGACATCCTGCGCGAATGCGCCGATCGCGAAGAGGCCATCTTCCGGGACGTCCGCGCGCTGGTCCGGTAGGATCGACCTGGCGCAACAGGTGTCCCGCCCGGGCACTCGGGCGCAGTCGGCGGGTTTCCGGCGGAAACTCCCGACGAAGACGGAGTCAACCCGGGCCCAATAGGTGTTCAATGACCGCTCTGGAATCCCAGGGATTGCAGAAGACCTACCCCGGCGCGCACCAGCCTGCCCTGCGGGGGCTGGACCTGGCCGTCCAGGAAGGGGAGTTCTTCGGCCTGCTGGGTCCCAACGGCGCGGGCAAGACCACGGCGATCTCGATCTTCACCGGGCTGCGGGTCCCCTCGGCCGGCATCGTCCGGGTCTTCGGCCACGACCTGCGACGCGCGGGCCCCGAGGTCCGGCGCCGCATCGGCCTGGTCCCGCAGGACATCGCGTTGTACCCGACGCTGACGGTGCGCGAAAACCTCCAGTACTTCGGCGGCCTGTACGGGTTGCACGGCGAGGATCTGCGCAGGCGCATCGCCGACGGGCTGGAGCGGGTGGCGCTGTCGGACGCGGCGGACCGGCCGGTGGACACGCTCTCGGGCGGCATGAAGCGCCGGGCGAACCTCGCGGCCGGGCTGGTCCATGGGCCGACGCTGCTGTTCCTGGACGAGCCCACGGTCGGCGTGGACGCCCAGAGCCGTGCCGCGATCGTGGCCACGCTGGAGGACCTGTCGAAGGCGGGCGTGACCCTGATCTACACGACCCACTACCTCGAGGAGGCCGAGCGCCTCTGCGGGCGGGTCGCGATCATCGACAACGGGCGGGTGCTGGCGGAAGGGTCTCCGCGGGCGCTGGTCGAGGGGACGGTCGGGTGCGCGAACCTCGAGGACGTGTTCCTGCGTCTCACCGGCAGGGGACTCCGTGACTAGGCTGATCGGACAGGTCGCTGCCAGCCTGCGCAAGGAGGCGCAAACCCTGTCGCGGGACCGGGGCGGCCTGATCGTGCTGTTCGGGATGCCCATGGCCCTGGTGCTGGTGGTGACGGTGGTGCAGGACCGCGCGATGCGGTTCGTGGCCGCGCCGAATGCCGACCTGCTGCTGATCGACCGGGACGGCGGCGACCTGGGGACCACGCTGCGCCAGGGCCTGGAGGCCGCCGGCGTGTTCACGGTGTCCACGATGCTGGACGGCGTGCCGGTGACCGAGGAGGCCGCGAAGGAGGCCGTCAGCCACGGGCGCTTCCAGGGAGCGCTGGTGCTGCCCGAGGGGGCTGGAGCCGCGGCGCGCGGGCGTGCGAAGGAGCTCGCGGACCGCCTGCTGGCCGACCCGGCCGCCGGGCCGCCGACGGCGATCGATGCGGCGCCCGCGGCCCGCCTGAACGTCTGGCTGGACCCGGTGCTGACCGAGCCGTACGTCAAACTGATCCGGAACGTGTCGGCGGGGGTGCTCCAGGGCGTGGAGATGCGCCTGCTGGTGGAGGCCTTCGCCGCGGAAATGGCCCGGCGCGCCTCGGCCCGCCTGGGGGCGCCGCTTCCGGAAGCGCTGGTGAAGGGCTTCGCCGCCGCGCCGATGGCCGCGGGACCCGGCGCGCTGCTGGCGCTGGACGCGGCGCTGTCGACGGACAAGGCGTGGACCGACGTGCCGAACTCGGTCCAGCAGAACGTCCCGGCGTGGACCATCTTCTCGATGTTCCTGATCGTGATCCCGCTGGCGGGAGCGCTGATTCGCGAGCGGCGGGACGGCATGCTGACGCGCCTGCGGGTCATCCCCGGCGCGCCGACCGCGGCGCTGCTGGGCAAGGCGCTGCTGTTCCTGGGCGTGTGCGCGGCGCAGTTCGCGATGATGTTCGCGATCGGCGCGTTCGTGCTGCCCCTGCTGGGCACCCCGGCCTTCGCGCCCGGCCCGCACCTGGGCCCGGCGATCGTCGTCGGCCTGGCCACGGCGGCGGCCGCGATGGGCTTCGGGCTGGCGGTGGGGGCGGTCGCCGGCTCGCCCGAGCAGGCGTCGGTGTTCGGCGCGTCCACGATCGTGATCTTCGGGGCGGTGGGCGGCGTGCTGATGCCTCGGTTCTCGATGCCCCAGACGATGCGCGAACTGACGATCGTGTCGCCGCTGGGGTGGGCCCAGGAGGCCTTCCTGGGCCTGTTCCTGCGCCAGGGGGACCTGGCCTCGGTGGCCGCCCCGGTGTTGCGGCTGATGGCCTTTGCAGCGGTCGGCATCGCCGTGGCGTTGACGTTCCAGCGCCGACGGGGTTGAATGCGCCCTCGGGGTTTGCGATTAGGTCCAGTGCCAGGTGGCCAACCGGTCGCCGACGGAGGTGCGGAGTGGAGGGTCTGGAACTTGAACTGAGGGCGCTGATCCAGCAGGCCTGCGACCTCGATGACGCGAAGATGGCGACGCTGACCGACGACGATCCGCTGGTGGGGCCCGAGTCGCCGCTGGGCCTGGACAGCCTGGACGCGCTGGAAATCGTCACGGCGGTCCAGCGCCAGTATGCGGTCCGCATCGACAACCAGAACACCAGCATCCGGGTGCTCCAATCGATCCGGATCCTGGCGGACTTCATCCGTCAGGAAAAGGCGATGGCATGAACCCGGTCCCCGTCCGCATCGCCGGCATGGGCCTCGTCAGCGCGCTGGGCGCGGGCCGCGGTCATGTGGCCGCCCGCATGCGCGCGGGCGACGTCGGGCTGCATCGCCTGACGTCGGTGGACACCCCGCTGGCCGAGCGCATCCCGGTGTCGCAGGTCGTGGGCCTCGACATCGATCCGTCGGCCCCCCGCAACGACGCGCTGGCCACCCATGCGGTGATGCAGGCGCTGGCGGAAGCGGGCCTGGCCCCGAACACCCCCGAGGTCGCCGCGGCCGCCCTGCTGGTCGGCTCGATCACCGGCGACTCGAACCTGTCGGAAGCGCGGTACCGCCGCAAGGTCGAGCAGTCCGGCGCCGTGCCGTGCGTGACGATCGACCCGCCCGCCGGGCGCATCGCGGCGCGGCTTGCCGAGGCCCTGGGCGTCCGCGGCCCGATCCTGACGTCGTGCTCGGCCTGCACCTCGTCCGCCAACGCGATGCTCACCGCCGTGCACATGCTGCGCGTGGGCCGCGTGCCCCGCGTCGTCGTGGTGGGCACGGACGTGCTGACGGCCACCCTGATCCACGGATTCGAATCGCTGATGCTGCTGGACGCCGGCGGCTGCCGCCCCTTCGATCGCACCCGCAAGGGCATCCAGGTGGGCGAGGCGGCCGGCGCGGTGGTGCTGGAACTTGCCGACCTCGATGGGGCGCGGGACGACGCCCCGGGCGGGTCCGTGCTGCTGCTGGGCGGGGCCAGCCGGTGCGACCCGTTCCACATGACCGCGTCGTCCCCCGACGGCAGCGGCGGTGAAGCGGTGATGCGCGCGGCGTGCGCCCAGTCCGGCGTGGACCCGTCCGACGTGGTCGCGATCAAGGCCCACGGCACCGGCACCCCGGACAACGACGCGGCCGAGGGCCACGCGATGCAGCGCGTCTTCGGCGAAGCCGTGCCCCCGTTCGCCTCGCTGAAGCGCTACCTGGGCCACACGATGGGGGCCGCGGGGACCGTGGAACTGGTCGCGTTCCTGGGATGCCTGCAGGCGGGCTTCGTACCGGCCTGCGCGGGTTTCGCCGAGGAGGACCCCGAGGTCGGCGTGGCGCCACTGCGCCAGCACGCGCCGTTCGGTGGTGGCACGGTGATGCTGAACTACTTCGGCTTCGGCGGGAACAGCGTGTCGCTGCTCGTCCGGATGCCCCGCGGGGAGGTCCGTCCGTGAAGGTCCTTGCCGCCTGGTCCCTGTGGCCCGACCCGCCGGCGACCCCGGGCGCCGATTTCCGCGTCCCGGACCTGGCGCCGCTGGAAGCGAAATACGTCCCGCAACGCCCCCGGCGCGTGGGCCGCCACGCACGCCTGACCCTTGTCGGGGCCGCGGCCTGCGTCGCGGAAGCCCCCGCACCGATCCCCGGCAACCGCACCGGCATCTACCTCGGTTCCGGCATCGGCAACGCCGCCGAGGAGGCGCTGGTGGTCGAGCAGGTCGTGGGCATGGTGGCGGGCGTCACGCCGGGCCCGGCCTCGCCGGTGCACTTCGCCAACTCGGTCAGCAACTCCGCGACGTTCTATGCCGCGCGGGTGACCGGCGCCACGGGCCCGAACGTCGTCGTGTCGCAGGAGGAGGTGTCCTTCGAGGGCGCCCTGATGGCGGCCGACCTGGCTCTGCGGGCCGGCGAGATCGACTGCGCGCTGGTCGGCGGCGTGGACGAGTACCTGGTCGCCCGGGAAGGGACCTACCTGCGTATCGATCTGCCGGCAGACACCGTGCTGGGCGAAGGCTCGGGGTGGCTGCTGGTGGCACGCGCCGGGCCCGGCGCGGCCGGTACGCCCGGTGCGCAGGGCGAAATCCTTGCGTCCGTGCAGATCCCCGGCGGCGTCCGTGCCGGCGGCGACGCCCCCGACGCGTGGGAGCAGGTCGCCGCGATCGCGACCGCCGCCCGGCGCGACGGCGAGGCCGTGACGATCCTGCCGGGCGTGCGCGTGGACGCTGCCGCTGCCGCCGCGCTGGCCGCCCGCCTGCCCGGCGCCCGCGTGCAGACCTACCTGGATCGTTGCGGGACGTTCGCCACCGCGGTCGCCCTGGGGATCGCCGGCTGCTTCCGGCCGGGTGTCGCCTCAGGCCTGTTCGTACACGTTTCCCGCTGCCGCCTCGGCGTCGCCGCCGTGGTGCTGCGGCGGACACCATTGGAATGGCCCGAGGCGACTCCGGCTCCGGCGAGAGTTTCCCCTGGAAACCCATCGCCTGCGCCTACGTGCTCGGGCGGAAAGGAAGGGAGTCGCCCATGTGGATGAAGCTGATCTACCCGAAATGGCCCAAGCTGCCCGAGCAGACCGAGTTCCACCTGCCCCCTCACGGGCCCATCAACTTCGCGGCGAACGTCCCGAACGACGTCCACCTGACGTTCCACGACGAAAACCGCGAGGAACTGGACCTCGAGGACAAGCCGGACGTGGTGGCGCTGTCGGTGATGCTGACCTGCGCGACGCCGAGAGCGAAAGAGATCGCCATGGCCTACCGGGCGCGCGGCATCCCCGTGATCGCCGGCGGCATCGCGGTGGCCATCCACAAGGAGGAAATGGCGGCGGCGTGCGACTCGGTGTTCCTGGGCGAGGTCGAGGGGCACTTCGGCGAGATGCTGGCGGACCTGCGGAAGAAGACGCTGAAGAAGGTCTATGACCGCATGGCCCAGTTGCCGCCCATCGAGTCCGTCCGGCCCGCCCGCCGGGACATCCTGGACTACGCCAACTACACCTACCGCGGCGTGCGGATGGCGGACCTGGTGCACGCCTCGCGCGGCTGCCGGTTCAACTGCCCGCCCTGCAGCGTCGCGTACCTGGGCGGCCGCTGCTTCCGGCCGCGGCCCATCGAGACCGTCGTCGAGGAAGTGAAGGGCATCGACAACGGCCGCCTCTTCTTCGTGGACAACTCGCTGGCCCAGGACAAGGCCTGGGAACTGGAACTGTTCAAGGCGCTGAAGCCGCTGAAACGCAAGTGGATCGCCCACCCGATCGAGGCCGACGACGAGGTGCTGCAGGCGGCCTACGAGGCCGGCGCGTGGTACGTGTACCAGGCCGTCACCGACGTGAACGACCAGATCCGCCGCCGCATCCAGATGTACAAGGACCACGGCATCGGCGTCGAAGGCACCATCATCCTGGGCACCGACGACCAGACGAAGGACGACGTGCTGCGGCTGATCGACTTCTGCCTGGAAATGGACCTGGACATGGCCGAGTTCACGGTGATGACGCCGTTCCTGCACACGCCCTACCGCACGCAGGTCGAAGCCGAGGGCCGCGTGCTGCACGACAACTGGATCGACTACACGACGGGCAAGGTGGTGTTCCAGCCGAAGCACATGACGCCCACCGAGTTGCAGGACCTGTACTACATGGCGTGGGACAGGTTCTACGGCACCGACGGGCGGCAGACGAAGATGGCGAGGCTGTTCAGGAAGGTCGTCCAGCGCGAGCGCGCCGAAGGCACCACGACGATGCCCGACGGCACCGTCCGCGGCTGGGTCAAGCCTTAGGGCCGAAGGGGTCGGGGACTACAGCCCGCCCACGATCCGCCACACGCCGTCCTCCATGCCGAATTCCAGTTCCGCCAGGTCGTTCTTGGCTGCCCAGCGGTCCTTCCCGCCTTCGACATAGAAGAACTTGTAGTAGAACTCGAAGTCCGCCATGGCCCGGTCCTCGCCCTTGAACGTGATCTTGCGCAGGTTGACGATGTACTGGACGGACTTGACGTTTTCCTGCAGCAGCGGAAGCACCTTCTTTTCCAGCTGCTCGTAGCCGTAGTCGTCGTTCGCCTCGGACGTGGTGCCGGCATTCGAGAAGTAGCGCCGCGAAACCAGTTCCTTCAGGGCGTTCACGTCCCGCTGCTCGACGGCGAGGCGATAGCGCTCGACGAGATCCGCGATGATGCGGTTCTTCGGCGTGTCCTCGACCTGGGTGTTCGCGAGGTACTTCGGCCCGCAGGCGACCGTTGCGAGCAGGGCCAGGACCAGGGGGACGGTGCGATTCATGGTTGCCTCCGACTCCGCAAAAGACTAGGCCACGGGCGGCCCCCTGTCAATTGAGGGGAACGGGGCGAAGGTGATAGAGTACGCCCGGATTTCGCGGGAGGTTGCGATGCGGCGATGGACGATCCTGGCGGCGGCCCTGTCGGCCGGCCTTGCGATGGCGTGCGGAGGCTCCTCGGCCCACAAGGATTCCGGGACCGACACGGGTATCGACGTGCCTTCTCCCACCGAGGACGTCGTGGCGGACACGGCCACGGATTCGCTCCCGGATACCCCCCCGGTGGAAACGGTTTCGGAGGACGTCCCCGAGGACGTTTCCCCGACCGACACCGACGAGGACGTGCCCTCCGGCCCGCTGATCCCGAAGGAGGAGGGCGACACCCTGACCGTGTCGAACGGCGTCGTGACGCTGGTGTTCGACCTGGTCAAGGGCACCTTCAACCTGGGTGTGGTCCCCGGCCAGGATGGCCTGATCAACGCGCATTCGGAAGCCGTCCTGACGGTCCAGGGCGCCGACACCATCATCGCGTCGTCGGACCCGGGCCCGCGCATCCAGTACCAGACCGTGTTCGCACCCGACGAACTGGGCGAGGCCGTGGTCATCCGTTTCGACGCCGTTCCCACCAACAAGATCGGCGGCGTGGCGACCTACATCGCGCTGCACAAGGATACGCCCGCCGTGCTGTTCCGGACCATCGTGGCGATGCCGTTCTCGCAGGACGTGGGGGTCCAGGAAATCCGGCCGGTCGTCGCCGAGTTCGAGGACGGCGCCGCGCTGCACCTCGGGCCGGGCACCCGGGACGCGGTGCTGATCGACAACGGCAGCGAAATCCTGCTGGACTTCAAGGCCGACGCGCAACTGGTCGGCGAGAACCCGGGCGGCACGGTCGGCCCCGGCCTGGCGTCGAACTGGAGCGCCGTCATGTGCACGGCGGCCAAATCCTGCGCCGTCGCCGGCTTCGTGACCACCAACAAGGCGATCGGCCTGGTGTCCACGGACCAGCGGGCCGGCAACGCCCTGGTCATCGGCGGCGAAGAGGCCCTCTCGATCTTCTCGATCCGCAGCCGCTTCACGCCCTACGCGGCCCTCGACGCGGGCCGCACGCAGTCCTCCGACGTCGCCTACCTGGACCTGACCGGCAGTTCCTACGAGGGGCTGAAGCGCTTCGGGCGCGCGATCGCCACCTACAACAAGCGGCAGCCCCCGGCCGTCCCGCCGGCGTCGTGGAATTCCTGGGGAGGCGGCGGCGGGTCGGGCGGCCAGGGCCAGGACATCGACGAAACCTTCCTGCTCCAGAACCTGGCTGCCGCCACCACGGACTTCCTCCCTTACGGGATGGACTACTTCCTGATCGACGACGGGTGGCAGAAGGACGACGGCACCTGGACCACCGACCCGGCCAAGTTCCCGAAGCACGGCTCCCAGGACGGCATGGCCTGGATGGCGGACCAGATCAAGGCGGCGGGCTTCCTCCCCGGCATGTGGGCGGCGCCGTTCCGGGTCAGCAAGGACTGGCCCATCGCCACGCAGCACCCCGACTGGCTGCTGACGCTGGACGAGTTCGGCACGATGGCCCTGGGCGCCAATTCCAACTACCGGATGCTGGACCCGTCAAACACCGAGGTCCAGGCCTACCTGCGCGAGATCTACACGCGCATCACGCACGACTGGGGCTACCGGATGTTGAAGCTGGACTTCAGCGTGTACGCGATGTTCGGGACCAACTACGCGGTCCAGGGCAAGAGCGGCCTGGCCCTCTACAAGGAGGGCCTCCAGGTCATCCGGGACGCCATCGGCCCCGACGTGATCCTGATGATCGTGTCCGGCACCGGCGTCAACTACGGCATCGCCGACGCGCAGCGCGTGACGCTGGACAACATGCCGCGGTGGGGCGCGACCATGTCGCCGTTCGACCAGGGCATCAAGTCGACGGTGCTGACGGCCTCCCACCGGTACTGGATGGGCAACACCGTCTGGTCCAACAACCCCGACCTGATCTTCTTCCGGGATACCCAGGGCCTGACCTGGGACGAGGCGCACGCGTTCGCGCTGTTCTCGTCGGTGTTCAGCGGCATCGTCAAGCTGGGCGAATCCTTCACATACATGCAGGCGCATCCCGAGGCGCTGTCGCTGGTCCAGCGCATGGTGCCGCCGCTGCCCGCGTTCCCCGAGCCGCTGGACATGTTCCAGAAGCGCTGGCCGGAACTGTGGCGCGTGCCGATGGCGGACCTGGGCGGAAACTACGACGTGTTCGGCCTGTTCCACTGGGGCGAAAACCGCGACGTCCCCACCCAGACGGACCTCGACGAATCGTTGCGCACGCTGAAGATCCCGGCCCCGGCGGATGCCCCGACCGCGACCCGGGCGCTGCTCGACCTGGAACAGGGCGTCGTGCTGGCCGATGCCGACGACAAGGCGCTGCGGCAGGGCGACGTCGATGTGCAGATGTCGCCGCGGACCGCGCGACTGGTCCTGTCGCGGGTGGTGGCAGGCCTGGGCACCATTGGGCCGGTCTTCCTGGGCACCGACCGCCACCTGATGGGCGGCGCCGGGGTGCTGACCGAGTCGGCCGGCGGCACCAGCGCCACCAAGATCGCGTTCACCAAGGCGATCCCGGGCCGCGTGACGAAGGTGTACTTCCTGGTGGCGAAGGGTGCCGGCATCGACGTGGTGCCGACGGACGCGACGGACGTCACCCAGACCACGACCCCGCACGCCGACGCCGACCTGGTGACGGTGACGCTGACCACCACCGCGACGTACTCCACGGTCACCGCGACGTACCGGGCGCAGTAGTTCCCCCTCGGTTGCGGCCCGGATCGAACGATTCCCGTGGTCTGTTTCCGAGTCAACGATGGCGGCTCGGCGCCTCGCTGATCGACACCTTCCAGCCATGCCCTGGCGATCCCTCACACGGTCGGACTTCGGGAGGCTGCGACCCGGCAGGGCACGGCGACGACGGAGGCGACGGGGCTACGCCAGGGAGGCGGAACGACGCGTCCGGCGCCACCGCAGCGCCAGCACGCCCGCACCCGCAAGCAGGAGCGCCAGCACGGTCACCAGCGACACCACGCTGGCGGCGTTCTCCAGCATCGTGCCGGCGTACCGGACCGAGACGTCGTGCCGACCGCCTTGGATCGGGACTTCAATAATGCCGTCGGCGTCCGGCCGGATCTCGACCGGATCGCCATCGACCGTGGCGACCCATCCCGGATGGAAGAACGCGGACACCACCACCATGTCGGGCCCGGAAGCCTCCACCGCGATCGTGTACGTCACGCCGTCGCGGTTCGTGTCCAGGATGCGCCCCCGGTTCGCGGCAAGCCGGGCGTCCGCGACGCGGCGCGGCGGGTCCCGGGGCACGGTCCGCGGCGTGTACTCGTCGAAGGACGTGATTTCCTTGTTTTCCAGGAAATACGCAAGCGTCAGGTGATCCGGGTCGATCGGCTGGGGCTGGAACGACCGGATGCCCGGCAGCCCCTGAAACACCAGCAGGGCCAGGATCGCCGCCGCCGCCAGCGCCGCGCGCAGGCCTCGCACCGCGGGGACCGCCGCCAGCCAGGCCGACCCCACGACCGCCGCGACCAGCGACACGACCATCAGGAAACGCCAGGGGAACTGCAGGAACGGCAGCAGCGGCACGACCGGCCATACCGCCGAAGACCCCGACGTGATCAGGCACGCCGCGACCAGGCCCACCGCGGCAAAGAACGCCAGCATCCCCCGGCTCTTCAGCCGGCCCAACACGGCCAGCACGCCGGCCGCAAGCACGCCCAGCACGCCGGGCAGGCCTACCGTCAGCAGGGGCTCGCCGTCCCCCCCGAACGTCTGCACGATCCGGCGCGCCGGCAGGAAGTGCTTGTTGAAGTCGAACCACCCGGCCAGGTTCCGGTCCAGCGTCACCAGGCCCTTTTCGAAAAAGGCCGGCATCCAGGCCCCGACGCTGCTGAGCAGGGCCGCGGCCAACGAGCCGAACGCCGCCAGCGCCCGCGGGCGCGCCGCCGGCCGGATCGCCCATTCGAACACCACGTACGCCCCCAGGATCGCCGTGAACAGCAACGCCGAGATGTTGTGCGTGGCGACCAGCAGCCCCTGGGACGCCGTGGCCCCCAGCCAGGCCAGGGCCGATCCGCGCGACAGGAAGCGGTGCAGCAGGTACAGCGACATCGGGAACATCGCGCACGCGGCGTATTCCGCCAGGGCCCCCCGCCAGTACAGGTTCGCGAAATGGTACGGCGCCAGGGTGTACGCGGCCGCGGCCAGCAGGCCCGCAGCCGCGCCCCAGCGATCCCGCACGAACAGGTACAGGAACACCTGCTGCAGGAAGGTCAGCCCCAGCAGCAGCGCCGCGTACGAAGCCGTTTCGGACAGGCCTGCGAGGTGGAACCCCTCGGCCAGCAGGTACGTCACCGGCGGGTAGAAGTTGAAGAACGGGTACCCGTAGCCCTGGTACATGATCGGGCACCAGCGGATCGTGTCCTGCCCGTCCGCGAACATCCGGTCCAGCGCGAACAGGCGCAGGATGTACCAGTCCCGCTCGTGGCTGGCGTACCAGCCCCCGCTGGCCAGCAATGGCCACACGACGAAGATCGCCAGGCCGGCCATGATGCCGAAATGAACCAGGGTTTCCCATGACCTTGCAGGAATCTGGGACGGGCTCGCCAGGGGGGGCAGAACGGCATCGGACATCGGCGTCTCCCGGTTCCGGGAACCCCGAACGATCGCCTACTTGATCTCCAGGTGCAGCTCGCGCAACTGAGCGGTATCGACCTCGGAAGGCGACGCGGTCATCAGGTCCGTGGCGCTGGTGGTCTTCGGGAACGCGATGACGTCGCGGATCGACGACGCGCCCGCCAGCAGCATGATCAGCCGGTCCAGCCCCAGCGCGATGCCGCCGTGCGGCGGGGCGCCGTATTCGAAGGCGTCCAGCAGGAACCCGAACTTTGTCCGCGCCGACTCCTCGCTGAGGCCCAGGGCCTTGAACACCCGCGCCTGCACGTCGCGGCGATGGATCCGGATGGAGCCCCCGCCCAACTCGGTGCCGTTGAGGATGACGTCGTAGGCCCGCGCCCGCATCTTCAGCGGCTCGGTTTCCAGCAGGTCCAGATCCTCGGGCACGCAGGACGTGAAGGGATGGTGCACCGCGGTCGGGCGCTGGCCGATCGCATCCCACTCGAACATCGGGAATTCCGTGACCCACAGGAAGGACCACTTCGTCGGATCCCGCAGGCCCAGGCGATCGCCCACCTTCAGGCGCACCGCGCCCAGGGCCTGGCGGGCGGGGCCCGCGTCGTCCGCCACCACCAGCAGCAGGTCGCCCGTGCCGGCGCCCGTCCTCGTCGCGATCGCGGCCTTCTCGTCGGCCGTCAGGAACTTCGCGGCGGATCCGGTCCACTCCTCGGCGCCGATCTTGAACCAGGCCAGGCCCTTCGCGCCGTTGTCCGTGGCAACCTTGCTGAGGCCGTCCAGGTCCTTGCGGCTCCAGGACTCGGCGTCCGGCACCTTCAACGCCGTCACGACGCCGTTGCGCGCCGCCACGTCCGCGAACACCTTGAACCCCGACGCCGCGACGGCATCGGTGATCGTCACCATCGGCATCCCGAACCGCAGGTCCGGCTTGTCGCACCCGTACGTTTCCATCGCTTCGGCGTAGGGCATCCGGGGGAACGGTCTCGGCAGGTCGATGTCGAACACGCCCTTCCAGATCGTCGCCAGCATGCCCTCGATCAGGTCGTACAGCAGCTCGGGCGTCGCGAAAGACACCTCCATGTCGATCTGCGTGAACTCCAACTGGCGGTCCGCCCGCAAGTCCTCGTCGCGGAAGCAGCGCGCGATCTGGTAGTACTTGTCGAAGCCCGCCACCATCAGGATCTGCTTGAACGTCTGGGGGGACTGCGGCAGGGCGTAGAACATGCCGGGGTGGACCCGCGACGGCACCAGGAAGTCCCGGGCGCCTTCCGGGGTGGACTTGCACAGGATCGGCGTTTCGATTTCCAGGAAGCCCTGATCGTCCAGGTAGTCGCGCGTCAGGCGGCACACCTTCGACCGCAGCGCGAAGTTCCGGGCCAGCACGGGCCGCCGCAGGTCCAGGTACCGGTAGGTCAGGCGCGTCACTTCGGAAGCGTCCACGTCGTCCACGATCGGGAACGGCACGGGCTTGGACGCGTTCAGCACCTCGACGGCCACCACCTCGACCTCGACCGCGCCGGTCGGCAGGTTCGGGTTCCGGTTGGATCCGCGGTCCACCACGCGCCCCTCGATCCGCAGCACGGATTCCGGCTTGACGGACGCGGCGATCGCGAACGCCTCGGGAGTCACGGCCTGGTCGGCCTTGACCTGCGTCAGGCCGTACCGGTCGCGCAGGTTGATGAAGACGCAACCGCCATGATCCCGCACGCTGGCGGCCCAGCCCGTCAGGACCACGTCCTTCCCTGCGTCCTCGATGCGGAGGTCCCCGCAGGTGTGCGTCCGTCGCGATTCGGCCATGTGTTTCCTCCTTCAGGGGGCGCCCTCGGGGGGCCGTCCCGGTAGTGGGCCTCTTACTCGAGAGGCGCGCAGATGATCTGGAAGGAATCGATCAGGTTGCCCGACGCGCCGCGCATGCCGACCATCACGTAACCCTTCGGGCATACTTCGTTGAACTCGGCCCCGCCCGGGCCGCCGATCTGGCTGCCGTAGCGCTTGTTCGCGCCGACGCGGACCTTCGACCCGGTCTGGGCTGCCGCGGCACCGCCGCCGCCTTCCTCGGCCGCTCTCCGCACGATGTCATCCACGGTCAGGTTCATCAGGCGGTCGCTGTTCTTGGCGTGGTCCGCTTCCACGGCGTAGCCCGCAGTGTCGGCATACTTCGCCGCACCGGCCGAACCGGACTTGCCGATCTGCGGCGCCACGCTCGGGGCGGCGCTGGGGGCCGTGCCGGGAGCACGCTGCGCCCCGGCGGTCAGGACGGGCGGCCGGACATCCGCGGGGATGAACGGCTCACGCACCAGTTCGCCGACGCCCTTGACGTCCACGCCCAGCACCATCCTGTCCAGGTCCGAACGGGCCGGGAGGGGCTTCGCGGTCCCCAGATGCACCGTGTAGATCCCGCGATCCACGGCGACCCACATCATTTCGGACCACACCGGCTTCTTCGCCTTCAGCCCGGCATACAGTTTGAACGTCACCGGAAAGATGCCGCTGATGGGCTTTCCGCCCTCATCGACCAACTTGCCCTTGTAGGCCTGGACTCCCGGCTCCGGCACCCCTTCCATGCCACCGGGGACCCGGGGCGCCGGGGAACCGGCCCAGGCCGACGCCGCGACGAGGGGCATCACCAGGACCAGCACGTACCTTGCCCACGTCCGACCGACGTTCGACCCACGCAGCAACATCCGCATACCTCCTCGCACCCTCGGGCCTGTCGACAGGCTCCGTGCCGGGGTCATGCCCCGCGGCCCAACGCGTCCATGTCCACGTCGATCCCCCCGGAAAGGGGCATCGACGGGCCGCGGACCGCCAGGCAGGCGCAGAGTATATCATGCAGCATGCGCCGGCGAGGGCTGACGAGCGCCCACGCCGGGCCGATTCCCGCAGCCGCCGCCAGCACCAGCGCGAGCACCGCCCGCACCAGCGAACGGAACAGCCCGACGCGTCGGCCCGACGTCGTGATCACCCGGATCCCCAGCAGGCGCGCCGCCGGCGCCCCGCCGAGGGCCGCGGTCCACAGGGTCTCCCACAGCAGGAACACCACGGCGAAGGCCACCGGGAACACCAGCACGGCGTCGGGTCGCAGGTGCACGAGGTCCACGGCGTAGTCGAACACGTTCCAGTACCGCGGAGGCAGGTCGGGCGGGTGCCGGTCGAACCACGCCCACGTGGCCCCGGCGGCGAGGGCCGACACGGGGGCCAGGTCCAGCACGCCCGCGACGACGCGCAGGCCCAGGGACGCTACACGGACCTGCATGGCCTACCTCATGTCCCCGGCCACGGCCTGCGCGACGATCACCGCGGCCATGGCCGCCGTTTCGGCCCGCAGCACCCGGGGCCCCAGCCCTGCCGGGACGAAGCGCGCGGACGCCAGCAAGGCCCGCTCGCGGGCCGCGAAGGACCCCTCCGGGCCGACGGCCAGCACCGCCCCTGCCGGGCATGGCGCCCCGGTCGCCAGGAGGGTCGCCAGGGACGGCGTCCCGGGCGCCTCGTCCAGTACGAACCTCGGCAGGTCCGCATCGATTCCCGATGCGGCGAGCCCCGGGAGGGATTCGACCGCGAGATCGATCGACCCGAACAGATCCACCCGTGGCGGGGCCGCACGTCCCGCCTGCCGCGCGGCCTCGGCCGCGACCTTCCGGGCCCGTTCGGCCCGGCGCCCGATGTCCGGCCCCACCGGCCTGGGCACCGAACGATCGCACACGGCCAGCAGCACCGCCGCCACGCCCGCCTCGGTGGCCTTCTGCACGGCCCAGTCGGTCCGGTCGCCCTTCAGCAACCCCAGCACCAGCACCCAGCGGGCGGACTCGCGCACCGCCCGATCGGCATCCGACGGCCTGCACACCTCCAGGAACGGTCCGCCCTCGCCGGCTGACAGGACTGCGGACCAGGCCACCCCGTCGCCATCGACGACGGTGACTTCCTCACCGGCCTTCAGCCGCAAGACGGACCGGAGATGGTGGAGGATATCGGCGGGAGGTACGACGGCCCCGCCGGGCCGCAGGGCCCGGTCGGGGACGAGTACGCGGGGGGGCGTCACTTCGCGACGACCCAGACCTTGACCTTCGCCACGACTTCCGCGGCGAGCTTCACGTCGACCGTGTACACACCGAGGTGCTTGATCGGGGAATCGAGGACGATCTTCTTGTGATCGACCACGATGCCCTCTTCGGCCAGCGCGTCGGCGATGTCACGGATGGTGACGGACCCGAACAGTTTGTCTTCCTCACCGGCTTCGCGGGCGATCTTGCACGCGACGTCCTCGAGCCGCCCCTTGAGGCCCTCGGCGTCCTGGCGGGTCTTGGCGATCTTGTCCGCCACGATCCGCTTCTGGTGCTCGATCTGGTTGATGGACCGCGCCGTCGCCGGCAGGGCCAATCCCCGGGGGATGAGGTAGTTCCGGCCGAAGCCGTCAGCGACCTCCAGGACCGTACCGGCCTTGCCGACCTGTTCGACGTCCTGGCTCAGGATGATCTTCATTGCTCCACCTCCTCCCGCATCAGGCCGCAGCGCCGGTGGCGGCGTACGGCATCAGGGCGATGTGGCGCGCCCGCTTGATCGCCAGGGCAACCTGCCGCTGATGACGGGCGCAAACGCCCGAAATGCGGCGCGGCACGATCTTGCCGCGCTCGGTCACCAGTCGCTTCAGGGCCGCCGGGTTCTTGTAATCGATCCGCGCGTTCTTGTCCGCGCAGAAGGGGCACACCTTCCGGCGCGGCGGTCCGCGACGCTTCTTCTTGTCCGTTCCCTTGTCGGGGCGAGTGCTGCGCATGGCCTACACCTCCTCGTCGTCGTCGCCCTTCTTGCGACGCTCGCCGTCCTCACCTTCCTCGCCGTCCTCGTCGTCCTCGTCGTCGTCGGTGGCCGCCCCCTCGCCGCGATTCTGGAACTCGGCGTCCCAGCCCGTGGTCGAGCGCGAACGGTCACCCTGGTCTTCCGAGTCGGTCGGGAGGCTGTCGAACTGACGCTCCTTGTCGAACTCGAAGGTGGCGGGGTCGATGTCCGTTTCCAGGACGATCGTCATGTAGCGCAGAACGTTGGTGTTCAGGCGCAGCATGCGGTTCAGCTCGCGGACGAACGTGTCGTTCGCGAGGAACACGTGGTACAGGTAGATGCCCTTGAGGGCCTTCTTGATCGGGAACGCCAGCCGCCGCTTGCCCCACAGCTCGAAGCGGACATGGTGCCCCTCTGCCTTTTGCACGAGTTCCTGGATCTTCTCGTACAGGCGCTTCTGGGCTTCCTGCCCGGCGTCCGTACGAGTGACGATCACCGTCTCGTACTTCCTCAACTTCACAGCGCTCATCCAACCTCCTTCCGGTCTTGCGGCCCGGGGTGGCTTTCGTCCCCCGGGCAAGAAGGTTTGACCAGGCGAATCACGGGGTCACCCCTTCGATTCACCCGGTTCTGGGCCTTCGGGACCCCCCCGATGACCCAATCCTCGATCCCTTCGACCGCCCGCTCCTGGGCTGCTTCGAAGACCTCAAGCTCCTCCGCTGAAAACGGAGAGAGCACGTGGTCGATCATTCCGGGATCCTGCGCGCCCGGCCGACCCACCCCCACGCGGATGCGAGGGAATTCGGCCGTGCCCAGCTGCTCGATGATCGAGCGGATCCCGCGGTGCCCACCGTCGCCGCCCCCCACCTTGACCAGGATCCGTCCCGGCGGGAGATCGACGTCGTCGTGCACCACAAGCACATCGTTCGGTTCGACTCGAAAGAACCTTGCCGCCGCGGCGACCGCGTGGCCGGACAGGTTCATGAATGTCAGCGGCTCGACGAGGACGACATCCTCGCCCCGGAACGACACGCGTGCCGTCCGGGCCTGCCAGCGCTCGCCGAACGAGGCCGCCAGGGAATCGCCGAAGGCGTCAACGACCCTGAAGCCCGCATTGTGCCGCGTCCGGGCATACTGCGCGCCCGGGTTGCCAAGCCCGCAGACCAGCTTCACGTCGCGCCCCAGGCTTCAGGGATGGACCGCCGGGCCCGGACCGGGCCCTCGCGGAGCCTCACTTCTTCGCAGGCTTGCCAGCCGCCGGAGCCGCGCCGGCCGCGGGGGCCGCACCAGCCACAGGAGCCGCGCCAGCCACCGGGGCCGCGCCAGCCGCCGGAACCGCGCCAGCCGCGCCCTCGGCCACGGCGCCCTCGGCCGCCTTCTCTTCTTCTTCCTTCTCGGCGCGCGGGATCTTGACGGTGATGACCGCGTTGTCCTTCACGAAGACCGCCCGCACGCCCTCGGGGAGCGGCAGCTGGGACAGCGTCATCGTCTGGCCGACCTGGAACGGCGTGACATCGATCACGATGGCGTCCGGCACGGCGCCGGCCTTGCAACGCAGCGTGACCTGGCGCATCGCGATGTTCAGGCGCGCGCCCAGTTTCTCGCCTTCGGCCTTGCCGATAGTGCGGACGGGCACCTTGACGACCAGTTCCGTTTCGTCCGTGACGCGCAGGAAATCGCAATGCTCCAGCGTCCGGCGGACGGGATGCACGGTGAAATCGCGAATGACGGCGACGCACTCCTCGGTCCTGTCGCCTTCGATGCAGAGGCGGACCACGGTGTTGCGGCCGGTATGGCTCTTCAGGATGCCCGAGATGACCTTCGGATCCACCACCAGCCCGAACGGCTCGTTGGCGCCGCCGTACACGACCGCGGGAAGGTATCCCAGCGCCCGGATCTTGCGAGCAAAGCCCTTGCCGACGACCGCCCGGGCCTTCGCCTTCACCTGCACGTGTTCCATCGTGTTCCTCCTCGACCTTTCACTGCGGACTGCAAGGCAGCCCGTGACGGACCGAATCACCCACCGTGGGCGACGGGGTGGCAAGCGACGCTCACCGCCCGGCTCGGCCGACACCGAAAGGCGCGGACTTTTATCACCTTGGCAGGGCAGAGTCAAGCCGTTCCGCCAGTTCGCGCAGATCTTCGACGTCCGCGCCCGGCACCAGGAGGCTGGCACGCCAGAGGCCGGTCCGCACGCGAACCGAGCGCACGCCGGCCCGGGCCGCCGTTTCGATGTCCACGTCCGAATCGCCCACCATCATCGCGCGTCCGGGGGCCACCCCCAGGCGATCCAGCACCGCCAGCAGCGGGGCGGGGTCCGGCTTCATCGTCGGGAAGGAGTCGCCGCCCCAGGCGCCGACCAGGTGGGGGGCGAGCCCGAACGACTCGACGATGGCCCGCGTCATCGATTCCGGCTTGTTGGACAGCACCGCCCGCCGGCGGCCGGCAAGCCCGACGACGGCCTCGACCGCCCCCGGGCAGGGCTTCGTTTCGTCCAGCAGATGGGCGCCGTAGTATGCGCGGAAGGCCGCGAGGTCGGCGGCCCTGTCCCCCGGCGCCCCCGGTCCCAGCGTGCCCGCCAGCAGCGCCGAGGCGCCGTGGCCCACGTTGTCCATCACGTCGGACAGCGGCAGCGGCGCCAGTCCGTGCAGGCCCCGGACGTGGTTCACGGCGGTTTGCAGGTCGGCGAAGGTGTCCGCGAGCGTCCCGTCCAGGTCGAACACGACGGCATCGACGTCCCGCCAGAAGTCGCGTCCGCTCAACGGCGCGCCCTCCCGGCGACGGCCTTCGATCGGCCCGAGGCGACCTCGGCCTCGAAATCGTTGCCCTCGAATCCCGTGACCCGGACCCGGACCCGCTGGCCCACCGGGGGCGCGACACCCGCGATCCGTACGTTGCCATCGACTTCGGGGGCCTGCAACCAGAGGCGGCCGATGGAAATCGTCGAAGCAGCCCGGCCCCTCCCGGCTTCCTCGACCACCGCGTCGTGGACCTGCCCGACCATCTGCGCCCGTGCCGAGGCTGCGATCCCCGTCAGGTCGGCCTCCAGCAGCGCCTTGCGACGTCGCTTCGTCGTCGGCGACACCGGGTCGGGAAGCGCCGACGCCCTCGAGCCGGGCTCGGGGGAGAACGCGAACACGCCCGCCATCTCGAACCGCGCCCGCGCCGCGAACGTCCGAAGGGTCTCGAAGGCCGCGGCATCCTCGCCCGGGAATCCCACCAGGTAGGTCGTCCGCAGCACCACCCCGGGAACCCGCGCCCGGACGCGGTCCACCAGCGCCAGCAGCGCCCGCCCCGTGGTCCCGCGGCGCATCGCCCGGAGCACCCCGTCATCGAAGTGCTGCACCGGCAGGTCCAGGTATGGCAGCACCGCCGGATGGCCTGCCATCAGGTCCAGCAGGCCGTCCTCGAGGTCCCGCGGGTACACGTACATCAGCCGCAGCCAGGTGCCCTTGGGCACAGCGTCGGCCAGCCGCGCCACCAGCGACGCCAGCCCCGGCGCACCGGGCAGATCGGCGCCCCAGTGCGACAGGTCCTCCGCCACCAGCACGATCTCGCGCACGCCGCCCGCCGCCAGGGCCATCGCCTCTGCGACGACGTCATCGGCAGGCCGGCTGCGCTGGCGCCCGCGGATCCGCGGGATGATGCAGAACGCGCACTGCCGGTTGCAGCCCTCGCTGATCTTCAGGTAGGCGATGTGGGGCGCGGTGGTCACCAGCCGGGGATTCGCCGCGGTGGGCGTCGGCACCGCCCCTTCGGCCGGCGCCCGCCCCTCCAGCCGGCCCCGCAAGGCCAGCAGGTCCCGGACCCCCGCCAGCACCTCGGCTTCGGGCACGGCCTCCTCGATTTCCCGCCGGAACGCTTCGGCCATGCAGCCGGTCGCCACCAGCCGGCCGCCGGGGCGCAGCGAGAGCGCCGCCTCGCGCAGCACCGCCACCGATTCCTTCCGCGCGTCGGCCAGGAAGCCGCACGTGTTCACCAGCACCACGTCCGCGTCCTCGGGCTCTCCGGCCAGCGCGTACCCCGCCGTCAGCAGGTCGCCCAGCATCACCTCGGTGTCCACGCGGTTGCGGGGGCAGCCCAGCGTGATGGCGCAGACGGTGCCGACCGGGCCGCGGCGGCGGGATGTACGGGAGGTCGTCATCGGGGGTTGACGTCCTGGACCCGGACGCCGTCCGGAACCGTGAAGACGAAGCCCGACGCCGGCAACTTGCCGTAGGAGGGGTCTTCGAACCAGACGTGGCTGACGTTTCCCAGGGGGTCCAGCACCTCGGTTTCCCGGGTATCGCCGGTCGCCGGATCGACGAACAGCGTGATCGACTGGTACGACGAGGAGGGCTGGCGCGGGGTCAGGAGGATGGGGACCAGCCCGGCCGCAGTCGGCGCCTGTTCGACGCCCTCGAACGCCTCCGTCAGGCGCGTGGTGCCGGTCAGGAAGCCCAGCGCCTGGTAGAGTTCCGAATCCTTGACGGACAGGCGGTACGCCACCCCCTCCTCGACGTCATAGGACCACATCACGTCGCCGTCGCTGACGTAGTGCACCTTGTCCGGCACCTGGTAGTCCCACCGCATCCGGTTCGGCCTCTGGAACCACACCGTGCCCGATCGCGTGAAGGTCCGCTTCGGGCTGCGGGTGCGGACGACCTGCTTGAAGGACGCCTTGAAGTCCGTCGTGCGCTGGTACAGGGCCTGCACCTTCGACAGCAGGCCGGTGGCCTGCGCGGGCGCTCCCTGGGATGCGGTCGCATGCAAGGCGGCCGGGGGGGCCTTCGCCGCGGGGGCCGGCGCCGCGGACGCCGAAGCCGCGAAGGCAAGCACCAGGACCACAGCGGGAATTCGCCTTTCCATCGGGCGCGAGTGTACCGGTTTCAGGATGGGCCGCCAAGGATCCGGGTGAAGGTCGGTTGACGCGACGGGCGCGGCCGGGGTTCGGGAGCGCGGAGGATGTGCCGATCGGCCGCTAGAGCGACCCGGCCGTGGCCCGCTGCAGGTTCGCGTAGGCGGTGTAGTAGCTGTACAGGGCGACGGCGTAGCCCGCGCGAGCCTGCGTCAGCGCGCTCTGGCCGTCCAGGACCTCGACCGACGTGGCGGTGGACGCCTCGTACTTGCGCGTCACGACCCGCAGGTTCTCCTCGGCCGACGCGATCGCCATGCGGTTGAATTCCAGCGAGGAACGGGCCGTCCGGAGATCCAGCCAGCTCTTCTTCACGTCCAGCAGGATCTGGTCGCGGATGCCCACCAGCGCCTCGCGGGCCTTTTCGCGGTCGTGGCCGACCGACTTCATCTTCAGGATGTCCCGGCCCAGGTCCCAGAAGTTCCAGGTCAGCTGGGCGCCGACGAAGTACGAGTCCTCGCGCTGGAACGTGCTGCCCGTGAAGTGGGTGTAACGGAAGACGCCCGCGATGGTCGGGATCAGCGCGCCGATCGTCGCCTGGTAGCCGGCGTCGGCCATCTTGCCCTTCTGCGCGACCGAATCGACCTCGGGCCGCTCGGACAGCGCCCGCTCGATCGCCTTCTCCTCGTTCAGGGACGGCTCCGGCGGCGGGTCCGGGTAGTCGCCCTTCGGCACCAGCATGGTCGATGCCGGGATGCCCATCTGGATCGACAGGCCCGCCCGGGCCAGCGCCACGCCCGCCAGGGCCTGGTTGTGCTGGTCCTGCACCTTCGCCAGCGCCGTTTCGGCGCGCAGCACGTCGTCCTTGCCGACCAGCCCGGCCTCGTAGAACGACTTCGCCGTCTTCAGGTGCGCCTCGACCTGCTCGATGCCCTTCTGGGTGACTTCCGTCAACTCCAGCGCGGACTTCAGTTTGAAGAAGGTGTCGGCGATCCGGAACTTGATCTGCAGCTGCTTGGCCTCTTCGTCCAGCCGGGCGCCTTCCAGCGCAGCGCCCTGCATCTTGTACAGGGAGGCCAGCGAATACAGCGGGGTGATCGGCTGCACGGCCTGGAGCTGGATCGACGACGTGACCCGCTTCTGGACCTCCAGCGGGGTGCCGAGGCTGGAGAGGAGGCCGACGAACCCGTCGCCGAGCATCGTAGTGATCAGGCTGATCTGGTCCGGGGTCAACTGGATCTTGCTGGCATCGACCAGCGCGACCTTCGTCGCCTGGTCCCAGTACTGGATGCCCGCGTCCAGCGACAGGCGCGGGCCCATCGCCAGCCCGGCGGACAGCTTCTCGTCCGCCGCCTTGTCGACGTCCGGCTTGCCCATCCTCAGCTCGGGCGAGTGCTCGACGCCCAGGCGGACCGCCTCCTCCAGCGTCACGTCACGGACCTGGGCCCCGGCCGGCACGGCCGCCAGCACGACGGCCAGGATCATCGCCACCTGGTTCGCGTTCCGCATCACGACCTCCGTAGGGACGGCCCATCGCCGTCCACCCGGCATCCCGGGGAAAATGGTTCCCGGGTGCCGGACACGTCGGGCGGGAACTTAATCAATCGATTAGCAACCGTCAAGCCCGCAGCGGCAAAGGCATGGGCACATGCCGTGATTGCCGGTCACCCGACCCGGCGCCGGCATTCGACGACAATCGCAGGAATGCGAGGCGCCCGTTGGCGCTCCGGGGGGGGCCACACCAGGCTCCCGCGACCCGGGACGCTCCGGGGCTTGACAGGCCGCCTCGGAATACACCTTATTGCCCCGCCATGGCGGACCGCGACTACTACGCAATTCTGGGAGTCCCGCGAGAGGCGGACAAGGAGGAGGTCAAGAAGGCCTACCGACGCCTCGCGATCCAATATCATCCCGACAAGAATCCGGACGACCCCGCCGCCGAGGACAAGTTCAAGGCGGTCGCCGAGGCGTACGACGTCCTATCCGACCCGGAAAAGCGCCAGATCTACGATCGGTTCGGCGCGGCGGGCCTCAAGGGACGGGGCTACGACTTTTCCGCCGAGGACATCTTTTCCCAGTTCATGGGCATGTTCGGGGGCGGCTTCGAGGACCTGTTCGGAGGGTTTTCGCCCCACGGTCGGCGGCGAACCAGCAAGGGACGCGACCAGCAGGTCGAGGTGGCCCTGACGCTGGAGGAGGCCGCAACCGGGGTCGAACGGGAGGTCACCCTCCGCCGCGACGAGGCCTGCGAGACGTGCAGCGGTTCGGGCGCAGCCGCAGGGTCCGGCCCCGAGCGATGCCCGGCCTGCCACGGCCACGGCAGGATCGCCCACAGCCAGGGCCTGTTCACCATCACCACCACCTGCCCCCCAATGCCGGGGCGCCGGGCGTGTCATCAAGGAGCGCTGCACCGCATGCAGCGGCACCGGGCGGACGACCAGCGAACGCAAGATCAAGGTCCGCATCCCCGCCGGGGTCGATGCCGGCAACACGTTGCGCGTCGGCGGGGCCGGCGGCGCGGGCGAGCCGGGCGCGCCTCCGGGCGACCTGTACGTCGTGGTGGACGTGCGCGAGGACCCGCGCTTCCGCCGGGAAGGCGACGACCTGGTTCACGAAATGTCCCTGTCGATCCCGGACGCCGTGCTGGGCAAGAAGATCGTCGTGGACGGCATCCTGGGCACCGTGAAGGTCGAAATCCCGAAGGGCAGCCAGCCCGGGGACGCGATCCGCGTGCCAGGCGAAGGCATGCCGCGCCTGGGCACCCGGAGCCGCGGCGACCTGTGGGTGCGCGTGGACATCGAGGTCCCGCGCGATCCCCCCCGCGCCATTCGAAAGTTGTACGAGCAGATCCGGGAACTCGAGGTGGACTAGGCACTTCGGTGCCGCGGGCGCAGATCCCGAAAGGGGAGGCTCCCCATGGAGGACTGGACCCGCGTTCGCCTGCTGCGACCCCTGTCGCTCGGGCCCGCGGTCGAGGTGTGGCGCGCCCGCATGGGCCGTCGGCGGGTCGTCGTTCGCCGCTATATGCCGCTTCGCCCCGGATCGCCGTGGCCTCCCCCTCCCGACCCCGCGGTGCTGGCTGCGGTGAACCATCCCGCGCTGGTGCGCTTCCTGGACCACTGGCGCGACGCCGACGGCGTCGAGTGCCACGGGTTCGTCGAGGCGCGCGGGGAGACCCTGGCCGACGTTCTCGCACGGGGCCCGCTGCCGCCGGACCGATGGACGGACGTCGCATGCCGCTGCGCCATCGGCCTGCGCTGGCTGCACGAGCGCTGTCCGCTCGCCCCCCGACTGCACGGCGACGTGTCGTTGCGGAACATCCACGTGTCGGTCGATGGCCGCGCCCGCTGGCTGGACGTTCGCGCCGATCGCCCTCGCCAGCACCCGGATGGGGACGTGATCCTCGGTACCCTGCACTGCCTGGCACCCGAGGTCCTGCGGGGCGAGGCGCCGTCCGCGGCCTCCGAGATCTTCGCCCTGGGCCTCGTGGCGCTGGCTGCGGCGGTCGGTCCCCTGCCCTGGCGCGGCGCCCGATCGCCCATCGAGGTGCTGGAGGCCTGGGACCGCAACCCCCCCGCGACCCTCGCCACCCGCCTGCCCTCTCCGGCCGCGACGCTGCTGGAAGCGATGCTCGCCCCGACACCTTCCGACAGGCCCGCTGCCCGCGACGTTGTGACGTGCCTCCGGCAGGGCCTTCCGGGCCGGCCTGCGAGGGGGCACTTCCTTTACAAGGGTTGAGCGCGGCGCTATATTGACCGTGTTGAGCCGATGCCCGGCAAGGATTGAATGGCTGCAATGGAGATCCGGCAGGAGCAAAGCCTCAAGCTCTTGCAGAAACTGGTCCTCACTCCACAACTCCAACTGGCCATCCGTCTTCTTCAATTGTCGCGACTGGAGCTTGCTGAAGAGATCCGCACCCAACTGGACGCGAACCCGGTCCTCGAAGAGGACGGCCAGGCCGAAGAAAACCTTTCCTACCAGGACGCCGCCTCCGATTCCGGCGACATGGGCGAGCCCTCCCCGGCGGAGGCCCCCCCGAGGTCGATGTCCGAGGCGAACGATGTCGTGGACGTGGACCACGAGCCCGGCCCGCGCCTCGACGACGCGGCGGACTGGGATCGCTTCGTCGAAGGTTACAGCCGCTTTTCCTCGGGCCCCCAGATCCGGGTGACCAACGAGGACTACCCCTCGATCGAATCGACGATCAGCCGCAAGGGCAACCTCACCGACCACCTGCTGTGGCAGTTGCAGTTGTCCGACCTGGACGAGGCCGGCCAGGAGGTCGGGGCCTTCATCATCGGGAACCTCAACGACGACGGGTACCTGCTGGACGTGTCCGACGACGAGATCGCCGCGCACACGAATGCCGACGAGGCGTTCGTGCGCCAGATCCTGCTCCGCATCCAGGCCTTCGACCCGGTGGGCGTCGCAGCGCGGGACCTGCGGGAATGCCTGCTGATCCAGGCGCGCACGAACCACCCGGACAACGACCGTCTGCGCCTGCTGATCGAAAAGCACCTGCCCGACCTCGAGCGCAAGAACTTCCCCGCCATCGCACGGGGCCTCCGGTGCAGCCTGGACGAAGTGAAGATCCTCGTGGAAACCATCGTCCGCATGGAGCCGCGGCCGGGACGCGCATTCGGCACCGACGACGTCGTGTACATCCAGCCGGACGTGTACGTGTTCAAGGTCGGCGGCGAGTACGTGACGGTGCTGAACGAGGACGGCCTGCCCAAGCTGAAGATCAGCCCCTACTACGAGGCCGCGCTGGGCAGCGGTGCGCCGGGCGAGGCGAGGGACTTCGTCCAGGAAAAGCTGCGCTCGGCGATGTGGCTGATCCGGTCGATCCACCAGCGTCAGAGCACGATCCGGAAGGTCACGGAAAGCATCATGCGGTTCCAGCGCGACTTCCTGGAAAAGGGCGTCACGCAGTTGCGGCCGCTGGTGTTGCGCGACGTGGCCGAGGACGTGGGCATGCACGAGTCGACCATCAGCCGTGTGACCACCAACAAGTACGTCCACACGCCGCGGGGCATCTTCGAGCTGAAGTACTTCTTCAACAGCCGCATCGGCAGCGTGTACGGCGAGGACCAGTCGTCGGAAAGCGTGAAGTCGCGCATCCAGACGCTGGTGGACGCCGAGGACCTGCGGAATCCGTTGTCGGATCAGGAGATCGTCGAACGGCTGCGGCGGGAAAACGTCGTGATCGCCCGGCGGACTGTGGCCAAGTACCGGGAAGCGCTTGGGATCCTGCCGTCCTCGCGACGGCGTGCGCTGGTGTGAACGGGGGCGGAGCCGACGCCCCCCTGGGCCCGGGACGGCCGCATCGGTCGTGTCGTGGCCCGTCGAAGGTGGCCCCGGCACGTCCGGGGCTCGAGTCGGCCGGCGCGCTCCCTTTCGCGCCGGACCGACAGGAAGGAGCGGATATGCAGGTCAACTTCGTCCTTCGCCAGTTCGATGCCTCGGATGATCTAAGGGCCCTGATCCAGGGCAAGATCGAAAAGCGGCTCGGCAACCTGGTGGACCATGCCGGGGATGCGCGAGTGACCCTTTCGATGGAGAAGGCCTGGAGCGTGATGGAAGTGGTCGTGACCACGCATGGCGAGGTGTTCAAGAGCACCGAGAAGACGACCGACCTGTACCCGACCATCGACGTGGTCATCGACAAGCTCGAGCGCCAGTTGCAGAAGAAGAAGGACCGGGTCCACGACCGCCACACCGGCCGGGCATGACGCCCTCCGGCCCGGGCACTTCGGCAGCGCCTTGAGGCATCGACGCCCTCCGGCCCGGTACATTCGGGAAGCGAGGCACCGTGAGCACCGCGCATGTCGTCATCGTCACCGGCCTTTCCGGATCGGGGAAATCGACCGCCATCCGGGCCCTGGAAGACATCGGCTTCTTCTGCATCGACAACCTCCCGCTGGTCATCCTGGACAAGTTCCTGCTGCTGGCGGAAGACCACGAGCAGGTGCGGCGGGTCGCGCTGGGGATCGACGCCCGGGAGCGCCTGTTCCTGGACACGTTCCCGGAGGCGCTGGCCCGCGTGCGCGCCCAGGGGCACCGCGTCGAGATCCTCTTCCTGGACTGCCAGGAGGAGGCCCTGCTGCGGCGGTACTCCGCGACCCGACGGCGACATCCGCTGGAGGCCGAGGCCGGATCGCTGGCAGCGGCGCTGGAACTGGAGCGGACGCTGCTGGAGCCCCTGAAGGAACAGGCGGCCTGGATCATCGACACGTCCACGCTGAACGTGCACCAGTTGAAGGCGCGCGTGATGCAGGCCTGGGACCCCGGGCGCTCGCGGCGCACCGGCGTCGTGGTGATGTCGTTCGGCTACCGCAACGGCGTGCCCCGCGAGGCGGACTACGTCATCGATTGCCGCGGGCTGCCGAACCCGTACTTCGTCGATGACCTGCGGCCCCTGACGGGAAGGGATCCGGAAGTACGACGATTCCTGGAGGAAAAGCCCGAATGGCCGCTCTTCCGGGACCGCATCCTGGACCTGTTGCGCACGTCCTTGCCGATGCATGAAGCCGAGGAGCGCCCCGTCGTCACCGTCGCCTTCGGGTGCACGGGCGGCCAGCACCGATCGGTGGCGATGGCCATCGTGGTGGCGGAGGCCCTTCGCGAAGGCGGCCACGCCGTGTCGCTGGCCCACCGGGAACTGGAGGGCGGGGCCTGAACCCGCGGCCCGCCGCCCGCTTTCCCGCAAGCCGCCTGGCCGCCCGTCACAAGTCCTAATCCTTCTTCGGCGATGGCCTCGGCTGGGGTACAATCCCACCCGGTTGACGATGGAGTGGCACTGCGATGAAGACCCTGGACGATGCGGATGTGAAGGACCACCTGGAAGACGCCGAAGAGGATCTGTTCGATGCGACCTCCCTGGCCCGACGGCCGGGCGGCGCACCGATGGCGATGTACCACTCGGCCCAGGCGGCCGAGAAGTTCCTGCGCGGGCTGGCCGAGGCGGCGGGGCGGCGCGCGAATCCCATGTGGGACCTGGACCACGTGTACGCGTCGGTCAAGGACCAGGCGGGGCTGGCGGAAGTGGAAGCGGCCGTTACGGCCCTCTTGATCCACGGGACTCCGGGCAAGGGTTCCGCGTACGCCGGTTCGTCCTCGGACGCCTTGCGCGCGGCTCGCGTGGTCCGGCGCGCGGTGCTGGTGCTTCTGGGCGCCGACGTGCCCGCCGAACCCGAGTTCGTGCCGCAGGCTGCGGCACCGGCCCCGGCGGTCGAGGCGCCCCGGAACCCGGCCGAAGCGGCGCTGGAAAACGGCCCGCCGGCTGGCTACGTCAACGCGCCCCCTCCCGGGTACGACGACGGCCCGACGTTCCCGATGGGCATCCCGGCGGAACAGCCCGCCCCGCGGCCGAACTCGTCGTCGGGCCGCCAGGACGGGGACCGCCGGACCTCCTACGTCAAGATGTTCCTGATCTGCGACACCTGCGGCGTGCGGCTGCCCCGCACGCGCCAGACGGCGACGGGACGGGTCCCCTGCCCGCATTGCAACCGGCCGATGCGCCTGGTTTCCTGAGGGACGAGGAGGGTGCGATGTCGCTGTCCGACCGAATCAAGCGCCTGGCAGGACTCGCCGACGAACCGGGGCGCGGGAAGGCGCACGTGCTGGCCGTGGCGGCCCAGAAGGGCGGCGTCGGCAAGACGACCACCGCGGTGAACCTGGCCGTCGCGATGGCCCGGTTCGCGAACCAGCGGACCCTTCTGGTGGACCTGGACGGCCAGGGGCACGTCGCGACCTCCCTGGCGTCGGTGTACGAGGACGGCAGCCCGGTGTCGATGTCGGACGTGCTGCTGGGACACGGGCGCGACCTTCTGGAAATCGTCCACCCGACGCGGATCGACCTGCTGTCGGTGACGCCGTCGGACAAGGGGCTGGCCTCGGCCGAAGGCGTGCTGGCGGGGCGTATCGGCAAGGAATTCCTGCTGCGGGGCGCCCTGCGAAAGGCACGCGAGCGGTTCGACGTGGTGGTGCTGGACTGCCCGCCGAACCTGGGCAACCTGACCCTGAACGCGCTGATGGCGGCGGACGCCTGCCTGGTGCCGTGCGACATGAGCGTGCTGGCGATGGCGGGTGTCGCGGACCTTCTGGCCGTGGTGGAAACGCTGAGGGATCGGCTGGATCACGGGGTCCGGGTGCTGGGCATCCTGCCGACGCGCGTCGATCGTCGCAACGCGCGCGTGACCGACGCGGTGCTGGCCGGACTGGACGAGGCCTACGGCGACCTGGTCCTCCCGACGCGCATCCCGGTCAGCAGCGCGCTGGCCCGGGCGCAGATGGAAGGGATCCCGGTCTTCGATTTCGACCCGTCGTCGTCCGGCGCGATCGCCTACCGGGCGCTGTCCGACGAGGTGCTCGCCCGGCTGGGCATCGGGGTTTCGCGGCCGTCGTGACGTCCCCGTCCTCGGGCCTACCCGGCCAGTCGCATCCCCGCCAACCCGAAGATTCGCGTCAGGTGTTCCCGACCGCGCACGCGGATCTGGCCCAGATCCTCGAAAGGCCACTCGCGACGGGTTCGACGGCGGGTGTGCTCGTCCAGCACGACCTGGCCCGCCAGCGCCATCCGGGCCAGGCGGACCGCCACGTCCACCGGGGAGCCTCGGAGCGCCTGGTCCGGCGATCCGGCGGCGATGGTGCGGCTGGACACGGTGTCCGTGCAGATGCCCACGCGGACCTCCACCGGAACCCCGGTGTCGGCGCGGAAGCGCCTGGCGCGCTTGATCAGGTCGGCAGCCGATTCGACCGCCCGATGCCAGGGTTCTTCGGAGCGATCGTACAGCCCGAACACCAGCCGGACCTCGTCGCCCGAATCGAAGCAGATGCACCCGCCAGCGGCCATTGCGCCGGACTCGAACGCCTCCATTTCCGGCGTGAACAGCAGCCGGGAGGAGGCGAGGCCGGCACATTCAGGGCCCAGGTCCAACTCGACGTGGACCAGCGACACCTCCACGTCGTCCAGGGAATGGGCCGGGACCCTCGGGGCAACCGGGGATGCGTGGACGGGAAGAATCACCGGGGACAGCGTCCAGGGCACGTCGATCCGAGGGCCCAGCGTCGCCAGGTGCACCCGGGCGCCGGGCGCCGTGGCCGTCGATGCGGCCACCATCAGGCCGCCTTCGCCCAGCAGCATCGTCGGTCGATCGTGGAATGCCGCGTCGCCCGGCAGCACGAACGAGGCGACCTCCAGGGTCGCACGCTCGTGGAAGGGGACCAGGGTGCGCAGCGGCGCCAGCACTTCCCCCAGCAGACCCGTGTCCACGGCCCGCGCACGGTCCAGGGCCAGGGCGTCAAGGATTCCGCGCAGCCGGTCCCGGACGACGCCGGCCGAAGCGGGCCGCCCCTCGGGATCCTTGCGCAGGAGACCCGCTACGAGGGCCTCCAGCCCCTGCCGGGCCTCGGGGGGGACCACGAGAGCCGGCAGGGGTGGAGGCGCCTCGGCGAGATGCTGCCGCATGACCTCTGCGGCCGAGAGGCCCGGGAAGGGGGGACTTCCTGCAAGGGCCTCGTACAGCAGCACTCCGAGGGAATACAGATCGCTCCGGGGATCGACGACGTCGCCCCGAACCTGCTCCGGGCTCATGTAGGCGGGGGTGCCCAGCACCTCGCCGCGATGGAGGGCGCCCCGCACCGGGGAGTCCGCGATGGCCGAGATGCCGAAGTCGAGGACCTTCACGAAGGCCCCCTCGCAATCCCAGTCCACCAGCACGACGTTTTCGGGCTTCATGTCCCGGTGGATCACGCCGTGAAGGTGGGCGTGGACCAGGGCCTCGGCGATTCCCAGGGACACCAGCACCGCCTCGCCGACCGGCAGGCGCCCATGGCGGCCGATCCGGTCGGCCTGGGTCTCGCCGGGAAGGAACTCCATCGACAGGAACAGCCATCCTTCCCGCGACACGCCGAAATCGAACATCTCTACGACGTTCGGATGGCGCAGGCGGCCGGCGGCCCGGGCCTCGATGAAGAAGCGCCCGACCGCGGCTTCCTTGGCCGCCAGGGCAGGCCTGAGGATCTTCAGCGCGACCTCGCGACGACCGCGGAGGTCGGTCGCGCGAAAGACCGTGCCCATCCCGCCGTCCGCCACGCGGCTGCGAACCAGGTACCTGCCGTGGACCACGGCGCCGACGTCCGGAAGTTCCTCGGGGACCGGGCGCAGCGCGACGCCGTCCAGGGGACAGAACGGCTGGTCGGACCCGTAGGTCCGCTGGCAACGCGAGCAGTATTGAGCGCCGGACGGCAAAGCGATACGCCCCGAAATTGCCCGGCCAGTATAGAAGCGGCCCGAAGCGGGCGCCAAGTCGGCGACATGCGGAGGGAATCGGCGGAAGCCGCCCCGCGGGGGCGGAACGGGATCGCGCTCAGGAGGGATGCCGGCGCATCCAGGCCTCGGCCAGGTGTGCCGCGGGCAGCACCAGGAGCCTGCGGACGAACGTGCGGGCCACCGGCGACGACGCGATGACCCGGGCGATGGGCGGCGCCATGCTGTAGTAGAGGGAAATGGCGGCCCGGCCCGATCGCGTGGGGTACAGGACGTCGTCACGCCACGCGCGGAGGGTTTCGACCTCGGCAGCATCCTCGCCCGAGGCCGCCGTGGCGATGAAGCAACGCTTGTCCCGTCCCAGCGGCGACGACGCCGACACGTCGCCGCGCAACGCCTCCGCCTCGGCCCGCAGGGCGTCATCGGGATCCCGTTCCAGGATGCGCTCGACAATCGCCCTCGCCTCGCCCACGTCGCCCTTGGCCAGGCGCAGCCTCGCCAGGCGCAGCAGGTCCGGCAGCTCCACGCGCAGGGTCAAGGCTTCCTGGAGGGCCACGATCGCGTCCAGCAGGTACGTCTGCTGCTCGAAGGTGCCGACATCGACCTCGTCCAGCGGCGGGCCGATCTTCCCGGCCGCGGCCACGTAGGCGTCCACCTCGGCCATCCAGGCGGCCCGGAGGCGATCCAGCGCGGGGACCGACCCTTCCTGCGCACCCAGGATCGCGTCGTCCAGCGCCAGTTCCTCGAAGATCTCCCGGGCCTGCTCCAGCGGGGCCATGGCCGGTTCCAGGATCCGGTCCACCGCCTCGCCGTCGGACCGAGGCGGCAACACGTCGAGGGCCGCGACCATTTCCGCCGCGTCGGACAGCAGCGCCGAACCTTTCGCCATCCGGCTTTCGCGATCCGTCCCCGGCCCCTCCCCGGCCGCCCGCATCGACGCCACGACCTCGTCGCGATGGTCCCCCACGAAGCCCGTCAGCACCGCGGCCACAACCTCGATCGCCAGGTCACGGAACTGGGGACGCTCGTCGATCACCCAGGTGAACGCGGCCTCGGCCGAATCCGCAAACTCGGGCGGGACCTCGCCGAACTCCTCGGCTTCCTCGCCCAGCCTCTCGCGGACCCGGGGCAGGAACTGGACATCCAGCGCCGCCAGCAATCCGTCGGCAAGCCCGCCGCGCTCGATGTGCACGTGATCGGGCTCGTGCTCGACCGCCCCTTCCGGCCAGCGAGCGCCCAGCGCCCGGGCGACGCGGGCATCGCGCATCCCGCCCAGCATCGCCTTCAGCAGGGCCTCCAGAGCGGTGGTCCCGTCGTCCATTCCATCCTCCTCCCGCCGACGCCCGGCGTGTCGCCCGATTGTACGGGGACGGCGCCGCAGGGCAAGGACCAACGACGCTCTCCGACGGGAAGCCGCCGATCCTCGCCGGTCACCGGATTCGACCGACATCGCACCGTGGCCAATGGGATAATCAATCGTTTGATTGACTCGGTGCGCCCCTCATGGCATCCTCCCGGCCATGAAACAGCCAGCTTCCACCCACGAGTTCCAGCGCGGCGATGACGACACCCGGACGCGGCTGCTCGATGCCGCGCGGAGCCTGTTCATCACCCATGGCTTCCAGGGCACCAGCACCCGTGCCATCGCGGCGGGCGCCGGCTGCAACCTTTCGTTGATCAAGTACTATTTCGGGTCCAAGGAAGGCCTGCTCCGGGAGGTTCTGCGGCCCGAGATCGAGTCCGTCCGCACCCTGATTGAAACGCTGGCCGGCGACGGTCCGCCCACCGCGGAGCGACTGCGCGAGTTCTTCCTCGGCATGTCCCGCAGGCTGGACACCAACCGGCATTTCTTCCGGCTGATGTTCGCCGAACTGTTGCGCGAGGACAGCCCCCTCAGCGGCGAGCTCCTCGAACCCGTCAGCCTCAACCAGCAGTCCGCCCTGCGGGTGCTGCAGAACGCCAGGGACGCCGGAATGCTCCGGGACGTGGACCTGCGGGCGACCCTTCTGCTGATCATGGGATCGCTGATGTTCTATCACCTGGCCTACCCGGTCGCTTCGCAACTGGTCGGCCTCCGGTCACCCGAGGTCGTCGATCGCCTGGGGGCGACCGCGGCCGACGTGTTCCTGCACGGCATCCTGAAGGACCCGCGCTGCCCGGATCCGACCCCCGGAAAGGAGACGCCCCGATGAAGCGGATCATCCTCATCCTGGTGGTTCTGACGTTGATCCTGGGAACCGTTCTGGCCGTGAAGCTCACCCGCCAGGCCGCCGATCGTAGGGGCCCGCCGGGATCCTCGGGGATCATCGAAGGCACGCGGGCCCAGGTGTCGGCCCGGCTGGGCGCCCGCATCGAGTCGATGGCGGTCCGCGAGGGGGACGTGGTCACCGCGGGGCAGGTGCTGGTGGAACTGGACTGCGCGGAAGCGAACGCGATGGTGGCCGAGGCGGACGCGCGGGTGGAGGCGGCGAAGGCGCAGGTGGCGGCCGCACAGGCCCAGGCCGAGGCGGTGGCGTTCACCAGCCAGGCGGCCTTGCGGCAGGCGCGCAGCCAGAAGACCGGCGCGGGGTCCTACGCGGTGCAGGAGGCGAACGCCCGCCGCCAGTCCCAGCGCGCCGCGCGACTGGACACCGAAGGCGCCATGGCCACGGCCCAGCGCGAAACCCTCGACACCGCCGCGGACGACCTCGGGAAACGCCGCACCGCGGCACTGGAGGCGGCGGACGCGGCGGGCCAGCAGGCGAAAGCGGCACAGTTGCAGGCCACGGCGGCCACCGAGCAGGTGCGCGCGGCCGAGCGCCAGGTCGCGGCGGGCGAGGCGGCCCTGGCCCGGGCGAAGGCCGCCCAGGCCGAGTGCCACATCATGTCCCCGGTCCCCGGGACGGTCACGGTCCGGGCCAAGGAGCCCGGCGAGGTGGTCCTTCCGGGAACCACGCTGTACGAGGTCACCGACGTCCGCGAGGTCAAGGTGATCTTCTACGTGGCCAACGCCGACCTGGGTCGCGTGACGACCGGCCAGGCCGTGACGGTCACGGCCGACGCCTGGCCCGACCAGACCTTCCACGGTTCGGTCCGACGCGTGTCGCCCGAAGCCGAGTTCACCCCGCGGACGATCCAGACCCGCAGCGACCGGGACCGGCTGGTGTACGCCATCGAGGCCACGCTGCAAAACCCCGACGGGCGCCTTCGCGTGGGCATGCCGGTCGAGGTCGCGCTGGTTCCCTGACGCGGGAGACGCTTCATGGCATTGCCCGAGGCGGCATCGGCCGACAACGTCGAAACGCCCGTCGCGATCGTGTCGGGGCTGCGCCACCGGTTCGGGACGACCCTCGCGCTGGACGGGATGACCTTCGACGTCCGCGCGGGCGAACTGTACGGGCTGATCGGCCCCGACGGCGCGGGCAAGACCACGACGGTCCGGGCCCTCGCGGGCTTGCTGGAACCCCAGGAGGGCACGGTCCGTATCGACGGCGGCGACCCGCTGGACCCTCGCTCGGGGGTCCGGGAGCACCTGGGCTACATGCCCCAGCGCTACGGCCTGTATCGGGACTTGAGCATCGACGAGAACCTGCGCTTCTTCGGCGACCTGTTCTGCCTGGACCGCAAGACGTTCCTGGAACGTCGCGATCGACTGCTGGCCATCACCCGCCTGGCCCCCTTCGGCGATCGGCGGGCCGACGCCCTGTCCGGCGGCATGTACAAGAAGCTGGCCCTGGCCTGCGCGCTGCTGCACCAGCCGCACCTCCTGATCCTGGACGAGCCCACCAATGGCGTGGACCCGGTATCCCGCGGCGAGCTGTGGGACCTGCTGGCGGACTTCACCGCGCAGGGGATGGCCGTGCTGGTCACGACGTCCTACATGGACGAGGCGGCCCGGTGCTCCCGCGTCGGCCTCGCATCGGCGGGGAGGCTGATCCTGGAAGGCCGCCCCGCGGAACTGGTCGCCGGTTTCGCCGACGCGGTGCTGCGCGTGGAGCCGGGGACCGCCACCTGCGCCGAGGACGTCGAGGCGGCGCTGGCCTTGGAGGGAGGCGCGGTGGAGGCCATCACGCCCCTCGGGACCGGCCTGCGCGTTGTGGTCCGGGGCGCCGAAGCCGATCGCATCACCGCGCGCCTTGAAACGTGTGCCGCCGTCCACCGGGTGACCCCCGGGTTCGAGGACCTCTACCTGGCACTCGCGGCAGGCAGGACGGCCGGGGAGAAGCCATGACCGACGCCGTCATCCGCTGCCGCGACCTGGGCCGGAAATTCGGGGACTTCCACGCGGTCCGGGACGTGACCTTCGAGGTCCCTCCGGGCGAGATCTTCGGGTACCTGGGAGCCAACGGCGCGGGCAAGTC
>CAIOFV010000077.1 GCA_903857665.1 uncultured Myxococcales bacterium
CATCCAGGTGTTGACGCCCCACATCGCCTCGTCCAGCAGGTCCGGGATGCCGTTGCCGGCCTCGGGGATGTCCAACTGCCGATCCAGGTACTTCGACGGATTCATTTCGTAGGCCCGCATCAGCACCTGCGGGATGACCTGGTGCATGGGCCTCTGGTCGAAGTCGCCGGCGTCGTGGTAGCCGCCCACGAGGGAGCGCTTGCCGGTGAGCGGCTGGGTGTCGGGGAACTTGGTGTCGAAGTCCATGGTCGATTCGGCGGTGTAGACAACCGGGTGGTCCGCCTTCGGCCGCGGGAACTCCAGGGACACGGCCGCGACGTCGCCGCCCCACCGGTTGAAGAACAGGCCGCGCTCGATGGTGAAGAGCGCCTTGTAGGCGGCCGCCTCGCTGATCTGGGTGGGCCAGGACACGCCCACGCCGGGGATGCGGATGCGCATGCGGACGCCTTCCGCGGGGGCCACCGAGGCGAGGTCGATCTGGCGGACCTCGGCCTGGGTATCGGCGTCGAGGGTGGACCGGACCGTGATGGGAAGCCCGGCCTTCAGCACCGACCTGGGCTGGCTGTCGTCGGCCGGCTCGGCCAGCACGTCCGCCGAACTCGACAGGTTCGCCAGGGACAGGGCGCCGCCATCGCCCATCCAGCCGGACACGTAGGCGTAGCGTTCGGTGGCGCGCGGGTTGTAGCCGACCTGGTTCAACTGGACGATGGGCGTTTCGAGGTACCGGTCGGAAAACGGCAGCAGGAACGACACGCCGGGTCCCTGGACGGCCAGCAGGTCCGGCCCGCCGATCGGCTGGCCCAGGGTCAGGAAGATGCGGTGGTCGGCGTCGATGATGGTGTCGCTGTAGTCGAGGCCGTAGCCCACCTGGTAGGACGGCGCGCTGATCGGGATCGACTGGCGGGACACCCGGGTGACGGTGATCGGGGTCCCGTCGGACCGGGTGACCGTCCACGGGCCGGCCTGCCAGGTCGCCCCGTCGCCGTTGAACAGCACGATCTGGAGGGCGCCGGGCCCGAATGCGTGCACCTCGCGGACCGCGTCGTCCAGGGGCTCCCGGGGGCCGCCCAGGGTGCGGCCGTGTCGGATTTCAGCGACGGTGCCCGCGGGGGTGTCGACCTCGACGCGCAGGAACACGTCCACGGCCGGCGCGAGGCCGGTGACCTGGGCTTCGGCCGCGCTGCCGGCCAGCGAGGCGACCTTCCTTTCGGCGGGCATCGCCTCGCCCGGGGACGCGGGAGGCTCGGGGGCCAGGAACAGCCGGACTGCCGTGGCGCCGGACGGGGCCGTCCAGCGGATCTTCAGGCTGGTCGAGGTCGCGTTGAAGACCTCGGGCTTCAGCACGGAATCGCCGCCGGTGGGCGGCGGGGGGGGCGGAGGCGGGGGCGGGGGCGGTGCGCTGGTCACCGTGACGGTGACGGTGCTCGAGATCGTCGAGGCGCCCACGTTGTCCGTCGCCTTCGCGAACAGCGAGTACGAGCCGGCGCCGATCCCGGCCCAGGCGACCTGGAACGGGCTTGCCAGGGAGGTGCCGATCAGCGTCGGCCCCGAGAAGAACTCGACCTTCGCGACCGATCCGTCAGGGTCGCTGGCAGCGGCCGTCAGCGTCAGGGAGGCGGGCGCGGTCAGTGCGGCGCCGTTCGCCGGGGACGTGATGGAAACGGCAGGAGCGACGTTCGCCGGGGGTGGCGGCGGCGGCGGCGCGGCCACGGAAATGGTCACGGCGGCCGAGGTGGTGGAGGCTCCGGTGTTGTCCGTGGCCTTCGCGGTCAAAGCGTAGGTCCCCGCCGGCAGGTTCGACAGGGCCGCCTGGTAGGGGCTGGCCGTCGAGGTTGCCACCAGGGACGAACCCTGGAAGAACTCGACCTTCGCCACGGTGCCGTCCGGATCGGACGCAGTGGCGCTGACGGTGAAGGACGCGGGCGCCGTGAAGCCGGTGCCCGAGGCCGGCGAGGTGATGGCCACGGTCGGCGGTACGTTCGAGGGTGGAGGCGCCACGACGGAAGGGTTGACCTGGATGCCGCTGAACGCGGCCCTGGAAAGCGTGCCGGCCTTGTGGCTGGTCACGGCCAGGCCGGCCAGCACCGTGGTCGGCATGGTGACGATCGAGGACGCGACGACCTTCCAGGAGATCCCGTCGGTCGAGGTGTACGCGGTGAAGAGGGACGCGACGCGCACGAGGCGGATCCAGGAAGGGACCCCGACCCCCGCCACGCCGGTGCTCAGGCTGAGGCCGCTGGTCCGGGTCCGGCGCTGGAAGGCCGCGCCGTTGGAAGGCGTCAGGGCCATGAAGGCCTGGCGGGAACCCGGCGCGGTCGACTCGCGGATCATCACCCCGGCCTTGGCCAGGCCGTTGAGGCTCTGCTGGCTCTGGATGCGGGCGATCAACTCGCCGTCGCCGACCAGGGGCTGGTAGGTGAAATGGAAGGCGTCGGCGGTGCCCCAGATATCCGCGCCTGCGCCCGCCACCGTGACGATCCCCGCGGATGACGCGGAATTGCCGCCGATGCCGGTGGTGCCGATGTCCCGATCCCGCCAGGCCGAAGCGGCAGGAGCCGGGGTGACCGTGATGGCGATCGGAGCCGAGGTCGTCGATACGCCGGCGTTGTCCGTGGCCTTCGCGGTCAGGGAATACGTACCGGCCGCCACGCCGGGCCAGGCGACCTGGAACGGGCTCGTGGTGGCGATGCCCAGCGACGTCGTGCCCTGGAAGAACTCGACCTGCACGACCGAGCCGTCGGGATCCGCGGCGCTGGCCGCCAGGGACACCGAAGCGGGGGCCGTGAAGGTGCCGCCTGCGGCGGGGGACGTCAGCGAGACGGTCGGGGCGACATTCGCGGGCGCGGCGCCGACGGCGGCGACCGACACGTTGGTGAACACCACCGTCGCGGTCACACCGGCGCTGTGGCTGGAGACCGCGAGGCCCGCCAGCGCGTTCGCTGCCATGGGGACGGTGGCCGTGGCCACGAGCGTCCAGGCGGATCCGTCCGCGGAAGTGTAGCCCGCGAATGAACTCCCCGAGCGGACCAGGCGGACCCAGTAGGGCGCGGCAATCCCGGCCTGGCTGGCCTGCAGGCTGCCCCCGTTGGCGACCGGGCGGTACTGGAAGAGGCCCCCGTTGCCAGGCGTCATGGCCACGAAGGCAAACGGCGCCCCGACCGCCAGGGACTCGCGGATCATGAAGCCCGCCTTGGCCCAGGCGTTCGTGTTGGGCTGGCTTGCGACGCGGGCGATCGCCTCGCCGTCGCCGGTCATCGCCTGGTACACGAAATGGAAGGCGTCGGCGGTGCCCCAGATGTCCGCCCCGGAACTGCTGACGTTGAACGTCCCGTTCGGCGAGGTGAAGCCGCCCGGTGTCGCGGCGGGACCGATGTCGGCATCCGCCAGGGCGCCTGTCAGGGGCAGTACGCGAAGGGTGTCCACCGGGGTCCCGGACGGCGGGTCGAAGGTGACGGCCAACGCCTCATCGGGCCTGGCCGAGCCGCTGCACTCGGACGTCACCAGCAGCAAGGCCAGCAGGAACTGCGCGGTTGCACGATTCACGACCCACCTCCTGGGGCGAACCCCATGCCAACGGTGTGGCGGACTTCGGCACGAAGCGCAGACTCCACCTGGTCGGCAACCATGTCGCATAGGACCGTCAGACCAGGATCGGTTCAGGGCACTTCGCGACCTTGAAGTTCGCGGGTTCCGGATCCCGCCGGACACACCCTTCATCCGGAGTTACTTGCATCAACCGTGCCGCAGGCTTGAAACAGGGTCGGTCGAAGCCGTCCGAAAGTCTGGCAGGTAGGCCTGGGTGGCCGCTGCCGCGCTGGTCTTGAAGGCGGTGGGACGCTGCCGGGCGTGTGCCCTCGGGGCGCGCGAAGCCCGCGCGGGCCCGGATGCCCATGTATCAACGTGGAACGGAACGTGGGCGATCCCCCCGTGCGCGGCGCCGGGTTGGAGCGGGACGGACGCCATGAAATGGGACGCGCCGAATCCGCGTTACAAAACGGCACACCGTCCCATTCTGGATCGGGTCCGGGTGGCGGGGCGTCGCGGGGCCGGCGGGAGGCCGCCTGGGCCATCCGTGGCCCCCGCAAAGTCATTTGACAATGCCATGGAGCCGCGCTAGTGATTGTGCCGTCGAATTCAGGCAGCGAGCCCGGTATCCGCCGACCCATGGTGTCGGGTGCCGCCCGTCCTCCGGGGACGGGATCCGGCGAGGCTTTCCGGGGACGGAAGGAGGTGAGCGTTGGCTTCCGGACTTCCGCAGACGCCCGATTCCACGACTGCCTCCCCTTCCAACCGGCCGCGAGCCCCGGGTGGCTCCCACGAAGAGACGATGCGTGCGATGACGCCCAACCAGGCATCCGGCATGCACGGGATGAAGGCGTCGAAGGTCATCCCGGCCGCGTTCGACGGCCTGGTTCGTTCGTCCACGGTTCGCAGCAACGCCCTTCCGGCCATTGCCCGCCGGATCATCGACTTGTGGTCCGAGTTTCCGAATGCGGCCCTGCGGATCGATGCGACGGGCCTGGGGCTGGACGACCAGGAAGGCCTCACCGCGAACGAAACCGAGGGCCGATGGCTGCTGCCGGCCTTCATGGCGGGCCTTCGGGTGCTGCGGTTGCGCGAGGAGGCCGGCGTCTGGGACGTGATGCGGCTGGGCGAGGAACTGTGCCAGGTCGAACCCCTCCCGGATACCCTGGCCGCCTTCCGGGACTGGCTGTGGTCCGACGGGGCCGAAGGGTTCGACGTGGAGTTGCAGGTTTCGTTCATGGAGGTTCTGGAGAGCAGCGGGACGCAGGCTTCGTGGGAGGACTGGAGCGCCCAGGCCGTCCGTTCGCTGACGGGCATGATGCTCAGCCGGAACATGATGCAGATCAGTGCCCGGGACGTGGATGCAGCCGCGCTGCGCCAGCCCTTCCAGATGTCGCTGCTGGCCTTCCAGCGCGAAACCGCGTCGGGCGCGCGCACCCTCACGGCCGATCAGGAAACCTTCCTTCGCCTGGGGTGCGACCAGGGCGCCTCGTGGGCGGACGTCGAAATGGACGCGGTGCTCCAGCATCCCGAACTGCGGGCGATGATCGCGCCCGACCGTCTGGCGCGCCGGATCGTATCGCTGATGTCGGCCCATTGTGACATTCGCCTGCTCCAGTTCCTGACGTCCCTGTCGGCGACCGACGACGCCTATTCGAAGGCGGTCCTGTCCAACCTGGAGCGGGAGCCGCTGGGCGAGATCCTGGCACGCCACATCGTGCTGGACGGGCCCGGGACCGCCGCCCTCGGGCACTGCCTCGCGCGATCGCCCCGGCACCTGTCGTCGGGCCTGATGCACGGCCTGCTGGAGCGCTGTTCGGCCGACCCGCTGCTGATGGAGGCGCTCAGCCGCGTGGCAGCGCAGGGAGGGGCCGAACGGATGCTGTCGGTGCTGGACCCGAACCGGTTGAACCTGCCGCAGGCGCTGGCGCTGTCCAGGATGATGGGACAGATCGTCCGGGGGGGCTGCGAAATGGTGCTGAAGCTGGGGGAGGTCTGTCCGGCCGGCGTGCGTTGCGCGCTGCTGGCCGGCCTGCCGTCCCGGGCCCTTTCCGGGAACGAGCCGAAGATCCTGAAGCTGCTGAGCGAGGCGAACCCGGAGGAGGCAGGCCCGCTGCTGGGCGCGCTGGCTCAGGCCCGGGACCCCAAGCTGCTCGGGGTGCTGGGGCAGGCGATCCTTTCCTCCCACGGGAAGGGCTGGTCGCTTCGCATCCTGAAGTCGTCGTGCGAGGCCCTGCTATCGACGCCTTCGGGCTGCGAATCGCTGGTCCGACTGGCGCGATCCAGTTCCGCCGGCGCCGACGTCCGGGTGGTCGCGTTGCGGGCACTGGAGCGGCGCCCCGAGATCCTCAGCCGGATTTCCCGCTGGTCGTTCCGGGAGGCGCTGCTGGATCCGCCCGAGGTCCGGGAGCGCCTGCGCGAAGTCCGGCGGCGCGAGTCCGAGGAGAACATGTGAGCACCACGCAGGTCGCCGGTTCCCAGCGCGATCTCGCCCACGGCGTCGAAACGCTCGCGGTGGTGCGGGAACTGTTCCTGCTGATGCGCACGGCGTCGTCGCATGGCCCCGATCATCCCCTGACCCACAAGGCTGCCGCGAGCCTGGGCGTGGGGTTGAAGGAGGCCGTGCCGCCCTTTTCGCTGCAGTTTGTGGGTCGTGCGCTGTTCCGCGACACGATGCTGCTGCCGATGGACCTGGAGGCCTACCTGAACGCGCTGGACGTCGGCCGGGCGCTCAGCCATCTCGAAGCCAACGAACTGACCGTCGAGCGCGTGCCGGACGACGCCGAACTGCTGCGGTTCGGATGTGCCATGGCCCGGGGCATGGCCGGGCCCAGCGACCTGCTGACGGTGACCCGCATCGACGGGCTGAAGTGGCGGGAAATCCAGAACGTTGCCAGCACCGATGCAGAACTGGTCGATCCCGGCCTGTTCGTGCTGACCCAGATCACGCTGGCGCTGGCCGAGGCCGCAAAGCTGCCGGCGGCCACGGGCGAGCCCTGGCCCTGGGTGGCAGGCGTGTCGGTGGTACGCCGGCTGGAACGGGCCGTCGCCGCCGATCGGGCGGCTGCCATCCGCGTGATGGACCTGGCGCCCGGGGATTGGGACGTGGCCCGCCGCGCCGTATCGGCGTCGCTGGACGTGACGATGGTGCTCCGCAGCCTGTCGGTCAGCAATTCCACCGCCCGCGCGTCGGCGCACGCGACGCTGATCCTCGGGATGGCGGGCTATCGACCGCGTGGCGGGGCCCTGCTGGCCCTGGCGGCCGAGGGAGCGATGCCGGGGGCCATGCGGGCCCCGGTGACGTCGCGCAGCGGGGTCGAACCCCATCGCCTGCGGACCTCGGCCATCCTCCACGGGCTGGCGCATCCCGACAAGGAGAACAGCCCGCGGGTGATGCCCCTGGTGGACCTTTGCTACGAGCTGGGGAAGGCGCGTCGGGCCGAGGCTGTGCCGTTCGACCTGACGCGGGTGGACCTGCTGGCCATGGCCTCGGCCCAGGCCGGGCGACGCTTCGACCCGGACTGGGTGAACGCGCTGGTATCGGTATGCGGCGTGATCCCGCCCGGGGCCTTCGTCCGCCTTCCGGACGGGCGAGTCGGAAGCGTGTTCGAAGTCGGCGAGGAAGGCCAGCCGTTCAGGCCGAAGGTGCTGGTGGACGGTCGCATCGTGATTCCCGACGCCCCGGTTTCCCTGGTGTCGCCTGCGGTCGTACAGGCGGGAGGCTGAAGGCGTGCGCTTGCTGGCCGGTGCGAGGATCCTCGATCGATACCTGGTGGATGCCTTCCTGGACGAAGGCGGCATGGGCCAGGTCTACCGGGGGCATCATGCCTCCCTGGGCTTCCTGGTCGCGGTGAAGGTCCTGGGGGACCAGTCTCCCGAAACGATGAAGCGGTTCGAGCGGGAGGCGCGGTTGATGGCCCGCGTGCGGCACCCGAACGTGGTGTCCGTGCTGGACTTCGGCCTGGTCGGCGACCAGGTGCCGTGCATCGTGATGGAGCACGTGGACGGCGAATCGCTGGAGGGGCGGATCGCGCGGCGCGGTGCGCTCCCCTGGCAGGAGGCGGTGGATATCGCCGCCGGGATCCTGGCCGGGCTGGACGCGATCCACGCCGCGGCGATCCTGCACCGGGATCTGAAGCCCAGCAACGTGCTGCTGGCAGCCGGCGCACCCGAGATCGTGAAAGTGATCGACTTCGGGATCGCCCGGCCCGAAGGGACGGCGGTGACGCAGTACACCCGGACCGGCGCGGTAATCGGGACACCGGGATACATGGCGCCCGAGCGCCTCATGAACCTGCCCGTCGATGTGCGCTCCGACCTGTACGCCGTGGGCCTGATGCTGCACGAGATGCTCACCGGCAGCCTTCCCTTCGGCGGCAAGACGATGGAGTCGGTGCTGCGGCGGGCCGTCCTGCCCGTCCCGCCGCCGACGTTTCCGTCCGCTCATCCGCAGCCGTCCCCGGGCCTGGTGCGGCTGATGATGGAATCGTTGAGCATCGAGGCATCGGGCCGCCCGGCGACCGCCAGGGCCTTCGCAACACGGCTTTCCGAAGCGTCGCGGCAGGACTCGAACCTGTCGGGTCCCCCGTCCAGGCCCGCCCCGGGGATGGTTTCACGGCCCGCTGCCCCGACCCCCACCCCGGCTGCGGTCGTCCCGGCGGCGCAGGCTTCCTCCGCGCGGCCGGGCCCGAGGAATTCCCCGGGTCCCACGCCCCGCGAACTGGCGGACGAGTTCGGCCCCACGCTGGTGGATGCTCCGCCGCCGGCCAGTTCGGTGCAGAACCTGCTGATCGGGGCGCGGCTGCCCCCTTCGCGGCTGACTTCATCGGAGGAGCGGCGCTGGCTGGGCGAGGTCGGCGGGGACTTGGCGCGGGCCTTCACCCTGGGGGGGGCCTACTGGTTCGCGGTGCTGCCGGTCGGGGGGGATCTGGCCCGGGCTCGCAAGACGGCCGAATCGATCCTCGCCGCGCTGCAGGGGCGCTACGGTGCGATGGTCCGGGTGGAGTGGGGCATCGCCCAGGGCGAGTTCGCGATGTCGGCCGCAGCGCTGAGCGGCGCGGCGCCCCTGCCGACCGAGATACGCACTCTGCTGGAGCGGCTGACGGCGTCCTGACGATCGGGGCGGGTCGCGAAGGCCCCGCCGACGCGTGTCGAGCGCCGGTTCATTTCCCAGCGTCGGGGTCGTCACGTACCCGCTGATACGCGTCACGAAACGGTATCCCCGCGTCGCGGACCAGCCGGTAGGCCCGTGCAGCCATGTCCATGGAAGGGTCCATCGCTGCGGCCAGCCGGCCCGGGTCGAAATCGACCTGGGGCAGCACCTGGGCCAGGATCTGCGCGGTGTCCAGCACGCCGTCTAGCCCGCGGAACAGGGGCCGCTTCAGCAGTTGCAGATCCCGGTGGTAGCCCGACGTCATCTTGGCCGTGACGCCCAGCACCTCGTGAAGGGCGGCGTGGGCCTCGGCCGTGCGGCCGCGGGCGATCTCGAAGACGTCCGGGTTGCGCTTCTGGGGCAGCATGGACGAACCCGTGGTGATCGACGCCGGGAGCCGCACGAAGCCGAATTCCGCCGAGGCGAACAGGCAGATGTCGGCGGCGAGGCGGCCCAGGTCCAGGGCCAGCAGGGAGGCCTCGAACAGCGCCGACGCCTCGGCCTTGCCGCGAGACAACTGCACGGCGGTCACGGGTTCCTGGGTGGATGCGAAGCCCAGCGCCCGCGTGGTCATTTCGCGGTCCAGGCCGAGGACCGGAACACCGTATCCCGCCGCGGATCCCAGAGGGTTGCGATCGGCCCGACGCCTGGCGATGCGCAGGCCTTCCGCGTCATCCCGGGCCTCGGCGGCGAAGGCCCCCGCCCACAGGGACACCGTCGATGGCATCGCCCTCTGGAGGTGCGTGTAGCCGGGGATCGTAAGGTGCCCGTGGATTCCGGCGAGGCCGTCGAGCGCGGAAGCGACCCGATCCGCCGCGGACGCCAGTTCATCCAGGCGATCCTTCAGCCAGGGCCGCAGCGCGGCGAGGACCTGGTCGTTGCGGGAGCGCCCCAGGTGCACCGCCCGTCCGGCATCGCCGGCAAGGAGGGTCAGGCGATTCTCGATGGCCGTATGGCAGTCCTCCTCCTCGGGCTGGATGTGCCAGTCGCCGCGGGCATGGGAACCCAGGAGTTCCCGGATCGCCGCCTGGAGGGCGGAATGCTGTTCCGCGGTCAGGAAGCCGCCCGCGTGCAGCATGGCGGCGTGGGCCTCGGTGGCCCGCAGGTCGTACGGCACGAGCCGTTCGTCCAGGGACGGGTCGTCACCGGCCGTGTAGCGCAGCACCGCGTCATCCAGGGGCTCGCCCCGGTCCCACAGTCGCGTCATGGTGCCCTCCCCTGCCCGGCGGCGCCCGCGGCCCAGCGTCTGGCCAGCGCCTCGTAGAAGCGTGCGCCGTCCAGAACCTCGGATTCCAGCACGTATTCGTCGGGCGTGTGCGAGCGTTCGGTACGGCCCGGCCCGGCCTTGATCGACGGCACGTCCCGGAAGTAGACCCAGTCGGAAACGGCCCTGGACCCGAACGCGACGGCGCCGGGGCGAGCGCCCAGCGCGGCTTGTACCAGGGGGTCGGCGGGATCGACGTCGCAGGGAACAAGGTGGTCGCTGTAGACGACCAGCTCGCCGGCGATCGCGGCGCGCAGGCGGATCACGAGGGCGTCGTGGGACTCGCCGGGGTTGCTGCGAACGTCCAGCGTGCATGTCGCTGCCGCTGGGATCACGTTGCGAGCCGTGCCCCCCTGGGCCGTCGTCGGCTCGAGGGTGACGGGTCCCAGCACGGGGTGCTCGGGCCCCAGATCCACGGTTTCGATGGCCACGAGGTCCCGGGCCAGCGCCCGGAGCGCATTGACGGCCCCCAGCGCCCGGCCGTGCGCCGCGTGACAGGCCGTGCCTGCCTCGCGCAGCTCCAGCATCAGCAGTCCCTTCTGGGCCACGCAGACATCCAGCCCCGTGGGTTCCCCGATGACGGCCCCCGAAGGCTTCAGACCGAGGCGCGCCAATTCCGGTGCCAGGATCTCGGCCCCGGCGCCGCCCGTTTCCTCGAAGGCCACCAGGGCAATCGCCAGCCGCGCCCCGGGCAGGCCGCCCGCGGCCTTCAGGCGCAGGAACGCCGCGGTCATGGCCGCCACGGAGGCCTTGGCGTCGTTGCTTCCCAGCCCATGGAGGCGCCCTTCGCAAGCGGTCGGCACCCAGGGTGGAAGGGTCCACCCGGGCGCGGGCGGCACCGTGTCGAGGTGCGAATTCAGGCACAGGATCGGGCCCTCGCTGCCCAGGACGGCCCAGACGTTGTCGTGGAACCGCCGAACCGCGACTCCCTTGTCCCCCAGGAGGCCCTGCACGAACGACGCGATGGCGGCCTCGTCCCCCGACACGGACGGGGTTGCCACGAGGTCCCTGTGGAACGCGAGGAGCTCGGCATCCGTCATGGGGTCGTCGTCCCAGCGGGCGCGGCCTGCTCGGCCGGCCTCAGTTCGGCGGCGTCGCGCACGATCAGCGTGCCGGCGCCCTCGTTGGTGAACACTTCCCGCAGGAGGCCCGATCGGACCTTCCAGCCGACCATGTGGATCCGTCCGACGCCCCGGACGAGAGCGTCGCGGGCGGCGGCGATCTTGGGCTTCATCCCGCCCCCGATGCAGCCGCGGGCCTCCAGCGCGTCCAGGCCGGCGAGGTCCACGTAGGACACCAGGGACCGGGGGTCGTCGATGCGCTCCAGCAGCCCGGGGGTGTCCGTCAGGAAGAACAGCTTGTCCGCGCCCAACCGGATGGCCAGCACGGCCGCGACGGTATCGGCGTTGACGTTCAGGATCTGGCCCGCGTCGTCGGCGCACAGGGGGCTGACGACCGGGATGAAGTCCGCCTCGATCAGCCGGTTGATCAGCGCCGGGTCCACCGACACGACGTCGCCGACGCGGCCGAAGTCCACCATCGTCGGCACGCCGTCCACGTCCAGCGAACGAGGGGGGCGCTTCTTCACGCGGATCATCCCCGCGTCCACGCCCGACAGCCCGGCGGCCGGCACGTCCGCTGCACGGAAGGCGGACAGGAATGCAGTATTGACGGCCCCGTTCATGGTCATGACGGCCGCGTCCAGGGCCTCGTCCGACGTCACCCGGCGACCCTCGACGAAGCTGGTGTCCACGCCCAGGCGCTTCGCCAGCGCCGTCGTCTGGGGACCGCCGCCGTGGACCACCACGACGTGGATGCCCAGTTCGCGCAGGACTCCCACCTGCTCCGCGATGTCCCGGACGGCCTCCGCTTCGCCGCAAAGGGCGCCGCCCACCTTCACGACGAATGTCCGCCCGCGGTACAGGCGCAGGTACGGCAGCGCCCGTCGCAGGCCCATCATCCCGGCTTCCGGATCGTACGGTCCCGTCATCTCGCATGGCCTCCCAGCAGTTCGATCAACAACGCCTTCTGGACGTGCATCCGGTTCCCGGCCTGGCGGATCACCGCGCTCCGGGGGCCGTCCAGCACCTCGTCCGCAACCTTCACGTTCCTGCGCACCGGCAGGCAGTGGAGGAACTTCGCATGCGCCTCGGCCGGCTCGAACCAGGACTCGCGCACGCACCACTCGTCCCGCAGGGGCGCCCGGAACGAGGCCTCCTCGACCGGCCGGCCGTAGAAGGCGGGAGCCGCCCAGGACTTCGCGTACAGCGCCTGCGCGCCGTCCATCCCCTCGGCGCGATCGGCCGTTTCCCGCAGGCTGGCCCCCGTTCGGGACGCGATCGCCCGGGCCCGCTCCATGATCTCGTCGGGCAGGGAGAACCCGTCCGGACGGAGGATCGTGACGTCCATGCCGCGACGCACCGCCATTTCCAGCGCCGAGGCGGGCACGGCGTACGGCAGCGCCTTCGGGTGCCAGGCCCAGGACAGCACGAACCGGCCGCCGCGGCGCGGGATCGCAAGGTCGTCCAGGGTCTTCCAGTCGCCCAGCGCCTGGCACGGGTGTGCCCGGGCGGATTCGAGGTTCATGAACGGCTTCGGGCACAGGCCGGCCATCGTGCGGATCAGTCCGTCGGCGAGGTCCGTGGTCAGATCCTTGCCTTCCGCGAAGCACCGGACGCCCAGCAGGTCCGCGTACTGCGCCAGCACGGGGATCGCCTCGCGGACGTGCTCCGCGGCCTCGCCGTCCATCACGGCGCCGTTCCGGGTTTCCATCTTCCACGAGCCGGATCCGGGGGTCACGACAAAGGCCTGCCCGCCCTGCTGCATCACGGCGGCCTGCATGGAAGACAGCGTCCGCACGGATGGGTTCATGAACAGGAGCCCGACCGTGCGGCCTCGGAGGGCCTCGCCCAGAGGGTGGGCCTCCAGGTGCTTCGCCAGGGACAGCACCGCCTCCAGGCGGTCGTCGCCGAGATCGGCGAGATCCAGGTAGTCTTTCATGCGGGGATCTCCGAAAGGGTCGATATCAGCCGATCGACGTGGTCGTCGCGCAGCACCAGCGGCGGCAACAGCCGCACCACGTTCGGATCGGCGCTGCCGCCGGCGAGGATCCCGCGCGCCCGCAGTTCCTTCAGCACGTCCGACGCCGGTCGCGTGGTCCGCAATCCCAGCAGGAAGCCCGCGCCCTGCACGGCCGTGACGGGGCCGACCCTGCATTCGGCCTGGATGCGCGCGGACAGGCGGCGCACGTTGGCCAGGAGGCCCTCGTCGAGGATCACGCTGATCACGGTTTCGATCAGGGCACACGCCATGGGGCCACCGCCGAAGGTCGAACCCAGGTCCCCGCGCTTGATGCCGTGGGCCAGGCACTCGGGGACCAGCACGGCCCCGGCCGGGAAGCCGCCCGCCAGCCCCTTCGCGGTGGTCAGCAGGTCCGGGGTCACCTCCATCGCCGTCGCGGCGAACGGCCAGCCGGTACGCCCCATGCCGCACTGCACCTCGTCGAATACCAGCAGGCTGCCGCAGCCGCGCGTCAGGTCACGGGCCGTGCGCAGGAAGGACGGCGACAGCGCGCGTGCGCCCGCGACGCCCTGCACGGGTTCGAGGATCAGTGCAGCCACGCTCTCGTCGAGGGCCGCAGCCAGGGCTTCCTCGTCGTCGAACGGGACCCACCTCACCTCGAAGGGCGTCGATGGGAAGCCGTTCCATTTGGCGGACCCGGCGGTCACGGCTGCCGCGGCGGCCGAGCGACCGTGGAAGGCGCCCTCGATCGCCACGACGACAGCACGCCCGGTGGCCCGGAACGCGATGCGCAGGGCGTTCTCGTTGGCCTCGGCGCCCGAGTTCACGAAGAAGACACGATCGAGGCCGGCCGGGGCAAAATCGACCAGTGCCCGCGCCGCGCGCTCGCGAACCGCCATCGGCACGAGGTTGCTCTGGAAGAACAGGTCGCCGGCCTGCCGCCCCAGGGCCGCGAGCAGCCTCGGATGGCCGTATCCCAGCAGCGCCACGGCGTGCCCGCCGTAGAAATCCAGGTACTCGCGGCCGTCGGCGGACTTCAGGGTCACGCCCGCGCCGGAAACCGGCTCGAAATCGATCATCGCAAAGACGTCCAGCAGGGCCGAAGCCCCCTTCGCACCCGCCGCCGCTGCGTCCATCATCAGAACCACCCCGGCCCGGGGACGATCAGCCCCCGGTCATCCGGCCACCCCAGCAGCCGGTTCAACCACTGGATCCCGCCGCCCGCCGCCCCCTTCACCAGGTTGTCGATGACGGAGGTGACGACCAGCGTGCGCCCGCGCGCCGCGACGCCGAGCCGGGCGCGGTTGGTGCCCACCACCTCGGACAGCCGCGGCGGCGTCGTCGCCACGCGCACGAAGGAACCGTCCGCATAGAAGCGCGAGGCAAGCGCCGCAAGGTCTTCCGCGGAGTGGTCCGCCTTCAGCGTCATCCGGACCGTGGCGTGGATGCCCCGGACGAACGGCCCCGAATGGGGCACGAACTGGACGTCGGGTTCGCGTCCTCCGGAGGCCGCGGCCAGCAGGCGCCGCATCTCGGGCTCGTGGCGGTGCGCCAGCGGCGAATACGCCTTCAGGTCGGCATGGCGCTCCGGGTGGTGGGTCGTCGCAGAGGGCGTGCGACCGCTGCCCGAACTGCCCGTCACGGCGGAAGCGAAGACGTCATCCTCCACCAGGCCGGCCGCCAGGAAGGGATAGGCGGCCAGCGTGACGGCCGTCGTGAAGCATCCGGGCTGGGCCGCGTGGCGGGCCGGCGCCCCGACGATGTGCTCCGGGACCCCGCAGGCGAACTGCGCGATCCGTGACGGCGCCCCGTGGGCATGGCCGTAAACCGCCTCGTACGCGGCCGCGTCTGGGTACCGGAAGTCGGCGGACAGATCGACGACGCGGGTGTCGGCCCCGACGGCCTCGGCCGCGGCCAGCAGGCGATCCAGGATCGCCGCGGTGGCGCCGTGGGGCGTCGCGGCCAGCACCCCGACCGTCCTGCCGGGACGAAGCGACCCCAGCGCCGCTTCGATGGACGTGAACGACCAGGCGTCGGCGGCGGTCCCGGCAAGGTGCGGGAAGGCTGCGGTCACCGCCCCGCCTTCGCGGGACATGGACGCGACGGACTCGACGCGCAGCGACGGATGCCCCAGCAGCAGGCGCAAGCATTCGCCCGCGACATAGCCGGTACCGCCGAGGACGATGACGGGCACGAGGCCTTCGTGCGTCACGGGGCACCTCCCGGGGGCTGCGACGCCGCGAAGGGGCCAGCGATCGGCAGGCCCAGGGCCTCCAGCACGACGTCCGCCAGCGCCTCACCCGCGGATCGGGCGTTCCGGCCGGGCACGCCCGTCTGGCGCTGGACCAGCACGGTCCCGGCGTCGTTGTCCGTCGCCGGCCCGGTCACCACGTCGGTCCGCAACCCGTGCCGGTCCTGCAGGAGTTGCACGCCGCCCCAGGCCGCGACCGGGTCGCTGGCCGCCAGCACCACGGCCTTGAACACGGCCCGCAGGCCGGGGTCGTTGAGGATCGCGTCCACGCCGTACAGCCCCAGCAGGCCGTCGCCCAGTTCCAGTACGATCACGTCGGGGCCGCTCGCCGCCAGTTCGGTCAGCAGCGTGCGGGCGGAACGCGGGGCCACGTCGGCAGTGGTCGTGACGATGCCCAGGTCCGTGAACAGCAGGGTCTTGCGCGCACCCGCATCCTCCATCGCCAGGATGTCGCGGCGCAGCGAAACCCCCGTGGCCTTGGCGGCAGCGACCACGAATCCCCGGTGGCTGAAGGCCTGCACCAGCGCGCACGCCGCGGCCGTCTTGCCGGCGTTCATGCTGCTGCCGACCACCGCGATGACAGGCACGTTCTTCACGTCCAGGCGGTCCGACAGCGCGATCGCGCCCTGGCTGATGTGGGCCGGGATGCCGATGCGCTGGGCCAGGAACGGGAAGGCCAGCACCTGCCCGAGCACCTCGCACTGGAAGGGCTCGCCGAAATCGGGGTTGACGCTGTCGCACACGCCCAGCACGCCGCCCAGGTTCAGAAGCTGCAGCCGATCGCCGACGGCGACCGAGGGCGGCACGTGGCCGGAGTATCCGAACAGCGCCTTCCGGTGCCCCAGGGCCACCGCGGCGACGTCGCCCGGCTTGACCTTCGAGAAGCGCCCGGAAGGCAGTTCCAATTGGTTGTAGTTGCCCTTCGAGGTCAGCACCCGGACCGCCACCACGCCGCCTTCGAGCGCCGGGATCTCGTCGGCCAGGCGGACCTCGCGCGACAGCCTGCAGTTCAGCGTCACCGATCCGATCTTGTCCAGGAAGACGCTCTTCACCGCTCCTCCTTTCCGCCCGGGAGCGCTGCGGCGCGGGCGTGGAGCATGGATGGGATCGCGAGCATGCGCGCGAAGCCCCGGGCATCCGCCGCGGTCCATTCGCCTGCCGATTCGCCGTACACGCCCCGCGAGGCCGCCTTCAGCGAGAACGGCGACGCCACGCCTTCCACGAAGAACGCGCCCGGGCGGAACCGGACGTGGACGTCGCCCGTCACGCGCTGCTGCGAGTTGAGGAACAGCGCCTCGATGTCCCGGCAGGCGGGTTCCAGGGACAGTGCCTCGTGGACCAGGTCGCCGTAGATCGCCGCCACCTGGTCCTTGACGCGCTGCTGCCGGGCGGTCAGCACCAGTTTCTCCAGCTCCCGGTGGCACTGGATCAGCACGGTCGCCGCGGGCGCCTCGAACGCGACGCGGCCCTTCAGCCCGAAGATCGTGTCGCCCAGGTGGATGCCCCGCCCGATGCCGTAGGGGGCCGCCAGCGCATCCAGGCGCTCCACCAGCGCGACCGGCGCCAGGGCTTCGCCGTCCAGCGCGGAAGGCACGCCCTCGATGAACGCGATCGTGTGGGCCTCCGTCTGCGGCGGGCGGTCGAAGGCGCCGCGGGTCAGCACCCAGGCCTCCTCGGGCAGCGGGTCGATGGTGTCGGTGGTTTCCGCGCCCCCGATGGTGCAGCCCCACAGCCCACGGTTCACCGAGTACAGCGCCTTGTCGGCGGACACCTCGTACCCGAGGTCGCGAAGGTACCCGGCCTCGAAGTCGCGGCTGAACCCCTCGTCGCGCACCGGGGCCAGGATTTCCAGCCCGGGAGCCAGCACGCGCAGCGCCACCTCGAATCGCACCTGGTCGTTTCCGGCGGCCGTGGAG
>CAIOFV010000078.1 GCA_903857665.1 uncultured Myxococcales bacterium
AGGGCGTGCAGGGCACCTCCATGGACAGGCAGTATTTCACGCACTTCGCGCAGCAGTAGCCCTCGGCCGCGTTGAGGGCTTTTTTCGGGCACACGGCCAGGCAGGCCTTGCACCCCGTGCAGAGGACGGGGTCGATCTCAATGAGCATCGGTATATCCTGGGTGAGAAATATGTCCAAACACCCATGCTGGACGCGAGAAGCCCCAGTCGCCATCTTCTTCCTGTCCGGCCATCGCCGGCGCGCCGACAGGGCGAATCGTACCCCTTTGGAGGTTCCCGTGAACAACACATCCAGCGCCCCCGAGTCCCCGGTCGCGAACAACAACCCGGTGCTTGTGGTGACGGACGACACGTTCGAGGCCGAGGTGCTCCAGTCGACCCAGCCGGTCTTCGTGGACTTCTGGGCGCCCTGGTGCGGCCCCTGCCGCATGGTCGCGCCCATGGTCGAGGAACTGGCCCGGGAGTACGCCGGGCGCATCAAGTTCATGAAGCTGAACACCGACGAGAACCAGGGCATTGCAGGCGCCATCGGCATCCAGTCGATCCCGACCCTGGCCGTGTTCCAGGGGAACAAGGTGCTGGACTACCGGATCGGCGGCGTGCCGCGGGACGATCTGCGACGCATGCTCGACGGAGTCCTTGCTCAACCTCAGGCCTCGACGGAAGGTACGAAGGCCTGACGCGGGTTCGCCAGCGCACGGACGATGGGCGTCGTGGCGAAGGTCGTCACGAGGGCCATCAGGATGAACATCGCGAACAGCGCGGGTGAAAGAATTCCGATGTCCAGCCCCACGTTCAACACGACCAACTCGACCAGACCGCGGGTGTTCATCAGGATCCCGAGCGAGGAGGCGTCACGCGCTCCAAGCCCGGTCAGCCGGGCCGCCGCGAAGACGCCGCCGAACTTGCCCAGGAACGCCACCAGCACGATGAGCCCGCAGACCAGCCAGTCCCCGACCCCGTCCAGCAGGCCGACCCGGGTCCGTAGCCCGGAGTAGGCGAAGAACACCGGCAGCAGCAGGGTCGCCACCAGGGGGCCGACCTGGCGACGAACCTGGTCGGCGATGCGACTGTCGTGGGGGAACAGCGCCCCGAACAGGAATGCCCCGAAGATCGCGTGGATCCCGATCCACTCGGTCAGCACGGACGACAGCAGCAGCAGCGCCACGGCGCCGCTCAGGACCCCGGGGCCGGTGATGCGTTCGCCGGCCCGGGCGAGCCAGCGATGGATAAGGGGGCGCAGGACCAGCAGCATCAGCGCGGTGTATCCCACCGTCAGGCCGATCGTCGGCAGTACGGCACCTGTGTTCCCATCTGCCAGACCCACCACCAGGGCCAGCAGGCACCAGCCCGAGATGTCGTCGACCGAAGCACTGGTGAGCGCGGTCACGCCCAGCGGGGTGGCGGTCAGCGACAGGGCCTTCAGGATGCGCGCCAGCACCGGGAACGCCGTGATCGACATCGCGGTGCCCAGGAACAGCGAAAACACAACGAACCCGGAGGACCCGATGCCGAACCGAGGGTACAGCCAGAGCGCCAGCAGGACGCCCAGCACGAAGGGAAGGACGATGCCGGCGGCCGAGACCGCGACGGCGGTGCGCGCCTGGCGACGGAGGTGGGCCGTGTCGAACTCCAGGCCCACCATGAACATGAACAGGATGACCCCCAGTTCCGAGACCGCCGCGAGGAACGGCGTGATGGACGAGGGGAACAGCGTGGTGGTGGCGGCCGGCCAGAGCGCGCCGAGCAGCGAGGGTCCCAGCGCGATGCCCGCGACGATCTCGCCCACGACGGAGGGCTGTCCGGCCCGCTCTGCGACCCATCCCAGGGCCCGAGTGGCCGCGACGATGGCGGCGAGCGCCACCAGCAGGTGGGACATCGTGTCCGCGGGGCCGGCGGCGTGGACCACGGTCGAGACGCTCACCACTGAGGCGGGCGCCGTGCCCCCGGCATCCGGTGGTGACATGTTGGCGCCGATCGACTCCACAAGGAGGAACAACGCCGCTGCCCCGCCGAGGGCAAGGGCCACGCCCGCGAATCGAATCCACGACCGGGCAGTTCCCATCACGAACTCCTGGAAAAGGGATACGAGCCCGTCAACCGCAGCCGCCCTTGGCCACCGTCTTCTTCTGCAGCTTCACCTTCTTGACGTACGCTGGCGCGGTTGCGTCCCCGTGACCGGGTGCGCCGTGGTCCTGCGTTTCCGCTGCGGCGGGTTCGTTCGCCGCCAGCGTGCAGGTGGGCTGAGGCTCCTTCCGGGGAAGGTCCGGGTGGGCCGAGGGGGTGCGATCCCCGACCGCGACGACGAAACGCCAGGCCAGCGAATCCGGTCCCGGGTCGCCGGTCATCTTCTGCGCCACGCAGGGGCTGGGCGGGTACCGTTCCAGCCATCCGTTGATCCCGCCCGCGATGACGTAAAGGTTCAGGACGCCCTGGGCCCGCAGGTCCTTCCACGCCTGCGTGGAAGCCGCTTCGCCGTTGGACATCACGAACACGATGGTATTGTCGTCGGCGCCCAGCAGCGTCCGCACGAACGCCGGGTCCCGCGCGTCGTTCGGATCGATCCGGCGAGCCCCGGCCAGGTGAAAGCGGTTGAAGTCGGCCTCTCCGCGCACGTCCAGGACGGTGACCCGCAAAGACAGATCCTTCTTCAGGTCGACGACCTCGGCGGGGTCCACGAAGACCTCGCGGTCGGCAACCTGCGGATCCCCATCCGAGGCGATCCAGCCCCAGCGGTCGTCGACGGTGGGCTGCCCGACCAGGGCGGTGAGGGCGGCCAGCGCGACCAGGACGCCCGCCGCGGCCATCCGGACCCGGCTGTGCGGGACCAGCGGGATGTCCTTCCAGGCCCGGTGCGCGCCGAAGTACGCCTCGGCAATCTCCGCGCCCCAGAACATCGCCAGGGCCATCAGGACCAGCAGGACCACGACCACGCCATAGGGCAGGCCAAGCCACTCGGGGACCGTGAAGCGGCCCATGAACGTCGACAGGAAGAAGGGCTCGAACGAGCTGACGGTCTCGCCGAATGCGTAGACCCCGAAGAACACGCCGACCACGAAGAACACGCCGTCGAGCTTCAGCGTCGACGCCGCGACCAGCGAGGTGCCCGGGCAGAACCCGCCGATGATGAAGCCGACGCCCATGATCAGCCCGCCGATGATGCCCGGCGCGAGGTACGTCGGGTTCACCCAGACGCGACTGAAGTCCAGCAGGCCCAGGGACGAGGACAGGAAGATCAGCACGGCGGCGACGACGATGGCCGTGAACATGACCTTCAGGACCGTCATCTCGCGCAGGTAGAACTGCGCCGCGAGCTTGCGGGAGTCGCCGAAGCCCGAGATCTCGAGGGCCGCGCCGAAGCCCAGCCCGATCACCAGGAAGACGAGGTCGTAGCCGAGCGTGCCGGCCAGCGGTGCAAGTTGAAACGGGGCCATGCCTCACCTCCTCAGTTCCACAGGCGGCGAACGAAGTACGCGACCGCGTAGCCGCCGGCGAACACGGCGAACATGAACGCGAAGCTGCCGACCGACAGCACGGCGCCGCCGCTGAGCGCCTGCCCGGACGTGCACCCGCGGGCCAGCCGGGCGCCGTAGCCCATGATGGCGCCACCCAGCACGGCGAAGGCCCACCGGGCACCGACGGACACCCCGGGGCCGCGGCGCGTCTCGACGCGGAAGCGCCGGTTGATCACGCCGGAGATCGCCCCGCCCAGGAAGGTGCCGAGCAGCATGAACACGCCCGCGTTGTCCAGCGAGTTGCGGGTGCCGCCGCCCATCTCGGCGAAGTACGCCACGCGGTCGACGTGGTCCGGGGCGAACAGGCCCAGGATTGCGACCTGCACGTGTCCGATGGCCCCCGACGCGCCGAGCCCGTTGCCGGTGATGTAGAACGACAGGAAGAGGACGACGCCCAGCAGCGCGCCGCCCACGTAGGGATTCACGTAGGGTCTGGGTTCCTTCAGGGTCATTTCGGACCTCCCTCGGTGGCGTGCGGCGCCGCGTCGAGTTCCTCCCAGCCGTCCACCATCGCGCGGACGTTCGACAACACGGTCCGCCCGGTCGTCGTCAGGTACAGGTGCAGCACGAAGAACGTCAGGAACAGCCAGGACCCGAGGTCGTGCAGCGGCGCGATGATCGTGAGCCCGCCCAGCGACGCGGCGAAGTCCGGCCAGCGGGAGGAGCCCCAGATCAGGACGCCGGTGACGACCTGGAACGGGAACAGGACGTTCAGCAGGGCCAGGTAGGTGACCTGCTGGAGCGGGTTCAGC
>CAIOFV010000079.1 GCA_903857665.1 uncultured Myxococcales bacterium
CACGGCCCCCCATTGTCCCACGTAGTCGGGGAGGTAGTCGAAGTTGATATCCTTCACGTTGGAGGTGACGACCTCCTTGAAGCTTTTCCACACGTCGAAGCTCAGCACCACGCCGTAGCCCATGCCGAGGTACATCGCCGCAAGGTTCGAGCCGGCCGGGTCCTCGAGGTCGCCCAGTTCCACCCACCGGTGGATTCCGAACACGCCGTTCGCCACGGTCGTCGGCGTCCAGTAGTACGCGTGCCCGTTGTGGTGGACCAGCTTCGCCTGGTGGACCGTCTCGCTGCAGGCCGGTCCCTGGTAGGGGTCGGTCCGGTCGGGGTTCTCGCAGGACCAGTTGAAGTTCCCCGGGTCGGACGGGCTCCCGCCGCAGCCCGGGTCGCTGCACGACTCCCGGTACGGGGAGCTGTTGTAGGGCCAGATCTGCTCGAACGGGAGGGCGAAGCCGGTGGAGGTCAACCGATCGATGATGTCGACCGTCGGCAGGCCGTCCGCCAGGTCGTTCGGGGCCCAGTCGATCTTGGCCTTCGCGTACAGCGCCTGTTCCGACAGGTTCACCCGGCGGCCTTCGAGGCGGTGGATGGCCTGCTCCATCGCCCCGGCGATGCCGAACGACACGCAGGACCCGCGCCGCCCCTGGTTCTTGACGTCCGAATCGTGCGCCTTGCCGGTCCAGCTGGCCATCGCGTAGAGGCCCTTCGCGCCGTGCTTGCACCCGGTGCCGCCGAAGTCCCCGGCATACCCGGAGTCCGGCGGCGTCGCGGCGCCCTCGAACTTCGTCGCGTCGGTCACGTCGGGCGCGGTCCCGCCGCTGGGCCCGAAGTCGGCGGTCGCGGTGCGCCAGCAGGCAGCGACCTGGCGGTTCAGCGTCTTCAGCTCGTCCAGCGTCTTGCCGGTCACGGTCGCCGGGTCCGGCAGCCCGTCCAGGCAGTCGTCGGGCAGCAGCGGCCAGGCCGCCTGGTAGATGGCCACCTGGTTGTCGACGGTGTTGAAGCGCCGGTATGCGGTCGCGACCTGGTGCTTCCGTGTAGGGCCGCCGTAGGTCGTGACGGGGAACGTGCCGCCCTGGCCGTCCGGCACCTGGATTTCGTAGTTGCCGTCGGGCAGGACCTTCGCGCCGGCCCCGGGGGCGCGCTCGAGGCGGGCCTGCAAGTCGGGGCGCACCGCGTACAGCTGGGCCAGGGTCGTCGCATCCTCGGCGGCCTCCTTCGCCAGCTCGGCCGCCGCCTGCGCCTGGCGGTCCGGCGTGAACTCGACCAGCGTGCCGGTCGCGCCCAGCGCCGCCAGCTGCTCGGCGGTGACCGTTTCCGCGCCGGCGGGCGGCGTCGTCCAGGGCCCGGGGGCGACCTGGTCGACGGCAACGTCCGGCGTGCCTTCGGCCGTCGCGACGTCGTCGGGGGCGGTTTCGGTGGCTGCGTCGGTGGCGGTCGCGTCGGGGCTTCCGTCCCCGTCCGTGCCGCCGCACGCGGCGAACGCCAGGGCGGCCAGGAATGCGGGGAACGCTCGAATGGACATCATTGGACGGCTCCGTGGAAGCGGCGAATGTGCCGACCTGCAAACTCTGACAGCGGTTGTCCGAGTTGTCAATTCCGCGAGCCCGCTTCCCGGTGCGCCGCCGGCGCTTTCACCCCCCGGACCCCGGGCGCGGCGGTCGCGGTTCTGCCCCGACTTTCCGGGCACTTGGCGCCAACCCCGGGGGCTGCGTCCGGGCCGGTGATACGATTCTTTCCGGACGCAGGAGGACGCGATGTTCCGTGCTCACAGCCTCGGTTTTCCCCGGATCGGGCCGCACCGCGAGATGAAGCAGGCGGTCGAATCGTACTGGAAGGGCGCCCTGGACCG
>CAIOFV010000080.1 GCA_903857665.1 uncultured Myxococcales bacterium
ACTGAGCATGACCACCCGTGCCAAGGTCGTTACCTACCAGCAGGCACGGCTGGAGCGGGTCGGCGGGGCGACCATCAACAGGGAGGTCGCCTGTCTCCGAAAGATCCTGTCGCACGCCCTGGACGCCGGGAAGATCGAGACGAATCCCCTGCTCCGTTTCAAGATGCTGCCCGAGTCCCCCGGCCGGATTCCCGTCCTCGAACCCAGCCTATCGTCCGAAGCGCGGATCAAGAACCAACTCGACACGGCGGCCGGGCGGACGGCGGTTCGGGCGATGATCGCGTCAACCGCCCTCTGGCTCGCACCGACATTGACGGCCATCGCGGCGATGGTCGTGAACCTGCGTCTGCTGCGGGCCGCCTTCATCGTCTTGTTGATCATCGGAGGGGCAGCATCCGCGCGAGCCCTGTTGGCGATGGCTCTATTGCTCCGGCCTTTCTCCCGCGCTCGATAGCGGACGTGGATGTCGCCAACTCCAGACAACTGCGCTGTTGTGTTGACAAGTGCGCACTTGTGGCGTTGAATCCGGCTTGGTCTTGAAGGGACAACCCATGTCGCAGCGACCGATGAAGATAACCGTGTTGTTGGCGCCGGAGGAGTTCGAGTTGTTTGACCGCTACTGCGAGGAACGCGGGTTCAAGAAGAGCACCCTGATCGTTCGATTGATCCGCCAACACCTCGCGAGAGAGTCGACGGCCACTTCGGACGCGGCCCCCCTGCGCAAGCAGGCCACGGGAGATCAAGCGTGAAGTACGACCAGACGTTCTATACCCTGACGAAGACGCTGGACGAAAGCCACGGTCCGGCGTTGACGGCGATTGACCTCTTCTCCGGCGCGGGCGGAATCGCCCTCGGGCTTCAGAACGCGGGTTTCAAGGTGGCCCTTTGCTCGGACATCAACGAAGCTTGCGCGAAGACTCACGAGCACAATCTCCCGGACGTCCCTTTCCACCTTGGCGACGTGCGCGAACTATCCGGGGAACTGATTCGGCAGTCGACCGGCCTGTCGGTCGGCGAACTGGACCTGCTGGTCGGTGGCCCTCCGTGCCAAGGCTTCAGCATCATCGGCGCGAGAGACCCGGACGATCCGCGAAACGGCCTGTTCCGGGAGTTCATGCGAATCGCGACTGACTTGCAGCCGAAGGCGCTGGTAATTGAGAACGTTCCCGGCCTCGCCACGCTGTCGAAAGGGCAGGTGCTGGACGAGATCGGCACCGCGTTCGCGAGCGCCGGGTACAACGTCGCCTGCGCCGAGTTGGTCGCCGCGCAATACGGCGTGCCGCAGATGCGCTGGCGCATGATCTTCATCGGCTGGCGGAAGGACTTGGGCATCGAGAATGCCGGGTTCCCCCGTCCGACCCACGGTTCGTCCGGTATCGGCGACCTCTTTCCAAATCGGACGATCACGGCCGAGGAACTCAAGGGCTTTCTGACGACAGCGGATGCGATTCAAGACCTCCCACCGGTCGCGGCAGGTGCCCGTACCGTCGAGGCTTACGCGGGGGCACCGACGAGGGCCTATCAGGTCGCGATGCGAGCCGGCCTCAGCGACGAGTTGTTCAACCACTACGCGGCGGACATTTCCGACGCGACCATCGAGAGAATCCGTGCCCTTCGCCAAGGCCAGGACTGGCGGGACCTCCCTAACGAGTTGCTGCCCGCCGGGATGAGACGCGCGTTGCGCAAGGACCACACGCGCCGTTATCGCCGAATGTGCTGGGAAGGGGTTCCGCGCTCCATCATCACTCGATTCCGTGACCCCAAGTCGGGCGAGTACACGCACCCCGAGCAGGATCGGACCATCACGATCCGGGAAGCCGCCCGAATCCAGTCGTTCCCGGATTGGTTCCGGTTCCTGGGAAGCCATACCGAGCAGTACGACCAGGTCGGTAACGCGGTCCCGCCGCTTCTGGCACGTGCGCTGGGAAAGGAGATACGGGCCGTCCTCTTGGGACAGTCGCAGAATCAGCAGCGCGCCCCGAAGTCCAGGTACCGCGTGAACGCGTCACGTCAGCCCAGCCTTTTTCCGGACACGCTTTAGGAATTCCGCAGTCTCGACTTTCGCGGTCGGGGTCACGAGGCCCTTGGCGTATTGCGCAACAGTCGTCCGGAAGATGCCAGCGGCCTTGAACTCCAGTTGGCCGTTTTCCAGCACGGTTCCGGTGTAGTCGAAGGTCAGGAACGTAATGTCCCAGTCGGCCCCCTCCGTCCACTCGACGTCAATTCGCGTCATCAAGTAGTCGAAGGTCCGGCGCTGCGAGACGACGTAGAGTTTCGAGCCCATCTGCCGCAGCAGCGCGCCCTTCTCGGCGATTTGCAGGCCGAGCCGCTTGTAGATGTTGGCCGTGTTGACCCCGTAGGCGACGTTGTCCTTGCGTCCCTTCGTCTCCGCCTCGTCAGAGAAGTAGCGTACCGAATCCGGGGCGTGGAAGGTGACCCTGACGTTCCGGTCGATGAGCAACTGCGGATTGCCATCGAAGAGCGCCCGTTCACCCTCAACCAGTCAGTCGCAAGCGCGAAGAAGCACAAGTTCCTCGTCAAGCTCGTCCTGCCACCGGACTACGGCCCTCCGGGCGAGTGCCTCATCATCCAGGTTAGCTCCCCGCCGGTTCCTCCGGGCAAGGCCAGTCCACGGAACGCCTGACGCCCCATCCCTAGGATTGCCCCGCGGCGGACGACCCGGGACGCCCACGGACACGCCGACGTCCCCGACCTCGGCCTACCCGCTCAACACATGGATGCGCGCTGCGTCTACCCGCAAGAACTCCGCCGGACCAGCACCCTCCAGAATGGGCATAAGTCTATTGGACCAGGATTCACTCCTACGATGAACACCTGGCCCAGGCTGTTCCCCCCATTTCCACCCCCCACAGGAGGCTCCCATGAAGATCAAGGTCCTGAAGCTCGGTTCGTCCGCCCACGAAGTCGATGCCACATCCGGCTCGACGGTCCAGGAAGTGCTGGACAAGGCCGGCCTGCCCCACGGCGGCCACGCGATCAGCGTCAACGGCCTGGGCGCGGGGCTGTCCACGGCCCTCGGCGAGGGCGACATCGTCACGCTGGTCCCGAAGGTCGAGGGGGGCCGGTAGCCTCCTCGGCCCCGGCGACCCCGAATCCCCTGCCTGACCACGGCCAGAATCATCCCGTACCAGGACACCCACATTAGCTCCGAAAGTAGCCGGTTTTTCGGCACGGGGGCATCCACGCGCCAGCGCGTGAGGGGAATTCCGGACGGGTGCGGATCGTGGTCAGGCAGGGTTCCACCACAAACTCGGAGGTCACGACCATGTTCGACAACGTGGCCCACCCGGGCCTCAAGGCATTGCTGTCGTTCGAGGCCACCCGGCACCAGGTCCCCATCGAGTACCGGGAGACGCCGGACTTCCCGCCGTCGTCCACGCCGTTCGTGCCCCGGGTGGAGATCGTGGCGTACGCCGGCCTGGAGGTCGGCGGCCTGTCCATCCCCTTGCCGGGCGGCACGATGGCCTACGAGGGGCCGCTGGCCGCCGCCTGCGGCATGCTGGACGAGGAGGTCCATATCGGCGACGGGGCGGACGCCGTCCTCGTCGGTGGCGTCGCCGGCATGGACATCCCGCTGGTCGGCGCCATCGACCTGGTGGCCACCCTCCACCTTCGGGACCAGCGTGACGATGTCGCCCTCGCCCAGGGCCGTGGACAGCCCGGCGCCGAGGCCGTTGACGCTGATCGAGTGGCCGCCGAAGGGCAGCCCGGCCTTGTCGAGGACCTCCTGGACCGTGGAACCGGCGTTCGCATCGACCTCGTGGGCGGACGAACCGAGCTTCAGGACCTTCACGCGCATCTGGGACCTCCATGTGGGGTGGGAGACAGGGGAACCGCCTGAAAAGGGCACCGCGTCGAAGCATGGTTTCCTTTCCGTAGTACTTATACCGACTTCGGATGCGGTTTCGCCGGCTTCAAGGTCAGGATGCGCGTTCCCGGCGCCGCGGCCGGACGTCCGGTCGAGCCGACGCCGGCCGCATCCCCATCCGTACCTTGACAGGGCTCCACCCGGCTCTTATGTTCCGTCTGCGGCATATTTCGCACGCGCCATACATCTGGCCAGGCGACGGGAGGCTCGATTGAAGAAGGCACTGATCCTGGGCGGCGGCATCGGGGGCATCGAGGCGGCCATCGCATTCCGCAAGAAGGGCTTCGAGGTCGAACTGGTGTCGGACCGGGAATACCTGTTCGTTTATCCGATCGCCATCTGGATCCCGGTCGGTACGGCGCGGTTCGATGACGTAGCGGTGCCCCTGGACGATCTGGCCCGCCGGCATGGCTTTTCCTGGACGCTGGACCGCGTCACTGCCGTCGCCCCCGATGCAGGTAGCGTCACCCTCGAGAAGGCGGGCGAACGCAGGGACTTCGACATCCTGATCCTGGCCCTGGGTGCGGGCAAGATGAAGCACGAAGGGCTGCCGAACACGCTGTCGATCTGCGGCGCGCCCGAACAGTCCCTGGTCCTGAAGGAGCGCATCGACGCCCTGATCGAGCACGGCGGCGGCAGCATCGCCGTGGGATTCGGCGGCAACCCGAAGGACCCCAGCGCCATGCGTGGCGGTCCGGCCTTCGAGTTCATCTTCAACCTGCACCATTCCCTCGAAAAGCGTGGCGTCCGGGACCGCTTCACTCTGACCTTCTTCGCGCCCATGGCGGAACCGGGCGCCCGGATGGGGCCGAAGGCGCTCGCCATGCTGGGAAGCATGTTCCAGCGCTGTCACATCCGAACGCACTTCGGGCAGAAGATCGTCGGCTTCGACCCGGACGGCGTGCGGTTCGAGGGCGGCAGCAAGGTCGACAGCGACTTGACGATGTTCATCGCCGCCGGCGACGGGCACCCGGTGATCAAGGCGTCGAACCTGCCCCTGAACGACGCCGGGTTCATCCGGACCAACGACTTCCTGGAAGTGGAAGGTCACCCGGGCTGGTATGCCGTGGGCGACACGGCCGCCCTGGAGGGGCCGGACTGGAAGGCGAAGCAGGGGCACGTGGCCGAGGTCATGGCGCGGCACGCTGCGCACAACGCCGCCATCACCCACCTGGGCAAGGCAGGCAGCAAGCGCGGCTACCGGGATCACCTGAGCATCCTGTGCGTGATGGACATGGGCAACGGCGCGGGATACGTGCACCGGGACGACCGGAAGGCCCGGCTGTGGTCGCTGCCGTTCGTGGGCCACTGGATGAAGAAGGGCTGGGGCTGGTACTACCGGAACAGCAAGATGCGGTACTTCCCCCGGCTGCCCGGGATGTAGGGCCCCGACCCACGCCTCACAACGCCGGCTACTTCAACCCAGGCACTTCCCGGTACGCGGGGCATTCCTCGCCGGTCACCACCTCCGCGGCCTGGCGCAGGGAGTCCAGCGTCTGGTATCCCACCAGCCTGGCGACCTCCTTCCGGTCCCGGTCCATGTATACGAAGACGGGGATGCCGCTGATGCCGAACGTGCGTGCCAGGGGCCTGCCCTCGGGACTGGTCACGTCCACCTGGCGGATTTCCAGGGGATGGCCGTCGCACTGGTTCCGAAGAACATTCACGGCAGGCATCATCTGCCTGCAGATCGGGCAGTTGGGAGAGTAGAACTCGTACAGGACCGGCAGAGGGTCCACGGCTGCGCCGCACTGGTACGCGACAACGTGGTCGTCCCCACCTGCGCACGTGGCGCCTTCCGCTGTCCGAACCCCTGTCCCGGGAGTCTCGCCAGCCACGCCTTCGGACGAATCCGCGCGTGCTGCCGAAGCCGATGTCGGCGCCTCGGCAGGTTGCGCCAGCGCGTAGTCCAGCAGGCCCAGTCGGTCCGTTGCCAGCAGGAACCCGACCACGACCAGCAGCAGCCCCGTGGACTTCTCGAACACCGGGATGAACCGCCGCGCCTTGCGCAACGCTGCAAGGGCCGGCCCCGCCACCAGGGCGACCAGCACCAGCGGCACCGCGAACCCCAGCGAGTACAGGGACAGGTAGCCCATCCCCACCAGCGGATCCGAGGTCGTCAGGGACGTGTACGTCAGCACCGCGCCCAGCACCGACCCGATGCACGGGCTCCAGGCGAAGGCGAAGAACAGGCCCAGCACGAAGGAATTCAGATGATGGAACCGCGTCTTGAACCGCCCCGCATCCAGGCCGCCGCCCCCGTCCAGGCCCGGCAGTTTCAGGTAGCCCATGAAGCGCATGCCCAGCAGCAGGACGACGAACCCGCCCAGTTGCTGGAACAGGACCTTGTGGTCGACCAGCGCGCGACCCAGGACCGTGGCCGACAGGCCCAGGATCGAAAACACCAGCGTGAACCCGGCCGCGAAAGCCAGGCTGGACACGAACCCCCGGAATCGGCCGCCTCCGCCGCTGTCCCCTCCCGACAGGATCGACAGGTAGATCGGGATGAGGGGCAGGACGCAGGGGGACACGAACGTCAGCAGACCCGCGACGAACACCGCGGCGGCGGAAACGACCATTCCGGACTCCCCGGCCAGGACGGGAACACAACCCTGGATCAGGCTTCGTTATTCGTGGCGCAGGTCCCGAACCTGCAGGCCGTGTACAGGGGGCAGCTGCCGACCAGGCCCGTGACGATCGGGATGATCCCCAGGAACGCCCAGGGGGTCTCCGGGCCGAAGAAAGCCAAGGGGATGATGCCGATCCCGATCAGGACGCGCACGACGCGCTCGACGTTGTTGACGTTGCGGGGCAGCAGCTTCTTGAACATGCGAACCTCCTGTCATGCGGGGCGATGGCCCCTACCGAACCAAGATGGACACGATTCCATATTTGGAAAGCCCCTTGACTCCTAGGCTTCCACGCCGCATATTACCTTTCGGACATATTCCTGGCATGCAATGTCTTGAGGAGGACGAGGATGAAGCCCCGGAAGAAGTCGGAACTGGTCGTGGCAGCGGCATCGATGATCTCCAGCCCCCTGCGCCTGGAAATCATCGAGAAGCTTCGCCACGGCCCGTTGATCGTCGGTGATCTGGTGGACGCCCTTGGCGAGAACCAGGCCACGATCTCCAAGCAGCTTGCGCTGCTGCGCGAGGCGGGCCTGCTGGCATGCCGTCCCGACGGACGGTGCCGCGAGTACGCCCTGTCGAACGCCGCCCTGGTGGGTGCCGCCATCGACGCCTTGCACGCACTGGGCATGGACGCGGTCATTGCATCGGCCGAGTGCCGCGCCCGGCGGGTCGCCCGGGTCGCGAATTGACGGTTCTTGAGTGGGCGGGCCATGTGCCCCCCGGAGGATGCCATGAAGAGTGATCGCCCCGCCTGGCTCGCCAACAAGCAGACGAACCACGCCCCCAAGTCCCGGGTGCGCGTCGTCAGCGACGCTTCCTTCGAGCGCGAGGTTGTCGCATCGGAGATCCCGGTCTTCGTGGACTTCTGGGCGCCCTGGTGCGGCCCGTGCAAGATGGTCGCCCCGATGGTCGAAAGACTGGCCGAGGAGTACGAGGGACGCGTGAAGTTCGTGAAGATGGACACCGAGTCCAACCCGGGCGTCCCCGGCGCCATGGACATCCGGTCAATCCCCACGATGCTGGTCTTCAAGGGCAAGAACGTGGTGGAATCGAAGATCGGCGCAGGGTCGATGGAGGATCTCCGCCAGATGCTCGACCGCTCGCTGGGCATCAAGAAGCCCGGCCTGCTGGCGAAGCTGTTCGGCTGACATCGCAAGGGAGAAGTAGACCATGGGCGACACCGACCGGACCCAGGCCATCGGCCAGCGGTATGGCAGCCTGGCCGAATCCACCTGCTGCCTGTCCTGCGGGGGGGCCATCAAGTACGCCGAGGCGCGTCCCGGGGAGGTTTGCCTGGACCTGGGCAGCGGGCGGGGACAGGACGTGCTGCGCCTGGCGGAAGCCGTGGGCACGGGCGGGCGTGCCTACGGTCTGGACGTGTCCGACGGGATGCTGGACAAGTCCCGGCGCAACGCGGCCAAGCTGGGCCTCGGGAACGTCGAGTTCCTGAAGTCCCCGCTGGAACGCATCCCCTTGCCCGACGCGACCGTGGACCTGGTCGTGTCGAACTGCACCATCAACCACGCCGAGGACAAGGCGGCGGTCTGGTCGGAAATCCATCGTGTCCTGAAGCAGGGTGGACGGTTCGTGGTCAGCGACATCTACGCCATCGAGGACGTGCCGGAAGTGTACCGCACCGATCCCGAGGCCATCGCCGAGTGCTGGGCCGGCGCGGTGCGACGTGACGCCTATCTGGCTACCGTCGCGGGTGCAGGTCTGGCAGGATTACAGGTCATCGAGGAAAGCGCCCCTTACGACAAGGGGCGGATCCAGGTTGCGAGCATGACGCTCGCGGGCATGAAGCCAAGTGGCTGCTGCTGTAGTTGAACAGGAGGAACCGATGAAGCCGATCACGCAGACGAAGACCACGACGAAGGAAACCCCGAAGATGACCGGCCTGCCCCGGGACACGGGGGAGGCGACACCGACCGTCCGGGCGAAGGCGCCCCAGGCCCAGTGCTGCGCGAAGACCTCGCGGGCCACCATGGGCTGCCACGACTGACATGGAAACCCCCACGCTCCAGCCGTCCCGGCACAACATCGTAGGGCCGATCCGGGGCACCCCGTCCTGGTTCGTCGTGAACCCGCTGTCCGGGAACGCCGACGTCGTCACCGCGGACGAGGCGGCGGCGATCCGGGACGGTTGGCCTGACACCGAGGAAAAGTTCGCCGAGCGGGGTTACCTCGTGGACACGGTGGAGGAGGACGGCCGCTACCGGCGCGCGTACCTCGATTTCCTGGACGAGCGGGACGGGGACGAGGTCCAACTGTTCTTCGCGCCCTGGTACGCCTGCAACTTCGCGTGCACGTACTGCTACCAGGGCGAGTACGCCCCCTCGGGCGACCTGCCCGGGCCGGACGTGCTGGACGCGTTCTTCCAGTATGTGGATCGCGAGTTCCACGACCGGCGAACCTACCTGACGATCTTCGGCGGCGAACCGCTGCTGCCCGGGTCGGGCCACCGGACCGTCATCGAAGGGCTGGTCGACCGTGCCGCTGCCCGCGGGATGGAAATCGCGGTGGTCACCAACGGCCACCGGCTGGCCGAGTACTTGCCGATCCTGCGGCGCGCGCCAATCCGGGAGATCCAGGTCACGCTGGACGGCCCCCGGGAGGTCCACGACCTACGGCGCCCATTGCACGGCGGCGGCAGCACCTTCGACGCGATCGTGGCCGGGGTCGACGCGACGCTGGCGGCCGGGATCCCGGTGAACCTGCGCGTGGTGGTCGACCGGGAAAACATCGCTGCCCTGCCCTCCCTGGCCGCCTTCGCCATCGAACGAGGCTGGACGAAGCACCCGGCCTTCAAGACGCAACTGGGGCGCAACTACGAACTGCACCACTGCCACGCGGGGCCGCAGGTGCTGTACTCGCGCCTGGAAATGTACGAGGCGCTGTTCGACCTGGCGCGCCGGCACCCGGAGGTGCTGGAGTTCCACCGGCCGGCGTACTCGATCGCGAAGTACCTGTTCGACAACGGCAGCACGCCGCCTCCGCTGTTCGACGCCTGCTCGGGGTGCAAGACCGAGTGGGCCTTCGACCATACGGGGCGCATCTACTCGTGCACGGCCACGGTGGGGAAGGTCGGCGAGGAGGTCGGCACGTTCTGGCCGGCCGTCGCGCGCAACGATGACGAAATCGCACGGTGGCAGGACCGGGACGTCCTGGCCATCGAGGCGTGCCGTTCGTGTCCTGTTCGGCTGGCCTGCGGCGGCGGGTGCGCGTCGGTGGCCCGCAACCGCACCGGCGACCTGCACGCGCCAGACTGCCGGCCGATCCGGGAACTGCTGGAACTGGGAACGGCGGCCTATCTGCCGCCGGCGTACCTGCCACAGGAGGATCGATGATGTCCGAACGCATCCTGCACATCGACGCGGACCGGTTCGACGAGGTGGTCCTGCAGTCGGACCGGCCCGTCGTGGTCGACTTCTACTCCAGCGAGTGCCCGCCCTGCGAGGCCCTGGCGGCGAAGTTCGAGGCCCTGGCCGAGGTCTACGGCGAGGACGTGCGGTTCGTGAAGATCTTCCGGCAGGGGAACCGCGAACTGGCTCAGTCCCTGGGTGTCGCGTCGTCGCCCACCCTGATCTTCTTCCGGGGCGGACTGCAGACCGGCGACCGCCTGACCGGCGGCATCCGGCGCGTGGACGTCGAACGGAATCTGCGGGCGCTGCTGCCGACCGAGCGGGGCGATGCCCTGGCCGCACGCGTACCGCGCACGCATACCGAATGCGACGTGCTGATCGTGGGCGCCGGTCCGGCCGGGCTGACCGCGGGCATCTATTCGGCCCAGGCACGGTTCAAGACCATCACGATCGATCGGGCACTGCCCGGCGGGAACCTGTCCATCACGCACCTGGTGTCGAACTTCCCCGGGTTCATCGAGCCGCAGGCGGGATACATGCTGGCCCACGCGATGTCGGAGCAGTCGGCGAAGGCCGGCGTCCAGCACCGGTCGGCCGTGGACCTGACGCGGGTCGACCTGGCTGCGAAGGAGGTCGAGATCGACGGGGTGGAAACGATCCACGCCCGGAAGATCATCATCGCCACGGGGTCGTCGCCGCGCCCCATCGGAGTGAAGGGTGAACTGGAGTACCGCGGCCGCGGCATTTCGTACTGCGCCACCTGCGACGCGAAGTACTACCAGGACAAGCACGTCGTGGTGATCGGCGGCGGCAACTCCGCCGTCGAGGAGTCGCTGTTCATCGCGAAGTTCGCATCGCGCATCACGATCGTGCACCAGTTCGACGCCTTCCAGGCCAACAAGGCGTCGCAGGAGGCGCTGTTCGCAAACCCGAAGATTTCGGTCCTGTTCGGCCACGAACCCCGGGAGTTCGTGAAGGTGGGCGACACCGTCGGCCAGGTGGTGGTCGAGAACCTCGCAACGCACGAACTGGAACGCATCGCCTGCGACGGCGTGTTCATCTTCGCCGGCATGCGGCCCAACCTGGAGCCCTTTGTCGGGACCTTCGACCTGGATTCGTTCGGCTACGTGCGCGTCGCCGAGGACATGCGGACCAACGTGCCCGACGTGTTCGCGGCAGGCGACGTGCGCAGCAAGCCCTTCCGGCAGATGACAACGGCCGTTTCCGATGGCACGATTGCGGCGATGGCCATCGCACGCGAACTGGGGGACTGACGCAGGCGGGCTGGTTCGGACCACCGCCGCCCGCATGGAGGAACCGTGAAGCGAGAGATCACGATCCGCGAGTTCGTCACCGACCTGCTCCGGCGCATCGATGAAACGAAGACGATCGACTGCTGCAAGGAGGAGATCAAGACCTTCGCCCGCCTCGCCATGGAAAAGATGCCGGACGAGAAGATCGTCGTCGACTGGAAGGAAGGCTGATCGGCCCCGGCGACACGCGGGCCTGCCGCCGACCTCGACACTTCCCCGTACACGCACCACCTTTTCGCCAAATCGGAAGCCTGCATGGATGCCAGCCTTGACATCCATCCGACCGTCCTTATATTTCCTTTCGGACATATGCCGCGCCTGGCATTATTTGGAGGTGTGGAATGCTTCGGACAGTCGCAAACTTCGACGACCTGGCAACGGCGACCGGCGGGCTGAAGGGCCCCGCGGTGGTGGCGTTCTTCGGCGACTTTTCGGAAAAGTCGCGCCGGACCTGGCCGGTATTCGAGGCCTTCTGCAAGGCACACCCGGAGCTGGATGTGCACCTGGTGGACCTGGACAGGGTCAGGGATGTGCACCGGCGCCTGGGCGTCACGCTGGCCCCGACGGTCCTTCTGGTCCGTGACGGCGCCGTCCAACAGCAGCTCGTGGGCGTGCAGACAGGCGCGGACTACGAAGCGGCCCTGCTGCCCCACACCCGGCCGGCGCCGAAGCCGCAGGCGGGCGCAAGCACGCGCCCGTCCCACCGGGTGCTGGTGTACACGGGCCCGGGGTGCTCCTGGTGCACCCGCGTGAAGGCGTACCTGCGGCAGCGCAACGTGCCCTTCACCGAGATCGACGTGTCCCTGGAACCGGCGCAGGCCCAGGCATTGATCCGC
>CAIOFV010000081.1 GCA_903857665.1 uncultured Myxococcales bacterium
CTGGCCGACGTGGTGCTGCCGCCCGCGATGAAGGCCCAGGTAGAAGAACTGGTGGCCGCGGCCCGGGGGCGTCGCACGGTACTGGAACGCTGGCGCATCGCTGGGCACGTGGGGGGAGGCAAGGGCCTGGCGGCGCTGTTCGTGGGCGAACCGGGCACGGGCAAGACCCTGTGCGCCGAGGCGGTAGCGGGCGAACTGGGGCGGCCACTGCTGGAAGCGTCCATCCCGTCACTGGTGTCCAAGTGGGTGGGCGAAACCGAGCGCAACCTGCAGCAGATGTTCCGGGACGCGAAGGCCCATGGGGCGGTGCTGTTCCTGGACGAGTGCGATTCGCTGCTGGGCGAGCGGGGCGGCGACAGTCCGGGCGGCAGCGCGCGCCACGACGACCGGGCGGTCAACGTGCTGCTGCGCCTGGTCGAGCGCCATGACGGGCTGGTGCTGCTGGCGACGAACCGCGAGGTGGTGCTGGACCGGGCCCTGTCGCGGCGCATCGCATACCGCCTAGCCTTCCCGATGCCCGACGCCGAGGGACGCGCGGCCATCTGGCGGGGGCTGCTGCCGGACACGGTGCCGACGGACGGGACCGTGGACGTCGCTCGCCTGGGTCGGCGCTACGCGATGTCCGGCGGGCGCATCCGCAACGCGGTGTTCAAGGCAGCCTTCCGGGTGGCGAGTCGCAACGGCGTGGTATCGATGGAGGCGCTGGAGACTGCGGCCGAGGAAGAGATCGTCGCCATGGGCGGCAACGGGAAGGGACGCGTGGGCTTCGTGTCGGAGGTGGCGTGATGGGAACGGTGGGGGAACGGGCGAGGACGGCGCGACGGGAGCATCTGGCGGAGCGTGTGCGGGTGCGGCGCGAGGAGCATGGCCGGCTCCGTGAGGACAAGCGGGAAGCTCGGCGGGTTGCAGCCGAGATGCTCGTGCAGGAGCGTATGCGACGGATCGAGGCGATCCGGGCGGCAAACCGTGGGTGCGTGGAGTTCCGGCTGCGCGGGGGCGCCCAGATGGCGTTCCAGTTCGCCGCGACCCCGCAGAGGGACGAGGACGGTCGCGAGTTCCGGCCGGCCGTGGGCGTCACGTGGATCCAGCCCGACGGCGAGGTCCGGACGATCGTCGGGGACCGCGGGGAGGACGACGAATGAGCGATGCGAAGGTGGACATCCGTCCGGGCGAAACCCGGGCGTTGCGGGCTGCCCGCGAGGTATTGCGGCGCGGGCGCTTTGAAGCCCTGGACCCCGCTCCCGACGGGGTGAAGAGGTTCTGCGTGACCGACCGGGCCGGCAAGATGGAAACCGTCACCGCCGACCCGGCCTGGGCGAAGAAGCCGACCTGCACGTGCATGCAACAGTATGTGAACAACCAGTTCAAAGGCACCGACCTGTGTCCGCACATCGTGGCGGTGCTGGTTCGGGAGGAGGATCTGCGATGCCAGTTGCTCGACGTGTTGCTGTGAGGCCCAAATCGGCGCCCAGGGCCGAAGTCCTGCGGGCGGTGGCGACGGGCCTGCCCGTGCTGGCCGAGGGCTACGCGTACGACGAGGCCAGGCCGCTGGCCGAGTCCCTGCTGGCCGCGGGCCTGTCGGTGCTGGTCCGCGGACACCCCGGTGTGGGCAAGTCCACGCTGGCTCGCGAAATCGCGGCGGCCATGGGCCTGCCGCTGGTGGACATCCGTCTGGCCCAGCGGGACCCCGCCGAGATTGGTGGGGTGTACTTCCCGGACCGGGAGCGGCGCGTGCTGGACCTGCTGCCGCCTGACTGGGTGCAGACGGCGTGCGCGGCTCCGGCCTTCGTGTTCCTGGACGAAATCAACGCCGCCGTGACCAAGCTGCACCAGGCGGCGGCATACCAGATCGTGCTGGAGCGTCGCGTGGGGCCCTTCGCCTTCCACCC
>CAIOFV010000082.1 GCA_903857665.1 uncultured Myxococcales bacterium
ATCTCCTGGACCGGGCGCGACAGGCGGCGCGGCGCCGGCGCCTGTCGCGGACGATGATCGCGACCGTCCTGGGATTTTCGGCCGTCGCGGGGGGCGTGGTGGCGGCGGTGATCCTCTGGCAGTCGATCTGGGCGTCGGACGATCTGCCGACGGCCGCTGTCGCGCTGCTGGCCGAAACCCGCGACGACCCAGAGCAGGTGCTCGTCACCGCGCCCCGCCGCTCGCCGACGGTGCAGGCCGTGACGGCTTCGCCACAGGGCGCCGGTCGCCAGCGGATCGCGACACGCGCGGTCGAGACCCCGGGGAACGGCCATCCGACCATGCGCCAGGCGCCGCTGCTGCTGCCGGTGACCATCCAGGCGAACCCGCCGGCGGTACGCATCGAGGTGGACGGGCGGATCGTCGGCGAAGGCAAGGTCGAGGGACTCCTGCTCCCCCCGGGAAAGCACCTGGTCCGCCTGTCCCATCCTTCCTGCGACGTGTGTCGGGACGTGGAAGCGGCCTTCCTTCTGGATCCTGCCTCGCCCCTGAAAGGGCCCTTGCGCCTGACGATCGGGTATCGGGACGCGATCCTGGTGGTCGCGGGCCCGCCCGGGGGGCGGGTGTTCGTCAACGACGAGGTGAAGGCCCGCGGGCGGACCAACGAGCCCCTGTCCTTCGTGATGGCGTCGCCGGGACCGTTGACGGTGAAGGTGCGCGTGGATTTCGAGGGCCGGGAGCCGCGCATTTTGAGGCCGGCCCTCGACAGCGGCCGGACCACGACCGTGGAGGCAAATTGAAGGGTGGGCCCTGGCCGTCGAGCCTCCCCCCTGATTCCGAAGGTTGACTGCGCGCGGGGAGGGTGCTAGGTACAACCCGCCCGGGAGGCGCTCCATTGGCATCGTCTTGGGATCGGCAATCGTTCCACTCGGCGCTGGCCGTCGCATCGGTCGGCATCGAGATGGGCGTGGCCATCGGCTTTGGCTGGTGGATCGGGTCGAAATTCGACGAGTGGTTGGAGACCGGGCCCTGGCTGATGTACGTGTTCCTGGCCCTGGGAATCGCCGCGGCATTCCGGGGGCTTTGGCGGACGGCACGGAAATACGGGCCGAAGGACGACGGGCCATGACGTTCGGGCGGTTCCTGAAGGTGGCGGTTGTCCTGGACATGATGCTCGTGGCGCTGGCGCTGGCGGCAACGTACCTCCTGGCGTCCCCGGACGCCCTGCTGGGCGTGGCGGTCGGCGGTGCCCTCGGGACCGTGAACCTGGTCGGGCTGGCCTGGATGTGCGGTCGGCTCGTGACCGGCGAGGGCGCCAAGTGGCCCTGGGCGCTGGGCCTGGCGTTGAAGTTCGCGTTGCTGATCGGCCTGGTGTTCCTGGCCGTGCGCTACGTTTCGATGGACGTGGTCGGCTTCGTGGCGGGCCTGTCGGCATCGGGGCTGGCCATGGTAGTCGGGGCGTCGTGGCTGGCCGTCCGGAAGGTCGAACTGGAATCGTGACGGTGCCTGTACGGGGAGGTTGCCGCATGAAGCGCGGATGGATGCTCGCTGCGATGTGCGCTGCTCTTGCGGTGGCGCCGGCCCTCGCTCGCGCCAGCGAGGAGGCCGAGGCGTCCGGGCACGGGGCTGCCGCGGTGGCGGGTCACGAGGGCGCGACGGAGGCCCAGGCCGCCGAGGCAGGGGAGCACGCAGCGAAGGGCCACCACGGCGGCCACTGGTCGCTGGCCGACGTGCTGGTTCCCCAGAGCCTGACCGACTTCGCCAACGAGAACCTCGGCGAGTCCATCATCGCGGGCGATGCCGTCACCTCGATCTCCCACGTCTTCTTCGCGTTCATCGTCTTCGTGCTCATCCTGGTGTTGATGGCCTTCTCGGCCTGGCAGATGAAGGCGAGCCCGGACGACCTCCTTCCCCGCCGGACCTTTTCGCCGCTCGCGGTGTTCGAGGTGCTGACGGACGCGCTGCTGGGCCTGATGGAAGGCCTCCTGGGCCACGAGCGCGCCCTGTACTTCCTGCCGTTGATCGGGTCCTTCGGGCTGTTCATCCTGTTCAACAACCTGCTGGGGTTGATCCCGGGCTTCCTGCCGGCGACCAGCAACCTGAACACGACGTTCGCGCTGGGTTCGGTGGTATTCGTCGCGACGCATTATTTCGGCGTCCGCGCCCACGGGATCTCCTATTTCAAGCACTTCTTCGGGCCCATCATCAAGTGGTACGCCCTGCCGCTGATGATCCTGATGTTCTGCATCGAGATGATCAGCCACGTGGCCCGTCCGGTATCCCTGGGCATCCGTCTCTTCGGGAACATGTTCGGCGACCACAGCGCCCTGGCGGCGTTCCTGGGCGTGGGTCTGTTCGGCTGGGCCCTGATCCCCGTCATCCCACTGCCTCTCGGGGTGCTGGTATGCGTGGTCCAGTCGATGGTCTTTTGCATCCTGTCGACGGTGTACATCCACCTGGCGACCGAGGAAGCGGAAGAGGGCGAGGGGGGGCATCATTGAGCCGCCCGAGCACGAAGGCGGAGGCGATGGGATTGCGCAGCAATCTCTCGCCGGAGCCGGAGTCGACTCGGGCCGATTGATGGACCCACACACGGGCCGATTTCGGGTCCCGTGTCGATCGGAGGTTGACGGACGGGCGGTGTCCGGAGAGGATCGCGGCGTCCGGTTCTGGGCTGTTTCGAGCTTGCTGGAGGGAAACCGATGTCGCTGCTCAAGAAGTTCACGGCGTTCGCTGGAATGGTGGTCGGCTCGATCCTGCTGTACGTGCCGTCGGCGTTCGCCCAGGTGGCCGCTGCGCCGGACAGCGACTTCACGGTGAAGAAGTACATCGCCCTGGCGGCCGGTTTCGGCATCGCCATCGCGGCGTTCGGCGGCGCGCTTGCGCAGGGCAAGGCGGTCACCGCGACGATGGAAGGCATCGCCCGGAACCCCGGCGCCTCGGGCAAGATGTTCGTCCCGATGATCCTGGGCCTCGCCCTGATCGAGTCCCTGGTCATCTATTCGCTGGTCATTTCGTTCAGCCTCATCGGCAAGCTGGGCTGACGGATCGTTGGCGGGCCCGGGCACGAAGGCGTCGGCGCGGTCTTGACCGCGTCGCGGACGCAGTCGCCTCGGACCCTCCATGGGATCGGGAACGGCATCGCTCAGGGGCCGGTCAGCCTTTCGAGGCAGAGCAGGTCCATCGAGCCGTGAGCCACGCGCCGCAACCGGACTCCAGGGTCGGGCTGCGATCGCAGGGCCATCAGGTCGTGCAGTACGTGCGGCCAATCCAGGATGCAATCGACACCCTCGTCCATCGCGTATTGCAGCACGCGGCCTTCCCGCACGGCCAGCGCGGCATCCCGATTCACCACCCCGTCCAGGTTGATCACGGCGTGGCGGGAACCGTACGCCAGCGTGCCTGACTGGAACGCGCCCAGGCGGGTGCCTTCGGGGAGCACCTGATCGACGATGTCGACCATTTCCCAATAGGGCGTGGTCGGATTCAGCAATCCCTGCTGCGCCTCCCGTCCGGCGAGGGACCAGGTCAGCGCCAGCGTCGCCAGCAGGGCCGCGGCCAGGCGGGCATGTCCCTCCGACCATTGCCGGCGGAAGAGGTCGTACGTTCGTTGCAGCGGCAAGGCCGAGTACAGCACCCACAGCATCGTCATCGGCAGGTAGTACCGCTGGAACCACCAGGAACCGAACACGAACAGGGAGTAAGCGGCGATGTAGCCGATCGAGACCAGCAGCACGAGCGGGCCGACCACGCGGGACATCGTTCCGGTGGCTTGAGCCACCTGTCGCCGCCGGAACGTGCGCCATCCGATCCAGAGCAGGCCCAGCGTGCAACCGATCGCCCCCAGCCCCTTCACGCCGAACGGGACGGCGCCGGCCTCCCGGAGGGCGGTCGTCGCGGCCGTGACGGGCCACCAGGTCGGGCGTGTCAGCGTCTCGCGCGCCGTCGCGAGCAGCTGGGCCACGTAGAAGCCGGGCGGCGGCGACTCGATATCGACGTGGACGGTGTCCTCGTCGCCGGGGCGGGTCCCGTAGGCCAGCGCGATCGTCCGGGTGGCGGCGCCGCTTTCGGGCAGCCATCCGCCGGTCTGGACGTGGACGAACGTGAACCAGGGTGCGACGACCACCAGGCCGGTCAGCGTGGCTGCCGCCAGGAGCCGGACGGGAGCCTTCCGGGCCCCGGGCTCGCGACGCAGGGCCAGCAGCAGCCAGTGGCCTCCCAGGATCGCCGCCAGCAGCCCCAGGTCCAATCGGCAGAGGATCATGAACCCGTACAGCGCCCCGACCGCCAGCGCGGTGCGCAGGGGCGGACGACCGCGCGACGGCACGATCGCCGACAGGTGGGCGCCCAGCCCGAGGACGGCCGCCAGGCACGCCAGGCCGGTTTCCAGCCCGTTGATGCTTTCAACGACGAAGGGGGGCATGACGCTCCAGGCCAGCACGGCGAACAGGGCCCCTTCCGGCCCGGCGGCGCGGCGGGCCACCCGGAACAGCGCGATTCCCGTGGCCAGGGCCAGGAGGACCTGCAGGTACAGGGTCGTCGCGACGGGCAGGTACAGGTCCGGGCCGGTGATCGCAGTCACGGCCACCACGACGGCCATCCATGCGGGATGGAAGCCGGCGGTCGGGTGGACGCCGTCGTGGGTCACGCCCAGCCCCGCCAGCAGGTTGCGGGCGATGCCGAAGTAGTAGTAGCTGTCGTCCACCGCCGGCCCGTTCCGGGCGATCGAGACCGGGTCGAGGCCCAGGTGGCCGATGCGGAGCAGCGCCCCCAGAGCCAGGATCGCGGCGACGATCCAGGCCTCGGAAGGAAGGAGTCGCCACGCCCGGGGCGACCCGGCCTCGGGGGAAGGCGGAAGGGGCCGGGAGTGGGTCATTGGAGGGGCTCGTCGTCGCCCTTCTTCGGGGGCGGCATGCCCGGCACCAGGGCCTTGAGATCCGCGTGGACCTTGTCCACCGAAGCCGTGGCGATCCACAGCATCCGCACGAAGTCCTCGCCCAGGATGCCGCCGATCCCGGGGATCGACAGTTCGAAGGCCACGGTGTCGGTCCGAGGGTCGTGGTAGTAGCGGCCGAACAGGAGTTGGCCGTTGCGTTCGTTGAGCCAGTCCATCAGCACGGAGCGATCGATGCCCGATTTCAGCGGCTCGAACTCCATCGAGTAGGTCAGGATCCGGACATACCAGGGCGGCTCGCCGGTCGAACCGCCGGTCATCACGTGGACCATCAGGCGTGTTTCCTCGCCTTCGAGGAACAGTGTCAGTCGCCGGTTCTCCTCGTCCTCCTGGACGTGGAAGCCCAGGGTTTCCACCAGGCCCTTCAGGTCCGACAGCGTCAAGGGGTAGACGTTGCGGTTCATCGCGGCTCCATCGGGTCCTTCTCCGCCACGGTAGCGGCCGGCGGGCCATGGTGTCAAGGCGGGGAACCGGGAAGTGCGCCGGTTGCAGGGAAGCGGTGGTCGAGTACGGTCGGACGCTGGCCGGGCTTGTACTGGCGCGGGCGGGCCGCCTTGACTCGGGGTCCAGCGGACAGGATAATGCCGTGCCGGGATCGACCCGGTCTTCCAGCCGAATCCCGGAGGCGTCATGCGTCGATGGTCAACCGCGTGCGTGGTGGTGCTGGTCGCGGCCATGTTCATGGCGTGCGACACGGCGAATGGCGGCGGCGACGTCGTCGGCCCGGGCCTGGACGCGGTGGATCCGGGGACTCCCCCGGGGGACGAGGGCCTGCCTGACACGGCCCAGGATCCCGGCAGCCGGGACGTCACCGACCCGGGGGACACCGGCGTGCCACCGGGCGATCCGGGCGCCGTCGATCCGGGCCCCGACACGCCCGACGTGCCGCCCCCGGCAGCTCCGTACATGCTGATCGTGTCCCAGGACGACCTCGCGACCGTCGCCAACGAGTGGGCGACCTATCGCCGCGCCGGCGGCTTCGAGGTCGAAGTGGCGACCGTGACGGACCTGGCCGGTGTGGCCCCCGACGGGGCCTCCTTCCAGGATGCCGTCCGGGGGCGCCTGGGGGACGTGCGCGACTCCCGCGGGACCGATGCCCGGTTGTTCCTGCTGCTGCTCGGCGACGCCCCTCCGGACGGGGCCTCGGCGGACGGGCAGATCCCCGCCCACGACTGCGTGAACACCACCCCGGGCGCGTCGGGCTGCTGGACCGACAACCGGTACGTGGACCTCGACGGCGACACGATCCCGGACGTCGCGGGGGGGCGCGTTCCCGCGAAGACCGTCGCCCAGGCCCGGGCCGTGCTGGACAAGATCAAGGACTTCGAGGGCAACTACAAGGTCGGCGAATGGAACCGCCGCGTGGGGCTATACGTCGGCCAGGCGGGGTTCAGCGCGCAGATCGACGGCCTGCTGGAGATGGCGATGATGGAGGGCCTCAAGAAGGTCAGCCACGCCTTCGACGTGCTGGGCGCCTGGGACAACCCCACCAGCAGCTACTGGTACATGCCGTTCAACGACAAGGTCGTCGAAATGTTCAACGACGGCGCGTTGATGATGGTCTACGTGGGGCACGGGTCCGAATCCTGGACCCAGGGGTTGACCACCGACCAGATTTCGAAGGTCCACTGTACCAACCGACGTCCCTTCTCGATGTTCTTCGCCTGCTACGCGGGGAACTACGCGTCCGACCAGGACAGCCTGGCCGAAACGCTGGCCTTCAAGCCCGACGGCCCGGTGGCGTCCTTCGGCGCGTCGGACGTGTCGCATCCCTTCGGCAACGCGGTGCTGGCCTACGAGAGCCAGATGAAGGGGCTGGAGATGCGCTACCCGACGATCGGCGAGGTCATCGTCGCCATCAAGCGCGGCATGATCGAAAACAACGACGACTTCCGGCAGTTCATGGCCGGGGCCGGCGCGGTCGACACGTCCTGCGACACGCCGGAAAAGCAGATGGTGATCCTGCAGCAGCACAACGACCTGTACAACCTGCTGGGCGACCCGGCGACCTCGATGCAGTACCCGCGGGAACCGGCGACCTTCGATGCGCCGACCGGCACCCTCGCCGGCCACAGCGTGGGCGTGTCGGGAACGACGCCCGGCGTCACCACGGGCACGGCGACCGTGACCCTCGAAACCGAGCGCGACGTGGTGCTGGGGACGATGGCGACGATCGATCCCGCCAACCCGGTGGCGGCCGACGTGAACGCCAACTGGCTGAAGGCCAACGACAAGGCGGTCGTCCGGAAGGAGGTCGCGGTGACGGAGGGCCGTTTCCAGACGACTCTCGAGTGGACCATCGACACCTCCGCCGGCGACTACTACCTCAAGGTCTACGCGCACGATCAGGTCACCGACGCGGTCGGAGTCGCCGACTTCCACTGATTCCCGACAGGCCCCATTCGACTCGCCGGAAGAACGGGAATGTCGCGTTGACGCGATGCGGCAAGGGTTTCCGGATTTTCGGCATGCACGGACCAGAAAAGTCCCTGTTAAAAAAAGGGGTTGAGACATGAAAAAAGCCCTTTCCCTTCCGATTGCCACTTGACTACAATCCGCCCCAGCCAAGCGCGGAAACAGGGGAGACCGGGCTAATAAACCCTCGGCCCCACCCATCGACGCGCGCCGCCGTCCGGCTCATAGAGCGGGGTCGCCGGCGGTTGTATCGGTGTGCTCGTAGAGGAGGTAGTGGCGTGGCGAAGATTCTGGTAGTCGACGACGATCCGGACCTCGTGGAGGATTGCCGACTGATCCTCGAAAAGGCAGGACATACGGTGTCCTCCGCGTTCAACACCGCCGACGGAAAGAAGGCGATGGAGCGCGATCGGCCGGACCTGCTGATCCTGGACGTCATGATGGAGTCGCCCGACGACGGCATCGTGATGGCGCAGGATCTGCGCAGGGCGAACGTGAAGACCCCGATCCTGATGCTCACCAGCATCAGCAAGGTGACGGGCCTGACGTACGACCGCAGCGCGGACCTGGTCCCTGTGGACGCGTTCCAGGAGAAGCCGGTGCCCCCGAAGCGCCTGCTGGCCCTGGTCGACGAACTCTTGAAGAAGGGGGGCTGATCCATGCTCGTCACCGAACAGGAGCGGCTGAAGAGCGACATCGGCACCTGGCTCGAGCGGTACGGCCGCGACCGCTCGGCGTTGATCCCGGTGTTGCAGGAAATCCAGAAGAAATACACCCGCATCTCGGAATACGGGATGCAGGTCCTGGCCGACCAGCTGGGCATCCACCCGGTGGAAGTCTACAGCGTGGTCTCGTTCTACGCGTTCCTTGACCACAAGCCCAAGGGCAAGTTCGTCATCCGCCTGTGCCGCACGGTTTCGTGCGACATGCAGGGCAAGGCCCGCGTGGCCCAGCAGCTGGAAAGCGACCTGGGCATCACCTTCGGCGAAACGACCTCCGACGGGAAGTTCTCGCTGGAATGGGCGAACTGCCTCGGCATGTGCGACCAGGGCCCCGCGCTGCTGGTCAACGACATCGTCTACACGCGCGTGACGCCAGCGATGGTCAACGACATCCTCGAGACCTGTCGGAAGACCTTCGGCGTGTACGCCCTCGAGTCGACGCACGAGGAGGGACACGCATGATTACTCCCAATCACAAGGCCCCCTTGACCTTCGCGACGATCGAGCCGGACGCCGGCCTGAAGGCCGCCCTGGCGAAGCCGCGGGTGGACCTGATCGCCGAAATCACCGCTTCCCAGTTGAAGGGCCGCGGTGGCGCCGGCTTCCCGACCGGCGTGAAGTGGAACCTGGCGGCGGCCGCGCAGGCCGACACCAAGTACGTGATCTGCAACGCCGACGAGGGCGAGCCCGGCACGTTCAAGGACCGCGTCCTGCTGTCCGACCATGCCGACCTCGTGTTCGAAGGCATGACGATCGGCGGGTACGCGATCGGCTCGAAGATCGGCATCCTGTACCTGCGCGGCGAGTACACCTACCTGCGCGCGCACCTCGACGCCGTCCTCGCCGCCCGCCGGGCGAAGGGCCTGCTGGGCAAGAACGTCGCCGGCAAGCAGGGCTTCGAGTTCGACATCCAGATCCGCATGGGTTCCGGCGCCTACGTCTGCGGCGAGGAAACCGCGCTGATCGAGTCGCTGGAAGGCCACCGCGGCGAGCCGCGCAACCGGCCGCCCTTCCCCGTCGATACGGGCCTGAACAAGCTGCCGTCGGTCGTCAACAACGTCGAAACGTTCGCGTGGGTGACCAGCATCCTCGTGAAGGGTTCCGCGTGGTTCAAGGCGATCGGCACCCAGCGGTCCACCGGCCTGAAGATCTTCTCGGTGTCCGGCGACTGCAAGCAGCCCGGCATCTACGAGTTCCCGATGGGCATCACGGTGGCGAAGATGCTGGAGGCCGTCGGCGGTTCGGACGCGAAGGCCGTCCAGATCGGCGGCGCGTCCGGGCATTGCGTGCCGGCGTCGGAATTCGGCCGGGTCATCGCGTTCGAGGACGTATCGACCGGCGGGTCGGTCATCGTCTTCGGGGCGCACCGGGACATGCTCCATGTTGCCAAGAACTTCCTGGAGTTCTTCGTCGAGGAATCCTGCGGCCAGTGCACGCCCTGCCGCGACGGGAACCCGAAGCTCCTGGGTGGCGTCGAACTGCTGGAGCAGGGCCGCTGCTCGATGCGATACCTGAATGAGCTGTCGTCGCTGGGCGAAACCATGCAGATCGCCTCGAAGTGCGGCCTGGGCCAGAGCGCGCCGAACGCGTTCCTGTCCATCGTCAAGCACTTCAAGGACGAACTGATGGGGCGCACGCAGGGCGAGGCGCATTAGGCAGCGGAGTCGCGAGGGGAGACCCGAGCGAAGGAGCGATACCCATGGCGGACAACCTGAACGACAGCACCAGTCGCGCTCCCGTGAGCCAGACCGGCCACGTGATCCCCCCCGTCGATGACGAGGGCATGATCGGGGCGCGCGTAACACTGACCATCGACGGCCAGGAAGTGAAGGTGCCCCTGGGCACCACGATTCACGACGCGGCCAAGAGGGCCGGGATCCACATCCCGACCCTGTGCGCGCACCCCGACCTGTGCATGGCCGGCCTCTGCCGCGTCTGCGTGGTCGAGGTCGAGGGCATGCGGACCCTGCAGGCGTCCTGCGCCTACCCGGTTTCGCAGCCGATGAAGATCCACACGCACACCCGCAAGGTGCGCCAGGCTCGCCGGCACATCATCGACCTGATGCTGTCGCACCACTACGGCGAGTGCTACGCCTGCGGCCGGAACAACAACTGCGAACTGCAGACACTGGCCAAGGAATACGGCGTCGACTTCTTCCGGTTCGGCCATCCGGACAAGCCCATGTACGCGAAGGACGAGTCGAGCCACTCGGTCATCCGCGACATGAACAAGTGCGTCCTGTGCCGCCGCTGCGTCCGGACCTGCATCGACCTGCAGGAAGTCGGCTGCCTGGAGGCGGTGGACCGCGGCGACAAGACCAAGATCGCCACGTTCATGGACAAGCCGCTGGCGGACGTCGTCTGCATCAACTGCGGCCAGTGCATCAACCGCTGCCCGACCGGCGCCCTGCGGGCCAATGACCCGACGGACGAGATCTGGGCCGCGATCGACGACCCCAAGAAGCACGTCGTCATCCAGACGGCGCCGGCGCCCCGCGCGGCGATCGGCGAGTGCTTCGGGCTGGAACCCGGCCACCCGCTGACGTTCGAATTGAACACCGCGATGAAGCTGTGCGGCTTCGACAAGGTGTTCGACACGAACTTCACGGCCGACCTGACCATCTTCGAGGAAGGCGCCGAACTGCTGCTGCGGCTGCAGGACGCGCTGAAGACGAAGAAGGGCCCGGTCTTCCTGCCGCAGTTCACGTCCTGTTCGCCGGGGTGGGTGAAGTACCTCGAGCACTTCTACCCCGAGTACATCCCGAACCTGTCGTCGGCGAAGTCGCCGCAGCAGATGTTCGGCGCGGTCATCAAGACGTACTACGCCCAGTTGAACAACCTGGACCCGAAGGACATCGTCACGGTCGCGCTGATGCCCTGCTCGGCCAAGAAGTTCGAGTGCAACCGGCCGGAAATGACCGATTCCGGGTTCAAGGACGTGGACTACGGCCTGACGACCCGCGAGCTGGCCAAGATGATCCAGGAGGCCGGGATCGACCTGCCGAAGATGGCGAAGTCCGACTTCGATTCGCCGTTCGGTTCGGCGACCGGCTCGGGCGTGATCTTCGGGACCACCGGCGGCGTCATGGAAGCGGCGTTGCGGACGGTCATCGAACTGGTGGTCGGCATCAAGGTCGAAAACCTGTTCGACCACGCGGACATCATCCCGCTGCGCGGCATGGACGGCATCAAGTACGTCGAGCTGACGATCCCGTCGGTCGGCGAGGTGCCCGCCATCCTGAAGCCGCTGTTCGAGTCCTGGGACTTCCTGAAGGGCGTCACGGTCAAGGTGGCGGTGGCCCACGGCACGGCGAACGCCCACAAGGTCATGGAAGACCTGAAGAACGGCGGCCCGCTGTCCCAGTGCCACTTCATCGAGTTCATGGGCTGCCCGGGCGGCTGCATCGGCGGCGGCGGCCAGCCGATCCCGACGTCCCAGGAGATCCGCGAGGCGCGCGCCAAGGCGATCTACGCCGAGGATTCGGCGTACCCGATCCGCAAGTCGCACGAGAATCCGGCCGTGCTGGAACTGTACACCAAGTTCCTGACGGAAGGGCCTTGCGGCCACAAGAGCCACAAGCTGCTGCACACGCACTACACCCCCCGCGGCAAGTACATCGCCGAGTAGTCCGTCCGGGGTCCCGGTCGCGAGGCCGGGACCCCGGGTCCTTCGCCATCTGAAATGAAAGCAGGTTCAGGATTCGGGGCGAAGCGCCTTGCGTGTGCGCGCGGGCTTTTCTATATTTGGGCCCGCTGGAGGTCCCATGGACGATCGGCACGGCCTTCGATACGTGGACCTGGCCCGGGAAGACGCCGGGGAGGGGATTTTCCCCCCCGAGATCGCCCGGGTGCTGGACACCATCAACCGGAAAGTGGCGGCGTCGGAGTCCCTGGACGCGATCATGGCGTTCGTCTTCGAGTCGTCGCAGGCGATCGGGCCCTCCGACCGCATCGGCCTGGCCTTCGTGGTCGATGATGGGGCGCGGGTGGTGTCCCGGTGGGTCGGGGCGGCGTACCAGCCCGTGCTGCTGGGACAGGGCTACGGCGAGGAGATGCACGGTTCCTCGCTGGAGGCCCTGCTGCGCGGCCGGCAGTTGCGCATCATCGACGACCTGGCCGCGTACCTCCAGGAACACCCTGACAGCCGATCGACCCGGATCCTGGTCAACGAGGGCGTCCGTTCCAGCATGACGTGCCCGCTGGTGGTGGAAGGGCGGCCGGTCGGGCTGCTGTTCCGGTCGTCGCGTCAGGTTGCGGCCTACGGCGAGCAGCAGGTGGGGCTGCACCTCGCGATGGCCGAGCGGCTGGCACAGGCGGTCGAAAAGGCGTGGCACATCGAGCAGTTGGCCGCGGCGAATTCCGCGTATATGGAAATGCTGGGCTTCGTGGCCCACGAACTGAAGAACCCGGTCGCATCGATGGTGCTGGACGGCCACCTGATGCTGGAAGGGTATGTCGGGGACTTGACGCAGGCCCAGCGGAACAAGGTCGAACGCATCATCGCCAAGGGCGAATTCCTGCTGGGGCTGGTGCGGGACTACATGGACCTGGCGTTCGTGGAGGGCGCGGGCCTGAAGGTGGACCCGAAGGCCGGGATGGACCTGGTGGCCGATGCCCTGGAGCCGGCCATCGACATCATCCGGCCGCAGATCGAGGCGAAGGGGATGCGCCTGGAGACGGACTGGCCGAAGGACGGGCTGACCGTTGACGGCGATCCGGACCTGCTGCGGATCGTGGCCGTGAACCTCGTCGGGAACGCCGTGAAGTACGGGAACGAAAGCGGGCTGTTGCGCGTGACGGCCGCGCGCGCCGATGGCGGCTTCCGGATGTCCGTCTGGAACGAGGGCCCGGGGTTCCCGGAATCCCAGCGCGCCCGTCTGTTCCGGAAGTTTTCCCGCCTGCAGACGCCCGAGCTGCTGAAGCAGAAGGGCACGGGCGTGGGCCTGTACACGGTTGCGAGGATCGTGCGCCTGCACGGCGGCCGGGTGATGGCGGAGTCCGAACCGGGGAAATGGGCCGAGTTTTCGATCGAAATCCCGCAGCCCCTGCAATCCCCGGACGAGGCGGGTGCCGGGATCGGTTGATCCCCCAGGAAGGCGCGCTGCGCCCCATCCTGTGCGCGTGTTCCCCGAGGAGGCGACCATGGCGATTGCGGAAACGGCGACGTTCATCGACGAGGCGGAAATCGGAAGCGTGCTGGAGGCCGGCGCGAAGCACGACAGCGGGCGGGTGCGGGAAGTCCTGGCTGCTGCCCTGGAAATGAAGGGCCTGGGCATGAGCGACGTCGCGGTACTGGCCGGGATCTCGGACCCGGAGATGCTGGGCGAGCTGTTCGCGGCGGCCCGCCAGGTGAAGGAGCACATCTACGGGCGGCGGCTGGTGATCTTCGCCCCGCTGTACGTGTCGAACTTCTGCGCCAACGACTGCACCTACTGCGCGTTCCGGCTGCGCAACAAGGAAGTGAAGCGGCGCGCGCTGACCCAGGACGAGGTGGCCAACGAGGCGCGAATCCTGGTGGAAAGCGGGCACAAGCGGGTCCTGCTGGTGGCGGGCGAGTCCTATCCCAACGAGGGCTTCGACTACGTACTGAAGTGCATCGATACCGTGTACAAGACGAAGAGCGGGCCCGGCGAGATCCGGCGCGTCAACGTGAACGTGGCGCCGCTGAACATGGACGAGTTCCACGCGCTGCAGGAAGCGAAGATCGGCACCTACCAACTGTTCCAGGAAACGTACCACCGGGAAACGTACCGGCAGGTCCACCTGGTGGGCAAGAAGCGCGACTATGACTGGCGCGTCACCGTGATGGACCGGGCGATGTCGGCCGGCATCCAGGACGTCGGCGTCGGCGTGCTGTTCGGGCTGTGGGACTGGCGGTTCGAAATCCTGGCCTTGATGCAGCACGTGCGGCACCTGGAGCAGGCGTTCGGCGTCGGGCCGCACACGATCAGCGTGCCGCGGCTGGAGCCGGCCGTCGGATCGGACGTGGCGACGCACCCGCCGAAGCCCGTTGCGGACATCGAGTTCCGAAAGCTGGTGGCCATCCTGCGGCTGGCGGTGCCGTACACGGGCATCATCCTGTCCACGCGCGAAACGGCGAACATCCGCCGCGAAACGTTCGCGCTGGGCATTTCGCAGATCTCGGCCGGAAGCCGTACGAACCCGGGCGGCTACGCCGAGGAGGAAGGCGGGATCACCGAGGACGGGCAGCAGTTCAGCCTGGGCGATCATCGTTCGCTGGACGAGGTGGTGAAGGACATCGCGGGCCTGGGCTACATCCCTTCGTTCTGCACCGGCTGCTACCGGCTGGGCCGTGTCGGCAAGGATTTCATGGACCTGGCGAAGCCCGGCGACATCCGGATGCACTGCGACCCGAACGCGCTGTCGACGTTCGCGGAGTATCTTGCGGACTACGCGTCGCCCGAAACGCGGGTCGTGGGCGAGGCGCTGATCACCGAAACGCTGGCGACGATGGACCCGAAGAGCCGGGCCGTGTCGGAGAAACTGGTCGAAAAGGTGCGCGCGGGCCGACGGGACGTGTTCGTATGACGGCGACGGGGCGGGGTTATGTGGGACACGTCCCGCGGCCCGCGCAGTCTCGCGTGCTGCGGCCGGCCGCTGGGGCGGCCGCCCCAGACGCGCGTGACGGGGATGGAGGAGGGACGACGGCCGCGGGCCGAGGCTCTTGGGAATCAAGGAGGAGGAAAGCATGAACAAGCACATCATCATCGGGGTTCACGTGACGGATCGGCTGGAGCACGTGCCGCAGGTGCAGGGACTGCTGAGCGAGTACGGCTGCTACATCAAGACGCGCCTGGGCCTGCACGAGGTCGGCGGCGACGGGAAGTGCTGCAGCAGGAACGGGCTGCTGCTGCTGGAAATGACGGGCGACGAGCCGGAAATCATGGCGCTGGTGTCGAAGCTGTCCGAAGTGAAGGGCATCGAGGTCCAGAAGATGGTGTTCGATCACCCGGCCTAGCGTCGGCCGTCGGCGGTCGGCCGTGAGGGTCGGGGCGTCGGGGCGTCGGGTTGGCATGGGCGGCGGAGAGCGGAATGCGGCTGGAACGGGACCCCCTGGGCGAGGTGGCGGTGCCGGACGACGCGCTGTGGGGCGCGCATACGGCCCGGGCCATCGCCAATTTTCCCTTGTCCGGGCGGCCGGTGCACCGGGAACTGGTGCGGGCGTTCGGGTGGGTGAAACTGGCGTGCGCGCGGACCAACCGCGAGCTGGGCGCCTGGGCCGACGACCCGGAGAAGGCCGACGCCATCGAGCGGGCTTGCCGGGAGATGGCCGAGGGGGGCCTCGGGGAGGCGGCGCCGGTGGACGCCCTGCAGGGCGGCGCCGGAACGTCCACCAACATGTGCGTGAACGAGGTGCTGGCGAACCGGGCCCTGGCAATCCTGGGGCTGCCCGCTGGGCGGTACGATCGCGTTTCGCCGCTCGATGACCTGAACCTGCACCAGTCGACCAATGACACCTACCCGACCGCGCTGCGGATCGCGGCGATCCGCGGGGTGCGCGAGCTGGACGGGCGGCTGGTGGCCCTGCAGGAGGCCTTCCAGGGCCTGGAGCAGCGGTTCGCGGACGTGGTGAAGGTCGGTCGGACCCAGTTGCAGGACGCAGTGCTGACCACGCTGGGCCGCGAGATGGGCGCGTACGCCGAGGCGTTCAACCGCGACCGGTGGCGCGTGTACAAGTGCGAGGAGAGGCTGCGGGTCGTGAACCTGGGCGGGACGGCGATCGGCACGGGCCTGGGGGCGCCGCGGCGATTCATCTTCCGGGTGGTGGACGTGCTGCGCGAGGAAACGGGGATGGGCCTGGCGCGGGCCGAAAACCTGGTCGAAGCGACGCAGAACGCGGACGTGTTCGCCGAGGTCTCGGGCATCCTGAAGGCCTGCGCGACGTCGCTGTGGAAGGTGTCGTCCGACCTGCGGCTGCTGGCGTCGGGACCGGACGCGGGACTTTCGGAGATCCGGCTGCCCGAAAGGCAGGCGGGGTCGTCCATCATGCCGGGGAAGGTGAACCCGGTCATCCCCGAGGCGATCACGCAGGTCGCGATGAAGGTGATGGCCAACGATGTCGCCATCGGGATGGCGGTGGCGGGCGGGAGCCTGGAACTGAACCCCTTCCTGCCGCTGGTGGCGGACGCGCTGCTGGAGTCGCTGGACCTGCTGGCGCGGGGGTGCGACGTATTCCGGCGGAACTGCGTCGATGGGATCGAGGCTGACGAGGGCCGGTGCCGGGCCACCGTGGAGGCGTCCACGGCCACGGCGACCGCGCTGATCCAGGTGCTGGGGTACGACCGGGCCTGCGAGGTGGCGAAGGCGGCCCGCGCGACGGGGCGCACGATCCGCGAGGTGGTGACGGCCGAGGGTGCGATGACCGGCGAGGCGTTCGACGCGCTGGTGAGCCCGGAGGCGGTGCGGCGGCTGGGGATGCCGTAGGGGAAGGGGAGAAGGACGGGAGCAGGGCGGGTACGGACTCGGGTACGGGTATGTGAACGTGTCCGTGAACGTGCACGTGAACAGGGCTGGGGCGGGACAGGACGGAGCGGGGCTGGGACGGGGGAGCAACGTGAGCGAGCAGGCGCCGCGCGGCATGCGGCTTCACATCGGGATCTTCGGCCGGCGGAACGTCGGCAAGTCGTCGCTGCTGAACGCGTTCACGCGCCAGCAGGTGTCGATCGTGTCGGACACGGCGGGCACGACCACGGACCCGGTCGAAAAGCCCATGGAACTGCTGCCGCTGGGACCGGTGGTCTTCATCGACACGGCGGGCGTGGACGACGTGGGCGCGCTGGGGCAGATGCGCGTCGCGCGGACCCGGCAGGTGCTGGACCGGACGGACCTGGGCGTGATCGTCGCGGCGGCGGGCGACTGGGGCGACTTCGAGGAGGCGCTGCTGGCCGAGCTGGTGGCCCGGAAGGTCCCGGTGGTGGCCGTGTGGAACAAGGCCGACGTGGGCGGGCCGACCGCGGAGGTGGAAGCCGGCCTGACGGCACGCGGAGTGCGGCTGGTGCGGACGGTCGCGGTGCGGGGCGAGGGCATCCTGGACCTGCGATCGGCCTTGCTGGACGCGGCTCCGGCAGACTTCGTGGACGCGCCGACGATCCTCGGCGACCTGGTGTCGCCGGGCGAGGTCGCCGTGCTGGTCGTGCCCATCGACAAGGAGGCGCCGAAGGGGCGCCTGATCCTGCCGCAGGTGCAGTCCATCCGGGACCTGCTGGATAACGACGCCTGGTGCATGGTGGTCAAGGAGCGGGAGCTGCGGGCGGCGCTGGACACGCTGAAGCGGCCGCCGCGCCTGGTCGTCACCGATTCGCAGGCCTTCCTGAAGGTGGCCGCGGACACGCCGCCCGACGTCCCGATGACGTCCTTCAGCATCCTGTTCAGCCGGTTCAAGGGGGACCTGACCACGATGGTCCAGGGGGCGATGGCGGTCGATGGCCTGAAGGGCGGCGACAAGGTGCTGGTGGCCGAGGCTTGCAGCCATCACCCGATCGGCGAGGACATCGGTCGCGTCAAGATCCCCCGCTGGCTGGAACAGTACGTCGGCGGGAAGCTGGACTTCGTCCACGTGCAGGGCCACGACTTCCCCGAGGACGTGACGCCCTACCGGCTGGTCATCCACTGCGGGTCGTGCACGCAGAACCGGCGCGAGATGCTGAACCGGATCCTGCGGTGCCGCCGCGCGGGTGTGCCGATCACCAACTACGGGCTGGTCATTGCCTACAGCCTGGGCATTTTCGAGCGTGCGCTGTCGCCCTTCCCGGCGGCCCTGGAGGCGTACCGGGACCTGGCGAGGGTGAAGGCGAAGGGGGCCGGATGATGCGTGTCGAGGACCTGCTGGCCGAGCCGCTGGATCGGGCCGCGGTGCTGCGGTGGCTGCGCGAAACCGATCCCGAGCGGATGGGACTGCTGTGGAAGGCCGCCGACGAGGTGCGGCGCGCCAACGTCGGCGACGAGGTCCACCTGCGCGGCCTGATCGAGGCCAGCAACTACTGCGTGCGGAAATGCGGGTACTGCGGGATCCGCCTGGAGAACCGGGCGATCGACCGGTATCGCATGACCGACGAGGAGATCCTGGACTGCGCGCGCCGGGCCGTGGTGTTGAAGTACGGCACCGTGGTGATCCAGGCCGGCGAGGATTATGGCCTGACCACGGAAGGGATCGCGGCGGTGGTCCGGCGGATCAAGGCGGAAACCGGGCTGGCCGTCACCCTGTCGCTGGGCGAGCGTCCCGATGCGGACCTGGTCGCGTGGCGCGAGGCCGGGGCCGACCGGTACCTGCTGCGATTCGAAACCAGCGACACCGCGCTGTACGAGCGGATCCACCCGTCGCGGCCCGGTTCGCCGCAGCCCAACGATCGGTTCGCGATCCTGCGTCGCCTGGGCGAACTGGGGTACGAGGTCGGTTCGGGGATCATGGTCGGCATCCCGGGGCAGACCTGGGACACGCTGGCGACCGATCTGCTGACCTTCCGGGACTTCGACCTGGACATGATCGGGATCGGCCCGTACATCCCCCATCCCCAGACGCCGCTGGGCGTGCAGCCGCCCCCGGTCGATGGCGGGAGCCAGGTGCCGGCCACCGAGGACATGGTGCTGCGCTGCGTGGCGCTGACGCGCATCCTGTGCCCCGAGGCCAACATCCCCAGCACGACGGCCCTGGCGACGATCAACCGCGCCAGCGGCCGGGAGCACGGGCTGCAGCGCGGCGCGAACATCGTGATGCCGAACCTCACCCCGCCGATGTACCGGGTGAAGTACGAAATCTACCCCGCGAAGGCCTGCATCGAGGAAACCGCCGAGCAGTGCGCGCTGTGCCTGCACGGCCGGATCCGGTCCATCGGCCGCACGTTCGGTTCGGGACACGGGGAGCGTCGCCGCCGCGTCCACGATCGCGCGCAGGGTTCCACGGACGGGGCCGGGACCGGGCGCGGCCCGGGTTCCTAGGCCGCCCGCATCGGTTCCTTCAGATTCCCCGGGAGGCTCGCCGTGTCCGCAGCCCGTCCACGAATCGTCGTCGCGATGAGCGGCGGCGTGGATTCGAGCGTGGCGGCGGCGCTGCTGGTCCGCGAGGGGGCCGACGTCGTCGGGGTCACGCTGCGCCTGCGACCCTGCGGCGAGGGCGTGGACCCGGGATCCTGCTGCGGCGTGGACGGCGTGCTGACGGCGAAGTCGGTCGCGGACCGGCTGGGCTTCGCCCACGAGGTGTTCCCGGTCGGCGTCGAGTTCCAGGAACGCGTGCTGCGCCCGGCCTGGGACGAGTACGCGGCCGGCCGCACGCCGAACCCCTGCATTCGTTGCAACCGCGACATCAAGTTCGGCCTGCTGGCCGAGTACGCCCGGATGCTGGGCGCGGACAAGGTGGCGACCGGGCACTATGCGCGCCTTGCCATCGGTCCGGACGGGCGCCCGGTGCTGCGCCGCGGCCTGGATGCGTCGAAGGACCAGACCTACTTCCTGTTCGAGCTGGGGGACGACGGCTTCCGGAAGGCGGTGTTCCCGGTCGGGCACCTGACCAAGGCCGAGGTCCGGGTCGCCGCCCGGGAACTGGGCCTGGCCAGCGCGGATCGGCCGGACAGCCAGGACGCCTGCCTGGACCACGAGGGCGGGTTCGCCGAGGCGCTGCGGATCGCGATGCGGGGCGTGGCGCGGCCGGGAAGGATCGCCGATGCCGAGGGTCGCACGCTGGGCGAGCATGACGGCATCCACCGGTTCACGGTGGGCCAGCGGCAGGGGACCGGGGTGGCGCTGGGTCGTCGTGCCTGGGTGTCGCGCATCGACCCGACCGACGGGACCGTCGTGTTGACGACCGATCCGGCGGACCTGATGGCCCGCACCCTGCACGCGTCCGGCTGCTCGTGGCTGCGGGATCCCCCCGACGGGCCGCTGCGCTGCGCGGTGCAGATCCGCTACCGGGCGCCTGCGGTGCCGGCCGTCGTGACCCCCGGGGATGACGGGACCGTCCGCGTTGACTTCGACCGTCCGATCCGGGCCGTGACGCCGGGGCAGGCCGCGGTGTTCTACGACGGGGATACGGTGCTGGGCGGCGGGTGGATCGACCGGGTCGGGTGATGGTCGGACAGCCGCCAATCGACTCGGCATGGCCAGGTCGAACACGGAATCCCGCTCGACTTCCGGATGCGGGCGGGGCAGACGGAGGTTGCACACAATCGGTTTATGGGGACGAAGAACTGTCTTGCGGTTCATCCGGGAGCCGGGATGCAGAGGCCGGGAATCGATCGGGGGCATATCGGCGACGGGGCGGGGACGAAAAGGCTCCTTGGCCGGTTTGGCCCAGGCGGTCCACGAACTGGCCGATCCGTTCTTCGAGCGTTTCTCGACCCGGTCGGCCGCGCGGGAGGCGCTGGAGGCCGAGGATGCCTGGCAGCTCGGCGGCCCCCTGGTCTGCCAGGGGGTCGGACGCGACCATCCTACCCCCTGGGGAACCTCGCGCCGCCCCCGTGCGATTGCGGGCGATGCGCGGGGGCGGGTCACGACAGGGGGGGTGGAAGGTCTTCGGGAATTCCGGGTGTCACCAGCGGTTCGACACGGGGCGCCGAGTCGGTCGCGGTGGCGTCGCAACAGAAGACCACCAGTTCCACACCCGCGGCCGTGCGCAGGTCGTCGAGCGACGAAGGTGCCAGGAACTGCCTGGGCCAGGCTCCCACCTCGGGCGGGCCTCGCGGGTAGAAGTAGATCGGCACGGAGATCAGTCGCCAGCCGGTCGCCTCGTCCACGAACGCCATCAGGGAGTTCTGGTGCCGGGGGCCCGGCCAGCGGCGGTCCTCGGGGCACAGCGGCCCGTCCTCGCAGTCGAAGGTCGTGACGGTGGCGTCGTTGTCGTCCGGCTCGCACGATGCCGCGTCGCACGCCACCTCGCTCCAAGTGCAGGCTCGTCGGCCTCGCTGCTCGCAAAGCAAACGCGTCGCCTCCCAGGGATCCTCCGGAAGGGGCTCCACCACGGCGGTCGGATGCGGGAGCACCGACGTTTCCGGGACCACCTCGTCGGCCAGTCCCAGGATCAGCGCGAGGACGATCCAGCAGAAGGTGACCAGCCATGCCGCCAGAAGGCCGCCGAGGCCCGGCAGCCGCGCCATCCCGAGCCTTCGGCGCGACTCCGACAGGGGGGCCTGGGGAGGCAGCACCGAGGAGACCACCAGGCCGAGGAGCGCGAGAAGAACGCCTGTCACCGGGGCCGCCCACGTAAGCAGCCCGAGGCCCGCGAAACGGGCGGGAGAGACATCGCCCGACGCGCCTCGCGAGATCCGGACGATCCCCGCCTGGGCGAGGATGCCCGCGCCGGTGACGATCTGCAACCACGCGCAGTTGGCCCACAGAGGCCGGGTGACCAGCAGGCTCGCGCCCGAGAGGACCAGGAGGATCCCGGCCTGTCCCTGGAGCCTGCGTCGGTCAGGTGCCGTCCCGGCAAGCGCCGCGCCGACGATCGGCAGGAGGGTCGCCACGAACCCCACCCAGCGCAACCGCGGGACGTTCATCTCCGATCCGAGTGGTTCAAAGAGAGCCCACTCCGCGAGGACGACGACGAGCGCCGTCCCGAGCAGCCGGAAAGGCGATCGGGGGCGGGCCTCCGCGGAGGCCTGTGAAGCCTTCCTCGGACCGGGAGCCTGGCTCGACAGCCAAAGGAACATCGAGTAGTTGAATGCCGCGAGACCCGGCAGCACGATGCCGGACGCCTGCCGCGCGATCGCCCGGATCACCGAGAGCACCGTCGAGTGGATCGAAGGTTCGAAGCGATCCGCGAAATCCAGTGCCGGCAGGAGTAGGGCCGCCGCGAGGTGCTCGACGGTCGCCTCCATCCTGAACATGTAGCCGGGGACGATGGACGGGTCGCGGAACAGCAGCTTGGCGGAAAAGGCGAGGAAGAACACTCCGTCCACGGCCGCGAGGAGAGGCACCGCGCGCAGGATTGCCGGCCTGTCGCGGAGCAGCCGCATGAGGACAAGCCAGAACACGATCCTCAGCGTCGAGTTCACCGCCAGGGTGTCGTTGGTCCCGACCCCGATGGTCGAGCAGCCCATGACCAGGATGACCAACCCAACGGCCAGGGTCCGTTGCCGTTCGGACCGCGCGTCGAGCCATGGTCCGAAGCGCCAAAGCGCGGCAATGGCCAGCAGGGACAACAGCAGGGCAACCCATTCCCCGAGGACGCTGCCCAGCAGGAAGACATACTCGTCGGCCAGTGGCATCACGAGTCCACCGCCGTGTCCCTCGCGTCCACCCGGAGGCGCGCTCCCTCGATGCGGACCCGTCGCCCGTCGAGCGAGGCGAGATCGTCCGAACTCAATCCCATGAGCGTCGGGGTGCCGCACTCCAGAAGCAGCAGCGCGAGGTGGCCCAGAAGAGCCTGGCCCACCATGACCACGCCCGCCGCGTCCACAACGCGATCGATCCATCGGAGCGACGTGTCCGGGAGCAGGACGACGCATCCATCGTCAGGAGCCGCGGAGTCGGCGCGCACGGCGGTGCCGGCGGCACGACCGGGGACCAGCACCACCAGTTCGAATTCGGCAGCGCCGTTCCCGAGCGCACAGGCGTTCCTCGGCGGGGCGGAGCCAGGCACATCGCAGACGACGAACGGAGCCGGCAATGCGGCTTCCCGCGCCAGGTCCCCGCGACGGGCCGCCAGCGTCGCCGCGGGGGGGCTTTCGCCAGGAACCCCGCTCCACTCGGCCAGCGTGAGGAAGGCATCGTCGGAGCGGGAATCGGCGATGGCGTCCAGGCGACGGAGCAACTCGTCGTGCATCGGGTTGCGCAGGGCGTCCAGTCCGCGGGCTCGCTGCGCCATCGCACGGGCCACCCGGGACGGCAGCACGGCTTCCGCCTGGCGGGAAACCGTGCGCCAGTTCTCGGCCGCCTGCTGCACCCGCCCCTGCGCCGTCGCCAGACGGCGGACGCATTCCACCGGATCCCCTCGAGCCTTGCCGGCCGCCCGGGCCTCGGCGCGCGCAGCATGGTCGTCCCGGAGCAGAACCAGGAGACCCTGCGGGAACACCAGTTTGCGGGTCCCGTAGCGGACGGTGGGTGCCACGACGCGGTAGTCCACCAGGGGACGTCCGCAGTGCAACCGCACCAGGGAATCCCCCGCGGACCTGCCCAGGCCCAGTCCGCGCTGTACGCAGTCGGAAAGACGTTCCAGCCTGCTTCCATAGAGGATGTCCCGATGCAGCGGCGGCAGGACCTCGGGGTTGAGCCCCAGCGGCCCGCCGGAGGTCCACACGGGCACCAGATCGACCGCCGGCGCCCGGCGCACCTGGAAGATCCATGGCTGTCCGTCGGACACGCCGAACTCGACGACCACGGGGCCGCCCAGGAAGCGCTCGCCCAGTTCGACGGCCCGCAAGAGGACCGATCGCACCTCGGGTCCCAGGCCCGAGGCGAGGACCTGCCAGGTTCCGTGCAGGGGACAGAAGATGTCCACGCCCGCGCCATCCGCCTCGACCGTGATCTCGTCGATGCGTCGCGTGACCGGGTGGAACGAGCAGGCCACTCCCGTGGTCTGGCATGCCACGTGTTCCTGCACGAGGACCGCGCCGGTCGCGGGACGGGGCACAGCGATCGACAGGCGTTGGCGATAGCGCTCCACGATCCTGCCCGAGAGAGAGGCCAGGACACCCTCGACGGCCTGCGTCAGCCCGGTCGGGTCGGAAAGCGGCACGGGGCCGATGGATGCGAAGATGCCGGGGAACAGGTGACCGCCGTCCTCGCCGGGAAAGGACGACCGCACGATCGCCTGCGACGCGCCGATCGCCCGGAAGCCCCGCTTCAGCCTCCGTGCGAGCCTCGACGGACGGCGTTGAGCGGCCTCCAGGACGACCCAGCCGGGGGGAACCGGGAGGCCGGCCCGAAGCAGGCGGCAGAGTCCCGCGGCCTTCTCGCCAGCCTGCTGCCTGATGGACGGCGCCAGCAGCACGGCCGCGTCCAGCGGCATCGGCTGCCGGGTCCGCACCCGGGCGAACAGGCGAACCAAGGCGAAGGTCAACGCCGCCAGGGTTCCCGCCGCCGCCAGGTACGCCACCGCCCTCGTGGTGCCCGACACGTCGCCGCCGATCCACCGGAGGAGCAGTTCGATGGCGATGCTCAACAGGACGAGGAACGAACCGAGCCCGATGACCATGAGAACGCCGGCTTGGCTAGCCGCCATCATTTACAGGGTCCTTGCGTTCTCGGCGCCGAACTCTCGCACGCGACGAATGCACTGTCAATCCAGTGGAATCCTGAGTGATCTCCTCGAATCCGGACAGGGTCGTCGCAAGCCTCGGTGGCACCGGGGCGAGCCGGCAAGCATCACAGAGGGCTGTGTCGCGGGGGTCGTCGTTGCAGACCTCCGGCGACGCTTACGACCGGTCCGGCGTTCAGGTCGAAGACCAGGTTCCGGAAACGTCGCGGCCACCTGTCCCAGGTGCCATGTCCCAATGGTCGTGCTCGCCTTCCTGATGGACCCGGCCGCCTCCACACTCCCTCGCACAGGCCCCGGATCCCCCGGACTGCCCGGCCTCCTCCATGAACGCCGCGGCGGATGTGCCCACGCCGTTCGTGCCGTCGCGCCAGGCCCCGCCGTACCGCCGCCCGGTAGAACCTGGCCCCACACATCGCATCCCCATCCGACCTCGGACACGCTCCGTGGGGCGCACCGCCGCGTGCCGCGTTCACGGCAACCGCTTCTTCCGTGCCTGAGCGGCCTGGCCCGGCATGCCCAATCCCCGTTTCGCCCCGGCTGGATAACTCGCCCTCCAGCGGATCGAGCCTCTTGAGCGCGACCCGCGACCTGTGGGCGTCAAGAAGCTTCAGGGCAGGCTTGCGCTCTGGCGTCTCCTCGTCGGTGACTGCCGCGTCGTCGTCTCGATCGACGACTCCACCCACGTGATCGACATTGTGGCCGTCCGCCATCGACGCGACGTCTATCGATAGTCTTCGGTTGTACCTTCGGCCCCGGACCACCTCGCCACCGACCGGGCCTTCCTATCCCGGGTGCTACGGGTCAGGGGGACGTCACGGAGGCTTCGCGGGTGAGATCAGACCTGCTGACTACCAGTGGCGGCCGGGGCCCGGCTCGGAGCCGCCTTCGCCGTGCTTCTGCTCCTTGCCGCCGCCGTTGCCGCACGAGCCGCCGCCCTTGCCCGGATCCTGGCCACCGTCATCGGGAGGGGCGCAGGCCTTGGCGCAGGACTGTTCGCAGGTCAGGGCATCGTCGTCGTCCTTGTCCTGGTCGTCCTTGCCCTCGGTGTCCTTGTCGTCTGCGGACTGCTTGCCCAGGCCCTTGTCGACCTTGGCCCAGCCGTAGTGGCGTCCCTTCTCCCACCCCAGGTGCTTCCCGTTGTCGCAGTGGGACTTCTTGCTCTTCATCCAGCCGGGAGGCATGGAACCCTTTCCGTCGGGCTCGGGACCGTCCTTTTCGCAGTCCCCGTCGTCGTCCGCGGGCTGGCACTTCTTGACGCATTCATCGAGGCAGCCGGCGCCCGGGTCTCCCGACGGACCCGGATCGCTCGTCGTGGCGTCCGGGGAGGCAGGCACGTCCCGTGGTGCGGGCACGTCTTCAGGGGGGGGCGGCACGTCCTCCGCGACAGGCACGTCCGGGCTCGCAGGCAGGTCCACTGCCGCGGGCACATCGGTCGTCACGGGCACGTCCTCCACGATCGGCAGATCCTGCACGAACGCGGCGTCGGGCAGGCTGACCGGGATGTGGCGACACGGGCTTGCGGGATCGTCGAAGCACTGGTCGATCGTCGATGGGTCTCCGTCGTCGCAGACCGTGCACAAGCCCGCGCCGGTACAGTAGGCCGGGAAGCATCCGGTCGGGGTGCATCCGTCCTGGCTGCAGATCTCGCTGGCTCCCATCGCGGTCTGGCCCGACGCCTGGCATCCCGCGTTGGGCGCACACACGCCGTCCGGGCTGGCGCAGGCGTGGCAATCGACTCCCTGGAAGCAGAAGGCCACCTGGCAGCCCACGATCGAACCCGGGGTCACCTGGAACGTCTGGCCGCCGAAACTGACCGCGGAAAGCACTTGCCCGCCACCCGGGTCCGAGGTTCCTGGAGCGCACGCGATCATGAGGAACGGAACCGCCACCAGCAACGGGGAACGTACAACGCGCGTTGACATGGGACACCTCCTTCCATGGGCCCTGGGGATTTCCGGCCGATTTCCCCAAGAACAAGTAAACCGTGTGATTTTCCCGGATTCCACTCGATACCCCGGACGTCCGCCCTGGGTGCGGCCTGGGCAGTTTGTCGCATCTTGTGGTGGTGACGTCCTCCCTGGCGGAACGTCGTTCAAGGGGGCGGGATGGACGGCAGCGTGCTCCCACGGTTCGCCCGCGCGCGCCGGGCCCAGAACTCCACCAGGTCGATCCGCGTCAGCAGACCGATGGGGATGTGGCTCACGGTCACCAGCACTCCGGTGTGCCCCGACATCAGCAACCGGTAAGGCTCCGATACGTCTATCGTGGCGTCCACCATGGGAAGGGGCCGGCCCATCACGTCGGCCGCCCGGAGGATCGACAGGTCCTCCCCGTCATGGAGCAGTTTGAGGATGGTCACGTCGTTCAGGCACCCGATGCACTGGCCTTCGTGGTCCAGCACCGGGATCTGTGAAATGCCGTGGGCTTCCAGCAACCGAACCGCCTGCATCGCATCCACATTGGGTGGCAGCGTCACCAGCGGGGGCAGTTGGCCACCCTTGGCCGCCAGGATGTCGCCGGCCGTGACGCTGTCCCTCGGCCGCTCCAGGAAGCCTTTTTCGATCATCCACCGGTCGGAGTGGAACTTCGTCAGGTAGTTCCGCCCGGTGTCGGGCAGCACCACCACCACGACCTTGCCCGGCGGCAGTCGTCGGGCATAGCGCACCGCGGCGGCCACGGCGGTCCCGGAGGATCCGCCCGCCAGCAGGCCTTCCTCGCGGGCCAGGCGTCGCGCCATCTGGAAGGCCTCTGCGTCCCCGACCCGAAGGAAGTCGTCCACCACCTGGCGATCGAACGTGACCGGGATGAAATCCTCGCCGATGCCTTCGACCAGGTACGAATGGGGGCTGTCGCCGGACAGGATGGAACCCTCCGGGTCCGCTCCGACCACCGTGATGGCGGGATTGCGCTCCTTCAGGTAGCGTCCGGCGCCCGAAATCGTTCCGCCGGTCCCCATCCCGGCCACCAGCACATCCACCCGCCCACCCGTGTCCTCCCAGATCTCGGGGCCGGTGGAGCGGTAGTGGGCGTCGGGGTTCGTCAGGTTCCCGAACTGGTTCGGCCGGAACGCTCCCGGGATCTCGCGGGACAGACGATCGGCCACGCCGTTGTAGGATTCGGGGGCATCAGGCGCCACGCTGGTCGGCGTGATGACGATCTCGGCCCCGTAGGCCTTGAGGAGGTTGATCTTGTCCTCGCTCATCTTGTCCGGCAGCACGAAGATGCACCGGTAGCCCTTCACCGCGGCCACCAGGGCCAGCCCAACGCCCGTGTTGCCGGCGGTGGCCTCCACGATCGTGCCGCCGGGTCGCAGCGCGCCGCGGCGTTCCGCGTCCTCGATCATTGCCAGGCCGATGCGGTCCTTGCTGCTACCTCCCGGGTTCAGCATTTCGGGCTTTGCCAGGAGCGTGACCGGCAACCCGTCGGTCACGCGGTTCAGGCGGATCAGCGGGGTGCGTCCGACGGCCTCCAGGACGCTGGCCAGGATCGTCATGGCGGCACCTCCCGGGCTGCGCCCGCGTCCGCTCACAGGGCGGCGAAGGCCTGCTCGAAGTCCTCCTTGATGTCTTCGATGTGCTCGATGCCCACCGAGACGCGGACGAGGTCCTCCGTGACGCCGGCCGCCAGTTGTTCGGCCGCCGACAACTGCTGGTGCGTGGTGGTCGCGGGGTGGATGACCAGGGTCTTGGCGTCGCCGACGTTGGCCAGGTGGCTGGCCAGCAACAGCCCGTCCAGGAACTTCGGCCCCGCCTGCAGGCCGCCCTTCAGTCCGAACGCCAGCACGCCGCCGAAACCGTGGCGCAGGTACTTGCGCGCCAGGGCGTGGTGCGGATGCGACACCAGCCCGGGATACGACACCCACGAGACCCGGGGATGCCGATCGAGCCAGTGGGCCAGCGCCAGGGCGTTGTCGACGTGGCGCTGGACCCGCAGGGACAGCGTTTCCAGGCCCTGCAGCAGCAGGAACGCGTTGAACGGCGACAGCGTCGGACCCAGGTCCCGCAGCCCTTCGACGCGGGCGCGGATGATGAAGGCGATGTTGCCGAAGGGCCCGCCGCTGCCGAAGACCTCCCAGAACTTCAGCCCGTGATAGGAGGGCGACGGCTCGGTGAAGATCGGGAACTTCCCGTTGCCCCAGTCGAACTTCCCGGCGTCCACGATGATGCCGCCGATCGACGTGCCGTGGCCGCCGATCCACTTGGTCGCGGACGCCACGACGATGTCCGCGCCGAAGTCGATGGGGCGGGACAGGAAGCCGGCGGCGCCGAAGGTGTTGTCCACGACCAGCGGGATGCCGGCGGCGTGGGCGACCCCGGCCAGCGCCTCCAGATCCGGGACGTTGAACCTCGGGTTGCCGATCGTCTCGACGTAGATCGCCTTGGTCTTGTCGTCGATCGCGTTGCGGAAGGATTCCGGGTCGTCGCCCTCGACGAACTTCACGTGGATGCCCAGGCGCGGCAGCGTCACCTTGAACTGGTTGTAGGTGCCCCCGTACAGGTTCGACGTGGAAACGATGTTCTCCCCCGCCTGGGCGATGGTGGACAGGGCCAGGAACTGCGCGGCCTGGCCGGACGACGTCGCCAGGGCCGCCACCCCGCCTTCCAGCGCAGCGACGCGCTTCTCGAACACGTCGGTGGTCGGGTTCATGATGCGGGTGTAGATGTTCCCGAACTCCTTCAGCGCGAACAGGCGCGCCGCGTGAGCGGAGTCGTTGAACACGTAGGAGGTGGTCTGGTGGATCGGCACGGCCCGGGAGCCGGTGCCGGCGTCCGGTTCCTGTCCCGCGTGCACCTGGAGCGATTCGTAGCGGAGCTTGCGTTCGGTCAGGGAAGCCATCGTTCATCTCCTTTCCCGGTTTCTACGGTCCGGGAACCTTTCATCACGCCCGATTCGGCAGGGATCCCATGCGAGGCCGACGCGACGACGGGGGCGGGCGGGGGTGCCCGGTGCCGTCTCACGCCGGCCGGCGACAGCTACATCCGTGCATTCGAGAAGGGAGGGCGAATGATGGAGGACCCGGGTGCCGCGTCTTCATGCGATAAAGATAATCGTATTACTCAAGCATGTCAACACTTGCCTGTAGAACATGCGGAACATAAGGGAAAATAAGGGAAACATACCTGACCGCTTGAGTCACGATAGCCGTGCCGAGGCCGGATCACCGTGCGCCGGCCCCCAGGGCCCCCAGGGCTTCGATCAGCGCGTCGATGTCCGCGTTCGAGGTGGACGGGCCGACGCTGGCTCGGACGGTGCCGGCAGGGAACGTCCCCAGCGAGGCGTGGGCCTCGGGCGCGCAGTGCAGGCCCGCCCGGACGGCGATCCCGAAGGCCGACTCCAGTACCGACGAGATCTCGTGGGGGGCGAAGCCCGCGAGCGTGAAGGACACGGCGCCCGTGCGCGCGTCGGCGTCGGCCGGCCCTTGGACCGCCAGGCCGGGCGCGGTCCGCAGGCCCTCCAGGAGGCGGGTGGCCAGGGCCTGTTCGTGGGTGCGGATCGCCGCCACGCCACGCTCGAGCACCCACCGGCACCCGGCCCTCAGGCCGGCCAACCCGTGGGCGTTGGGCGTCCCAGCCTCCAGTCGGTGCGGCATTTCGGCAGGCTGGAACGGGTTCGTGGAATCACCGCCGGTGCCGCCTTCGCGCCAGGGATCCACCTCGATCCCCTCCCGGACCCACAGGGCGCCGGTTCCCATCGGACCCAGCAGGCCCTTGTGCCCGGGAAACGCCAGCAGATCCACCGGCACGCGGGCGACGTCCACCGGGATGCTGCCGACGGCCTGCGAGGCGTCCAGCAGCAGCAGGGCGCCGTGCGTCTTGACGGCCCGGGCGATGGCATCCACGGCCTGGATCGTCCCGAAGGCATTGGAGGCCCACGTGATCGCAACGAGCCGGGTCGCCGGGCCCAGCGACGCGGCCAGCGCGTCCGGGTCCACCACGCCCGTGGCATCGTTCGGGACCCGATCGAGGGTGATGACGCCGGCACGGGCCAGCGCGTTCAAGGGGCGGACGACCGAATTGTGCTCCATCCTCGACGTGACGACGTGATCGCCGGGGCGAAGGATGCCGTGGAAGGCCATCGACAGGGCGTCGGTCGCGTTCAGGCACAGGGCCACCCGCGACGGGTCCGGGGCGCCGATGACCCGGGCCACCTCCTCCCGTGCCCCTTCGACCTCCGCGGCGGCGGCAGCGGCAAACCGGTGCCCCGACCGGCCCGGGTTTCCCGCGTCGTTCCGGGCGAACCGGTCCATCGCGTCCCAGACGGTCGCCGGCTTCGGGAACGTCGTGGCCGCGTTGTCGAGGTAGATCACGGGTGCCTCCGTGCCCGGGGGACCGACGCCTACATGCCCAGGTGCTCCGCTACGACGGCCCGCGCACGCGCCGGGTCGTCCGTGCCCTGGACCAGCGCGCGGCCGTCGGGGAAGAGCGTCACCTCGCAGCCGCGGGCGGTGAAGCGCAGCAGGAAGGGGCTGCGGAAGACCCGGGCGTCCGGCGGCAATCCGTCCGCCACCGCTCCCAGGTCGATCCGCACGCCGACCGGCGCGGGCACCTGCACCACGTCGCGCCCGCACAGGCGCACGGCGGGGCCTCCCAGGCGGCCGTCCAGCCAGTCGAAGCGTCCCTGCGCGCACACCGGGCAACCGTCGGCCCCGGACTGCCGGGCGACAGTCACCTCCGACCTCGTGCCGGCCCACGGGTCGAACGCCCACAGGGTCCGGCGCACGCGGTCGCGGTTTCCGGACAGCACCTTGATGGCCTCGGTGGCCTGCATCGACGCGACGATGGTGCTGACCGTGCCCAGGACGCCGGCCGTTTCGCAGGTGGGCGTCGAGCCGGGCGCCGGGACCTCGTCCACGAGGCACCGGTAGCAGGCCGTTTCGCCCGGCAGCACCGTGAACTGCAGGCCATAGGTGCCGACGGCCGCGCCGGACACGAAGGGACGCCCGGCTCGCACGCACGCCTCGTTCAACAGGAAGCGCAGTTCGTAGTTGTCGGCGCCGTCCACGACAAGGTCCACGGAGTCCACCAGGCGCGGCACGTTGGTCCGGTCCAGGTCGGCCACGACGGCCTCGCAGTGGACCTTCGGGTTCGCCCGTGCCAGGTGCCTTGCGGCGGCGGCGGCCTTGGGCGTCGGCGTTGCGGCGTCGTCGTCGTCGTACAGCAGTTGGCGGTGGAGGTTGGCCTCATCGACGATGTCCCGGTCCGCCAGCACCACCCGGCCCACGCCCGCCCGGACCAGCAGCATCGCCGCGACGGACCCCAGGGCACCGCACCCTGCGACCAGCACCGACGACGCCAGCAGGCGCCTCTGGCCGTCCTCGCCGATTTCCGGCAATCGTACCTGGCGGCGGTATCGATCGAGGTCGATGTCCATGTGCTTTCCCGATTGGCCCGGGCGAGTTCCCCGTGGGCAGGATAGGAGGCCGGTCGCGCGCCGTCAACGCGTAGCGTCTGTCTCGCGCAGCGTGTGTCACGCGAACGGGTTTCCCCCAAATCCGGCCGCCCGTCGTACAATCCCGCCGACCTCGCGGAGTCGCTCGTGGCGGGCCTGCTCAAGTCGCTGCCGTTTTCGTGGGCCCTGGGCCTGTCCCTGTTCTCGGGGCGTCACCGGTCCCGGGTGTCGGCGGCCACGCTGGTGTCGATCCTCGGGATCGGCGTCGGGGTGGCGACGCTGACCGCGGTGCTCGCGGTGACCGGCGGGTTCGAGGCGGCCTTCCGGGACAAGATCCTCGGCGTGTACCCGCACATCGTGGTGCTGGCCCGGGGCGAGCCGTTCACCGAGTATCCCGAGGTCACGCAGACCCTGTCCCTGCTGCCCGGCGTCGTCGGCACCAACCCGTCCACCTACGACGAAATGATGGCGTCGGCCGACGGCGGCACGGCCGGCGTGATCGTGAAGGGCGTGGATCTGGACGGCGTGGACCGCGTGTCCTCCCTGCGTTCGCTGACCCGCGGGAACGACCTGTCGTCGTTGCGGTGGCGCGAAGGCGAGCCGATGGGCGTCCTGCTGGGGTGCGCCCTGATGGACCGCCTGAAGGCCGCCCCCGGCGACCGCGTATCGCTGACCACGCCGATTCGCGGCCTGGAGGGCGGAGGCTCGGGCCCCTTCGGCATGGCCCCGGTCCAGCAGGCGTTCGTGGTCCGGGACTGCTTCGAGTCCGGCTTCTGGGAATACGACTCGCGATTGGTCGTGCTGGACCTTTCGGCGGCGCAGAAATTCCTGGGCCGCGGCCCGGTGGTCCGCTGGATCGAGATGCGGCTGACGGACATGCTCGCCACCGACGACATGCGTCGCGAGGTGCTGTCGACGCTGCAGCCGTTCACGCTGTTCGACGTGGTGCGGAACATCGCGAACCTCCGGCGGGACCTGGCCCACGTGGCCGACCTGGCCCTGCCGGCCCCCGGGACCGAGACCGTCGTGGACCTGTTCCGCGCCGTCCACGAAGGTCACCAGGCCCTCGAGTACAGCGACATCGCGGCCGGGCCTGCCCAGCGGTACAGGCTGATCGACTGGAAGGAAATGAATCGCAACCTCTTCGGCGCGTTGCGAACGCAGAAGGTCGTGCTGGCGCTGTTCTTCCTGATCATCGTGCTGGTGGCCGCGTTCAACATCGTGGGCACGCAGCTGATCGTGGCCCGCGAGCGCGTCAAGGAGGTATCGACGCTGGTGGCGCTGGGCGCCTCGCGCCGGCAGCTGGCGCGCGTGTTCGTGGTCCACGGGTTCACGCTGGGCTTCCTGGGCGTGGCGGTCGGGCTGGGCCTGGGGTGGCTGGTGGTGCGGGGCATCGCCTCCCTCGATTTCGCGCTGGATCCGAAGGTCTACCTGATTTCCGAGCTGCCCGCGACGCTGTCCTGGGCCGACGCCCTGATGATCGGCGGCCTGTCGCTGGGCGTGGTGCTGGTGTCCTGCCTCCTGTCGTCCTGGCGTGCGACGCGCCTGAACCCGGTGGACGGCCTCAGGAAGATCTCCTAGGAGGATCCGATGTCGGGCCATTTGACGGCATCCCGTTACGAGGGTCGCTTCGACACTGTCCTCGGTGCGTGCGGAATCGCCTGGTCGGTTGGCGGCGTGGTCGGCGTGCGGCTCCCCGGCGATCCGGGCGTCGGGAACCTGCCTCCGTTGCCCGGCGATGCGCCCGCCTGGCTGGCCGTTGCGGTGGATGGGATTCAGGGGCTTCTGGCCGGCCGGCCCGTCGATCTGTCCCGCGTCCCCCTGGATCTGGGGCTCGTGCCGCCGTTTTCGCGCCGGGTACTGTCCGAAGCCCGCTCCATCCCGGCCGGCAGGACCGAGACCTACGGCTCCCTGGCCGCGATGGTGGGCCGGCCGGGCGCCGCGCGCGCCGTGGGGCAGGCGATGGCGCGCAACCCCGTGCCCCTGCTGGTGCCGTGCCATCGCGTCGTCGGCGCCTGGGGATGCCTGGGCGGTTTCTCGGGCGCGGGGGGCGTCGTCACGAAGCAGCGCCTGCTGGACATCGAGGCCGGTGCCGCGAAGCGGTGAACCGGGCCGGTGCGGCGCCTACATCAGGAAGACGGTGTACTCGATGATCGACTGCATGTCGCCGCCCGTGGTGGGCTGCTCGTCGTTGTGGAACGTCGTGTAGATGACGCGCCCGCCGTTCGTTTCGGGCTCGAAGGACATCATCATCTGGGTCCCGTCGCACCCCTCGATGGCCGTGGACGACTCGATGGCCACGTGGGTGTTCGCGCCGACGCCCGATACGCAGGTCAGCGGCCCCAGCCCGTACTTCAGCGTCACCTGGCTCTTGCCCAGGTAGGACGCGAGGTCCGTGTCGATCACGTTGGACTTGTACGTCGAGTTGCCGGACGCAGACCACCCGCCGCCGAGGATGTATCCCGGCCAGGTTTCCGACAGGTAGGGCAGCGCGTAGTCGGACGCGTACACCGATCCGCCCTTGGCCACGAAGGCCTTGAGGTTCGTCCGGATCTGGGCGGCCGAGGATGACTGCATGTCCGGCCAGCCCGCCCAGGTGCAGTCGATGAAAACGACGTCAAAGGCGTTCAGCTTCGACGAGTCGCTCAGGAACGCGATCGCCGTCGAGGACTCCTGGCCCGACGAGCCGCCGGTCCCGTAGATCAGCGTGTACTTGAGGTACAGCAGCTTCAGCGTGTTTTCGATCTGGTCCCAGTCGCCCGTGATGACCGCGATCTTGGCCGCCGTGCCCGAGAAGCAGCCGTCGGCGGTGGTCATCGTGGTGGTCATGCCCTTGTCGATCCACCGGGTGAACGAGCCGTGGAACGACCCCTTCAGAATGTTGATCGTCTGGGTGCCGCAGGGGACCTGCATCGAGTAGTTGCCGGTGGCGTCCGAGTAGGTCTGGATGTGCACCGGGTTGCCGTCGCAGTCGATGGTGTCCATCCAGACCTTCACGAAGGGGATGGCCGTCTTGACGTTCGGGGCGCAGGTCTTGCCCGCGATCGTGCCCATGCCGCACGGGTCGCAGCCGCCCGCGAGGACGTCGTCCTGGCCGGGATCGAACTGGGGGCCGGGGTCCTGCGGGCCCGGGTCGCTGACGCCGGGATCGGACGTGCCCGGATCCTTGGTGCCCGGGTCGCTGACGCCGGGATCGGACGCCCCGGGATCCTTGCTGCCGGGATCGGTCGTGCCGGGGTCCGTCTGGACGCCGGGGTCCGTCTGGACGCCGGGATCCTCGGGGGTGACGCCGTCGGTCCCGGGGTCGGACAGCTCGGAGGCCGGTGCGTCGCGGGCCGTGTCCCCGGCCGCGGGCAGGTCGCCGGGTTCGCCGACGACGTCGCCGGGGTGGATGTAGACGCCCAGGTCGCCGCCCGTGTTGGCGCCCCCGCAGGCCAGCACCGCGCATAGGGAGAGCGCCGCAAATCCCGTCCACCGTCGCAACATCCGCTTCCTCCGGGCCTCAACCGCGACGAGTCTACGGAGATGACGCTGCGATGTCCACGGTCTCCGTTGACAGCCTGACATTCCGGGGACGACAATCGGATTGCAGCAGTCGGCGTTGAGGATTCGGGCGATCCACGCGGGGGAAGGCATGGCAGTGGACCTGTGGCACGTGGACCAGCGTCCCGAGCGCCCGCCCGTCGAGCGCGAGATGATCATCCGATCGGCCTGGATCGTGCGCCTCCGCTGGGGCGCGGGCATGGCGGTCGTGCTGGGCGCCGCGCTGGGGCAGGGGACCCTGGGGTCGTCGTTCCAGGCCCTGGCCCTGGCCATCGGGGGCGCCCTGATCCTGGCCTACAACGGGGTGTTCACCTACCTGCTGGATCGGCTGGTGCGCCGGCCGGGCGCGGGCATGGAGGCCTTCTCCCGCCTCGCCAGCGCGCAGTTCATCACGGACTGGATCGCGCTGACGGTGCTGGCCCACCTGACCGGCGGCGTCGGAAGCCCCCTGCTCCCCTACTTCGTGTTCCACGCCATTCTCGCCAGCATCCTGCTGCCGCCTGTTTCGGCGTGGGTTCACGCGGTGGTGGGTGTCGCGTTCGTGGGGGTCCTGGGGTTCCTGGAGGCCCGGGGATTCCTGCCCTGCCACCCGCTACCCGGGCTGCCCGCGATCGATTACGGGAGCGCCTTCGAGGTGTTCGTCACCTTCGGGGCGTTCGCCTCGTCGGTGCTGGTGGCCAGGTACCTGACCGGGAACATCGCGCGTCCCCTGTGGTCCCGGACCTGGGAACTGCTGCGGACGCAGGAGCGGCTGGAGGATGCCGTCCGGCGCACGCGCACGCTGTACCAGATCGGCGGCGCCCTGACGTCGGACCTCGATCTGGACCGGGTCCTCGATACGCTGGTGCGATCGACGGCCCGGGCGCTGGGCGGGAAGGCGTGCTCGCTGCGGCTGCTGGATCCGGACACCCACATGCTGCGGCTGGCGGCGGTGACCGGCCTGTCGGAAGCGTACCTGGCGAAGGGCGACGTGAATCCGGAACACAGCCCGATGGATCGGGAGGTGCTTGCGGGCCGGACCGTGGCCATCGCGGACGTCGATGCGGGGGGCCTGCTCCAGTATCCCGAGGAGGCACGGCGCGAGGGCATCCGCTCGGTGCTGTGCGCGCCGCTGACGGTCCGCGATCGGACCATCGGTGTGCTGCGGTTCTATTCGGAGGACGTCCGGCAGTTCGGATCCGAGGACCAGGACTTCCTGGCGACGCTGGCGGGCCAGGGCGCCGTGGCCATCGAGAACGCCCGGGCGTACCGCCACCTGGAGGAACTGGAGCACGCGAAGTCCCGGTTCGTGTTCCAGGTGGCGCACCAGCTGAAGTCGCCGCTGTCCGCCGTGAGATCCGCGCTGTCGCTGATCGAGGAGGGGTACCAGGGCGAGGTGTCGGAAGGTCAGAAGCGACTGGTGGACCGCGCCCAGAAGCGCGCGACGGCGCTGCAGGACCTGGTCGGCGACCTGATGAACCTGGGTGCGCTGAAGGATCGCGTCCCGGAACGGGCGAAGGTCAGCGTGCGGCTGGACGAGGTGCTCCAGCGGGTGGCCGAGCGGATCCTGCCCGACCTGGAGACCCGCAACCAGCGGCTGGAAATGGACCTGCCCGACGCGCCGATGACGGTCTACGGGACCCCGGACGACCTGGACCACGTGGTCGGCAACCTCGCCGACAACGCGGTCAAGTACACCCCCGCCGGCGGGACGGTGCGATTGCGCCTGCGCCGCGAGGGTTCGTCGGTGATCTTCTCTTGCGCCGACACGGGGATCGGCATCGCGCCCGAGGCGCTGCCGCACCTGTTCGAGGAGTTCTTCCGGGCGCGCAACGCCCGCGAGATCGCCGACGGGACCGGCCTGGGCCTGGCGCTGGTGAAGCGCCTGGTGGACCTGCATCGCGGCCGGATCGAGGTGGCGAGCCGGCTGGGCGAGGGCACCGAGTTCACCGTCACGTTCCCGGCCGCGTGATGCGCCGCGCCCGCGTCCCCTACGCCGCCCGAGGCACGACCCAGTTCAGCACGGCGACGACGTGGCACGCGGACCCGCCCAGCACGAACAGGTGCCAGACCGCGTGGCTGAACGGGAAGCGTTTCTTGTAGTAGAAGAAGACCCCGACGCTGTACACCACGCCGCCGGCGGCAAGCCAGGCGATCGCGGCGGGGGCCAGCGTGGACAGCAGCGGCTTGCCCGCGATGACGACGACCCAGGGCATCACGACGTAGAGGGCGGTCATCAAGCCGCGGAAGCGGCCGGGAAAGATCGCCTGCGCCGCGATGCCGATCGCAGCCAGGCCCCAGACGACCCCGAACATGGACCACCCCCAGGCCCCGCCCAGCGCCACGAGCGCGAAGGGGGTGTACGTGCCGGCAATCAACACGTAGATGGCCGCGTGGTCCATCACCTCCATGACCTGCTTCGCCCGCGGCCACGGGAAGGCGTGGTACAGCGTGGACGCCGTGTACAGAAGCACCAGGCTGGCCCCGAAGACCGCGGACGCCACGACGTCCAGCGCGGTCCCGTACAGGGCCGACAGCACCACCATGACGGCCAGGACCGCCATGCCCATGGCCGCCCCGACGCCGTGCAGCAGGGCGTTGGCGACCTCCTCCTCCCGACTCTCCCTGATCTCCCAGGTCATCATTCCTCCTTTCCGACCGAGTGGTCCCGGATCGGCCTCCCGGTCGGGGAGCGCCGATCCTCATGGGACAAGGATGCAGCAGCGATGTCATGGCGCTGTCACGCTCCCCGCATTGACCGGTTCCGCGGGCCTGCCTACACTGGATTCCCGGTTCGGAGGCTTCCATGCGCGTGCTGGTGACGGGTGCCACGGGGTTCATCGGTCGGCGCCTGGTGGCCAGGCTGGATCGGCCGGCGGTGCTGTCCAGGGATCCGATCCGCGCGCGGGCCGTGCTGGGCCCGGTGGACGCCTTCCGGTGGGATCCCGAGGCGGGGCCGCCGCCCTACGAAGCCTTCGAGGGCGTGGACGCCGTGGTCCATCTGGCCGGCGAGAACGTGGGAGCGGGCCGCTGGACGACCGAGCGGAAGGCGCGGATCCTGCGAAGCCGGCAGTCGGGTACCCGGCACCTGGTGGAGGCGCTCGGCGCCCTGTCGAACCGCCCCGGGGTCCTCGTCAGCGCCTCGGCGGTCGGGTACTACGGGTCGCGGGGCGACCAGGTGCTCGACGAATCCAGCGAACCCGGGAAGGACTTCCTGTCCGAGGTGTGTGTCGCCTGGGAGGCCGAGGCCGGCAAGGCGCAGGCCTTCGGCATGCGCGTGGTGTGGCCGCGCATCGGGCTGGTCCTGGGTCCGGGTGGCGGGCCGCTGGCCGCGATGCTGCCGATCTTCCGGGCCGGCATCGGCGGTCCGTTCGGGCTGGGCGGGCAGTGGATGCCGTGGGTGGCCCTCGACGACGTGATCGGGATGCTGCTGCACGCGGTTGCCACGCCCGGTTGCCAGGGACCCCTCAACGTCGTCGGACCGGCGCCGGTCATCAACCGGGAATTCGCGCGGGCACTGGGGAAGGTCGTCGGTCGTCCCGCGATTCTGCCGCTGCCCGCCTTCGCACTGCGCCTGGTGGTGGGCGAACTGGCGGATGCCCTGCTTGCGTCCCAGCGGGCCCTGCCGAGGGTGGCGACGGAATCGGGATACCGCTTCGCCTTCGAGGGCCTGTCCGCGGCGCTGCGATCGTCGTTGTAGGGCGGTTCCAGGCGCCCGGGCTGTCCAAGCAGGTCCGACAGGTGTACCCTTTTGCGGGCTTTCGGAGGGTCCATGATGCTGCGTATCCGGGTCATTCTGAGCCTGTCCTTCGTGCTGCTGGTCGCCGTCGGGTGTCACACCCGCAAGGCGGACGAAACGCCGCCCAAGCCGGACGTCGCCGTGGTCCCCGCGACCCCCGTGCAGGTCGAACTGTTCGTGATGTCGCGCTGTCCGTACGGCGTGCAGGCCGAAAACGCCCTGTTCCCGGCCATCGACCAGATGGGTGATGCGGTGGATTTCCACCTGCACTTCATCGGCGAGACCGCGGACGACGGCAGCCTGGCGTCGATGCACGGCGAAAGCGAGCTGCGCGGCGACCTCCTTCAGCTATGCGCTGCCAAGGTCGCGCCGAAGGCGTATCGCGCCGTGATCAGTTGCATGAACGAGGACCCCCAGTCGGTTCCGGACAGCTTCGGGGGTTGCGCCCAGAAGGCCGGCGTGGACGTCGCAGCCGTGACCGCCTGCGCCGACGGCGACGACGGGAAGGCGCTTCTGAAGGCGTCGTTCCAGCACGCGGAGCAACTGGGTGTTCAGGGTTCCCCGTCGATGGCCATCGACGGGAAGCCGTTCGAGGGCCCGCGCACCACCGAGTCCTACCTGCGCTCGCTGTGCGGCGCGTTGACCGGGACGAAGCCCGCCGTTTGCGCGTCCCTTCCGGTCCCGGTGGCCGTGCCGGTGGTCGTCCTGACCGATTCGCGCTGCGAACCCTGCGGGAAGGCCATCCAGGTCGGCCTCCAGCAGTTGAAGGCCATCTTCCCCGGCCTGAAGGAACGGGTCCTCGACTACGGCAGCGACGAGGGGAAGACCCTGTACGCGACCCTGCGGGCGGCGGACCAGAAGTTCCTGCCGGCCTTCCTGTTCGGCGACGAGGTCGCGAAGGACCCGTCGTTCCCCCAGATCGAAAAGTACTTCGAGACGGCCGGGCCGTATCGCCTGCTGACGGTGGATGCCGGATTCGATCCGACGGCCGAGATCTGCGGCAACGGAATCGACGACGACGGGAACGGGAAGATCGATTGCGACGACCCGGGATGCAAGGTGGACCTGGCCTGCCGTCCCGAAAAGAAGGGGACCCTCGAAGTGTTCGTGATGAGCAAGTGCCCCTACGGCATCCTCGCGCTGAACGCCATGAAGGAAGTGCTTGCCGCCTTCGGCACGAAGATGGGCTTCAGGATGCACTTCCTGGTCGATGTCGGCGAGAACGGCTCGATCGATTCGATGCACGGCTCGGCCGAGGTCGAAGAGGACCTTCGCCAGGTCTGCGCCATCGCGAAATACGGCAAGGACAACCGCTGGCTGGACTACGTGTGGTGCCGGAACCAGGCGCCCGAATCGACGGACTGGAAGGCCTGCGCCAAGGACCCGATCAAGGCGACCGTCATCGAGAAGTGCGCGAAGGGTCCCGAGGGGAAGAAACTGCTGGCGAAGGATGCCGCCATCGGGCAGGAACTGGGTGTCAGCGCCAGCCCCTCGTGGCTGGTGAACAATCGCCATCCGGCCAGCGCCCTGACCGCCGACGAGATCCGCCTGATCTTCTGCGCCAGCAACGAGGGCACTCCCGGCTGCGAAAAGACCCTGTCGACGGACGCGCGAGGCGCTCCGGTCGGCGGCGGGTGCCAGGCGAAGTAGTCCCCCGATCGCGAGGTTCGAGCCATGACGCGGCGCGTGGGGTGGGCGGTGCTCCTGGCCCTGGCGGCGGCCTGCGGGGGTCCGGCCGGGACCGACACGGTGGGCGGATCGGATGTGCCCTCGGAGGGCGGTGACGCGCTCCCCGCCGACCTCCCGTCGCAGCCCGACGGGCTGGACGCAACCGATACCGTCGATGCCGCCGACGTGCCCGACGGCCTTCCCGAGGGCGTCGCCTGGACCGCGCCCGACCCGTTCCCCCTCGATGGGACGATCCCGGCCCAGAACCCCGCGGCATTCGCCCGGATGAGCCGGTACGCCACCCACGTCTCGGGCCCGCTGGGCGGGCGTCCGAACGTCGGGCACCGGGGTTCCTTCGGCACGGGCAACGGCCGGGTGTTCGGGTTCGTCGGGCTGGCCGACCCCTTGAACACGCTGCATTCCCTGGTCGGGCCGACGTACGAGCGGCGGCCGGCCTTCTTCGGGGACTACGCGATCCGGCTGGCACGGGCGTCGGATTCGATGCTCCCGGACTTCGACGAGGAGTGGGCCGGCCGAAGCCTGTCCGCGCCGATCCTGGTAACCCGGGGGCGGCTGGGCGACCTGGAACTGGACACGATCGACGTGGCGCCTGCGGCGGGTTCCGGCGAGGCCCCGGCCACGTGCTTCCTGAGGGCCGTCATCGTCCGGAACCGCGGCGCGTCGTCGTCCGGGCCCCTGGACGTGGTGGTCGTGCCGGCGAATCCCGTGACGTCGCCGGTGCAAGGCGCCCTGCTGGAAACCCAGGCCGCCTCCGACGGCCGCGTCCGGCGCATGGCGTCGCAGTTCCAGGGCAGCGACGCGACGCTGGCGCGGATCGAAGACGGACGCCTGATCCTGGGCATCGAAACGGTGGCGCCCGGGGCCGAAAGCGTCCACCTCCTGTCCCATTGCACCGGCGAGGCGCCGGAGGCGACGCCCGAGGCCGACGCGGTCCCGGGGTGGTTCACCGAGGATCCGTTCCTGGCCCTGTCCGCGGTGCTGGGGGCCTCGGCCACGGGCTACGCCGCCTGGCAGGACGGCACGGTCCAGTCCGACGTCCCGGACCCGATGGTGGCCGATTTCCTGGACGGCATGAAGATGACGCTGAAGGTCCAGACCGCATCGACCGGCGCCTCCTGCCCGATGTCGGAGTACACGCGGACCTGGGCCCGGGACAACATCGGGCCGGTGATGGCGCTGCTGGCCTACGGCGCGTTCGAGGATGTCGAGGCCATGCTCGACTACCTGTACGCGGCCATCCGGTTCAAGGGCGACCTGCAGAACAGCTACGACGCCGATCTGGACGTCGCGTCGCCTCCGGCCGCGCCGGACTGGGCGGCGATGGCGCCGCTGTCGGGTCGCGTGGCGGCCGAAACGCCGTCGTACCTGGTGACCATGTATGGGCTGCACCACCGGTACACCGGGGATCCCGGCCGCGCGACCGAGCGCTGGGGGCTGTTGCGGCGGTGCCTGTTCGGCCAGGGGTTCGGGGTGGACCGCCTGCTGCCGTTCACCGGGGACGAAACCTACCGCGCGGCCATGGACGCCGCGTTCGGGCTGGATCTGAACTACGCCCACCAGGACAAGACGTGGTCCGCGAACTCGACGTTCCTGTGGCTGGGAGCGGCCCGGGAACTGTCCCGGCTGGCTTCGGCGCTGGGGCGCACGGCGGAACGCGAGGAGGTCCTGACCCTGTTCGACGAGGTGGAAGGGAAGTCGGTGCCCCACTACCAGGGGACCGACGGGTGCATGGCGGCGTTCGCGTGGATGGACACGCTGGCGATGTCGCCCCCCTTCGAGGACGTCGCCCACCAGGTCACCTGGTCCGGGTGGAAGGACGGGGACGACCCGCTCGCGCAGTCGGCCCTGCAATGCCTGGTGCAGCGTCTGGGGCGGGCCCCCGGCGAGATCGTCAGCCGACCCGACGAAACGTACGCGGGCATGTTCGATTCGTGGGAGGGCGTCTACACGGGGATGCTCCCCGGCTACACGCTGGCGGCGCTGACCGACACCGGGCATCCCCAGGCCGAGGCGGCGTTCGGCGCGGTCAGGAAGTCCCTGGACACCTCGGGGAACCTCCAGGAAGACATGATCTTCGACGACCACTCGGGCCTTTCCCCGGCCTACGACACCGGCGGTGCGCTGGGCGACTACACCGCCAAGTTCCGGCCCTGGGAGGGTGGCATCGTGGCCGAGGCGGCCCTGCGTTTCCTGGTCGGCTTCCGGCCCGACGCCACGGCGCAGCGGATCGACGTGAGGCCCCACCTGCCGACGGGCTGGCCCCGGATGGCGTTCTCGGGCCTGCGCGCGGCCGGCGAGCGGTTCGACCTGGTCGTCACGAGGGTCGGGACGGGCGAGGCGGTGGTGAAGGTCACGCGGCGGCCAGGGGCGACGGGATCGACGCCGTGGCACGTGGCGCTGCGTTGGGACGCGCCGTCCGGCGAGCCGACGTTCGAGGTGGATGGCCAGGCGGTGACGACCGACGCCGCGCAGCGGTGGACGACGCTGTTCCAGACCGTGTCGGCGCAGGCGCCCGCGGTCGATCTGGCCCCGGGTGCCACCGTCGAGGTCCGCGTCCGCGCCGAAGGCCTGTAGCCCCGGGTGCTTCGACCCGGGATTCCGGAGGCGGACATGAGGCCGCGAAGCCTTGCGTGGACGATGGCCCTGGGGGCCTTCCTGTTCGCTTGCGGCGGATCGGGCGGCGGTCCCGCGGACCCGGGCATCGGGGACGTTCCTCCCGACGCCGCGCTTCCCGATCCTGGGGCCGACTCGCTGCCCGCGGATCCGGGGAGCCGCGATTCGGCGGCCGACGGAGGGGACGACGCGGCGCCTGCCGACCTGCCGGACCTCGACCTGCCGACCGATCCGTTCGTGGACGCCCCGGTCGCCGACCTGCCGGCGGATCCGTCCCCGGAGGCCTCCCTGGACGCGTCCCCGGACGCGGCGCAGGTTGATCTGCCCTCCGACGCTCCCCCGGCGGACCTCGCGCCGGACGTCCCGGCCCAGCCGTGGTCGTCCCTGTTCGACCCGGACAGGATTCGCGACGCCGCCACGGCCGAGTGCCAGTTCACCAACCCCCATACCGCCCTCAAGGACGGCGTGCTGCTGGACGTCTGGAACGTGTCCTACCTGTCGTGGGAATCCATCGACGGCCAGTTGCGCCCGATCCGGATCCGGGGCTTCGCGGCGCGGCCCGTCGGCGCGACCGCGGCCCTGCCCGGCGTGGTCCAGGCCCACGGCCTCGGCGGCATGTCGGAAGAGGTCCACGCCACGGGCACGGCGGCCCTGCTGGGGACGTTCGTGCTGGCCTACACCGGTCCCGGCGGCGGCGACACGCCCGAAAACACGTCGGAAGGGCTTCCCGCCGGCGATCGCAACGGCTACCGGATGTTCGACACCCTGGCCGATCCGCGCGGCTCCTGGTTCTGGGGGCACGCCGTGGCCGGGTTGCGGGGCCTGACATGCCTGGCGGCCCGGCCCGACGTGGACGCGGCCCGCCTGGGCATGACGGGCTTCTCGGCGGGCGGCGTGGTGACGCTGATCGGGGCGGCCATCGACGATCGGATCCGGGCGGCCGTGCCCCTGTCCGCATGCGGCGCGTGGGACGTGGCCGTCCAGTCCCCCAAGGCGTGGCAGATCACCCTTCTGGACCAGGCGGGGCTGACGACCTCCAGCCCCGAGTGGACGACCCTGCTGGCGAACCTGGACTCGGCGCACCTGCTGACGGGGACGACCGCGCAGATCCTGATGGTCAACGGGTCGGCCGACGAGTTCTTCCCCCTCACGGCCCACGTCGTGACCTTCGATGCGATCCCGGGGGACGCCAAGCGGACCGCCATCGCGGGCAACTTCGACCACGGCTGCTTCCAACTGACGTCGGTCGAGGACAAGAACGACGTCGAGATCCGCGCGACCGCCGCAGCGAAGGGTGGCCAGCGCATGTGGTTCCGGCACGTGTTCGGGACCGATGCGAGGTACGGGTACGTGCCGCTGCCGCCCGCGAGCCTGACGTTCCTGCCGGTTGCCGGCGTCTGGGGCGCGCTGGTGCAGGTGGACGGCGGGGGCGGGAGCCTGGACGTCGACGAGGTGCGCCTGTGGGCCAGCCTCGACGCCAAGGTGTGGTTCAGCCTGCAGCTGGAGTCCAAGGGCAACGGGTTGTACGGCACGAAGAACACCGAGTTCGTCCCGAACGACCCGGCGACGCTGGCGTACTACGTGGACGTGACGTACGCCACGCAGGACCTGATCGCCCCGGAAACGTTCGCGATTTCGACCCGGCCGACGATTCCCCCGGGCTTCATCCCCGACATCCGCGGCATCACGTCCTGCTGGTAAATCGCATTTCGCGCTGCTACGCTGGCGGGCATGGAGGTCCAGCCCCGCACCGTCGATGTCTTCTCGGTCGCCCAGGTTTCGCGCCTGGTCAAGACGCTCCTGGAAACGTCGTTCGCCCGCATCCGCGTCGAGGGCGAGGTGACGGGATTCAAGCGTGCCGCGTCCGGCCATTCGTACTTCGCGCTGACCGAGCGGGATCCCGAGGGCGGCACGCTCAAGCTGGAATGCGTCATCTACCGGTTCGCCCGCGCGGCGGCGGCGGTGGACCTGCGTGACGGCCAGCGCGTCGTGGCGACGGGCCGCGTGACGTCCTACGGCGGCACCAGCCGGTACCAGTTGAACGTCGATGCCGTCGAGGAGGCGGGGATCGGCGACCTCCTGCGCCGGCTCGAGGAACTCCGGCGCCGCCTGGCGGACGAGGGCCTGTTCGACGCCGACCGCAAGCGGGCGCTGCCGTTCCTGCCCCGGTGCGTGGGCGTCGTGACGTCCCTGCGCGGCGCTGCGGTGCGGGACATCGTCCGGACGATCCTGGCGCGCTTCCCCGTCCGCATCCTGGTCGTGGACAGCGTCGTCCAGGGCGAAGGGGCCGCCGAGGGCGTGGCGCGCGGGATCGATCTGCTGGGGCTGGTGTCGGACGTGGACGTCATCGTCATCGGGCGCGGCGGCGGGTCACTGGAAGACCTGTGGGCCTTCAACGAGGAGGTCCTGGTCCGTGCGGTGGCGGCGTGCAGCGTGCCGATCGTGTCCGCCGTCGGGCACGAAGTGGACCATGTCCTGACCGACGACGCGGCGGACGTCCGGGCGCCCACTCCCACGGCCGCCGGTGCGCTGGTCGTGCCGTCCCTGGAGGACATCGACGCCTCCCTCGACGTCCTTCACGACCGCCTCGCGTCGGCCCTGACGCGCCGCGTCGAGGTGGCCGGCCAGCGCCTGGACGACCTGGAAACCCGGCTGAAGGCGGCTGGCGGGCGCGCGCTGGATCTGCCGGGCCGCCGCGTGGACGACGCGAGCCAACGCCTGGCGCGTGCCGGGGACCGGCTGCTGAAGGACCCCCGCCAGGGGATCGACGTGCTGGGTGCCCGTCTTGGTGCCGCGCATCCGGCCCGCCGCCTGGGGGAGGAGCGCCGCCGCGCCATCGGCCTGGCGGAGCGTCTTCGCGCGCTGGGCCCCCGCCTGCTGGATCGTCATCGGGTGACCGTGGATACCGAGGCCGGACGGCTGCGCACGGCCGGACGGCGGCTCCTGGACCCGCACGTCGCGTCGCTGGAGGCATGCCGACTCCGGCTCCTTCCCCTCTCGCCGTTCGGCCCGCTGGAACGAGGCTATGCCCTGGTGCGCAGGCCTGACGGGCGCCTGGTGCATCGTGCCGACCAGGTGGCACCCGGCGATTCGATCGGGATCCTCCTGGGCGCAGGGGCGCTGGACGCCACGGTGAACGCCACCCGATCCGATCGCGATTCCTAGGCGGGCCTCGTGGTATCCTCCTGCCGTTCCCGATGCCCCATGCCGTCCAACGGAGGTCGCGATGGCCCTGCGCGCGGTCCCGGCGCTGCTGCTGCCCGTGCTGCTCGCGCTGGTCGTCCCGGCGTGCGGCGGTGGCGGCAGGGCTTACGACGTGACCCCGGACGCCGATCTTCCGTCCATCGACACCCGGGACGTCGTGGATTCGCCGGACGCGCCGCCGGATGCCGGGTTCGACATCGCACCTCCGCTTTCGGGCTTTCCCCCGCACGTCCGCCTGCTGTACCCGTCTGCCCGGCCCCTCGTCGGGGTTCGCGACGCCCGCGTCGTGCTGGGCGGCCTGTTGGCGGGCCGCGCCGATTCCATGTCGTGGGAAGGGGCCGGGACCTCCGGCTCCATCGATCCCCAGACGTGGTGGGCCTCGGGGCCGATCGACCTCCTGCCTGGCGACAACACCCTGACGGTCACGGCTCGCCAGGGGGAACACGACGCCTCCGACACGATTCGCATCGTGTACACGCCCGACCTCGACTGCCCCGTCCCTGCGGCGCGGCCCGACATGGCTTTCGTCGGCGAAACCGTCACCGTGCTGGTCACGTTCCCGCTGGGCGTGGACGCTCCCGTGGATACTACCCGCCTGGCCCTGTACCGGGTCGGCGCGGATCTGCAGCCCTCCGGCGAGGGCGACTTCGTGGGCCGGCCCCGGGACGAGGGCCTCTTCGGCGAGCGAGGGGACGAGATCGCCGGGGACGGCGTGTTTTCGGTTCGCGTTCCGGTCACCTGCGCCGCGGACGGGCCCGTGCGCTTCCGCGTCCAGGTCCCGGTGGACGACGGCATCGTCAAGTACGTCGCCCTCTCGCCACCCGTCGAGGTCGATTGCGTGCCGCGCGTCGCGCCCGCCGAGTGCAAGGCCGCCATCGACGTCCTCAATGCCGCGCGCGTGCGGTACGAGGCCGGCCGGGCGTCCGACGCCGGGGCGGCCCGCATCGCGGCGCGGGACCTGCTGCCCACGCTGCCGGGAGTCGCCGAATCCGGCGTGGGCCCGGGCTACGGCGCGTGGGTGCGCATGTCGTCCGGCCTGCTGGGGGTGGTGTCGCTGGCCCCGGAGGGCCTGAGGGCGGGACCCGCGTCGCGCCCCGCCGCCCGGCGCGCGGACCTCCTGGACCCGGTCACGGCCAGCCCTTCCGGCGAGGACGAAATCTCGGCGTTCGACGCCGCCTTGCGCCTGAACGACTGCCCGCGGTGGGTCCGGTCCGGCCCGTTCCACGGCGCCGAGGTCGGTCCCGGTCGGCTGCGCGGCTCCCTGGACGCCGCCGTCCTTGCGGTGGCGGCCCACGGCGACCTGTTCTTCGAGGGGTTGTCCCGCGTGGCACGGGACGGGATCGGATGGACGCACGACTCGCCCGTCGAGGCCCTGGACCTGGGCCAGGCCCTGGACTGCGATGCGCTGCTCGCCGGCCCCGTGGCCTGCTCGGATTCTGTCGCCTGTCCCGGAGGCACCGAGTGCGTGCTGACGGGTTCCTCCGGCGCCGACCTGTCGGGCGTCTGCATCGACAGCGTGCAGGCCGATCTGCGCCGGGGGCGCCTTGCCGTCACCCCCGGCGGGATGGCGATGCTTCCGGGCTTCGTGGACCGGCACCTGCGCGTCCCCCTGCCCGACAGCCTGGTCTACCTGGGCGCCTGCCGCAGCCTCGACGCCGGCGTGCTGGCCTCCGAATTCATCGCCGCGGGCGCCCGCACCGTGATCGGCTGGTCCGGGTACCCGTCGGCGGCTGGCGCCGTCGCCGCCGGTTCGGCCGCGCTGACCCGCATCGCCGAGGGAGCGTCCGCGTCCGCCGCCGTGGCCGGGGCCCCGCCCGACCCCCAGATGCCCGGCGCCCGCCTGGTGCTGCTGGGCGACGAATCCCTGTCCCTGTCCGGCGGCGACCTGATGGACGGCGGCTTCGAGCGCGGGAACCTGGCGTCCTGGCAGGTGGAGGGCGACGGCCGCGCCATCACGCGCCTGGGCGTCAGCGAACCCGTGGCCGGGAAGTTCATGGCGATCCTGTCGACGGGCCTCGGGTACACGACGGATGCGGGCGTCATCCGACAGCCCCTCTGCCTGCCCGCCGGGACGCGCACCCTGTCGTTCTGGTGGCAGCTCTACTCGGAGGAGTTCCGCCAGTACTGCGGCACGAAGTTCCAGGACTCGTTCGATGCGCGCCTGGTCAACGATTCCGGTGTCGAGGTGCCCCTCCTGCTCCGCACGATCGACGATCTGTGCGACGCGACCGACTGCACGGGCTGCTGCTCGGCCGGGGAATGCGTCGGGCTGGTCCCGAGCGAGGTGGTGTTCAGCCAGGGATCCGCTTTCCGCCTTCCGGCCTGGCAGAGGGTCGAGGTGGACGTGTCCGCGTTCGCGGGAAGGGGGCCGGTGGACCTGGTGCTGGAGGCCCGTGACCGCGGGGATTCGACCCACGACACGGCCGTGCTGGTGGACTCGATCGAGATCCGGTGAAGCGATCGGACGCCTGGCGCGACCGATCACCCTCGTCCGGGACGGCGCGGCCGGCGGTTGCACACCGGGGCCAGCGGGCAACCGGGACAGGCGTCGCCGGCCTTCCCGTTGCACCGGCCCGAAATGCCCAGGTGCGACAGCGCGAAATCGAAACGTACCGGGTCGTCGGGGTCGAAGGCACGCAGGGCCTCGGTCAGCGCCAGGGCGTCCGCAAGGCCCGGCCCGGAACGCCGATCGGGGATCAGCCCCAGCAGGCGCGCGATGCGGCAGACGTGGACGTCCATCGGGACGACGAGGGCCGCCGCCGGGATTTCGGGCCACGCGCCCAGGTCGATGCCATCGGACCGGACCATCCACCGAAGGAACAGGTGCAGTCGCTTGAGGGGGCCGGGACGACCCTCCAGGGGGACCAGGAACCCGGGATCCAGTTCCCCTGCACCGGCGCGCACGGCGGAGGCAAGGCCCTGCAGTCCCGCGGTGACACCGCGTCCGTCGCGGTGGGCGCACATCACCGGGCCCCGGAGCGTGCCTTCGCGGCGCAGCACCGCGCCGGTGCCCAGCAGCAGGCCCGCGACGTGACGGGATCGGGCGAAGCGATACCCCAGGCCCTCGGCTGCCTGCAGGGCCCCGTCCGCATCCAGCGCGGACAGTGTGGTCGCGGGCGCCGTACCCAGGCGGGCGAACAGCGCCTCCAGCACCGGCAGGAAGGCCGCGACCCGGCCGAAGGCGAAGGCGGCGGCGATGAACCCGGCGGCCTCCTGGTCCGGGACGGCCGGGTACCGGCGCGGGAACCGCAGGGGATCCCGCTCGACCTCCTCCACGCGGTGCCACCGGGCGTAGGCGGATTCCAGCAGGCCGGCCATCAAGGCCGGGTCGGGGCCACGTCCCTTGCGGGCGGCAGTCGGCCTCGTCATGGGGCCTGGCCCGCTTCGCCGCCGCAGGGCGTCCCGTCGGGCAGTGTCGCGCCGTCCTTCAGGCGGTACAAGGTGATCGGGAATCCGCGGCGATGCACCAACTGGGAGTCCGTGAACTCCCGGTCCTTCTGGAACAGGCGGGACCACAGCGGGTCGGCATCCAGGCGGGACGGCTCGAAGTGGGACCGCGCCGAGGCCACCAGCCACCGCACGTTGTCCGCGCAGATGCGACGTGCGAAGCCCGCATCGGACAGCATGCCGGTGTTGAAGCGTTTGCCGTTCGTGTCCGCCTCGTCCCCGGCCATGCGGCGCCCGGCCTCCAGCGCCACCAGGGGGGCCAGCGTCGAGGCGCCGGTCACGGTCTGGCCCGGGGCGCTTCCTTCCCGGACCACCGCGGCGATGTCGTCCACGGCGCTGAAGGTCAACTGCTTGTTCCACAGGGCGTGCCGCCAGGGGGGCTCGTCGATGCCGCGCGTCCTGTGGTCCTGGAAGTACAGGGCCTTCGATGCCGGCCCCAGCGCCTTCAAGGCCCACGGCTCGCGCCATTCGTAGGGCACGGCCTCGCCGGATGCCTTGCGCTCCTCGGGCCACAGGTGGTCGGACAGCGCGCCGGCGGCCAGCGGGTGCAGGGCCAGCAGGGTTCCGGCGACCGCGGGCACGATCAGGCGGCGATCCCAGACGGCGCCCTGCAGGCGTTCCCATACCTCGGCGATTCCGTACGCGGCCGGCAGGGACAGGAAGAACCACATGGGCACCAGGTAGAAATCGTACGTTTCCGCCAGCGCCGCCCACTCCAGCACGAACAGCCCGCCGGCCGCCAGTCCCAGCAGCGCGAACGCCTGGGGCTGCCTGGACGGCAGGCCCGGTGCGGAGTCTGAAGGCACGTCGTGGACGCGCGCATCCTCGGGCAGCGCTCCCGGCGCATCCTTGCCGCGGCGGCGGTTGCGGCGCGGGCCGTTCGCCGCGGGCTGCCGCAGCCACGCGACCAACCGCCCCCCCGCCAGCAGGATCGCCGCGATCGTCGCGGCCAGCGTGATGGCCAGGTGGTAGTAAAGCCACCTCGCCGTTTCGCGATCGGTCAGGAACGCCGCCAGGTTCCGCGCCAGCGCCCCGAGCCATGCGAACGGGTTCGCCGACGCGAACACCGGCACCTTGTCCGGATCCCGCACGGCCTTGCTGAGGTGGTACGCAACGACGCCGTCCCAGAACGCCGGGCCGCCGAGGATCCAGAACACGGCGCAGACGCTGCCGAACGTCGCCAGCACACCCAGGCAGAACCGGCCCAGCGATCGCCGTCCGCCTGTCGTGGCGGCCAGGGCCAGGACCAGCACGCCGGCCAGCGCGTACAGGCCGCAGCCCAGGCCCAGGCCGGCCAGGCCGCCCGCGAGGCCGAAACGACCGCGCGACGCGGCCAGCAGCCCCGCGGCCAGGAAGGCGGTCATCAGGTTCTCGCCGTTCATGTCGGTCGAACCCATCAGGACCTGGTAGGCGAACAGGTGGAACACGACGGCCAGCAGCGCCATCCCGCGCGACGTCGGCCGGACGGCCAGGTACAGGCAGACCGCGGCGACCACCTGCGCGGTCACCGGGATCATCTTGGCCAGGCCGATCGAAAAACCGCCCAGGGCGAACACCGCGCCCGGAACCAGCAGGTGGACCGGCGGGTGGGCGAAGAAGAAGTCCCGGTAAGGCACGGCACCTTCGGAAATGCGTTTCGCCAGGTAGAAGTAGATGTTGTCGTCGGTGCCGGAGGGGTGCAGCCCGGCGACCTTGAACAGCACGAAGGCCGCGACGGTCCAGGCCACCAGCGCCGCTTCCACCGAGGGGCCCACCCACCAGGGCAGGGGCGTCCGACCCGGCTCGGCGCCGTCCGGGATTCGATGGAGCCGCGCCAGGGCCAGCAGTGCGGCGGCCACCACGATCGGGGCGCCGACGGCTGCCGGGAAGGCGTCGAAGGGGCCCCCGGGCAGGGCGAGGAGGACGCCGACGGCCAGCACGGCTGCGTGGATCGGACGGATGCGCGACAACACCGTGCATCCAGACGACTGCCGATCCGTCGGGCCGGTGGCAGGGGCGAGTGCCACGGGAGCGTCGTTGGCGCGATCCCGGCTGGGGCGCCCGTCGGCCTTGCGGAGCCTTCGTCGGTCGGTGTCCTTCATTTCAGCAGGTGCTCCAGCAGGGCTTCGGCCGCGGCGAACGGGTCCAGGCGGCGCGCGGCGACGGCGTCCACGATCGTCCGGGCCTCCGCGTCCAGGTCCAGTAGCCGGCGCAGGCGAACGCCCGATTCCCGGGTCACGAGGTCCGCCAACAGCGCCTCGGTGCGGGACCGTTCGTCCCGCGGGTATCCTGGCCGGGCCTGCCCCTCGCCTCGAAGGCGGTCGATTTCGGCGACGAGCCCCTCGATGCCCTGGTCCTCGCGCGCCGACACCCGGAGCACCCGCGGTTTCCGGGCGTCCCGATCCGACAGGGCGATCGCGGCTTCGAGGTGGGCCGCGGCGTCCTCGGCCCCATCCAGGTCGGCCTTGTTCACCACGAGGATATCGGCGATTTCCAGCAGGCCCGCCTTCTGGGCCTGGATCTCGTCCCCATGGCCCGGGGCGATCACCACGACCGTCGTGTCGACGTGCCGCAGGATTTCGACTTCGCCCTGGCCGACACCGACGGTTTCGACGACCACGTGATCGAACCCCATCGCGTCCAGCACACCGGCCACCAGGGCCGTCGATGCCGACACGCCGCCCAGCCGGCCCCGGCTTGCCAGCGAGCGGATGAAGACGCCCGGGTCCTCGGCGTGGCGCCCCAGGCGCACGCGATCGCCGAGCAGCGCGCCGCCCGTGAACGGGCTGCTGGGATCCACGGCCACGACGCCGACCCGCAGACCGGCCGCGCGCCATCGGGTTACCAGCGCATCGACGAGGGTGCTCTTGCCCACCCCGGCGGCCCCGGTGATGCCCGTGCGCATGGCGTGGCCCATGCGATCGAAAAGGCGGGAGTAGACCGGCAGGGCGCGGGGATCGCCGTCATCCAGCCAGCGCATCAGTCGTGCGGCGGCCCGGAAGTCCCCGGCGGCGACGCGTTCGGCGAGGTCGTTCGATTCCACGACCGTAGTGTAACGCACGGCTCGCCGGCCCGATAACCCCGAAGGCGTCGATCCGGAACCACCTCGGCCGTGTCGCCAAGGCGACCGGGGCACGATCCGGTCCGCAGGGAGGTGGAAATGGACGATCGGATCGCCGTGGGTCGTGCGGCCGAGCAGGCCGTGGCCGAGGAACTGCAACGCCAGGGTTACGTCGTGGTCGATCGGAATGCCCGGGACCGTCACGCGGAACTGGACCTCGTCGTGCGTCGCGGCTCGGCCATCGTCGCGGTGGAGGTGCGATCACGGCGATCGGGCGACGACGATGCCGCCGCGGACAGCGTGGACGCCCGAAAGCGCGGCAAGGTCCGGGGCGCGATGGAACGCTGGCTGGCGGCGCGGCCCGAAGACTACGACGAGGTGCGCTTCTTCGTCGCCGCCGTGGCCTGGCGCGCCGGCTGGCCCGATGGCCGGCCCGAAATCACGCTGTTCGAGGATGCATTTTGAGCAGGTCCGCCACCGGGGCGAAGGTCATGCGATGCACGGGGCAGGGGCCCAGCCGGCGCAAGGCCTCCAGGTGCACGGCGGTGCCGTAGCCCTTGTGCCGGGTGAAGTCGTAGCCCGGGAACTCGCGGTCCAGGGCGACCATCATCCGGTCGCGGGTCACCTTGGCCACGATGGAGGCGGCGCCGCAGGCCAGGGACAGGGCGTCCCCCTTGGGCCACGGCCGCTGGTGCAGGTCCAGCCCCGGGATGGGCTGGTTCCCATCGACGATGACAATCCCCACGCGGCCCGTGTACGCCGCCCGGACCTGTTCCACCGCCGCGCGCATGGCCTCCAGGGTCGCGGCCAGGATGTTGACGGCATCGATCCGCTGGGGCCCGACGATGCCGACGCCGACCGTCGATGCAAGGAGGATGCGCTGGGCCAGGCGTTCGCGCGTCGCGGGGGTCAGTCGCTTGGAATCGTCGATGCCGTCGATGTCGTGGCCTGGGGGGAGGAGGACGGCGGCGGCGACCACGGGACCGGCCAGGCACCCGCGGCCGGCTTCATCGACCCCCAGGACGGGAAGCAGGCCGCGGCCTTCGGCCCATCGCTCGATGAAACCCGGTCCGGGAGTGGATTCGTCGAAGAGGTCAGGCGAGGGCGTCATCGGTGGTCTCGGCGGCACCCGTGACCGGCGTCGAGGCCAGGTGGACGCGCTTTTCGCGGATCTTCGCCGCCTTGCCCTTCAGGCCGCGGAGATAGTTCAGCTTGGCGCGGCGAACACGGCCGTGCTGGATGATTTCCAGGGCCGCCACCATCGGGCTGTTGACCGGGAAGATACGCTCGACGCCCACGCCGTAGGAGATCTTCCGGACGGTCATGGACTCGTGAGCCCCGCTGCCCGAACGGCCGATCACCACGCCTTCGAACATCTGGATGCGCTCCTTGTCGCCTTCGCGGACACGGAAGTGCACCTTGACGGTGTCGCCCGCCGAGAACTGCGGGAGGTCCGAACGAAGGTGGATGTTCCCGAGCATCTGAATCGTCTTGTGCATGCTGCGCCTCGCAAATCAGTTCGAGTCGCGTCCCCGGTCCTGGACGCTTCCCCGGGGGCCAAAGAGGACCCCGGGCAAAAAGGCACGTTAGTATACGCGCGCCCCCAGTAGTCGGTCAAGCACGATTGCGACGGCGGCCCGGACCGACAGGTGGTTGAAGCCCTCGCGGCCCAGGATCGGCTCCAGGCGCACGTCGGCCCGATCGGTCAGTTCCTTCGTCAGCCCCCACCCGGTGCCGAAAACGATCAGCCAGGGCGCGTCGGCGTCGCCTTCCAGCTCCCGGCGCAGTTCCCCGAACGTCGAGACGCCCTCCTTGAAACTGGCGCCGGTCACGACGATCCGCGGGGCCGTGCCGGTTCGCGCCTGCAGGTCGGCTACCGCCGTGGCGAGGCTATCGACGACCTCGATGCGTCCCATCGCCTCGACCCGCGGGTGGTCGGCCTTGGTCCCTTCGCCGGCGACCCAGTGTTCGGCGACCCGCTTCACCATGGCGCGCTGGGCGTCGATGGGCGTGACGATGTAGTAGGGCTCGCAGGCGTAGGTGCGGGCCACGCGGGCGATGTCGTGGATGTCCACGGACGTCACCGAGGTCGTCACGACGTCCCGTATCCGGTCGTACACAGGGTGGTGCACCAGCGCGATGGCCACGCGGGGCGTTCCGGGTTCGCTCATTGGTCGTCCCCTGGCCGGGGCCGCCCCAGCCGCGCCGGCCTGGAAGGATTGGCGGGCCTCCGCTTGTCGATCACGACCTCGACCACCCGGGCGGCCAGGTCGGGCCGCGCGCGCCGCGTCTTGGCCAGGGCCGCCTCGCGACGGAAACGGGCGACCTCGGCATGGTTCCCGGACATCAGCACGTCGGGCACCGCGTGGCCCTCGAAGGCCGGCGGCCGGGTGTACTGCGGGTATTCGACCAGACCGCCCTCGTGGGACTCGTCGGCGATGGACGCCTGGTTGCCCAGGACGCCCGGGACCAGTCGCGCCACCGCGTCCAGGACCACCAGCGCCGCCAGCTCGCCCCCGCTCAGCACGTAGTCGCCGATCGATACCTCGTCGTCGGCGTAGTGTTCCGCGATCCGCTCGTCCATGCCCTCGTAATGGCCGCACACCAGCACCAGGCCGCCCGGGTGATCGGCCCACCGACGCGTCGTCGCCTGGTCGAAGGGGCGCCCCGACGCCGACATCAGCACCACCCGGGCCCCCGGCTGCCGTTCGCGGGTTGCCCGGATGGCGTTCGCGACCGGCTCGGGCTTCATCACCATGCCGGGCCCGCCGCCATACGGCACGTCGTCCGCAGTCCGGTGCCGGTCCGTCGTGAAGTCCCGGATGTCCACGGCCTGGACGTCCAGGCGACCTGCGGCGATCCCGCGTCCCACGATCGAATGTGCCACGGCCTGCCGCACCATGTCGGGGAACAGCGTCAACACCGTGAACGGGTAGGATGGTGCATGCCGGGGCGGGGCCTCGCGGGCGGAGTCGCTCACAAGGGTTCCTCCAGTGCGACCGGCTCGATCACCACGGCGTCCGCCCCGACGGAAACCACGAAGCCCGCCACGCAGGGGACCAGGACCTCCCGGCCGCCCACGTTCAGCGCGAGGATGTCCGTCGCGCCCCGGAACCCGTAGGCCACGGTGCCGACCTCGGTCCCGTCGGGCAGTCGCACCGGCGTTCCCGGGAGATCGTCGTAGTAGAACTCGCCATCGGCAGGCGCCGGAAGGTCGGCACGCCGCGTGACCAGCCGGGCCCCTTTCAGCGCTTCCGCCCCCGTCCGGTCCGACACGCCGTCGAAGGCCACCACCCGACCCTTGCCGGCGTCCCGCGAGGCCAGCACCTTCAGCGTTCGCGTTTCGCCTTTCGGCAGGACCAGGCGCACCTTCATGTCGATCGCGGGCAGGCCCGAGGCCGGGTTGTGCATATGCAGCGTGACCTCGCCGCGCAGCCCGTAGGCAATCCCGACGACGCCCAGTTCGATGTCGTGGTCGTGCTTCATCGACGTTCCCGGGTAGGGGAGGCGAAGGAATGGGCAGGTCCGCGAAGGCCGCCCGTCGCGGGCGACCGGGCCGTCACTCGAGGATCTCCAGCACGGCCCGCTTCTTCATCTTGGTGGCCGCGGCGTTGACCACGGTGCGGATGGCCTTGGCGGTCCGGCCCTGCTTGCCGATCACCTTCCCCATGTCGTCCTTCGCCACGCGCAGTTCCAGCACCGAGGTCTGCTCGGCCTGGACCTCGTTGACGGACACTTCATCGGGCTTGTCGACCAGGGCCCTGGCGATGTAGACAACCAGTTCCTTCATCTCGACGGCCATGGATCCCTCACTTGCTGACAGGGGCCTTCGCCGCCGTCTTCAGCAGTTGCGCGACCGACTCGCTGGGCTGGGCGCCCACGGACTGCCAGTACTGGATGCGATCGGCGATCAGGGTGATCACCGAGGGGTTCTGCATCGGGTCGTACGTGCCCAGCTGCTCCAGGTACCGGCCATCCCGCTTGCCGCGGGAATCGACCGCCACAATCCGGTAGAACGGGTGCTTCTTCGCGCCGAACCGAGCCAACCGCAACTTCACCATGAAATATCTCCTCAGCCGTCCCATCGGGACACAGAAACGGCCGTAGGGTACCACGGCCTTCGGACTTTGCAAGCGCTTTCGTTCGACGGGCCCACGGGAACCCTTGACTTCACGGGTCGTCTCCAGTACATTCCGACGCTCCAAAAGGCGGGGGTGTCCCCTGACCCCTCGCCAAGGCATTCGGAGGCGCCCGTGCTGCGCATCGCCGTCGATGAGATTTCCGAGAACGGGTTGGAGGTCCAGCAGGACCTCGTCCGCGCCTGGGTGGAACCCCTCATCGGACCGCAGTTCTACGGGCGTGATCCTTTCGTGAAGGCCGCGTTCGCGCTGAACCGCGCCGGCCATACGGTCATCGTCCGGGGCCACCTGTCGGGCGGGCTCGCCTTCGTCTGCAGTCGCTGCGCCGAGGAGGCGTCGTTCCAGGTGGATCACTCGTTCACGCACGTGTTCATCGAGGCCGCCGCGAAGGCGACCAACGTGCCGGGCGAAATGGACTCGGACGAGGACCTGGAAGTCACCTATTATGATGGTGACGCCGTCGAGCTGGAACCGCTGGTGGCCGAGGAGATCGTCCTTGCCCTGCCGGTGGCGCCGAAGTGCTCGGACGGGTGCAAGGGCATCTGCCAGAACTGCGGCAAGAACCTGAACGAAGGCCCGTGTTCGTGCGCGTCCGACGTCGTGGACCCGCGGTGGGCCCGTCTGAAGGAAATCAAGATCTAGGGAGGAATCCATGGCGGTCCCGAAGAAGAAAACGTCCAAGGCGCGATGCGCTTCGCGGCGTGCGAACCACGACAAGCTCGTTCTGAAGACGATCGGGTCCTGCTCCCGCTGCGGCGAGCCTCGGCTCCCCCACCGGGCGTGCCCGAAGTGCGGGTTCTACAAGGACCGCATCGTCATCGCCCCCGAGCCTACCGGAGCGTGATCCCATGCGGATCGGCCTGGGTGCGGACCACGCCGGGTGCGCGCTGAAGGCCGCGCTTGCGGCGCGCCTCGCTGCGCAGGGACACGAGGTCGTCGATTACGGCACCTCGGATCCCGCAATCTCCGTCGATTACCCCGACTTTGCGCTCCTGGTGGCCGAGGCCGTGGCCTCCGGGTCCCTCGACCTGGGCGTGCTGGCCTGCGGCACCGGAATCGGGATGGCCATCGCGGCCAACAAGGTCCCGGGTATCCGGGCCGCGCTGGTCCATGACGTCACCACCGCGCGCCTGGCACGCCTCCACAACGGCGCGAACGTCGTCTGCATGGGCGCCCGCCTCCTGGCGGCTCCCCTGGCGTTCGAATGCCTGGACGCGTTCCTGGCGGAAACGTTCGACACCCGCCACCAGCGGCGGCTGGACAAGATCGCGGCCATCGAAAAGGATCGGGCCCCATGAAGTGCCCCATCTGCGGCAATCCCGACAGTCGGGTCGTCGATTCCCGGGAGGTCGGCGACGGCGCGTCCATCCGTCGCCGGCGGGCGTGCGAGGGGTGCCACCGCCGTTTCACCACCTACGAGCGCCCCGAGGAGTTCGTCCCCCGCGTCATCAAGAAGGACGGGCGCCGCGAGGAGTTCAAGCGCAACAAGGTGCTGGAGGGCCTGACCCGGGCCTGCGAAAAGCGCCCGGTGTCCCAGAAGGACCTCGAGGCCTTCGTGGACCAGTTGCTCCAGCGGATCCAGGACCAGATGCTGACCGAGGTCGAAAGCGGCTGGGTCGGCGAGCAGATCATGGCGTTCCTGCGCGAGCGCGACCCGGTGGCCTATGTCCGGTTCGCCAGCGTCTACCGGCAGTTCACCGACATCACGGCCTTCGAGGAAGAGATCCGCGCCCTGCTGCGCCCCGGCGCCCGTTCCGCCCGGAAGGCGAAGGCGAAGGCGGGGGTCGAGGGATGAGCGCCGATCGCCGCTTCATGCGGAGGGTCCTGCGCCTGGCGGCCCGCGGCGCCGGGTGCGTCAGCCCGAACCCGCTGGTGGGCGCGGTGATCGTCAAGGATGGGTCGATCGTGGCCGAGGGGTGGCATCACGCCCTTGGCGGCGACCACGCGGAAGTGGACGCGCTGAAGAAGGCCGGCGAGGCCGCCCGCGGCGCGGACCTGTACGTCAACCTCGAACCCTGCTGCCATTTCGGGCGCACGCCGCCCTGCACCCGGGCCCTGATAGCCGCCGGGATCCGCCGGGTCGTCGTGGCCCACATCGATCCGAATCCCCTGATCGCCGGCCAGGGCATCGCGGCCCTTCGCGCGGCAGGCGTGGAGGTCGAGGTCGGCGTGCTGGAATCCGAGGCCCGCGACGTCAACGCGCCGTTCCTCACCTGGATCACCACCGGCCGACCCTACGTGACCCTCAAGATGGCCATGACCCTCGACGGCCGGACGGCCGATCGCGAAGGGTACGCGCGCTGGGTATCGTCCGAGGCCAGTCGCCGCGAGGTCCACCGCATGCGGTCTCGGGCCGATGCCGTGATGGTCGGCGCGGGAACGGCCCGGCGGGACGATCCGCTGCTGCTGCCGGTGCTGGCCCGTCCGCGCCGCCGGTCGTTGCGCGTGGTGGTCGACGAGGCCGCGTCGCTGTCCCCGACCTCCCGCCTGGCGACGACGATTCGCGAGTCCCCCGTGCTGGTCGCGGCGACCGATGCCGCCGAAGAGGCGCGCGTCGCGGCGTTGCGCGGGCTGGGCGTCGAGGTTGCGTGCCTGCCGTCGGTCGATGGTCGCGTCGATCCCGGGGCGCTGCTGGCCGAGTTGGGTCGCCGCCAGGTCGGATGCGTGCTGGTCGAGGGTGGCCCGACGCTGGCCGCCAGCCTCCTGGGCCGTGGCCTGGTGGACCGCATCGTCCTGTTCGTCGCGCCTCGCCTGCTGGGCGACCCGGCCGCCCTGCCCCTGATCGGGGACCTGGGAATCCGGGACCTGGCCCACGCCCAGGACTGGGCCGTGAAGGCGTTGCGGCGCTGCGGGCCCGACATCCGGATCGACCTGGTGCCGTCCCGCCCTGGCGCACCTTCATAGGCGGTCGGGCCGCCCCGCGCATGGCCCGTCCTGCGCATCGCCCCGCTCCCTGCTCCCTGCTATACTTCCTGCGAGCCCACGAGGTCTGACCACCGATGTTCACCGGCATCATCGAGGCCCTCGGCATCCTGCGGGAGGTCCGTCGCGAGCGGGGAGGCCTGTCCCTGTCCGTGGACGTCCGCCTGCCCGGGGAGCCGCTCGTCATCGGGGAAAGCGTGGCCGTTTCCGGCCCGTGCCTGACCGTCGAGCGCGTGCTGCCCGACGGGTTCACGGTGTTCGCGTCGTCTGAAACCGTCGCTCGAACGACGCTGTCCAAGGCCCGGGCCGGGCTTCCCGTGAACTGCGAGCGCGCGTTGCAGGTCGGCGGCCGCCTGGGCGGGCACTTCGTGTCCGGCCACATCGACGGCGTCGGGCGGATCCGGCGCGTCGCCCCGTCGGGAGAGGCCCGCGAGATCACCATCACCGCGCCCGACGCACTGCTGCCCTTCCTGGTCGCCAAGGGATCGGTCGCCGTGGACGGGATCAGCCTGACCGTCAACGAGGTCCGAGGGGCTGATTTCACGGTCATGATCATCCCGCACACGCTGTCTGCCACGACGCTGGTCGATGGCGGGCCGGGCGACGACGTGAACCTGGAAGCGGACCTCATTGCCCGGTACGTGCAGATGCTGGCGACGGGCCGCAAGGACGGTGTCCGGGGCACCCTGTCCGAGGAGGCCCTGCGTTCCTTGGGCTGGTCGGGAAAGGAATAGGGAGTGCGCCCACCCATCCTCCTGATGTTTTTTCTGATCCTCGTAAACCGAATCCGCCCGGCGTACGTCCATTCGGGGGATTCGCGCACCGACGAGGAACTCTATCGTCGCTACGCCGAAGGGGATGAACGGGCCTTCCGCGTGCTGCTGGACCGTCACGGAGGCTCGGTGCTGGGGTACCTGACGAGGTTCCTGGGGGATCGCGAGATGGCCACGGACTTGACCCAGGACGTGTTCCTGAAGGTCGTCACGGCGGCCGGGGATTTCCGGGGCGAGAGTTCGTTCAGGACCTTCCTGTTCCGGATCGTGCGGAACCAGTGCATCGACGCGTTGCGGTCCCGGAACAAGAGTCCTGATGCCCGTGCGAAGTCCCTGGACGGGCCCGCCGGAAAGGACGGCGACGACCGGACGCTGGGCGAGGTGGTTTCGGGGCATGCGATGACGGGGGCCCAGCGGACGCTGTCCGGCGAACTGTCGAAGGCCCTGGAGTCGGGCCTGGTGCGGCTGACGGACGACCAGCGCGAAGTGTTCCTGATGCGCGAGGTAGAAGGGTTGCGGTTCCCCGAGATCGCCGGGATCCTGGGATTGAACGAGAACACGGTGAAGAGCCGGATGCTGCACGCGGTGAGGAGCCTGCGCCAGTCGCTGGCGGGCTTCCGGGAGCGGCCATGACACGCGAGCAGGCCAGGGAACGGGTGCTGGACTACGCCTATGGCGAGTTGTCCGCGACCGAGGCGGAGGCCTTCGAGGCGATCCTTCGCGAGGATCCGGAACTGCGGGCGGAACTGGAGGCGGTGACCGAAGTGCAGCAGGCCGCATCCGGGCTGGAGCGGCCCGAGCTTCCCCCGGCGGCCCGGAACCGCATCCTGCTGGCGGCCCGGCGCGAGTCCCACCGGCGCGTGATGGCCCGCCGATGGGAGGCCCTGCAGAAGCTGTTCCTGTCGCCGGTGCTGCTGGGTGCGACGGCCGTCATCGCGGCCGTGGGCGTCGGGCTGCACCTGATCATCACCCAGGGGACCGACGATTCGTGGACCCGCGCCGATCGGGAGGCGCGGTTGGCGGTGGTGGCCCCGGCCGCCCCGGCTCCGGCTGCCTCGAATCCCCCGGGCGGGGAGGAGCCGGCCTACGAGGATGCGCCGGCGGACGCGGGCGCGAGGACGGTTGCGGAAGCGGCGGCCCCGAAGCCTTTGCAAGGCCCGCACGCCGCGGTGGCCGCGGCCTCGGCAGGCGTGGGGCGATTGGGCGGGGCGAAGGCGAAGGGGATGTCGAACGCGCCGGCCCCGCGGGCCCGGGCCGAGGCGCTCGCGGACATGGAGGGCGGGCTGACGGGTGGCGGCGGGTACGGGGCGGTCGGGAGCGGGGCGGTGATGGGTGCCGGCGGACACAGGGTTGCCGGCGATGCGGCGGCCGTCGATGACCTGGGTTCCGCTTCGAAGGCCGTGGCCACCGGCAAGGCGGCGCGGATGAGCGAGGAACAGACGCTGCGAAGCCAGGTCGTGCAACGAGAGAAGGCGGCTCCGGCCAAGGAGGAGCGCAGCCGGTTCGCGGAGCCGCCGCCCAGCCGGTCCCCGGATCCGCCGCCGATGTCGTCCGCGATGGCAGTTCTGTCCGCTCCGCCCGAGCCGTCCGCGGCGGCCGCCCCATCCAAGGTGCCCGCGCGGTCCCCGGTGGCCGCGATGGCCGTCCCGTCGGGTGCGGCCAGGGCCGATGAAGCGGCGGGCCCGTTCGACCGGGTCGCCGAGGCCCGCGACCTGCGTTCCTCCGGCCGCCTTCCCGAGGCCCTCGCAACGTACCGCCGGGCGCTCGCGGCCGGGCCGTCCGGCGACCTCCTGGCCGATGCCCTGTCGGAGGCCGCCGAGGTGGCGAAGGCCCTGGGGCGTGCCTCCGAGGCGGACGGCTACCTCGCCCGGCTGGAGCGGCTGCCCGGCGGTCCCGCCCGGGCTGCGAAGATCCGGGCGAAGTGAAACCGGGCGGGCGTTTCGACATCGACCCTGTCCCCGACCCGGTTCGCGGCCGCGATCGATTCGCTTGACAGGCCCCGCGGCCGTCGATATATTGCCCGTCGCTTTGGCGCTGCGAAAGTGGCGGAATTGGCAGACGCGCTAGATTCAGGTTCTAGTAGTCGCAAGGCTGTGGGGGTTCAAGTCCCCCCTTTCGCACCAAAGACGTTTTGAAATCGTTCCGGTTTCGCGAAAAGCCCCGGCCGAAAGGTTCGGGGCTTTTTGTTTTTGGCAACGATTGTAGCAACGAAACCCGGGGGCCCACGGCCCCTTTTCCCCCCTCGTCCACGGGCCCTTCAAGGGCTTGAGCCTCCAGGACGGTAGATGGGTCGGCGACACTCGTGGCGGGGCTTCTTCGGGCATCGCCGCGCACCGGGGCGGGTTGCCGGGACGGGGCGTTCTGTCAATTGGCCATATCGGGCTTCGAGGGTTGCGATTGCGGTGTCAACGGTTTCTCAGGAACACCACCCGCCAATTCGCAACGCGGGGCCTTCGTCTGCGATAGACTCGCTTCCACTCGAGGTTCCATCCCAAACTGCGAGAGTCCCATGCCCTTGAGCCTTGTCCACCTTCGTGGCCCCCGGACCCCGTCCTGCCTCGTCCTGGCCGTCGTCCTCGGCACGGCAGCGTGCGGAGGGGGCTCGTCAACCGCGGTCGGGGATGGCAAGGGGCCGCCCACGCTCGAAGACCCGGCGACCACTTCCGGCGATACCGGGATTGACCTGACCGGCTGGGTGGCCGTGGGTGCCGCGGGACCCGCGGGGGGTACGGTGGAACTGGCGGGCGCGCTTGCCGTGATGGTGCCTGCGGGTGCCCTCGCCGCTTCGGTGCAGGTCGGCCTGAGGCCATCGGTGTCCTCGCCATCCCTGCCCGCCGGATGGCAGGCGGCTTCGTCCTGGACCGACGTGGCCCTCAGCCGCGTAGGGGTACGGGTCGTGGCGGGGACCGAAGCGCCGATTCGCCTGGAGTTCGCCGCGACGCCACCGGCCGGTTCCGAGGCGCACCCCGGGCTGCAACTGCTGGCCGTGGTCCACGGAATCCAGATTCCCGTGGATGGCGCCTGGGACCCGGCATCGGGGCGGTTCGTAGTGGAAGCCCTGGCCCTGCCTGCGGAATTCACCTGCGCGGTCGTGCTCAACCCGGCGGGTCAGGCCTTGGCGGACGACGTCGTCGCGACCCGAATCCAGGCGGGCCTGTCCCCGGCCGGCGGGTCCGGGTGGCGGACGCAGAAGTGGGTGATCGCATACGACAGCCAGGTGATCACGAAGGCGCAGGCCCTGACGCTGCGAGGCTTCGCCGAAGAGGCCGCGCGGACCTACGACACCTTCGGATTCAAGGAACCTGCCTTGTACTCCGGCCCGAATGGGGTTGCGCCCCGGTGGCGAGTCCACCTGGTTCCGAAGAGAAGCCATTACAGTCATGCCGATGCCGCAGGGACCGGCGAGGAACTCTTCGGCCGCCTCTACATCGACGTGACCCGTCTGGACGCCGCTGCCGGCGACCCCGTCGGCGGCCGGGACCACGTGACCCACGAATTGTTCCACGCCGTGTACCTGTCCTACGGCGTGGAGAATCAGTACCTTGCGTATACCAACCTGTCCGGGGAACAGGCGCTCCTCGCGACCGATCACGGATACAACGAAGGGATGGCGACCGCGGTGGGACGATTCCTGGCGCACGGCGAGGCGACGCCCCGGCCGGACCAGTCCCCCAGCCAGTTGTGGCTTCCATTCGGGCACATCGATACGAATGACCTGTCCGCCGCCTATCGGAACCAGGACTTCTACGTCTATCTGTTGCGGGTGGCGCCGTCCCTCGACTACATCCGCAGCCATGTCGAGGCCCTGGCGACGACGTCGCTGGCGGGTCTGGGAAACCTCCGGGCCGACCTTTCCGCCTATGCGGCGGCCCTCGGCCCCTCGGCGATTGGGCTGGCCCCGCAGTTCGCGCAGGTGTATGGCCAGTACGTGGCGGACCGCTCGTACGAAAGGCACGCGAACGGCAACATCTGGCCCGCCGAACCGGCCGCGGCGCCGGGCAAGCCGGGCGTGCTGGCGCTGGAGCTGTTCGACCCCTGGTACGAAACCCTGGCGTCCCGCTACTGCAAGCTGGATGAATCCGGGTCCGTCACGACATGCGCGAAGGTCGTGGCCGCGGTGTGGCCCCTGGCGGCGTACGTGATGCGCGTGCGCCTGGAGGACGTGCTGCCATCCGGCGCGTTCGACGGGCCCGTGACCGCGGTCGTCGAGGTGACGACGCCGACGGCGGGCAGCCAGGTGTTCGTGTGGGCGTACGCAGCGAAGGACTGGCAGGGCATCCCGATGGGTACGGGGGCGACGGGTGCCGGTGGGACCATCCCCAACGTGAACAAGGCGTTCCCGGAAGTCTTCGCGATCGCGCTGTCCTCCCAGGGAGCCCCCACGGACGTGACGTTCAAGTTCCGGTTCTTCACGCAGGCGGTCGAACCTCCGAAGGACGTGGTCGAGGCGGACCCCGGGGCGGAGGTCGAGCCCTGGACCGACCCAGTGGGTGGTCGTGTGTGGACGAAGTACGTATCTCCCGAGGGCTCGGACCAGGCCGGTGCGGCCGCGTGGTGCGACGGGCTTGGCGGCGGGTGGCGGATGCCCACGATCGACGAGCTGCGCACCCTCATATCGGGCTGCCCGGCGGTGGCGACAGGCGGGGCGTGCAAGGTGTCCACGTCGTGCAACTCGTCGGAGCCCACCTGCTACGACGGCAACTGCCAGTGCGACGGCGGCGAGTGGGAACCCCGGTGCATGGGCTGCCCGGGCACGGGCGGCGGCCCGGCAGACGGGTGCTTCAACGACCCGACCCTGCCCCTGGCGAACGGCTTGTACTGCGCGACGCTGTGGTCGTCGACCACGTTCACCGGGTCGAGCGGGGAGCCGGAGTCGTGGTACATCGAGCTCGGCGGGCCGTCCCTGTCTTACGGGGGAGCCGATTGGAGGGCCTGGGCGCGGTGCACGCGATAAGGGTCGGATCGTCAGCCCGGGCGCACCCACGACGCGAACCGGTCACCGGCTCATGCCGACCACGTCAAGGGAAGGTCGTCGGGTCCGCGGACCGCGCTGCATCGGTTGACAGGCCGGGTCCGCGGAGTACGATCATGCGTCCGGGATCCGGCCCCGGCTGAAGAGCGGAAGGTGATTCAAACGACTGCATTTTCGATATCGCGCGCCGGTCCGGGCCGGGAGACGCTGGGGGATGCCGGGGCGGGTCCCTGGATCCTTCGGTTCGCCCGGGTACTGCCGGTTGCCGTCGCGGTGATGGGATTCGTCGCGTGCCAGAGCGAGGCCGAGCGCCTCCAGGGCGAATCGATCTACCACCTGGACCAGGCGGTGAAGATCCTCGAACGCACCGCCGGCAACACCCAGGCGGCGATCGTCGAGCTGGACAAGTACCTGGTTGATCACCGCGATCGGATGCTGGAAGCGCGTGCTCGCGGGCGCTCCCTGCTGCGCAACATGTCCGTCGAGGAGCAGGACGTGTTCCGGCGTCGTGGGATGGAGCAGACCAAGGTGCTCCGGGAGCGCCTGGACACGCTGGCCCGCACCTACAGCGACCCGCCCCGCGTGCTGCAGAAGATCCAGGAGTTCATGTAATCCCCGTACCTCTTGCCTCCATTCGGGAATAGTGGTAAAGATCCCCGCCTTTCATCGCATGGTGCGGTGGAAGAGTTCACACATCCCCCGCACATCCGTGGCGCTTCGCGGCGCCGGAAGGGGGATGGAGGGCGGGGTCCGCAACGACGGGCACCCGCGATAACGGAGGATCCCGACCCATGCCCAACATCACCCTGCGCGAGCTCCTGGAATCCGGCGTCCACTTCGGTCACCGGACCAAGCGGTGGAACCCGAAGATGAAGCACTTCATCTTCGGCGCCCGCAACGGCATCCACATTGTGGACCTGCAGAAGACCGTCAAACTGCTGAACGAGGCCCTGGGCTTCCTGAACCGCTGCGTGGCGGACGGCGAGTCCGTGCTGTTCGTCGGCACCAAGCCGCAGGCCCAGCTGGTCGTCGAGGAAGAAGCCAAGCGCGCCCGCATGCCCTACGTCACCAACCGGTGGCTGGGCGGCACGCTGACCAACTTCGTGACCCTGCGCAAGTCCCTGGAACGCCTGAACGACATCGACGCCCTGCTGGCCGAGGGTTCGGTCGAACGCCTCCAGAAGAAGGAGGTCGTCCGGCTGGAAAAGGAGCAGGTCAAGATGCTGAAGAACCTGCGCGGCCTGCGCCACCTGAAGGGCCTGCCGGGCGCCATGGTCGTCATCGACCCGAACCGCGAGAAGATCGCGGTCCGCGAAGCCAACCGCATCGGCATCCCCGTCGTGGCTCTGGTCGATACCAACTGCGACCCGGACAACATCACGTACGTGATCCCCGGCAACGACGACGCGATCCGCTCGATCCGCCTGATGATGACGTCCTTCGCCGACGCCTGCCTGGAAGCGGGCCAGAAGCACAAGGGCGAAAACGATTCGTGGGAGGCCCCGGCCGCCCAGTCCGAAGGCCCCGGCCCCGAGGTCGTCTTCCGCGGCGCTCCCCGGCCGGCCGAGTCGACCGAGAACTGATCCGATAGGCGCGAAACGAGGGTCCCGGCGGTGGATGCCGGGGCCTTTCCAAACGAGTACCAGAAGGAGGGTCCCATGGCCGTCAGCAGCGAACTGGTGAAGGAACTCCGCACGATGACCGGCGCCGGCATCCTGGACTGCAAGAAGGCGCTGGAAGATTCCGACGGGAACATGGAAAAGGCGATCGAGTGGCTGAAGAAGCGCAACGCCTCCGTGGCCGTCAAGAAGGTCAGCCGCGACGCGAAGGACGGCAAGGTTGCCTCCTACATCCACGGCGAAGGGCGCCTGGGCGTGCTGGTCGAAATCAACAGCGAAACGGATTTCGTGGCCCGGTCCGACAACTTCAACGCCTTCGCGAAGGAAATCTGCCTGCAGATCGCCGCGATGGGGCCGCTGTACGTGGTGCGCGAGGAAGTGCCGGTGGAACTGGTCGAAAAGCAGAAGGAAATCGCGCTGGCCCAGATCGGCGAAACCAAGAAGCCGCCGGAAGTGCTGACCCGCATCGTCGAAGGCAAGCTGAACAAGTGGTTCGGCGAGATCTGCCTGATGGAGCAGGCCTACATCCGCGACGACAGCAAGACGGTGAAGGACCTCCTGACCGACGTGATCGGTCGCTGCGGCGAGAACATCAAGGTGCGGCGCTTCACCCGGTACAACCTGGGCGAAGGCCTGTGATAGTCTGAACCACTGCCCTTCCAGCCGGCGAGGTGCTGAATGGAACCGACTCCCGGGACCGGCACGCTGGCGTTCAATCGCATCGTGCTGAAACTGTCTGGCGAGGCCCTTCAGGGTTCGAAGAGCGGCGGCGTCGATGCCGATGTGGTGGCGCGCTTCGCGGGCGAGGTGAAGGACGCGCGGGAACTGGGCGCGGACGTGGCCATCGTCATCGGGGGCGGCAACTACTTCCGCGGCGTGTCCGAGGTCGGGCGGCAGTTCGACCGGGCCGCGGCCGACACGGTCGGCATGCTGGCCACAGTGATGAACGCGCTGGTGTTCCAGGACGTGCTGGAACGGCAGGGCGTGCCCACCCGGGTCATGACGGCCCTGGAAATGCGCCAGGTGGCCGAGCCGTTCATCCGGCGCCGCTGCCTGCGCCACCTGGAAAAGGGGCGGGTCGTGATCCTGGCGGCCGGCACGGGCCACCCCTATTTCTCCACCGACACGGCGGCCGTGCTGCGGGCGCTGGAAATCAAGGCCGACGCGATCCTGAAGGCCACGAAGGTCGATGGGGTCTACACGGCGGACCCGATGACGGATCCCACCGCAACCCGCTATGATACGGTCACGTACTCGGAGGTCCTGGAGCGCGGACTGGGAGTGATGGACGCAACGGCCATCGCCTTGTGTCGCGAGCACCGGTTGCCGCTGGTGGTCTTCAGCATCCGGACCCCGGGCAACCTGGCGCGCGTGTTGAAGGGCGAGCCCGTGGGGACCCGGGTCAACCAGGAGGAAGGTCGATGATCGAGGCGACGCTGAAGGAACTGGACGGCGGATTCAAGAAGGCCATCGAAAGTTTCGAAAAGGACCTGTCCCGCGTGCGGACCGGCCGGGCGAACCTGGCCATCCTGGAAGGGATCAAGGTGGAGTATTACGGGGTGCCGACGCCCCTGTCGCAGGTGGCGGCGTTGACGGTGCCGGACGCTCGCCTGATCGTGATCCGCCCCTGGGACAAGAAGCTGATCATCCACATCGAAAAGGCCCTGGCCGCGGCCGACCTGGGGCTGACGCCCTCGAACGACGGCGACATCGTCCGGCTGCCGATCCCGCCGTTGACCACGGAGCGGCGCAAGGACCTGGTCAAGCAGATCAAGCGCCTGCTCGAGGACTCCAAGGTCGCGATCCGCAACCTGCGCCGCGATGCCCGGGGCAAACTGGAAAAGGCCGACGGGCTGCCCGAGGACGACCAGAAGAAGGCTCTGGAGAAGATCGACAAGGAAACCGAGCGCTTCGTCAAGCTGGCGGACGATACGGCCATGAAGAAGGAAAAGGAGATCATGGAGTTCTAGGCTCCGACCCCCCTGGCCCGCGTCTCCCAGCCCGTTCCCGAACCGCACGTGTGCGGGATATACTCCGTCCGTTGCCAAGGAGGAGGAATCAATGTTGGCAGTTGTCGAGCAGCGCATCCGATCGGCACGGCATTCGATGTGGCGCCTTGCCGCGGCGCTGGTGCTGGTTGCCGCGATGTCAGGGTGCGGGAAGAAGGAGGCTCCGGGGTTCACCCTGCAGGGGGCCTTGCCCGTGCTGGAGTCGTACGCGCTGAACGACGCCTTCCTGGGGAGCCTCGCGTCGCTGAAGGAAGGCGCCGCCGGCGACCCCGTCCTCGCTGCGGCCTACGCGCGCTTCGCGGTCGGGGCACTGGCCGTCGGGCTGGCCGACCAGAATCCTTCGGTGTCGCGCCTCATCGCGCGGGACGGGGCGGCGCCTGCGACCATTTCGCAGTTCCTGGGTTCGACGGCGCTGATCGCGAAGGGGGCCCCGGCCCCGCTGCCGGACGTCCTGGCGTCGCTGGCCCTGGCCTTCAGCAAGGGCCCAGGTGACCTGGCGCCCGCGCTGAAATACGCGATGTCGGACGCGGAGGCGGCCCCGGCGGTCCGGGCCCTCGTGGCCTTCAAGCTGACGGACGGGCTGCGCGTGGCATTGGCGGCGCCCGAATCCGAACGCGGGCACCAGTTGCAGGCGGCGATCCCGGGCCTGCCCACCGTGATGACGCTGGATCCGCGCCAGACCGCGTTCCCGGCCACGCTGAGGTCCATCGAGGAACTCCTGAAGCGTGGCGCGGGGGCCGAAGCCGGGCTGACGCGGGTGTTCGGCAGAGTGTCCAACGCGATGACGTCCGCGATGGCCGAGCGGGCCTTCCCGATCCCCGTGTCGCTGGTGGCCGAGCCCCGCCCCGGGGCCCCGGGCACGGGCGTGCAGGGCACCTACCTGCCACTCCTGGCGCTGTCGCTGGATGCCGAAGGCGTCAAGGCCGGTGTCCGTCCCGCGTTCGGCTGGTCCGAAGGCAAGGCCGTGGACCTGTCTGCCGAATCGGGCTTCCCGGGCGCGCTGGCGGTACCCCTCAAGGAGCTCGACGACCTGAAGCCCCCGGCCACCGAAACCGCCTCCGCTGCGATCGGCAAGGCCCGGGCCGTTGCGGAATCCATCGAGCCGCTGGCCTTCCCGACCGCCGTCGGTGCAGGCGTGCTGTCGGCCGATCGAGGGGATCGAGGCCGCCCGGCACTGGTCCTGGCGGCCGAGGGCCTCCCCGCGATCGCGCTGGAAGGCGCCCTGTCGCTGGCCGCGGCTGCCGGCGTGACCGATCTGCGGCTGGTTCCCCCGGGGCCCGTCGGTCGGGTCCTGCCCGCGTTCTTCAAGGAATTGCCGACGCTGCAGGGCGTGGAGTCCCCCAAGGGTGCGCGCATCCTGATGGTGCTGACCCCGGCGGGGGCGGACCTGTACCCGCCCGCGAAGGCGACGCTGCCCGTTTCGGGATGGCCCGAAGGCGCCGTGGCGGTGGCGGATGGCAAGAAACTGTTCAAGGTGACCGTCGCGTGGACGGGCCAGACGGGTTTCGCAAGCCGGCTGGCCGAGACGATCGGATCCCTGCGATCCAGGGCCCAGACCTCGCCGCTGGTGGACGTTGTCATCCGGGCGAAGGACGTATCGACCACCGAGATCCTCGACGCGATGGCGGAAACCCTGGGGGCGCCCGGGGCGCCGTTCGGCGGGCTGGCGACGTTCTTCCCGGGGCTGGCCTGCATGCAGGGCGGGCCGTGCCCTTCGACCCTGCCGGTCCTGTTTTCGGGGGCGGCATTGCCGAAGCCCTCGAAGCCCCAGGTGGTCATGGCGGAAACCCGTCCGTCGGGCTTCTGCGACAAGAACGCCGTGCAGCGCGTGGTGGCCGGTCGTGCGGGCGCCTTCCGCGCCTGCTACGAGGCCGAGTTGCAGCGATACGGCAACCTTTCCGGGCGCGTCGAGGTGCGGTTCACCATCGAGCCGGACGGGTCGGTTTCCGGGATCTCGCCGACGCTCAACGAACTGAACGCGAACGTCGAGTCCTGCGTGGTGCGACAGGTGTCTCAACTGAAGTTCCCGAAGCCGGACGGCGGAATCTGCATCATCCGCTGGCCGTTCCGCTTCCAGCCGGGAGGATGACGGGCAATGGCAGTTCCTTCGAACTACGACATTCTGATCTTCGACATGGAAGACGCCCTGGTGGACCAGTCGGTCAGCCTGGGCATGGCGGTCAGTCGCGGCGTCGATACGTACCTGACCTCGCTGGTGGGCGTGAAGCCTGAGGGAGGGCCGGTCTACACGGTCGAGGACGTCAAGGCGTTCACCGAGGCCAACGACTTCGAATCCGACTTCGAGGTGCTCAACGCGCTGCTGGCCAACGCCGTGCAGCACCTGTCCGAGGAACTCAGCGAGGACGACTTCGGCGGGTACGACGGCCGGGACCTCCTGGACGCGATGCGGACCAGCGGCCGGATCACCGACACGCTGGGCGACCTGGCCGGGCGCAAGAACATCCCGGAATTCAACAAGGCGCTGCGCGGCCGTGGCGGCGGCAAGCGGGGCTTCCCGCGCGTCCGCACGGCCAACCGGTGGATGGTCCTGTCCGAGGGCCACATCATGATGGACAACCTCGTCAAGCGCGTGCTGGCCGAGGTGTACCTGGGCGAGGAACTGTTCGCCAAGGAATACGGCCGCGCGCGGCAGTTCATCGTCGGCGACGGCGCCATCCGGCTGGAAACGTCGTGGATGGACCCGGAAGACCTGCTGCAGATGCGCAAGCGCTGCCCCTTCGCGGTGCTGACCTCCCGCAGCCAGGCCGAGGCGCAGTTCGCGCTGCAGAATATCGGCATGGGCGGACTGGTGGACGTCATCGTGGGACAGGACGCGATGGGCATGGGGATGGCCGACCAGGAGGAAGTGACCTGGATCCGCAACCTGGGCGTCGGCGGCGCCGGATCGGCGGACTACACGACGCGGATCACCGAGGCGATCGAGCGGGTCCGCGCCCAGGAAGGCATCGAGCAACTGGTCCGGATCGGCTACGTCGGCAACACGGCGCGGGATGGGCGCAGCTTCACGCAGTTGAAGGAACGCTATCGCATGACCGTGATCGGTGTCGCCTTCGGCCTGGACAAGAAGATCCTCATCGCCCAGAAGGAAAAGGGCGCCGACCTCGTGATCGCCGAGCCTTCCCAGTTGATTCGCGTGCTGTCCGAGCGTCCCCGCATGCGCGGTTCCGACACCCACGGCGGGATGTACTGATTCCGGAGGTCGGGCCGGGGCTTCAGCCGTCGGTCGGGGCTTCCTCGCGGTCGGCCACGGTCATGGTGTCGGGGCGGAACGTCAGGCGGACCTTGCCGGTCGCGCCGTTTCGCTGCTTGGCGACGATGATCTCGAGGACGTTGCGGTCCTCCTCCTTCGTTTTTTCGCGGTCATAGTATTCGGGGCGGTACAGGAACATCACCACGTCCGCATCCTGCTCGATGGCGCCCGACTCACGAAGGTCCGACAGGATCGGCCGCCGGTCATCCCCCTTGCGCTGTTCGGGGGCGCGGGACAACTGGGACAGTGCGACGACCGGGATCTGCAGTTCCTTCGCCAGCGCCTTCAGGGATCGTGAAATCTCGCTGATCTGCTGCTCGCGGCTGACCCGCTTGTCGGACGGGTCCATCAACTGCAGGTAGTCCACCATCACCAGGTCCAGCCTGCCGTTCCACGCCATGCGGCGCGCCTTGGCCCGCAGTTCCAGTACGCCCAGCCGTGGCGAGTCGTCGATGTAGAACGGGATGTCCCGCATCTCCTCGCGCACGCGACGCAGGTGGTCCATGTCGGCCGGGGCCAGGAAGCCCTTCCGGATGCGCCCGGACTCGATCATCGACTGGATGCACAGCAGGCGGTCGGTGATCTGCGGCTCGGACATTTCCAGCGAGCAGAACAGTGTGTGGTGGCGCGGTTCGTTGCGGGACGCGTTCAGCGCGAGGTTCAGCGCGAAGGACGTCTTGCCCATCGAGGGCCGCGCGGCAATGATGACCAGGTCGGACTTCTGCAGCCCCAGCAGCATGTGGTCCAGGTGCCGGTAGCTGGTCGGCACGCCGATGGTGTGCACCCGGTGCTCGTACTGGTACTCGATGCGCTCCATCGCGTGATCGAGGGTCTCGTCGAGGCGCTGGATGGTCCCGGACAGGCGTGCCTCGGAGGCCTTGAAGATGGCCGCCTCGGCCCGGTCCATGAATTCCTTGGGTTCCAGTTCGGCCGCGTAGCCTTCGGACACGATGCTGCTGGCCGTGGCGATCATGCGCCGCACCAGGGCCTTGTCCTTGACGATCTTCGCGTGGTACTCCGCGGACGTGGACGGCGCGGCGTCGTTGATCAGTTCGGAGAGGCGCGCCATGCCGCCCGCGGACTCGAGGTGGCCGTGGGTCCGCAGGGCGTCCGCCACCGTCACCGGGTCGATGCCGCCACCCGTTTCGAACAGCCGCGTCATGGCCTCGAAGATCTGCTGGTGGGCCGGCATGAAGAAGTCTTCGGCCCGCACGTGCTCGGCCGCGAACGGGAACGCCGTCTGGTCCACGAGGATGGTGCCCAGCAGCGCGGTTTCGGCCTCGGGGCTGTGCGGCGGCGGGACCTCGCCCGGCCGGACGCTGAGGGTCGGGACGTCCGGGCTTCCGGTGGTGCGTTTGCGATTCATGGGGGCGAGGATACGGGCGGTGCGGGCGTCGGTCAAGGGCGCTCGGGGTCGCGATCGCCGTTGACGGAAGGGCGTCCGGACAATACGCTTCGCCCCATGAGCGCGCCCCGAATCCACGTCCTTCCGGACGATCTCGTGAACCAGATCGCCGCCGGCGAGGTGGTCGAAAACCCGGCCTCGGTGGTCAAGGAACTGGTCGAAAACGCCATCGACGCCGGCGCGGCCCGGATCGTGGTCGAATCGGAGCGCGGCGGCCTGGGCCGGATCCGTGTGGTGGACGACGGCGGCGGGATGGGCGCGGACGAGGCGGGCGTCGCGCTGCAACGCCACGCCACCAGCAAGATCGCGACCGCTTCGGACCTGGACGTGATCCGCACGATGGGCTTTCGCGGCGAGGCCCTGCCTTCCATCGCCTCGGTGTCCCGGTTCAGCCTGGTCACCCGCCGGTCCGAGGACGACGTGGGTATTCGCATCGACGCGCTGAACGGCCGGCTGGGCACGCGCCCCGAGGCCTGCCCGCGCGGGACCGCCGTGAGCGTGGACGACCTGTTCTTCAACGTCCCGGCGCGCCTGAAGTTCCAGAAGGGCGAAAGGGCGCAGTCGGCGGCCGTGGCCGATGTCGTGGTCAAGGCCGCCCTGGCGTTTCCCGAGGTGCATTTCGTGTTGCAGTCGGGCGGCAGGCGCGTGCTGGACTTGCCGCCGTGCACGCGGTTCGGGGATCGGGTCGCGTCGGCGTTCGGCCGGGATGCGACAGCCGGCCTCGTGGGCCTGGACCTGTCGCGTGACGACATCCGGGTTGGCGGCGTGGTCGCGCCGCCCTCCGCCGCGCGCGGGGATCCTTCGCGCATCGTGATCCTGGTGAACCAGCGACCCGTGGCCGACCTGGCGCTGCGGCGGGCGGTCCTGCAGGCGTACTCGGTGCTGCTCCCCGCAGGCCGGTTCCCGGTGGCGGTGGTTCGAATCGACGTGGCGCCCTGCGACGTCGATGTGAACGTCCACCCGCGCAAGTCCGAGGTCCGCTTCCGGCATCCCCGGGAGGTCGCAGGCGTGGTGTTCGAGGCGGTCCGCGCCGCCCTTGCCGGCACGCCGTGGATCGAGGTCGGCGGCGGGAGCGATCCTTCCGGGTACCCGCGGGCGACTCCCTGGATTTCCCCGGGGGCGGAGGGCCTTCCGGGACCGACCGGAACCGATGCCGACGTCCCGTTTCCAGGGCTGGATCCGGGTGTCGCGGCCGGGGTTCGCGAGGGCCTCGCCTTGCGCCCGCCCGATCTGTTCGGCGCCCATGCGGCGGCGTCCGGCATGGCCGGGTTGCGATACGTCGGGCAGGTGGCGAACACGGTCCTCGTCTGCGAAGGCGAAGGGACGCTGGTGCTCATCGACCAGCATGCGGCCCACGAGCGCGTGAACTTCGACCGCCTGTGGGGCGCGTTGCAGGGCGGCCGGGTGGCCGTGGAATCCCTCCTGTTCCCCGAGGTCGTGTCCCTGGACGCTGTCGAGGCGGGTCGCCTGGATGCGGCCCAGGAAGCGCTGGCCCGCCTCGGGTTCGACCTGGAGGCGTACTCGGGCGACTCGGTGGCCGTGCGCGCGGTACCTGCGATCCTGCGGGGGCGCTCCATCGCCCGGGTCGTCAAGGAGTGCCTCGCGGCGGCGTCGGACGAATCCTCAGCGACGGGTACCGAGCGGCTGCATCGCCTGGTCGCCACCGTGGCCTGCCATGCGTCGGTCCGGGCCGGCGATCCCCTGATCGAGTCGGAAGTGCGCGCGCTGTTGCAGGCGATGGACGGTGTCGCGGACCTGTCGGCATACTGCCCGCACGGCCGGCAGGCGGTCGTGGTCCAGCCGATCGGAACGGTCCTGCGGTGGTTCGGGAGGTAGCCCGCGGTGCGCGCAATCTGCGTGATGGGGCCCACGGCCGTGGGCAAGTCGGACCTCGCGGTGGCCATCGCCCGGGCCTTCGGCGGCGAGGTCGTCAACGCCGATTCGATGCAGGTCTTCCGGCACCTGCCCATCGGCACGGCGGCCCCGACGCCGGACCAGTTCGCCGCAGCGCCGCACCACCTGTTCGCCTACCTGGAGCCGGACGAGGAGCCTGACGCGGGCGACTGGGCCCGGCGGGCGGCCGCGGTGCTGGCCGGCCTGTCGGCCCGGGGGCGCCTGCCCGTCGTCGTGGGCGGCACGTTTTTCTGGATGCGAGCCCTGTTCGAGGGGCTTTCGGACATCCCGCCGATTCCCGCCGAGGTGCGGGCCGCCGTGCTCGGTGCCATCGGCCGCGAGGGGGTCGAGGCTGCCCACGCGCGCCTGGCCGAGGTCGATCCGCCGACGGCCGCCCGGCTGGCCCGCGGGGACACGCAGCGCGTCGCACGGGCCCTGGAGGTCTTCGACGCGACGGGTCTGCAGTTGTCGCACTTCCAGGCCCGCGTGCCCCAGCCGGCGGTCCGTGCCGAGGTGTTGCGCCTGATCCCCCTGCTGCCCGCAACCGCGCTTTACGCCCGCATCGACGCGCGGGCCGCCCGGATGTTCCGGGATGGCCTGGTCGAGGAGGTTCGCGCCGTGCTGGCGATGGGCATCCTGCCGGATGCGCGGTCCCTCAAGACGGCCGGCTACGCGCCGGTCGTGGACTTCGTGCTGGGACGTTGCGGCGAGGAGCAGATGCGGGAACGGGTGGCGCGCGGACACCGCAACTACGCCAAGCGCCAGTTGACCTGGCTGCGCCGCGAGGAAGGCCTGCGCCTGGACGCATCCGCAGGGTGGGACACGGCTCTGGATGCGTCGCGAACGTTCCTGCAGGGGTGATTCCGGGTCATCGGGCGGGGCGAACGGCGGTCAGAACTCCAGCGTCGCGCGCATCTGGCGCTTCTTCTGGAACATCTTCTCCTGGCGCTCCTGCTCTTCCTTGCAGACGATGCAGTACGTCGTTTCCGGACGGGCCATCAGGCGCTTGCGTCCGATCGGGTTCCCGCAGCCCTCGCACAGGTCGTACTCGCCCTCGTCCATGCGGGCCAGGGCCTTTTCGATCTTGCGCAGCAGGAACTTTTCACGGTCGCGCATCCGGTACTCGAAGGACTGGTCGTACTCCGTCGTGGCCTGATCGACCTCGTCCGGCGCACGGACTTCCAGATCCTCCTGCGACAGCAGTGTGTCGCGGGCAGACTCGATCAGGGCCTTCCGCTTTTCCTGGAGGATTTCGCAGAATTCCTTGATTTCCTTAGGCGTCAGGCGCTTCAGTTCGTCGTCTCCGCCCGCGGCGGCGGCCTTCTTTGCCGGGGGCCTGACCGGCGTCACCTCGGCTTCGTCCTCGACGGGCGGGGGCGCGGCCTTCTTGGCGGCGGCCTTCACCGGCGGTGGCGGGGGCGCGACCTTCTTGGCTGCGGCCTTCACCGGCGGCGGCGGGGGCGCGACCTTCTTGGCGGCGGCCTTCACCGGCGGCGGCGGGGGCGCGACCTTCTTGGCGGCGGCCTTCACCGGCGG
>CAIOFV010000083.1 GCA_903857665.1 uncultured Myxococcales bacterium
CCACGGGGGCCGGCGCAGGGACCGGGGCGGGCGCGGGGGCAGGGGCCGGCGCCACGGCGGCCACCGGGGCTGCGGGAGCCGGCGTGGCGGGGGGCGCGGGCTGACGGACGATCACCAGCACGGCGGCCACCGCGATCACTACGACACCGGCCGCCACCGCGCCTCCGACCCGTAGGTTGCGCCGCTGGCGCTTGCCGCGGGCCAGGGCCTCGGCGACGTGCTTGATTTCGCCTTCGTCCAGGGAGATGACGCCAACCCGGGCCGGCGTGGGCCTGGCGGCGACCGGCGCGGCGGCTGCCGTTTCGATCGGCTTGAGCGCCACGGGAGCCTCGAAGGCCCCAACGGATGGTTGGCTGCGCGTACCCTTGCGGGACTTGTAGTCGTCCAGCGAAAACAGGACCGACGTTTCCTTGCGCTGGAACAGCATCGGCTCGCCGGACGCTGCGACCGCCTGCTCGCCCGATTCCTCGGTCGAAGCCTGGGCCTCGGCCTTCGCAGGGCCGTGGCTGCCGTGGACGTCGTCGAAGTTCATCAACTGGGTCGGATCCGCACCGTCGTGCGAGGCCCCGGCCCCGCGGAACTCATCGATGTCCCCCAGGCGGGTCCAACCCGCGAAGCCCTTGCGCCACGCCAGGTTGTCCAGCCCGATCTCGCCGCCAGCCAGTTTCGAGAGCACGTCTTCAGGCGTGAACGGGCCCTGACGCTCGTTCCCCGCCGCAAGGTACCATTTCACCTTGTCCACGGGCGGAACGGGGGTCTCGGGGGTCACCACCGGTGCCACCGACGATGCCGACACCTCGATTACGGGCTCCTCGACGACCGAGGGTTCGGTCGGGCCCGACGAGACCTCGATCACGTTGCCACAGTTCTTGCACTTGACCTTGACGGAGCCCCCGGACGGGACACGGTCCTTCGGCAACTTATAGGTGGTGTTGCATTTCGGGCACTGCACCTTCATCTTCCGTCCTCCGAAGTCCGGCGGCCTACGACCTGCCCCGGGGGTTCATTCCCGGGCCGTAGTATAGACGAATCGAATCACAAGAAAAGCCATGATCCCGAGGATCAGCCCGGTCGGCATCGACGACCCGGCAGGCGACGGATTCGCCGCGCATCCTCCCCCGTGCTTTCCGCCCGTGCCCGCCCCCGGATCGGCGGACAAGGCGTCGGCTGCCGTCGCATCGACATCGGGCGAATCGTCCTGGACACAGTGCGATTGGGCGTTGCAGGAGTAGCCTGCGGCGCACTCGGCGCACCGGCCTCCGCACGCGTTCACGCCGCACCAGCCGGGCGGGCACGACGCGAGGCAGGCCTCCTGCTCCTCCCAGGAATCGACCGAAGGCACGTCCTGCGACGCGTCCTGGGACGCACCCGGGTCATCGACGACGTCGGGCGACGGCTCGACGGGCCCTGACGTGCAGAGCCCCGACGCGTCGCAGGATTTCCCGGCCCCGCAGGTCCCGCACGACCCGCTGCACCCGTCGTCGCCGCATTCCTTCCCGCCGCAGGCCGGCGTGCAGGTGTTCGGGCAGGCGATCGGGACGCTGCCGGACGGGTCGGGCCCGGTGAAACCGCAATCGTAATACCCGTTGCTGGGGTCCCAGCCGCAGGTGTCCCCGCCGGAACCGCAATCCACCGACTGGGGCGTGCGGCTTTCGCAATACCGCACGATCTTGCCGTCGCAGCATCCCTCCGCGGTAAGGCCGCCGCACGGATCCGCCGAGCCGCTGCATTCGTTGAGCAGGCACAGCCACGCCGGGCCCGTGCAGTCGCCGCTGCCCTGGCACGCGCCGGCGTAGCCACCCGTGGCCCCCTGGCAGGTGCCGCCGGTGCACGTCCCGTCCGGGACCCACCGGGTGTAGGCGCCCTCGGGGATCTGCCGCGATACGCAATGCATCGCGCCGCCCCAACTGATGATCAGATCCGAATCGATGCCCACGTGGATCCACGAAGGCATGGCCTGCTCCCAGACCGCCATCGCCTCCGCCTCCTGCTGCGGATGGTTCGGATACACCGGGACCAGGTTCACGCCGTTCGCGAACGTCGAGTTGGTGTAGGTGCGCCACACGTCGTCGTTCTGGTAGGGCATCGGGATGCGCAGGACCGTCAGCTTCGAACCGTCGGCCATCACCGCCGCCTGCAGGATCTGGGCGTTCGATTCGAGGTCGGCCACGGTCTTCGAGGCCGAGTTCGCCGTGGTCGACTTGCCGAGCACGTAGACGTTCGGCGCCGCGTGCTTGGAGAACATGTCGATGTGCCCCGTGCCGTCCTCTTCCGGGATCAGCACGACCAGTTGCTGGCAGCCCAGGTAGTCCTTGAACACCTGCCGCACCTGGGCCTCGGTCTTGTCGGCGTTGTTCTGGAAGGTCTTCTGGGACGTGAAGCAGGTGCCCTTGCCGTCGGACGTGAAGTTGCCGCCCTCAAGGTCCAGCGGAGCGCGGTAGGTCGTCACGCCCCACAGGTTGCCCAGCAGCGTCGGCACGCTGTCGTCAGACACCCGCTCGGGGTAGTACCGGAAGTCGGCGAACGCCACCGTGCCAGCCGGATCCAGCAGAGGGAACGGCCCGAAGTCGATCATCCAGATCGAGTCTGCAGCGTACGTCAGGAAGCGGACCTTGCTGTCGATCATCGCCTGCGTGACGCCCAGGGCCTGAAGTCGCTGAACGACATCGTTCTGGGTGGCGGTGTCCGGCACGAGGACCATGAAGCCGACGGTGCCCACGCCGTACCGGATCATGTCGATGATCGAGCCCCCGACGGCCTGATCCTGGGCGACGAACCCCGTGTAGGAAAGAAGGATCGTCTGCATCGTTTCCCATTCGACGAACGGACGGAAGCCCGCCACGGTGGGCGGCGCGGTGATGGCGTACAACTCGGGATGCTGGGCGCGGTAGTCCGAATACTGGTCCGGCTGCCCGGCGAACCCGAGGCCGGAAACGGTCTTCCCGGCAGGACGGATCCCCGCCGCGATCTCGGCGATGACCGACGGGCCCATCGGGCGGCCGGACGCCGTGCTCCAGGCCGGCAGCATCCGGGGGGCCTTCGCGGCGGTGGCGGGCAGGCCCGTCGCCGGACCGGTTCCGCCGGCGCACGCCGTGACCAGCAGCGTCGCCACAAGGGTCAAGCTCGATCCCACGGTCCGCATCGTGCCTCGCCAGGTGCTGGAAAACCCCGCCCGGACGGGCGGGAACGCCGAAGTATAGGGACCCGGGGCGGGAAAGAAAACCCGTCACCGTTCGAAACCCCGGTAGACGCCTGCCCGCTTGCGGGCCTGGTTCCGGAGCAGCGGCACCTGCGCGTCCACGAAATCGACGATGCGCCCCGCGGTCTTCCCCGCCGAAGGGCGCAGCGCGCGCCCGAGAGCCTGCGTGGTCCGGGCCACGTTGCCGTTGGGGGTCGTCAGGAACACCGTGTCGATGGCGGGCAGGTCGAAGCCCTCGCCCACCAGCGCGGTCGTGGCCACCAGCACCGTGACCTCGCCAGACACGAAGCGACCGAGGGCCGCCTCGCGATCCTCCTTGGACAGTTCGCCGGTCAGAACGGCGACGGGGACATTGGCGGCGACCAGCCCTTCAGCGAGCACACGGCAATGATCCACGCGGTCGGACAGGACCAGGGACCGTTCGCCTCGATGTGCCACCACGGACTGCACGATCAACGTGTTCCGGGCCGCATCCTTCGCCAGGCGGTTCACCAGGCGGCTGTAGTTGTTGCGGAACACGCCCTTGAACGCCGTTTCGACCTCGATGACCTCCGACGGCGCGATGGAGCCGTCGGCAACCAGCGTCTTCGGCTTCACGGCGTAGAGGATGGGGCCCACCACGTCGAACAGGACCGGGTGCAGGCGATCCTTGCGGGTCGGGGTGGCCGACAGGCCGATGCGCCAGCGGGCGGCAAGGCGCTGGACCACGGACTTGAACGTTTCGGCGGGACAATGGTGGCATTCGTCCAGGATGACCAGGCCGAACGCGTCCCTCAGCGGCGCCAGGTCCCTTCGTTGCAGCGTCTGGACCATCGCGATGGTCACGTCGCGCCAGTCGTCCCGACCCGCGCCGACGATGCCCGGCTCGATCCCCAGGAACTGGCGGAACCGCTCGGCGGTCTGCTCCAGCAGCACCGACGTGTGGACGATGACCAGGGTTCGCGTCTTCAGGCGGGCCGCCAGCGCGCAGGCGATGACGGTCTTGCCGCTTCCGGTCGGGGCCTGGATCACGCCGTCCCGCTCGGCCGCGGCAGCAGCGACCGCGGCGGCCTGGTAGTCCCGCAAGTCGCCCCGGAACGCCGGCAGGTCCGCCGGAGGCGCCGCCGTGCGATCCTCGAGCAACGGTGCATCGGGGCCCAGGAACCGCGACACCCATGCCCGGGCCCCCCGGGGAAGCGACACAGAGTGGGGATCGCGGGCCTCGAACAGGTCGATGGTATGCGGCAGGTGACGGCAGGGACGACGGTAGCGCCGCGCGGCCCAGTAGACCGGGTTGTCGTAGGTGAAGCGCTGCCTCAGGCCCTCGACGAGGGCCCCGTGTTCCGGGTCCTGCGGGCCCACCCCCTCAAGTTCCAGGCGCTCCTGGACGAAAAGCCTCATCGTCGCGGTATGCCATCCCCCGGACGGCCCGTCAATCCGACACCGGGCAGTCGTTCGAGAATCGGGGATGCCCCCGGGACCCGATGTTCGATGATAGAATCCCCCCGGGGAGGCTTTCGTGGACAACAGGACCGACCAACGATTCCCTCTGGCGATGAAGGCGTTCCCGATGGCCGGGTCCTTGGACGCGGTTCTCGAGACCGACAACGTTTCGGCCGGTGGCGCCTATTTCGTCGGGGATCCCGGTGTCCCGGCCGGTTCGTCGTTCTGGATGCGCGTGGAACTGGGTTCGGCCCCACGTGGCAAGGAAAGCATCTTCCCGCTGTGCCTCGAGGTGCGGGTCGCCCGCCTGACCCGCTCGGGGGACGGATCCGTGGCCGGCTTCGGGGCCGAATGGCGGGCCGCATGGGCGCCCGACGATGCCACCCCGCTGAAGGAATTCCTTCGCCGCACGCTGGCCCTTGCCTCCGGGTACATCGAGGCGATCCCCGCGGCGACGGCCGACGGACGGTCGTCGTACCTGTACGTCTTCCCGGCCACCGGGACGCCGTCGGTCGAAAGTGCCACGGCCTACGAAGAGCAGACCGAACTGGAGGCCGCGCCCCTGCCCGTGAAGGCCCCGGCGGTGACCACGGTCTCGGTGGAGGGTGGAATCGACCTCGACGTCAAGGCGACGCCGACGCTGGACCCCAGGAGCGGGCTGGCCGTGTATGTCGCGGTGCCCCTGACCTGGTCCATCGACGAGGGCGAGTTCGAGGGCCGCGCCATCAAGCTGACCGCCACCGGCCTGCGCGTGGCGACGATGGCCGAGCTTCCCGGATCGTATCGCCGCATCACGATCCACATCCCCATCCGCCAGCGCGACAAGTCCGGCACGCTGGCCCTCGCGGGGACCGTCGTGACGCAGCGCCCTCCCAAGGGGGAAGGGCAGGAGTCGCAGTTCGACATCCAGTTGACCCTGGGCAATGAGCCGGAGAGCCTGCAACTGTATCGCAGGCTGCTGGACCGCCTTTCCTCGATGGCTGCGCCGGTCGGGGCGTAAGGCATCGGTCCCCACCATGCGGCGCGCCGGGGTCCCGCTCTGGCACCCGTCGTTGACTGCCGCCGCTTTCATGGTATGTTTCAACCGCGTTTCGGGAGGGCAGTGCGGATGCGTTGGACGGGATTGGCGCTGGTAGCGATCGTCGCCACGGCAGGCTGCAACGGGGACCCGGTCATCGCGGGCCGGCGCCTGATGGACACGGACCCTGCGAAGGCCGCGGCCCTGTTCCGTGATGCCGCCTCGAAGAAGGGCCCCTGCTTCGAATGCGAGGCCTGGCTGGGCATGGCGCTGGAGCGCACCAAGGACCCGAAGGGCGCCGCCGAGGCGTACGAACGTGCCCTTGCGATGCCCGACGCGAAGAACCGGCCCGAGCCCGTCGCGGCCCGCCTTCTGAACGTCTACGAGGCGCTGTTCCGGGACACGGCGGACGCCGCACAACGGACCGACTTCGCCCGGAAGGCCGCCCCGCTGGAAGCTTCCCTGAACGTCGCCAGACCGTGGGCGAACTCCTCCCTGCTCGACGCCGCGAAGAAGCAGATCGCGGCGCTGGCCGAGGCCGGCAAGTCCCGCGAGGCCGCCGCCGCCATCGAGTCCGCCATGGCCCTGTACCTGCCCGCCGACGCGAAGAAGCAGTTCGCCAACGACGCCACGGAAGCCCTCCGGACCGCCTTCGTGGCCCGAACGAAGGCCACCTTCGCCAGGGAACTGGCGGCCGCCCTCGAGCGGGACGACTTCTACGACGCGAAGACCTCGGAAGTGGTCCTCGCGAACCGGTTCACGATCCCGTCGAAGAAGGCCGACCCGCGGTTCGACCCGGCGGCATCGGACTTCGCGGTGGTGGTTCGGAAGGAAGCCTGCCTGCCCCTGCGGAAGACCCTCGATGACCTGGTGGCCCGTTGCGCCGCGCCGCTGGGCCTGCGGAAGGCGACCGCCGGGGACCTGGACTGGGTCTTCGCCCAGGTGTTCAAGGATTCGCGGGCCGGATTCGCCACCCACGGCAGCGACGATCGCTCGCCAGCGGGCGAAACCTGGCTGTGCGAAGTGCGCCTGCCGGTCACCAAGTTCCTGGGGGAACTGTACCGGTTCGCGGAGTAGCGGATGCGCGTCGCCCCTACCCGCCGTGACGCGGCCGTCGGGGCAGCGCTGGCCGTCCTCCACCTGGCACTCCTCGCCGCCACGCTCGACGTCGGCTTTTCGCGCGACGAGTCCTTCTACTTCAACGCCGCAGAACAATACGCAGGCTGGTACGACATCCTGTTGACCGACCCGGGGAAGGCGATGTCGAAGGAGTCGGTGGACCACTTCTTCGCCTACAACGGCGAGCACCCGGCGCTGCCCAAGATGCTGTACGGTGCCTCGTGGCGCCTGTTCGGCCAGATGCACGACCCGGCCACCGAGCCGTGGAGCCGGGCCTGGTACTTCGAGGGACAGCCGCCAGAACCGATCCTCGGATGGTTCAGCGAATCGACCGCGATGCGGCTGCCGGCGCTGCTGCTGGCGTCGTTCCTGGTGTTCGCGATCTACCTGTTCGGCGTCGAGTTCCTGGGGCGGCGGGTCGCCCTGTTCGCCGCGCTGGGCTGGATGTTCCAGCCGCACGCCTTCTGGCACTCGCACTTCGCGTGCTTCGACGTCCCCGTGACGGCGATGTGGTTCATCACCGCCTGGGCCTTCCTGAAATCCTTGCCCCCGCCCGGCAAGCCCCGGGCCCCGACCCACTGGCGATGGGCGCTGTTGACGGGTGTGGCCCTGGGCCTGGCGCTGAACACCAAGCACAACGCGTTCTTCTTCCCGCCACTGGCGTTCTTGTGGTGGGTGGGCGCGCGCCGCCGCGAGTTCGGGGTCTCGCTGGAAGGCGCGGGCCTGCGCGTCCGGATCCCGCCGATTCCCCTGGCCTTCTTCGCCATGCTGATCGTGACGCCCGTGGTGTACTGGGCGCTGTGGCCGAAGCTGTGGCACGACCCGATCGAGCACCTGAAGTTCTACTTCGGCTTCCACGCCAAGCACGAGTACTACTGGGTGTACTACTTCGGCACCCTGTTCACGAAGCCGCCGTTCCCGCTGCCGTTCCCGTTCCTGATGTCCGCGATGACCATCCCGGGGACCACGGTGCTGCTGTTCGCGGCGGGCACGCTACGCCTGTTCAAGGAGCACCTGGTCCGCACGGGGGCCCGATTCAGCGCCGGCCTGGCACGTGTCGCCGAGCGCATGCCCGTGCGGGAACCCGGCGTGATCCTGTTCGTGTTCCTGAACTTCCTGGTCCCGTTCGCGGTGATCGCCTACCCGACGGTGCCCCATTTCGGAGGCACCAAGCACTGGCTGCACGGCGTCCCGTTCGCATGCCTGATGGCTGGCGTCGGGTTCGAAGTGCTGCTGGACGGACTGAAGGACGTGGCCGACCGGGTCGGCGGCGCGCTGCGGTCCCGGCGCGTGCAGGCGGCCGGCGCTGCCATGGCCCTGCTGCTGTTCGCCGGGCCCGCGGCGTATGACACGCTGACCGACACGGCCGACGGCTCGTCGTATTACAACGCCTATTCCGGCGGGCGCGCCGCGATGGGCGAACTGGGCATGCAGCGCGAGTTCTGGGGGAATTCGTCCTATTCGGCCCTGCCCTGGATCAACGAGGTGCTTCCGCCCAACAGCCGGGTCGATTTCCACGACACGACCTGGGACGCGGTGCGGATGTACTGGCGCGACGGCCTGCTGCGGCGGGACGTGATCCCGGTGTGGGACTACAAGAACGCCGACGCCTTCCTGTTCCACTGGCACAAGGAATTCACGGACATCGAGGCCGACTGCCGCGACTACTACCGGCTCGAAGTGCCGGCCTTCGTGGCCGCGCCGGAAGGGGTCCCGCTGCTGGACGCCTGGTGGAAGAACGCCGCGAAGCCCTCGGGGAAGAAGCCATGACGACGCCTCGGGCCCTTTCCACGCGCCGCATCGCCGTGTCGCTGTTCCTGGTGGCGGGGGCCTTGGCCTACGTGGCGATGGGGTGGGTGCAGCGGGCCGGGGTGGCGGACGACGGCTCGTGGGAGCAGGCGGCCCGGGTCGTGCGTCAGGACTGGAAGGAGGGCGATCTGGTCGTCTTCTCGCCGGCCTGGGCGCACGCGGGCGCCCCGCGATTCCAGGGCCTCCGGGTGGACATCGCCGAGCTTCCCGACTGGTACGAGGCCGCCAAGCACCCGCGGGTCTGGGTCGTCGCGACAGCGCCCCAGCGCGAGCCTACCCCGCCGGAAGGGTGGCAGGTGATCTCGCGCACCGAGGCCGGGGCGGTCACGGTTCACCTCTGGGGCCCGCCCGCCGATCGACCCCTGGCCTGGGACGGCCTCGCGTCCATGAAGGATGCGAAGGTGTCGCACGGCGACGGCACGGCACGGCAGGAATGCAGCACCTGGCAGGACGATCGGTGGCATTGCGGCCCGCCCCACCCGTGGCAGAACGTGGGCCTGATCACGCGGGACATCGAGGGGCGCGAGCGCACCGCCATCTGGGCACACGCCCGGGACAACAACGACCCTCTCGAGATCCGCTGGCCGAACGTGCCGGCCGGTCGCACGCTGACGATCCACGTCGGGCTGACCCAGCGGGCGATCGAGGAGGTCAACGGCACCCCCGTGGCCTTCGAGGTGCGAGTGGGTGGCAGTCTGGTGGTCCAGCGCACCATCGGCACCAACGAAGCCGGCTGGTTCCGCCACGACGTGGACGTGTCCGACCGGGGTCCTCTGGACGTGGCCGTGCGCATCGTCACGAAGTCGAACCCGTTCCGCCAACTGTGCTTCACCGCGGACGTGTGGCGCTAGCGGGAAGCGTCGTCGAGGCCCCCCGCCTCCCCCTGGACACACCGGGATTCAACTTCGGATACAATCGCTGGGTCGGAGGTCCATCGCATGCAGCATCCGGCCCAACCCACTCCCTCGCCAAACCCGGGGGGGGCGTCGCGCGTCGTCCTGTCGATCCTGCTCGCCGCAGCCCTTCTGGTCCCGGGCGGAGCGGCGATCGCGAAATCGTTCCAGCCCGACCTGGGCGCCTTCCTGGTCACCTGCCTGCCCGGGTCCAGGAACTGCGACCAGATGGACGTGTCCGGCTTCAGCGACTTCGCGGGCCAGTTGGCGGCGGCCGTGATGCCGCGTTTCCCGGGTCCCATCGCCTCGCTGGGTTCCCAGGGGTTCGAGGTGGCGTACACGGTCGGAATGACGGAACTGGATCGGGGCCGCAGCTACTTCCAGTCGGATGCGGTCACCGGGCGCCCCGGCGTCTACGGCAACACCGGCCACGTGATGACGGTCGGGCAACTGCAGGTCCGCAAGGGACTGCCGGCCAGTTTCCGCCTGGGCGGCACACTGACCCAGGTGTTCAACAGCCACATGTGGGACGTCGGCGTACAGTTGGGCTGGGCCCCGCTGGAAGGCCTTCGCAACGCCCCGGACCTGGGCATCGAACTGCAGGGAGGCACGGTGCTGGGCGCGGGCGACCTCATCCTGGTCCACGCGGGCGCCGCGGTGATCCTGTCCAAGTCCTTCGGCGTGGCGGGCCTGTTCTCGCTGGCCCCCTATGGCGGCTACCAGTTCATGTACGTGTCGGCCAGTTCGCACCTGACCAGCGGCTACCTGATGGACCAGACGCAGCCCACCCTGTTCGCCTTCGACCCGCAGAACATCTTCCTGCACCGCCTGGTGTTCGGCATGGAAGCGCTGGCGTCCTGGGTGGTCGTCGGTGTCGAAATGTCGCTGCAGGTGCCGACGGCGCGGCGGACCTACGCGGTCAAGCTGGGCGCGCGGTTCTAGAGCCGGAACTGCATCTCGGACGAGCCCAGGCGGATCGAGTCGCCGTCCTTCAGGAAGGCCTTCAGCACCTTCTGCCCGTTGACGAACACGCCGTTCACCGACTGGAGGTCTTCGACCTGGAAGGACCGATCCTTGATGCTGATCGAGCAGTGTCGCTTGCCCACCGAACTGTCGGACAGCGACACGTGGTTGTCGGGCGAGCGGCCGATGTAGGTCACGTCCTCGACGAGGTGGAACGTCAGGTTCGCGGCCGGCCCTTCGCGGACGATCAGGCGTCCCCGGGACGGGCCGGAATAGGACTGCGAGGCGCGACGGGATTCCTCCTCCTCGCGACGGTGCCGACGCGCAGCCAGCGCCTGGAGGATGAGCCGGACCAGCAGCACCAGGAACACCAGGCTGATCAGGATGACCGCGACCAGGATGACGGCGCCCACCCAGGAACGCTTCGGCTCCAGGCGGCCGACGGAAACCGCGTCGGACCGGTCCGCGGTCTTGCCCATCGCGGCGGTCACGACCAGTTCGGCGCCCTTGCTGCGGATCGGGTCGTCCAGCACGTAGGACACGCCGTACACGCCGCTGCCGGCGACCCACGGGCCCAGTTTCGCCAGTTCCGACGGGAGGTTCTGGCGCACGGGCACCGTCGTGGCGATGCCGCCCTGCCCCAGCGCAACCAGGTTGTTCAGGTCGCCGCCGTCCTCCAGGCCCACCACGTACAGTTCCAGCCAGCGGTTTTCGGAATCGCCCATCAGGCCCTTGAACCAGGTCGGGCTGACGGGTTCGGTGCTGTTGCCGTCGCCGATCAGCACCACCACGTAGCGCTGGGCTTCCGCCTTCTTGGCGATCCACTGCTTCACCGCGCCGGCCAGCAGGGTCTGCAGCCGCGGCGTCCCGGTGGCGCCCGACGTGCAGCGCCCCACCACGGCCGCCACGTCCGTGGGCACGGTGACCGAGGCCGCCTTCTTGACGCCGTCCGACAGGCGCACCGGGTCCGCCTTGCCGCCGTCGTAGCAGCCGATCGCCAGGTAGTCCTTGTCGTCCACCGACGTCTTCAGGGACTGCAGGCCTTCCAGGACATAGCGCAGCGGCGTGCTGGCGCGATCCTTCGCCACGTCGGGCTCGTCGCTGCCCGTGAAGATCGGCGTCGCCGGCACCAGGAACAGGATCGACGTCACGACGTCCTTCGCCCGGTAGCCTTCGATCGTGGTGGCGACCTTCAGCACCTTGTCGCCGTATTGCAGCCCCCAGTCGGCCTTGTTCCAGCCTTCCAGCGGGCCGCTTTCGTCGCGGGCGTCCACCAGGAAGGACAGCGCGCTCTTTTCGGGGTAGGCCGAGGCGTCCACCGACCGCACGGTCAGGCGCGCCGATGCGGGCTGGGTGCCGGCCAGGATCGCGATCGCGAGAATCCCTCCGGCCAGGCGTCGGGAATGCAGCGAAATCCGGTTCATGGTGCCTCCCGGGTGCGTTCGGGGTGTCAGTCCATCGCCTTGAAACGCAGGTCCGTGTGGCCGATCGTCAGGCTGTCGTTGTCGACGATCTGCGCCTGCTCGACCTTCTTGCCGTTGACGCGCGAACCGTTGGTGCTGCCGGCGTCGCTGAGGCGGTACACGCCCTCGTTGTCGTACACGATGGTCGCGTGGTGGGACGACACGTAGGGGTCGGTCAGCACCACCTCCATGTCCGCGTCGGTGCCGATGCGGTTGCGGCCCGCCACCAGCCGGAAGTCCCGCCCCTTCTGGACGCCGTTCATCACGACGACCCAGCCGACGCAGGCCTGGAAGTTCGCGTCCTCGAACTGGCCGATGTTGATGGCCTGGGTCTTGGCCTCGGCCTCCGCCTCGTCGCCATCCCGCGCGGAAGGGGCCGCCGGACCCTGGTTGCCGCCCCCCTTCTTGCCGAACCAGGGGAATCCCATCTTGCTGCCCTCCGGCTTCGCCTTCTTCTGCCCGCCCTTCGCGGCGCCCGTCGCAGCGCCCTTCGCAGCGCCCTTCGCCTTGTTCACGCCGCCGTCGATGGCCCCGTTGAACTTCGAGGACGCGCGGCTCTGGGCCTTGGTCTGGTAACCCTGGATCCTGCCCTTGACGCCGATCTCGACGCCTTCCACACGCGAACGCAACAGGCCCTTGAAGAAATCAACCACGAACATCGTGAAACGATTATCGCCGGAGGCGGGGGGCTGTCAATTTCGCAGGGAACTGACGGGCGGGGGAATCCGGCCGCCCAGTCGGATGAAGGTGGACGAGTCGAAGGGCTTGACCTCCATCACGATCAATTCGCCCAGCAGGCCGCCCAGGTCCACGGTTTCCAGCGCCTTCGCGCCGGGCACCGGGATGATGCGGCAGGCGGTGGTCTTGTTGTTCATCACGCCGATCGCCATCTCGTCGGCGATGATGGCGGCGATCGTTTCGGAAGGCGTGTCGCCCGGGATGGCGACCATGTCCAGGCCGACGCTGCAGATGGCGGTCATCGCCTCCAGCTTGTCCAGCGTCAGGGCGCCGACGCGCGTGGCGTCCACCATGCCGCCGTCCTCGCTGACCGGGATGAAGGCGCCGGACAGGCCGCCGACCGACGAAGACGCCATGATGCCGCCCTTCTTGACCGCTTCGGTCAGCAGGTACAGCGCCGCGGTGGTGCCGTGCGTGCCGGCCTTTTCCAGCCCCATCGCGACCAGGATGTCGGCCACCGAATCGCCCTGCGCCGGCGTCGGCGCCAGCGACAGGTCCACCACGCCGAACTGCACCGGCGGGCCCAGCCGCGCCACGACCTCGCGGCCGATCAACTCGCCGGCCCGGGTGATCTTGAACGCCATCCGCTTGATCGTTTCCGACAGCGTCGTGTAGTCCATGTGCTCTTCCAGGCGCTTCTGGCGCTCGATCGCCGCCAGCACGACGCCCGGTCCCGACACGCCCACGTTCAGCACGACGCCCGGCTCGCCGACGCCGTGCATGGCGCCCGCGATGAAGGGGTTGTCCTCCGGGCAGTTCGCGAACACCACCAGCCGCGCGCACCCGGCGCCGTACTTCGTCAGGCGGCTGGTTTCGGTCATCACGCGGCCCATCAGCGCGACCGCTTCCATGTTGATCCCGGCCTTGGTGGTGGCCAGGTTCACCGAGCAGCAGACGCGGGTCGTGGTGGCCAGCACCTCCGGGATCGACCGCATCAACTGGGCGTCGCCGGGGGTCGCACCCTTGTGGACCAGGGCCGAGTAGCCGGCGATGTAGTCGATGCCGATTTCCAGCGCGGCGCGTTCCATGGCGTGGGCCGCGGCCAGGTACGATTCCGGCGGCGCGCCTTCCAGCACCAGCGACATGGGCGTCACCGACACGCGCTTGTTGACGATCGGGATGCCGTACATCTCCTCGACTTCGTTGGCGGCCGAGCGCAGGCGCCCGGCGCAGTCGACGACGCGGCGGAAGACGTAGTCCGCGACCGTGGCGGGGTCCTTCCCCGGGCACCCCAGCATGCAGATGCCCATGGTGGTCGTCCGGATGTCGAGGTGCTCCGCCTCGACCATCCGCAGCGTTTCCTTGACCTCCTCGGGACGATACAGCACGGGATCCTCCGCGAGGGCCCGTCAGGCGGCCGGGGGCGCCGCGCGCGGGCCCGCATCAATCGTCACGGCCGGTGCATGGCCTGCAGGATCGCCTCGTGGATGCACACGACCTCGGCCCCGACGGCCTTGCCCGCGGCCTCCAGCTTTTCCTTGAAGCCCTTGAAGGACAGCCCGCCGGACAGCGAGTCGATGTTCAGCACGAAGATCATGCTGAAGAAGTCGCTGACGATGGTCTGGCTGAGGTCCTGGATGTCCGCGCCGCTGGCGCTGATGGCGTTGGTCAGAGCCGCCGCGATGCCCGTCTGGTTCCGGCCCGTGGCGACCACGACGGCCCGCTGGGGTTCGCCGGCCTTCGCCTCCGCGATGCGCGTGGCGGCGCCGGGACTGGCCAGCGGCGAATGCTCGGGGATGATCCGGCCCGCTGCGCCGGACATTTCGGACATCACGCGGACGACCTGGTCGGTCACGGCGCGGCGCAGGGCTTCCTGCGATTCGGCGCCCTTGCGACCGGTCTGGGGGTCGCGCGGCAGGTCCTCCGACGAAGGGACCGACCCGCCGGCATAGACCAGCCGGATGCCCATGCGCGACGCATGCTCGCGGGCCAACGGCGTGACGATCATGCCGCGGACCACCTCGATCACGCCGTTCTTCGCCAGGGATTCGATATCGCCTTCGGAAACGATCTTCTTGCTCATCTGGGACCTCGCGTTCAGGTCGTGGGCATCGGCGGGACCACCTGGAACCGGTCCACGATGGCTACGACCGCGGCATCGATGGGGAAGTGCGGCGCCTCGCCGGGTTTCAGCTCGGGTTCGATGCCGACGCGGGCCGCGTGGCCGTAGGCGATGACGACGTCCTCGCCGGGACCGGCGCCCAGCACGTCCGCCACCACGACGCCGTCGTTCAGTCCTTTCGGGGGGATGCCGTCATCGGCGGTGCGGCCTTCCGAGCGGACCAGGTCGTCCAGATGGTACGGCCGGACCAGCAGCAGGCGCAGGCCTTTCAGCCCATCCCACTTCACCGACGACCAGACCGTTCCGACGACCCGTGCCAGGAACATCGACTATCACCCCTTGCGCCCGAAGCGACTCCGACTGCGCCGGGAGTCTCCTTCCGGAAACCCGCCGGCTCCGTCTCCGTGTTCGGGCGAGCACACAGGGCAAGGCCGGAAGGCCCCGCCGCGAACCCGGCGCGAGGTTCCCATGACGGGCGCCCGGTGTCAATTGCAGGGGACGCGTGAACGCGTGTCGGGACACCGGGGGAACGGCCACCCGTGTCAGCCGTCCAGACGGATGACATTGCAGGTGATCGTGCGCAGCACGCCGTCGATCATCTGGATCTTGGCGTACGACACGCGCCCCAGCGCGTTGATGTCCTCGGCCTCGATCCGGGCGATCACGTCAAACTGGCCCGTCACCGCATCGCAAGCGGTCACCTCGGGGATCTGGTGCAGCGCATCCAGGATGGCGGAAATGCGTCCGGAAGCGGCCTCGATCAGCACGTACGCCGACGTCATGGCAACCCTCCAGGAAGGGAAGGGAATCCAGCGCCCCGCCCGGCGTCACGTCCCCTTCCTGAAGAGGCCCATGATCCGGTCCACGAGGGACGAAGGGGACTTCTGGAAACTCATCTTAGGCGCGCCGGGACGGGGTCGCAAGAGGTCCAGCACCTCGCGGCCGTGGACGTTGTCCGGGTCCAGCGCGAGGGCGCGGCGGACGTTCTCGCGGGCGGCGTCGGCCTTGCCTTCCATCCGCTCGATCGCCCCCATGCAGGCCAGGCCCTCGACCAGGTCGGGATCGACCTTCAGGGCTTCGTCCACCAGGCCGCGGGACTGGAAGAGGCTGCCCGGGGTCGGCGGCGTGGCGAGGATCGCCCAGGCCTGGTAGACCTTGAACTCGGGCTCGTAGGGGTCCTGGCGGGACGCGACCTCGAACTGGGCCAGGGCCTCCAGCGGCTTGTGCTCGTGCAGCAGGTCGACGCCGGCCCGCCACACCGCCCGGGCCTCGCCCATTTCCACGACGCGGGTGTCCAGCGAAGGCGTCGAAATGCCGATCTGGCGGTTGTAGGCGTTCCGCTTCGAGCGGTCGTTCAGCACGTCGCGAACGGCCTCCAGGCGCTGGTTGATCTTGTCGACCATCTCCATCGCCTCGGCAGGCACGACGTCCGCGTATTTGGCCCGGCTGAACTGGGCACGGGCCTTCAGATAGGCGGTGGCCACGGCCGACTCGCGAGCGTCCACGGGCACGCCGAGGATTTCGAAGTGGTTCCGGGACTGCATTTCGTTCCAGGCGTTCCGAAGCTCCTTTTCGAACGGGTTCGACACGCTGGCCAACTGGATCGAGTCCTGGGGCCCCATCCACGTCGGACGCTTGGGGGTGCCGGGCTTCGGACGGTTCGCGGGTTCGCGGGGCGCGGCGACACGCGGCTCGGGGATCCGATCGCCGGGCGCGGGAACGGCGGCCGGGCGAGGCGCGGGCTGCGGCGTGGACGCCGGCGTCGGCACCGCCTGCTCGCCTGCAGGCCCGTGAAGGAGGCCCGACACGATCAGGGCGAACAGCACGCGGATCGTGTCGTCGGTTTCCAGCATGTCGTCGGTGATGTCCTCGGGCCGCCCCTGGCGCAGGGGTCCCAGCACCTTCAGGTCGCCGAAATGGTTCTTGGCGTGGGACAACGCGAATTCGCACCCCGGCGCCAGCACGGCGTGGCCCGCGCCACGCAACCGGTCCACCACGGCCCGCAGGGCGGGCACCTGGCCGTCCCGGGTCACGGCGCGCAGCAGTTCCGGGAACGGGTCGATGGGATGGTCCGACACGACGCCCATCAGCAGTTCGGTGGGTGTGAACGCCCACTCGGACGCCGGAAGGGTCAGGACCTTGGACAGAACGCTGCGGGCGTAGGAGCCGTGCAACTTGGACGCGTCCTCGGCCCGGATCACGCCGGCTTCGACCAGGCGTCGGGTGGAGGCCAGGCGTTCGGCCGCGGCAGGGTCGGTGACCATGCGTGCCTTGACGAGGTACGAGCCGAACCCCAGCGCCGGAACCTCGGATTCAGCCTGGTAGATCCGTCCCTTCCGAAGGCCGAACGACACCGGCCCGTCGGACGTCGAAACGTCCAGGTGGCCCGATATCGCCTTCGCCTCGAGGCCCTTCAGCAACCGGTACAATCCCCAGGCGGGGATCGGGCCGCCCACGCCGCCCTCCGCTTCCCATGGAATGGGGAAGTCTACCAAGCGGGGCGCCGGGGGGCAACCGCAGACCCCCGGGTCAGGCCGAAAAGTACCGGGCCCGCGGATGGTGGAACACGATGGCTGACGTGGATTGCTCAGGGACCATCTGCAGCGTTTCGGTCAACGCGACCCCGACGCGATCGGCACCCAGCAGGTCCAGAAGGGGGCGCTGGTCGGCCAACTCCGGGCACGCCGGGTAGCCGAACGAGTAGCGGCAGCCGCGGTAGCCTTTGCGAAGGATCTCTTCCGGGCTCGGCGCGTCCTCGCCCGCGATGCCCCAGTCCTCGCGCGAACGGCGGTGCAGGTACTCGGCTGCCGCCTCCGCGATCTCGACCGACAGGCCGTGGAGGTACAGGTACTCCGTGAACTCCCCGGCGTCGAACAGGATCTTTTCCCGGCGCGACGCCTCGGCACCGCAGGTCGTCACCTGGAATCCCAGCACGTCACGGACGCCCGACGACAGCGGCAGCACGAAGTCCGCCAGGCACAGGTGCGGCGGCTCCGGCTGGCGCGGGAACGCGAACCGGGCCACCTCGCGCGCGCCGTCCGGGGCGTACACGATGACCGTGTCGCCGTCGGCGTTGGCGGGCAGGAACCCCCGGATGCCCGTGGGCAGCAGGATGCCCTCCGCCGTGTACCGGCGCAGGCGCTCCAGGAACATCGGCTCCAGTTGGCCGTCCACCAGGCGCTGCCACTCGTCGTCGGTCCGTTTTCCCTTCTTGAACTGCCACTGCAGCCGGAACAGCGACATGCGGTTCACGTAGCGGGCGACCTCGTCGATGGGCAGCGGGCCCTCGACGCGCAACCCCAGGAACGGCACGGGCGGCGGGGCGTCCACCGGCAGCACCTCCTCGCGGATCCCTGCGCGGGGCGCCGGGACCGGGCGCGCGGACGCCGCACGGGGAGCGGAGGGCTTCAGGTTGCCCGCGCCCAGCGCCTCCATCGCCCGCAGGCCGTCGAAGGCATCGGCGCAATAGGTCACGCCGCCAGAATACCGGGCTGCCAGGTCCTCCTCGACGAAGCGCTTCGTCAACGCCGCGCCGCCCAGCAGCACGGGCATCGCCAGGCCCCGTCGCTGCATCTCGACCAGGTTGTCGCGCATCACGACGGTGGACTTCACCAGGAGCCCCGACATGCCGACCGCATCCGCGTGCTCGCGCTGGGCGGCCTCCAGGATCGCCTCGATGGTCTGCTTGATGCCCAGGTTGACGACGCGGTAGCCGTTGTTGGACACCAGGATGTCCACGAGGTTCTTGCCGATGTCGTGGACGTCGCCCGCCACGGTCGCCAGCACCAGCGTGCCCTTGGGCGCACCTTCCGACTTTTCCATATGGGGTTCCAGGTGTCGCACGGCGGCCTTCATCGCCTCGGCCGATCGCAGCACGAACGGCAACTGCATCTCGCCCCGCCCGAAGCGCTCGCCGACCACCTTCATGGCCTCCAGCAGCACCTCGGTGACGATGGCCATCGGCGCGCGTACCTGCATCTCCTCGTCCAGCGCAGCGTCCAGGCCGGTCCGATCCCCGCGCAGGATGCAACGGCGCAGGCGATCGGCGGCCGGCAACGCCAGGATCGTGCCCGCGTCCTCGACGACGGCAGGGGCGCTTTCGAAGGCCTGCAGGAACCGCTCCAGCGGGTCGCCGTCGGCGGTTCGATCGAACACCACGTCGTCCGCCAGGCGGCGCAGCGGGGCCGGGATGTCCGCCAGCGGCACCACGCGGCCGGCGTTGAGGATCGCGGCGTCCAGGCCCGCTTCCACGGCGTGCGCCAGGAAGACGGTGTTCAGGACGCGGCGGGCCGCGGGCGACAGGCCGAAGGACACGTTGCTGACGCCCAGGCTGGTGAACACGCCGGGGATTTCCGCCTTGACCCGGCGGATGGCGTCCAGGGTCCGCACGCCCGCGTCCCGGAGGGCCTGGTCACCGGACCCCAGCGTGAACGTCAGCACGTCCAGGAACAGGTCCTGCGGCGCGAACCCGTGCACGGTGACCAGTCGATCGACCAGGCGTTTCGCGACCTCGATCTTCCGATCCACGGTCATCGCCATGCCGATCTCGTCGATCGTCAGGGCCAGCAGGGCCGCGCCATGGCGACGGGCGACGGTCGCGACACGGTCCAGGCGCGTGCCGCCGTCCTCGAAGTTCACCGAGTTCAGCACAACCCTGCCCGGCCACGCCTGCAGCGCCACCTCCATCGCGTCGGCTTCCGTCGAGTCGTAGACCAGAGGGACCTCGGCCACTTCCCGCAGGCGCGGCAGGAAGGCCCGGGCGTCGGCGGATTCGTCGCGGCCCACCAGGGCCAGGCAGACGTCCAGCAGGTGTGCGCCTTCGACCTGCTGGTCCCGGGCGATGGCGACCATGCCTTCGATGTCGTCCGCGGCCAGGCGATCGCGGAAGGCCTTGCTGCCGTTGGCGTTGGTCCGCTCCCCGAGGATCAGGGGCCGCGGCTCCTGGGCGAAGGGGACCGCCGAGAACAGCGACGACGCGGACGGCGGCAGCACCGGCGCGCGGGCACCGACCGGTACGCCTTTCAGCGCGGCGACCAGCGCGGCGATGTGGGCCGGGGTGGTACCGCAGCAGCCGCCGACAAAGGACACGCCCAGGTCCCGCACGAAGCCGGAAACGTGCCGGGCGAAGTCCTGCGGGGACAGCCGGTAGGCGAGGCGCCCGTCGATGTTCTCGGGCAGGCCCGCGTTGGGCAGCACCGACAGGGGCAGCGGGCAGATGCGCGACAGTTCGCCCAGCACGTGGTGCATGTCCTCGGGGCCCGTGGCGCAGTTGATCCCGAAGGCGGACACGCCGGGGAGGTTCGCGATGGTCACGACGGCGGCCATCGGGTCCGTACCCAGCAGCATCCGCCCGTTGCGGTCGAAGGTCACCTGCACGAACAGCGGAACCTCGCGCCCCGCCTCGGCCATGGCGTCCCGGGCCGCAAGGACCGCGATCTTGGCCTGCAGCGGGTCCTGGCAGGTTTCGATCTGCACGAGGTCCACGCCGCCTTCCAGGAGGCCCGCGACCTGGTCGCGATAGCACGCGAGCATCTCGTCGTAGGAGATCTGCCCCAGCGTCGGAAGGCGCGTCCCCGGGCCCACCGAACCCGACACGAACCGGGGGCGATCGGGCATCGCGATCTCGTCGGCGGCCTGCCGGGCCAGGTGCGCGGACACGCGGGACAGTTCGCGGGCGCGGGATTCCTGTCCGTACTCGCGAAGGACGATCGCGTTGGCGCCGAAGGAATCGGTTTCGACGACATCCGCGCCGGCCGCGAAGTAGGCCCGGTGGATGTCCAGGATCACGTCGGGACGGGTCACGACGAGGATCTCGTTGAGGCCCTCGTGGCCGTCGAAGTCCGAAGCCGTCAGGTCTCGGGCCTGGATCTCGGTCCCCATGGCGCCGTCAAACACCACGGGCCGTCGCAGGGCCAGGCCCAGGATGGGATGGTTCATCGTCTGCGCCCCCTGTCCACGGATTCACCGCACGCCGTGGCCGTTCGATAACGGAACGGCGGCGGGAATGCAAGGGCAAGGGGCCCTGCGAACCGGTCCCGCCTCGAAACCGATTGCCGTCAGGGACATCCCGGCCCCTCGCCTTGCGCTCGGTCGGGACCTCCCGTATCGTCGAAACGTCTCCCTTGGGTTTCGAGGCGGTCATGTTCAAGAGCCTTGCGCCCGCCTTCCTGCTGGCGACTCCGCACCTCACCGACCCGAACTTCAAGCAGGCGGTCGTCCTGCTGTTCGCCCACTCGGAAGACGGGGCCATGGGCGTCGTCGTCAATCGCCCGTCGCAACGCTTCCTGCGCGAAGTGCTGGACTCGGCGGGCCTGGACTGTCCCGAGGCGACCCTCCGGGGCCAGCGGGTGTACTCCGGAGGGCCCGTCCAGTCGGAATCCGGCTGGGTGGTGTTCGAAGGGGACGACCCGCTGCGCGAGTCCTTCGAGATCACCGACTCCCTGCGCGTCACCGGGTCTGTCGATGTGTTCAAGGCGCTGCTGGCGAACCCGTCCCGGGGGCGGCTGATGTTCCTGCTGGGCTATGCCGGCTGGAGCCCGGGCCAACTGGACGCGGAAATCGAGGCCGGCTCGTGGCTGCCCGTGCCCGCGGATGCCGCCACGGTCTTCAATGTGCCGGTGGAGGAACGCTGGCGCTCCGCGTACCTGGCGTGCGGCATCGATCCGAACCTGTGGTCGCTGACCGCCGGCGTCGGCTGACGCACCCTCCGGCCGCGACGCCCCCGCAGGATGCCCGCCCCGTGCTAGGATCACCCGATGAAATCGTCCCTCTCCGCACGCGTGGCCGCGGGCCTCGTCATCCAGGCGATCGTCTTCTGCGGGGCCATGCTGTACCTGGCCCTGACCGCGGACTCCCTGCTCGTGGGCGTGTCCGTGCTGAAGGAGGACCTGGCCCCGATCGTCGAGGGCCTGAACCGCCTGGTGATGGAAACCAAGGCCGCGGAAGACCAGTTGTCCTCGAGCCGGCCGGGCGACGCCGAGCGCGCGCGCATCCAGGTCGCGCGGCTGCAACCGTTCGAGCGCCTGCGGGAGGCCGCGACGATCCTGCGGACGGCGGCGGCGTCGGGAGGCGTGGGCAAGGCCCGGGCGGACGACCTGGTGGACGCGGCGGATGCTGCCGACGCGGCCGCGGCGATGGAACGGCGGCTCGCGCCCGGTTCCGATCCGACGATCCCGCGGAACGCGGAAGAAGCGATCGCGGTGCTGCTGCAACGCATGGACACCGCGGCGAGGAGCGGGGCCGCCGCGGAAGTGGAGGCCGAGGCGCGGGAGCTGCTGCGGACGCTGCGCTTCGTCCGGGGCGGGGAGTTGCGCACGCACCGGCTGGCCACGGCGGCGCTGCAGGAGGCCGAGCACGACCTCGTGACCCGGCGGTCCGAGTTGTCGCTGCTGGTCATCATCGTGTCGGCAGCCGCGCTGGTGACGGCCCTGGTGGTGCTGCTGCTGTCGCTGCAGGCGCTGCGGCCGGTGGGACAGCTGGTGGCCGCGATCCGCCGCCTGGCCGGAGGCGACTACTCGCCGGTGGCAATCCGCTCCCCGAAGGAACTGGCCGACCTGTCGGACGCCCTGAATTCGCTGGCCCAGGAACTGTCGCGACGCGCCACGGAACAGGAGCGGGCCCAGGAAGAACGGATGCGCACGGAACGCCTGGCCGTCGTTGGCCGCATGGCGTCGGTCGTGGCCCACGAGGTCCGCAATCCGCTGAACAGCATCGCGTTGAACGTGGATCTCCTGCACGAAATGCTGCAGGCGCCGGACCGCGGCGGGTCGCGGGCGGGCGAGGTGCTGGATTCGGTCCAGCGCGAGGTCGATCGCCTGTCGGAGATCACCGAGGAGTACCTGCGGTTCGGACGCATGCCCAAGGGCGTCCTGTCGCCGATCGACGCGGCAGGCGTTGTCCGCGACACCCGGACCTTCATGGCGGAGGAACTGGCGATCGCGAGCGTCCAGGTCCATGCGTGGCTGCCCGATGAGCCCGTGCGGGTCGTCACCGATGAAGGCCAGCTGCGGCAGGCGCTGGTGAACGTCATCCGGAACGCGGTCGAGGCCATGCCCGGGGGCGGGAGCCTGACGCTGGCCGTGCGCGCCGAGGGCGATCGGGCCGTGATCGAGGTGACCGACACCGGAACCGGCATCCCGGAGTCGTTCAAGGCCAGGCTGTTCGAGCCGTTCGCCACCACCAAGCCCCGCGGGACCGGGCTGGGCCTGGCGTTCGTGCAGCAGGTGGCCCAGGAATCCGGCGGCGACGTCTGGATCGAGTCGAGGGAAGGCAAGGGGACGTCGGTGCGGCTGAGGCTGCGGAGGGCGTGAGGTTTCGGGTGTGGGGGCGGGTACGGGTACGGGTGCGGGTACGGGTACGAAAGGGCTGCGCTGGACGGGAACGAAGCGATCGGCAGGGGGCGGAATGACGACGACACGTCGCTGGATCCTGGCGGCTGTCCTGTGGCCGCTGGCCATCGGATGCGCGACCACGGGGGCGACCCGGGGAGGGGGCATGAAGGAGCCGGACCGGAAGGTGCTGGAAGCGAAGCGGGCCCGGTATGCCGACATCGAGATCACCGTGGACGCGGCCACGCTGTCCGCGGAGGACCGGGCCGTGCTGGCGCCGCTGGTGAAGGCCGGCGCCGTGATGACCCGGCTTTTCTGGAAGCAGGCCTCGGCGGAAGGGCTGGAGGTCGCGGCCCGGTTGAATGCACGGGCCGACGCGGCCGGGAAGCGGCTGGCGGACTACGTGGACCTGAACGCGGGTCCCTGGGATCGGCTGGACGACTTCGAGCCGTTCTACGGCACCCGGGCGAAACCCGCGGGTGCGACGTTCTACCCCGAAGATCTCACCCCGGCCGAGTTCGAGGCGTGGCTGGCGGCCCACCCGGGGGACCGCCCCGCCTTCGAGTCGCCGGTGACCGTGATCCGGCGCGACGGCGAACGACTGGTCGCGGTGCCCTACGCGGTCGAATACCGGGACGACCTCGTGCAGGCGGCGCGCTTCCTGCGGGAGGCGGCGGCCAGGACCCGCGACCCGATGCTGGCGGGCTACCTGGAGTCCCGCGCCCTGGCCTTCACGTCGAACGACTACTACCCCAGCGACCTGGACTGGATGGGCCTCGGGACGGCCCCGGCGGACAAGGCGTCCCCGATCGAGGTCGTGATCGGGCCCTACGAGGTGTACGAGGACCGCCTGATGAACCTGAAGGCGGCGTTCGAGTCGTTCGTGACCGTGAAGGACGCGGCCGAAAGCCGCAAGCTGGCCGTGGTGGAAGGGTTGCTGGACGAACTGGAAGCATCGCTGCCCATCGACGATCGGCACAAGAACTTCAGCCGTGGCAAGTCGTCGCCCATCGCGGTGGTGGAGGTCGTATACGCGGCGGGGGACACGGCGGCCGGCACCCAGACCACCGCGTTCAACCTCCCGAACGACGAGCGCGTGCGGGCGGCCCGCGGGTCCAAGAAGGTGCTGCTGAAGAACGTCAGCCAGGCGAAGTTCGCCCGCAGCCTGGTGCCCATCGCGAAACTCCTGCTGCAGCCCGCGCTGCAGGACCAGGTGTCGTTCGACGCCTTCTTCAATTTCGTGCTGCTGCACGAGGTCAGCCACGGCCTGGGGCCGGGAATCATCGCGAGGCCCGACGGGACGTCCACAACGGTCAACCTGGCACTGCGGGAGGCCTATTCGGGCATCGAGGAGTGCAAGGCCGACGTGCTGGGCGTGCTGAACAGCCTGATCCTGGTGCGCAAGGGCGTGCTGCCGGCTTCGGTCGGGCGGACGATGGAGGCCACCTACCTGGCGGGCCTGTTCCGGACGATCCGGTTCGGGATCGGCGAGGCTCACGGCATCGCGAACATGGTGCAGTTCAACTGGCTGCGGAAGGCGGGCGCGGTGACGCACGACGCGGCGAGGGGCACGTTCGGCATCGACTCGGCGAAGTTCGAGCCGGCGATGCGGGACCTGGCCCGCGCGCTGCTGACCGTCCAGGCCGAGGGCGACTACGAAGGGGCGAAGGCCCTGTTGAAGACCTACGGTGCCATGCCCGACGAGGTGGTGGCCGCCCTCCAGCGCGTTCGTGCCGTGCCGGTGGACATCCGCCCGATCTACACGCTGGGGCGGGCGCTGCTGGCGGAGTGACCCTCCGATCCGCAGACGACCCGGTTCCCGTGACGGCGGATCGTGCCTCGGTTGCCCCCCGCAAGCAGTCATGCGACGATCCCGACGGCACTCCATCCGGGGATTCTTCGAAATGGGGACGGCGGATCGGCCCGACGCGCTCGGAAGGCTCTCGATCGTCATCCCCGTCTTCAACGAAGTGTCGATCATCCGGCAGTCCTGGGAACGGCTCCGCCAGCTTCCCGGGCTGGTGGATCGGGAGATCGAAATCGTCCTGGTGGACGACGGAAGCACGGACGGGACGACCGAAATCCTCGAGTCGATCGCATCCGCAACGTGGCCGGGCATCACGGTTCGCCTGCAGATCTTCTCCCGGAATTTCGGCCATTCCGCGGCGGTGCTGGCCGGGCTCCAGGTGGCGACCGGCGACCCCGTGGCCATCCTCGACGCCGACCTGCAGGATCCTCCGGAACTCCTCCCCCAGATGTTGTCGGCCCTTCAATCCGGCGATTGCGACGTCGTGTACGGCAAGAGGATTCGCCGCGCCGGCGAAAGCCTCTTCAAGCGCGCCACGGCCTGGGCGTTCTACAGGCTGTGGAACCGCCTGGTCGGCGTGGCGATCCCGGCCGACACCGGGGACTTCCGGCTGATGACCCGCCAGGTCTGCGCCGCCGTGCTCAGGTGCGGCGAGAACGATCCCTTCCTGCGGGGGCTGGTCAGTTGGGTGGGGTTTCGACAGAAGGCGTTCCCGTATGTCCGTGATCCACGCACCTCGGGACGGTCCAAGTACACGCTCGGCAGGATGCTGGACTTCGCGGGCATGGCGGTCATCAGCTTCAGCACCCGCCCCCTCAGGCTGGCGCTGTACCTGGGGCTTCTGGGCCTCTTCGCCGGGCTCCTGCTGGGCGGGTGGGCCTGCTGGTGCTGGATCATCGGGAGCACGGTTCGGGGCTGGGCCTCCCTCCTGGCCGGACTCAGCCTGGTCCAGAGTTTCACGCTGCTCCTCGTCGGCATCCAGGGGCTCTACATCGCCCGCATCCACGAAGAGGCGAAGGACCGCCCCCGCTTCATCGTTCGGAAGGATTCGGCTGGACATACGGAAAGTACTGGCTGACACAAGCGCGAACCACGGTCAGTGGTGGTGCCCGCACCCGCACGAACCGCACTGCCCGGTCGCGCACCCGACGCAGTCGGACTTCGCTGTCGTGGTCATCTTCCCGCCTACCGAAAAGGCGGCGGCCGACGCCAGGCGGCGCACGTTGCGCTGCCCGCACTTCGGACAGGGCCAGGCCTCGGTGCCCGACGGCACCAGGTCCTCGAAATCGGCGTCGCAGTCCAGGCAGAGGAATTCGTACATCGGCATGGGTCCTCCGATCGCTTCGCACCGGCCTCGGCCGGCAGCGGGCAATGATAGTCATCGGCGTACGGCCGCGCCAGACCGGGTTTCGACGCCTGCGGTTGCCCCCGATGGGCCGGGGCCCCACAATAGCCCCGCGGGAGGCCCAACGTGCGAGTGACCGTCGAGCGCCTGGTGCACCTGGGGATGGGCCTCGGCCGGATCGACGGCCGGGTCTGGATGATCCCGCTGACGGCGCCCGGGGATGTCGTGGAGGCGATCCCCGTCCGCGAACGCCCGGGCCTGGTCGAGGCGCGCCTCGAATCGGTGCTGGAACCCGGACCGGACCGGGTGCCCCCGCCCTGCCCGGTCTACGGCCGCGGTGGCGGCTGTCACCTCCAGCACATCGCGCCGGACCGGCAGTCCGCCTTGAAGGTCGCGATCCTTCAGGACGTGCTGCGGCGAATCGCGAAGATCGAGCCCCCGCCGCCGGAGATCGTGTCCGGCGACCCCTGGGCGTATCGCTGCCGCGTCGAATTGCACGGAGGCCCTTCCGGCAGCGGCGCGGGGCTGGGCTTCTTCGCCCGGCAGTCCCACGACCGGGTCGAACCCGACGCCTGCCTGATCTCGACGCCCCCGGTTTCGGCCGCGATCCCGAACCTGCGGGACGCCCTGGCCCGCATTCGCCCCCGCGGGCCCGTCACGCTGGAGCCGGTGGCGGGCGCGGATGGCCGGGTCGTCGTGGTGGCCCGGGGCGACCTCGGTGACCCGGGGCAGGCCGCGCAGGCCCTTGCCGGCACGCCCGGGGCCGTGGGCTGCCTGGCCTCCTTCCGGGGCCACGGCGGGGTCCACTGGGCGATGGCGGGGACGACGCTGATCCCGTTCCCGACGGATGACGGCGCCGGGGGGGTGACGACGCTGACGCTGGACCCGAGGGGATTCACGCAGGCGAACCTGGCCCTGAACCCGGCCCTGGCCGCCACGGTGCGCGACCTGGCCGAGGTCGGTCCCGGCACGCGGGTGCTGGAACTGTTCGCCGGAGCCGGCAACCTGACGGTGCCGTTGGCCCTCGCCGGTGCCCGCATCACCGCGGTCGAACTGAACCGGGAGGCCCTGGATCGCGCCGGCGGTGAACTGAAATCGCGCGGCCTCGACGCCCGCCTGCGCGCGGCCCGGGTCGAGGATGTCGTGTCCGATCCGGACATGAGGATGCCTCCCCCGGAGGTCGTGGTGGCCGATCCGCCCCGCACCGGCATGGGTCCCGGCGCCGCCCGCGCGCTGGCCAGCCTGCCCGTCGCACGCGTCGTGCTGTGCGCCTGCGACCCGGCCACCCTGGCCCGGGATCTGGGGCCTTTCCTGGCATCGAGATTCCGCCTCGATCGGCTGGTGCTGGTGGACATGTTCCCCCAGACGTTCCACATCGAAACCGTCGCCTGCCTGGTCCGCCCCTAGAGTCCGCCTTCGTTGACTTTTCCCGGCCGGCGTGGATGATTCCCCGGTCCGGTTCGGGGTGTCCCGTGAAGGCCGAGATCGTCAAGGAGTTCACTTTCGAAGCAGCCCATCACCTGCCCGAGGTCGGTCCCGACCACAAGTGCTCGCGGGTCCATGGCCACCTGTTCAAGGTCGAGGTCGCGGTCGAGGGCGAGGTGGACCCGGTGCTGGGCTGGGTGATGGATTTCGGCGACCTCGCGGTGGTCTCGCGGCAGGTGATCGGGGAACTGGACCACCGGGTGCTGAACGTCCTCCCCGGCCTGGCGAACCCCACGTCCGAAAACCTCGCCCGCTACCTGTTCGACCGCCTCGCGGCGAGGGTGGCGGGCGTGTCCGCCGTGACGGTCCACGAAAGCCCGACGTCGCGCTGCACATGGCGCCCGGTGCGTCCCGTGGCGCCGGCCACGACCGAGGTCCGCATCACGGTGGGCGGCCTGCTCTTTTCGGCCGCGCACCTGCTGGTCCTGCCACCGGCGATCCGCGAGCCGATCCACGGCCACGACTACCGCATGACGATGGTCGTGACGCTGGCCCCCGGGGTCCCCGGCGACATCGACGGTGTCCTCCGGAGTTGCGCCGAGGCCGTCGCCGCCGAACTGGATCACAGGTTCGTGCTGGCCGGCCGGCCGGCGGTGGGTCGCCTGGAGGAACGCGGCGACTCCTTCGCGCTGGTGGTCGGTGACGAAACCGTCACGCTGCCCCGGATGGACTGCGTCGTGCTGGATGTCGGCAACACCACGACCGAGGCGCTGGCCGCGTGGGCCGCTGCCCGCATCGCGGCCCGCCCCGAGATTGCGGCCTTGCGCGCAACCCGCGTCGAGGTCACCCTGGTCGAGTCCCTCGATGCCTCCGCACGCGCGGAGGCGACCGTTGGCTGACCGTCCTCCCGGAGGCCCCATGTCGTCTCCGATCGCCCCCGGTGAAGCAGCCCCCCTGGACCTGTTCGACCGGCTGCCCGACGAGATCGGGGCCTTGCTGAAGCCCATGGGCGCCCCGCCCTACCGCGGCATGCAGGTCTTCCAGTGGATCCACCAGAAGGACGCGGCCTCCTTCGAGGCCATGACCAACCTGCCCCAGGACCTGCGCGAATGGCTGACCACGAACGCCCGCCTGTCGCGCCTGGAACCCGTCGAGGTGCTCGACTCGGCGGACGGCTCGCGCAAGCTGCTGTTCGACGCGGGCGGCGGCCGGCGATATTCGGCGGTGCTGATGCCTTCCGCCGATCGTGTGACCCTGTGCATCAGCAGCCAGGTCGGTTGCCGCATGGGCTGCCGGTTCTGCCTGACCGCGACGCTGGGCTTCCAGCGCAACCTGACCGCCGCCGAGATCGTGGGCCAGGTCCACGCGGCCGGCCGCCTGCTGCCCGCCGGTTCCCGCGTGTCGAACGTGGTCTTCATGGGCATGGGCGAGCCGTTGGACAACCTGGACGCGGTGATGCGGGCGGTCCGGATCATCACGCACCGCGAGGGGCTGAAGGTCGCGCCGCGACGGACCACCCTATCGACGGTCGGCCTGCTGGATCGGCTTCCCGAGGTCGTCGAATCGGGCACCGGGGTCAGCATCGCGCTTTCCCTGTGCGCGACGACCGACGACGTCCGCGGCGAGGTCGTCCCGGCGTCGCGCCGCCACGGCAACCTGCAGGCCCTGGTGGACACGCTGGTCCGGCTCCCCCTTCCCCACGGCCACTCGTTCACGATCGAGTACACCCTGATGGCCGGGGTCGGAGACTCCGTGGACGATGCGAGGCGCCTGTCCCGGATGCTGGCGCTGTTCCCCAACAAGGTGAACCTGATCCCGTTCAATCCCTGGCCGGGTGCGCCGTTCCAGCGCCCGTCGGACGCCGCGATCGAGGCCTTCCGGCGCGTCCTCGCGGACAAGAATCACCGGGTGTCCGTACGCGCCAGCCGCGGCCTGGACATCGGCGCCGCCTGCGGCCAGTTGGACGGGAAGGGACTGCCCGGAGGGACGTCGAGCCGGGAGGGGTGAGCGTGGCCCGGATCCTCGCGTCCAGCCAGGCGCTCCTGGTCCTGGCGACCGCGTCCTGCGCGGGCGGCGGCGGCAACCTGCTCCCGCGGGCGGACCTGTCGGGCACCCGTGACGTCCCCGACGTGGGCCGCGACGCCTACAGCGCCGACATCGATCGCGACATCCAGGCCTTCGACCCGGGTGACGAGGACGCGCCTCCGTCTTCGGACGAGGGGACCGATCCCGGCACCGCCGACCCGGGGGCCGATCCCGGGACGCCGCCTCCACCGGTTCGCCTGGTGACGGACCAGTCCGCCCTGTCGATGATCGTGAACCTGATCGACAACGCCGCTTCCTCCCTGCAGATGGTCGAGCTGGAGTTCGTCACCGGCTGGGCGCCCGACCAGGTCGGCGCGGCGCTGGCGCGTGCTGCGGCCCGGGGCGTGCAGGTCCGGGTGCTGATGGAGTCCGACGTCGCCGACAACGCCACGCGGGCCGATGCGCTGGCCAGCGCGGGCATCGACGCCCGGCTGGACGGCGCGTCGAAGACGCTGCACACCAAGCTGGTGGTGGCCGACCGGACACGCGCCCTCGTCGGGTCCACGAACCTGTCGATTTCGTCGCTGAACTACAACCACGAAGCGAACCTGGCCCTGGAAGGGGGAACCCTGGTCGAGCCGTTCGCCGCCTATGCCGACGCCCTCTGGGCCAACCCGGCCAAGGCCGCCTCGATCCCGACCGCCTCGGTGTCGAGCCTCACCCCCATCGGGGACGGCCAGTACGTCGCCCGGGTCCTTCCGCACATCGCGGCGGCCTCCCGGCGCGCGCTGCTGGTGATGTACGACCTGACGAACGACTGGAGCGGGGACGTCGGGGACGCGGCCCAGGCCCTCATCGACGCCCGCCAGCGGGGCCTGGACGTGCGCGTCGTGCTGGAATCGACCGCCTACGAGACCTACGTGAACGACGACAACAAGGCGAGCGGCCCGCGACTGGCCGCGGCCGGCGTCCAGGTCCGGTACAACGCGGCCCAGACCCTCACGCACGCCAAGATGCTGGTCACGGACGACGAGGTGACGGTCTATTCGGGCAACTGGGTGTACACGTCGTTCAATTCCAACCACGAGGCCGGCGCGCTGGTCAGCGCCTCCGACGTGGCCGCCGACGCGACCGCCTGGTTCGAGAAGGTCTGGGCCGAGTCCACGCCGTGACGTTCAGTTGCGATGGTGCGGGCCGCCCGGGCCCTTCCATGATGGGCATCAAGCCCGCTTCCTACTTCGCGCGCTTCCCGGGATGCTTCGGAACCTTGACGTCCTTCAGTCCGTCGAAGTGTTCATCCTGGGTCCAAAGCGTCGCGTTGCAGGCCTGCGCTGTCGCCAGGATGTCCCAGGTGTCATGTCCCCAGGGTCGTGCTGGCATTCCTCACCGACCCGGTCGTCGTCGAAAAGATCCTCAGGCACCTCGAACTGCCCACCGCACCGCCACCCCTGTTGCCGGACCACCGCGCCGTCCAGGAGTTCGACCCGTGCGTGGACGTTTGCGGCTC
>CAIOFV010000084.1 GCA_903857665.1 uncultured Myxococcales bacterium
CCAGCAGGCGCTGCAGTTCGTCCGGGATCGCCCGCTGCCTGCGTTCCGTCGCCTGGAACGCCTTCAATTGTGCGCGGTTCGGCAGTTCCCCGTTCCAAAGCAGGTACGCCACCTCCTCGAACCCGCATCGTTCGGCCAGGTCCGTGACCGGGTAGCCGCGATACGTCAGCGTCTGGGTCGCCGGGTCCATGCGGGACACTGCGGTCCGATCGGCGATGACGCCTTCCAGCCCCTTGCGAATATCGGGTTCCATCCGTTTCTCCTAGAAGATGCCGCGGGTGTCGCGTTCCGACGCTTCCAGCCGACCGGCGGGCAGCGTGACGGTCAGGGCCCGCACCTCGGCGGGCGTCAAGGTGTCCAGTCGTCGCGCCAGCGTCAGGAACCGCTCGCCCTCCCCGGGGTCCAGCCATCCCTCGGCCAGCGTCTTGAACTTGCGCTCGTAGTCCCGCCGGGCGAACGGCCGGGCGCCGTTCGGGTGGGCGTCGGCGACGGCGAGTTCGTCCATGATCACGGCGCTGGTCCGCAGCCGGACCTCCGCCCGGGCGCCGAACGCCTTCCGGGACGGGTCCGGGTCCAGGTACCGCCGGCTCCACGCCGGGTCCTCGACCGTCCGCACCTTGCGCCACAGGTCGATCGTGTCGGGCCGCGTGGCGCGTTCGCGGGTGTAGGACCTTTCGTGGTGCCAGGAGCCGTCCTGCAGCGCGACGGCGAAGCAGTACATCGCGCTGTGGTCCAGCGTTTCGCGGCTGGCTTCGGGGTCGTACTTCTGGGGATCGCCCGAGCCGGACCCGATCACGACGTGCGTGTGGTGGCTGGTGTGCAGCACCACTTCGTCGATGATCTCGATGTCGGGGATCAGCCCCCGCATGCGGAACGCCAGGTCGATGATCGCCTGGGCCTGGTACTCAGCCGAATGCTCCTTGGTGTACGACTCGAGGATCGCGCGACGCGGCTCGCCGCGCTCGGGCAGGGGAACCTCGTAGATCGCATCCGGGCCGCCCAGCATCCAGGCGATCACGCCGTCCTCGCCCTCGTAGATCGGGGACGGCGACTGCTCGCCACGCATCGCGCGATCGACGGCCTCGATGGCCAGTTTCGCGGTCCACCCCGGCGCATAGGCCTTCCACGACGAAATCTCGCCCTTCCGGGATTGCCGCGTGGAAAAGCCCAGGTGCACCGCCTGCTGGATGGCCTGGTACGCGGTTTCGACGTCCAGTCCCAGGCACGCCGACACGCCGGCGGCGGTCGAGGCCGCCAGGTGCCCGACGTGGTCCTTCTTGTACTTGTGCAGCGAAATGCCCTTGGCCAGACCGATCTGCACCTCGTAGGCCGCCACCGCGCCCCGCACGACGTCGGCCCCCCCGCGACCGCACTGCTGGGCCACGGCCAGGATCGGCGGGAGGTTGTCGCCCGGGTGCGAATACTCCTCGGCCAGGAACGTGTCGTGGAAGTCCAGTTCGCGAACCGCCGTGCCGTTGGCGTAGGCGGCCCACTCGGCCTCGAAGGTCCGGTCCGGCGGCAACCCCAGCAGCGTTGCCCCGCCCGGTCGCGGATGGGCCAGCGCCTGGGTGCGGATGTTGGCCACGGGCAACCGGTTCAACGCTGCGACCGCAACCGCCGTGTTGTCCACGAAGCGGTTGCCCACCATGTCGGCCGTCTCGGCCGGGATCGGGGCCGCCTCGACGGCCACTCGCGCCAGGTTCCACGCCAACTGCGCCTCCCGGGGAAGCGTCCTGCTGGCCGGGACGGTACGGACGGTCAGGGTGCGCATGGCGACGCCTCCGACAGCAAAGGGATGCAGGAACAAGTTTCTTATTCGGAGTCATTCTGTCAAGGTTTGAAAAGACACCCGGGATTCCAGGGAGATCAGCGACAACGCCCCGTCGGCCCGAAGCGGATCCGGGTCCTCGGCTCACGGGGCGGACGGGAACTGGATCCGGGGGGCTTCACGGGGGGCTTATTGGAAGGGCCTGCCGGGTCGTGGAAGGCGTCAGAGTTTGTGATCTTATCGGAAACCGTTGCGAGCGGGTCGTGGCGCCCGTGGGGCAGGACGCGTCACCCGGTCACGGCGTCGCGGCGGGGACGAAGCCCGTCACCTTCGCCGTGGACAGCGTGTACGTCAGGCACACGGAAGCGGCGTCGCCTGTCAGGTCCTTCGTCTTGGCCGCGAAGGTCCCGTCGCCGTTCTGGTGCAGGTCGAACAGCAGGCTTTCGGCCGACGTCACGACCTTCAGGTACGAGCAGAACGAGGGCTTGCTGGCCGCAGGTGCCGCATCGCAGGAGGCCTGCAGCTTGGCGATCGCCGCGTCCAACTGCTGCTTGGTCAGCACGCCGGACAGCACGCCTTCGGTCGCCGCGAAGCCGTCGGCAGTGGCGCCCGCGGTGATGTTGGCCTTCAACTTGGCCTGGATCAGCGTCGCGTCGATGACCAGGTCCGTCTGGATCGGAATGGACAGTTGGAACTGGGACGGGCCGGCCGCCAGCGCGCCGGCGACGATCGTGGCGCCTTCGAAGTAGATCATCGGCTTGCAGATGTTCGTGACGTAGGACTCCTCCTGGACCTGGAAGTCGCCCGTGGTCGCCGCCGGGGTGGCCGTGGACTTGCCCAGCAGGCCGTTCAACTGGAAGGTCGCCGTGTTCAGGTAGTCCGTCACGCCGGCCAGCTCGAACAGGATGGCGATGGAGCCGCCGCTGACCGCGTCGGCCAGGGGGCCGTTCACCTGGCCGGCCAGGCCCTTGAGGCCGTTGTCGCCGAGGCCGTCGCCGGTGTAGTCGAAGCACGTGGCCTTGACGACCGCGGCGTCGGCCGGGGTCTGCAGGGTGGAGATCGCGCCGGTGGTGCCCCAGGTGATGGTCGGCTTGAACGTCGGCCAATCGCACGTCGCCACGCACTTGCCCTTCAGCATGTCGCAAGTCGTGTTGGCGGCGGTGCAGGTGCCGCAAGTGTTGCCGCAGCCGTCGGAGCCGCACTCCCGATCCGTGCATGCAGGCACGCAGATGTCGGGAATGTCGGGCAGGTTGTCATCCCCTACGCCCGGATCTGTCGGGCCAGGATCGCGGTCACCGGGATCGACCGTTCCCGGATCGGTCCCCGGATCGGTCCCCGGATCCGACACGTCCGGCACGTCCGGCACGACGCTGGTATCGTCTCCCCCCCCTCCGTTGTCGCAACCGGCTACAGCCGCAAGCGACAGGGCAGCCATCCCCGCCGCAAGCAGCATTCCGATGGAACGCGGGCCTGATATGCGCATGATCGGCTCCCGTTGCAGTTGAAAGCATGCTACCGATTTCGATCGCGCGGATTCAAGGCGGGCAGCGACTGTCGCGATTCAGGGGGTGGGGGCCTGGCAGTTCCCGCCGGACGCGGTGCTGAAGATCGCCTCATCGATGGCCCCAGCCTGGGGGGTCGCGGAGGCGGGCCGCTGCACGGTCGCGAACCCGCCGGTCAGCGCCACGTTGTCCAGCGGGTACGCCGCCAGCAGCCCCAGCACCAGGCGCAGCGAATAGGACCCGATCGACACGTCGCACGCCTCCGGGACCTGGTCGAAGAATACCGACGTCGCCGGCGAGGGGCACGCGGGCATGTCCGTGCTGCCCGGCACGCAGTCCGGGATCCGCCCCCCGCAATACTCGGACACCAGGATCCCCTTCAGGTCGTCCAGCGCCTTCAGGCCCGAGGCCGACACGTGCATCAGGCCCTGGTCGAAATGCGGCTGCCCGTCCGCATCGACCAGCAGGCCCTCCAACTGGAACCCGGTGATTTCCAGCCGTGCCCGCCAGGACGGATCGGGCGTCACCTTCAGCATCACCCGAAGCAGAGGCAGCAGGTCCATCTCGAAGGCGACGTTGCGGCTGGTCGCGCAAGGGCCGCCGACGTCGAACACCACGGGCTGGCACGGCGCCCCGGCCAGCACGCCGATGAAGTCCGCGTCGGGAAGCCCCTGCGACAGGCGCGCCTGCAGCACCTTTCCGCCTGGCTCCAGCGCGTCCAGGCGCAGGATCAGCGGCACCTTGTCCAGCCCGTCGCCCTCCATGCCTTCCAGTCCCGGGAGGTTGGTGACCAGGTGGCCCACCTTCAGCACCTGGTGGGTCCCGGCCAGGCCCGCCGGGTTCGCGAGAACGCCGGATGCGGGATCGCAGGTGAACGTCGGGATGGTCCCGAACGGCACATCCGCCTCGTTCAGCACCGTGACCGCACCGGTGACCCCGTCCACCTCCACCAGGTAATAGAAGGGCTTGTCGGGGTCGGTGTTTCCCACCAGCCAGTAGGGCACGCCGCCGCACGCCTGGCCCCGCCAGAACCCATGAAGGTGGCCCGCGAAGAACGCCTTCACGACGCCGGGGTGGTCAAGAACCGCCTTGCACAGCGAGTCGCCCGCCGGAGTGAGGGTGTCGGAAGTAGGCGGGTGGTGCAGCAGCATCACTGTGGGCAGCCCGACCGACAACTGCAGCCGTAGCCAGGCCAGTTGCGCATCGCTGAACTCGGCGGTCAACCCGTTGCTGGCGGACCAGTTGTCCCCCTGCTCCGTGTTCAGTTCCACGAAGCGCACGCCGCGGAGGTCGAAGACCTGGTCCAGGTCGTGGCCCATGGAAGCGCGCAGGTATTCGTCACGCTCGGCCTTCTCGTGGGTGGGTTCCAGCAGCTCGTTGCGGTAGTACTCGTGGTTGCCCGCCATGGTGCGGACCGGCCACCGCAGGCCCTTCAGCGTGTCGATCGCAGCCGTGAAGGTGGACGGGTCCCCGGGCCGGGTCCCGTCCGCCAGGAAGTCCACGTAGTCCCCCGTGGCCGCGACGAAGTCGAACTCCCCGGGCAGGGCGTTCAGGATCCCCACGGCCTTCTGCAGCGGCGCGGTCAGGGGATTCGCGCCGTCGCCGTATACGTGCAGATCCGAGATCTGGACGAACCGGACCTTCCCCGGGACGGAGGGAACGTCGAAGGACGCCTCGGGAGACGCGTCGGCGATCGCATCGCCCCCGACGTCGGGGCTGTCGCCCATCACGTCTGCGACGCCGGGATCCCGCCCGGCATCATCGCCCGAACCGCAGGCCACTCCCAGTGCCAGCACCGCCGCCATCGCCGCCGCAACCCGCCCGCGCATGCCACACCTCGGCCGGGCCGACGCCCGGGTTCCGAACTCCCGGTCACGCGTGCCCATCGGACACGCGCACCGCCAGGTCACGGGTGCCCGTCCGCGTTCCACCACTCGTAGAAGCCCTTTTCGCGCCGCCACAGGTCCAGGAACCCCCGCATGCCCCGGTCATACACCGCCCGGTTCGCGGGATCCGGCGCGAAGATTGTGCCGAACCGCATGCAGCGCGGGATGTCGGTGAAGCGGAGGCGGCCCAGCGCCACGGCGGCCAGGAACGCGGCCCCGCGGGCGTTCGCCTCCCGGGGGTCCTCGACCTGCCGGATCGTCCGCCCCAGCACATCGGCCAGGATGCGGCACCAGGCGTCCGACTGGGCCCCGCCCCCGATCGCGTTCAGCGGGTCCAGGCGACGCCCCACGAACTTCTCCACGTATCCCAGGCTCCAGCGCGTGTTGTACGCGACGCCCTCGTAGACCGCCCGCAGCATGTCCTCGGACGTCGTTTCCACCGACACGTTGTGGAAGCCGCCCCGCAGGCACTCGTCGTCCACAGGCGTCTTTTCGCCGTTCAGCCACGGCGTGAACAGCACGCCCCGGGCGCCGGGCGGCACGGCGGCCACCACCTCGTCGGCCCGCAGGTACGCTTCCGGCGACACCACTGCGTCCCTGGGATCGCCCGGCCGTCGCAACAGGTTGCGCAACGCGGCGGCCAGCGCGCCGCCCGCCATGTCCTGCTCGTTGGCGCAGAAGTACCGGCCCGGGATCGCGGACGGCAGCGCGGCGATCGTGTGCAGCGGATCCGTCTTGCGGAAGGGCACGTGGCACAGCACCCACGACGACGTACCGATGTACACGTGGCCCGCGAAATCCTCCACGGCCCCCGATCCCACGCACGCGGACTGCAGGTCCGCCGAACCGACGATCACGGGCGTCCCGCGCAGGATCCCCAGCGCGTCGGCCACGGGATCCAGCAGGGGACCCAGCACGTCGGTGGACGGGCGGAGGTCCGGCACCTTGCCCCGGTCCAGGCCCAGGCGCCGCAACAGCACCTCGTCCCAGCGCACGTGGTTGATGTCCCGGTTGTCGGTCGCCCAGAACAGCGTGACCGAATCGGGGGACGCGGCGCACCGGCCGGTCAGGCGCAGGTTCAGCCAGTCCTTGCTGCCCAGGAACCAGCGGGCGTTGCGGTAGACGTCGGGGCGCTCCTCGCGCCAGAACAGCACGTGGGCCGCGTCGTCCTTGCCCGACAGGGTCGGCGCGCCCCCGGAGCGGCGCATCCAGTCCAGCGCCCGGACGACCCCGTACCCCATCACCGACGGCCAGCCTTCCATCACCCGCCGGATGTACGGCGCGCCGCGATGGTCCATCCAGGTCAGCGCCGGCCCCACCGGAAGCCCCTCGGCGTCGCAGGCGACCGTTGTGGAAAACGTGCTGGAACAGGCGACCGCAAGCACCGACGCCTGCGGCACCAACCCCCGATCCATCAGGCGCCTGGACGCGACCGCCAGCGCGCGCCACCAGTCCTCGGGGTCCTGCTCGGCGCCGCCACCGGGCAGGAACGCGACGGGCGTGGGTTCGAACTCGTTGACCAGCACGCGCCCCTCGACGGTCACCAGGGCGACCTTCAGGCCCGATGTCCCGTGGTCCACCGCCAGGATGCAGTCCCGGGAACCGGTGTCCGAGGTAGGACTGGAAGCGTCGCTCACGCTGCCCTCGCAATGTTGGCCCAGGCGGGAGGATACGACAGCGGGAGGTTGCCGGGAAGGTCGAGCCTATCCCACGGGCTGGCGCATGAACGTCAGGTACTCGAGGTTGCGGATGCGATTGCGGAAGATCAGCAGGCCGGCGACCAGCGTGAGCAGGCAGGCGCCCAGGTACCCGAACCCGTAGAACGCCGGGCCAAGGCGCAGCGTGATCAGCGTGAACACGGCGTTGGAGGTCAGGAACAGCAGCGACACGAACACCGCCGACCCGCGGAAATCGAAGTACAGGATCAGGATCAGCAGGATCAGCAGGCCGCCGTGGAAGAACGCGCCGATCACGGCCACACGGAAGACGGGCGTGTCCGCCGGATCGATGCCCATCAGCGACACCAGGAACGGCATCAACAGGAAGATGCCGGTGGTCACCGCGCCCTGCCAGATCAGCACGGTCCCCAGGGCCTGCCTCAGCACGTCCAGCATTTCGGCCTTCCGCTGGAGGATGAGGGCCAGCGGCGCCTTCTGCAGGATCGTGCCGTAGTAGTTCTTGTACCGCAGGTAGAAGTCGGTTTCGATGCGCAGCAGGAAGATCGCCAGCGTCGGCAGGATCGTGACGTAGGCAATGAACATCGCCGAGTCATACGGGAAGTGCGTCCGGAAATACGAGTGGATCACGCTGCCCGAACCGGAATACCAGAACAGGATCTTGTCGATCCAGATGGCGGTGTTGTAGGCCAGGCCCGCGATGGCCAGGGACGGGTAGATCTTGAAATACGTCAGGAACTCGAAGTCGAACCCGTGGCCGAAGCGGTACTCGGCGAACACCCGGTGCATCAGCAGCACCATCAGCAGCACCTGCCCGACCAGGAAGCCCATCGCCAGCCCGTCCAGGCCGAAGAACGCCGACAGCAACTGGGACAGCAGGAACGACGTCAGGTACCCCAGCGCGAAGGCCAGCACGATGCCGGAATAGTCCTTCGCCGCCGACAGGAACAACATTTCCACCCAGACGACGGACACCGTCACGTACAGCCCCAGGGCCGTCATCTTGTACAGGAACGACAGGTCCGCGAAGAACAAGGCCAGCGCGCCCGTCACCGTCTGGAACAGCACCGTCACGACCAGCGCGCCGACGAACGTGGGCACGACCGAATCGGGGTTCCGCATGTAGAACTGGTCGGACACGTAGCGGGTCACCACCAGTTGCAGCGCGCCCGTGGCGATGAGGCTGAAGCAGTAGACGTACACGATCGTCACGGTGAAGACGTGGACCTCGCGGTCCTGCATCGACGGCATCGCGAACAGCGACAGCGCGGCCAGGCCCATGATCGAAATCAGCCAGGGGCCCGAAAAGATCACCGCGGAGTAGGTATAGAGCTTGAGCCACTCCGCGAAGGTCTTGCGCTGCGCCATTTCCCGCAGCCGGAAGCCAATGCCTGCCATCAGGACCCTCCGCAGAACTGCCGGTACACCTCGCGATAGGCATCCAGCATCGCGTGCCGCACGTAGTACCGTCCCACGCGTTCGCGACCCGCGTCACCCATCGCCTTGGCCCGGTCCGGGTTGCGGAGTATCGCCAGGATGGCGTCGGCCGTTTCCCGGGGCGACCGGACGTTGGTGACGAACCCCGCCGCCCCGATCGCCTCGTCGTCGCTGCCCGACCCGAAGATCAGTTCGGCGCAGGCGCCCACGCTGCTGGCCACGACGGGGATGCCGACGCGCATGGCCTCCAGCAGCACGAAGGGCTGGGCCTCGCTGATGCTGGTCAGGACCAGGCACGACATGCCCGGGTAGTAGTCCTTCATGTTCACGGCGCCGGTGAACTCGAACACGTTCTTCAGCGACAGCACGCGCACCAGGCGCTCGCACTCGTCGAAGTAGGACTCGTCCTCGTCGCGGCCACCCAGGATCTGGAAGCGGACCTCGGGCATTTCCTCGCTGACCATCTTGGCCGCGCGGATGAACGTCTTGATGTCCTTGATGGGCGCCACGCGGCCGACCATGCAGACGCGCGGCGGCCCCTTGCGGCGTTCCTGGTGCGACATCGACAGGCCGTCGAACCGCTCGATGTCGATGCCGTTCGGGATGATGTGGGTCTTTTCGGGCGGGGCGCCGCCCAGCACCTGCAACTGGCGGTTGCCTTCGTACAGCGTGTAGATGCGCGCGGCGTGGTCGTAGGCGATGCGCGACAGCAACTCGAACTTCTGCATCCACATGGATTGCAGGGCGCCCACCTGCTTGGTCGGCACCAGCGACGACGGCTTTTCGCGGTAGATCCAGTGCGCCTGCGTGATTTCGATCATGCGTTCGTTGGTGTAGATGCCGTGTTCCGTGATCACCAGCGGAGACCCGGTGCGGATGGACGCGACGGCGCCCAGCAGGCCCGCGTACCCGGTGCAGGTCGCGTGGTACAGCCGCGCCTCCGGGAGGTCCGCGTACAGGATCCGGAACAGCGGCAGCGCCATGAACCGCAGGGTCCAGAAGTAGTCGATGAACGAGAACTCGGGATAGGACTGCTGGTAGCGGCGCACCAGCAGGTCCCAGAACTCCTTGCCATGAAATACGTCGTAGGGCGTGATCGCGTCCACGTTGGACGGGTCCAGGCGCTCCAGGATGCCCCGCACGCCGGACGTGTCGTTCGCCGCCAGTTCGTCGATGAACGCGTCGAGGGCCTTCCACGCCTTCTTCTTGTGGGCGAAGCGGGGGCCGCGCCACGAGATGGTGTCCATCAGCGGGACCTGGCGGAACTCCAGCACGTTGGGCGGGAACTCGTACTTCAGTTCTTCCGTGGCTTCCTTGGACACGCCGATGTGGACCAGCGAGAACGAAACGTCCTTGAGGCTTGTCAGGATGTCGTGGACCCACGTCGATACGCCGCCCACGACGTAGGGGTACGAACCTTCGAGGATCATGCAGACATCGGTCTTCATGGGACCCCCAGCACGGACGCAAGTTCCTCGAAGCGGCGATCCAGCGGGAATCGCAACCGGGCATCGGCCACGATGGCACGGGCCCTTTCCACGTCCTGCCGCTCGTAGGCGACTTCCGCAAGCGCCACCTGCACCTGCGGGTCATCGGGACATGCGAGGGCATGGCGCACCAGCGCTTCCTCGGCCTTGTCCAGGCGACCCATCCGACGCAGCAGCATGCCCGCGTACAGATCGACCTGCACGGGCCGATCCTGGAGCATCGACGCCTTGTCCAGCGCCCTGAGGCCGATTTCGTGGAAGTACCGCACCATGCCCGGGTCCAGCAGCCCGGCGTCCGTGTAGTCCAGCACGATGCGCGCCAGTTCGACGTGGCGCTCGGCGGTGGTCGGGCTGCGATCCACTTCCCGCACCAACCGGAAGATCCGGTCGTTGAACTCCTTTTCCATTTCCGACAGCGCGTTGCTGGCGTAATAGCGGATTTCGCGGGATTCGTCCGACAGGGCGCGCTTGAGCAACTGCACGGCGTCGGACCGGGGAAGGCGGGACAGCGAAAGGATCGCCCCGCGCTTCAGCGGGACGTCGTCGCCGGCCAGGATGTCCTTCAGCGGCGACACGTCCACCTCGGCCATCAGGAAGCGATCGCCCTCCGCGTCGGATCGGACGATCCCCGGGATGATGGTCGGGTCGAACGAGATGTAGTCCTGGAAGTCTTTCAGCAGTTCGCCACCGTGCTGGGGTGACGACGCGATCAGCGCGTACACCATCACGAAGCCCAGGAAGCCCAGCAGCGGCAGCGGCAGCGCCAGGCACAGGCCGACCACGGCCCAGGCCCGGTCGCTGCCCTTCGAAAAGTCCCAGCGGCGGACCAGGCCCACGGACAGCAGCGCCACCGCGAGGAGGTGCGCGCCCAGGGGAAGGAACACGCGCCAGAACGGCGACAGGCCGAACCCGTGCAGCAGGAACACGAAGGCCTCGACCTCGAGGACCGCCTCGAGGACCGCCAGCAGCCGGCCGGGCTCGCTGAGGTACCTCATGCCTTCGAACCTCCCAGGGCGGGGCGCGAACCCCGCCAACGATTCCTTCGGACGACCCGGAACCTACCGTCCCGTTCGCAGGTCCAGACGCTCGGACTCCTCCATCAGGCGGGCCTCCGACAGCGGCTCGGCGCCGGTGGTGGAGGCGATGCCCATGCGCAGGCGCAGGTGGGCGAACCGCGAGCCGTACCCGCCGAACGACTTGCGGAACGACTCGTTGATGCGCGCCGTGACGATCGCGGCCTGGCTGACCGTCGTCGATGGCAGGATGATGCCGAACGCGCCGACCTCGCGGTGAACGCCTACGACGTCCACGGTGCGCAGCAGGCGGCGCAGCAGCACACCCGTTTCGCCCAGCACAAGCCGGCTGTCGTCCTGGGGAAGCGTTTCGGCGTCCACCAGCTTCACCAGCAGGTACGTGCACGAACCGCCGTACCGTCGCACGCGCTGGGCCTCTTCGGCCAGGCGCTGCGTCAGGAACCGGAAGTTGTACGTCCCGGTCGACTCGTCGTCCACGCGGGCGTCCATGGCGGTGTCGAACCGGCGGGCATCCGCCAGCGTCTTGCCGACCCAGCCCGCGATCGTGAACAGGTGGCTGACGGTCATCTGGGTCAGCCGCACGAAGGGGATGCGCTCGATGACGATCAGGCCCAGCACCTCGTCCCGGGACGCATCGACCAGGGGGGCGCACGCCAGGATGTCGCCGGACGAAACACCGGACGCGTCCTTGATCACGGTCACTTCGCGCCGCTCGACGGCGCGGGCCACGGCGGGATGCCCCTCGTCCAGGCGGTCCTCGAACTCCTCGGGGGAGGCCCACCCGCGGGAAAGGCGCAGCGTGAACACGCGGCCCGCGGCATTGCCGACCATCTGCGACGGGACGTCGGCGGCCAGGTACAGGGCGAACTTTTCCGCGCCGGTGAAGCGCGCGACCAGGTCCATCACGGCCGGGTAGGCCTCCTCGGGGCTGAGCGTCTGGAGCCGCTGGGCCGACGCGTAGAACTCGGCCAGGGGATCGTCGGCCGACAGCACGCGCTGCTGCAATTCGTCCTTGACCTGCTGCAGCAGGCTGTTTTCGCGGGTCAGTTCGCCGGTCCGCCGGTCCAGGTCCTTCACTTCCTGGGTGAGGCGAAGGACTTCGCGGTTGGCGATCTCGCGGATCTCGCCCAGCAGCAGGCCCAGCAGGATGAACAGGTAGGCGGGGATGAACTGGCTCCATTCGGCCGTCAGCCGCAGCCCCCCCAGGTCCTTGTTCCAGAACAGGTAGCCGACGTACACGGCCGCCGAAAGGAGGCCGGTCACGAAGCCGTCGAAGGTGCCGTAGCGCGAGGCGATCAGGATCACCAGGAAGAGGAACGGGTGGGGGCTGACGGACAGGTAGCCCGGATCATCGGGGAAGAAGGCGGCGTTCAGCGCCACCAGGAACGCCAGGCCCAGCAACGCCTCGATCAGGCTTTCGATCTGCCGGGAGTACCGGCTGGTCGATACGCTCTTCGTCATGGTCACCTCGCCGCGAAGGCCCGAGCACCTGAATCGGCGCCGCCTTCGCACCCCACGACCAGGATCCGCCGGTCCATCCGGACCAGGTGCCGACCGGACACCGGGTCCGTCACGATCACTTCGCCGCCGTCAGCGCTGGCCTTGCAGCCCGCGGGCAGTCGTACGAGCAGGGACAGGGGGCCTTCCATCCCGGAGGCCCTCGTCACGGTGACGCTGGAAGCGCCCGTCGCGGCCACCTTCAGGCCGGTTTCGCCCAGGCGGCGGACCTCGTCGGCGGCCCGCAGCGCCGTCATCGGGCGCAGGTAGGGGAAGCGCCGCCTCATTTCGTCCATCGAGCCCGCCCAGGCGTCCTTGAGGCGCGGCCACGGGAGACCGCCAGAGCGCTCGGGGTCCAGCACGTCGTCCGGGTGCACGAAATGCGTGGACACGACCCGGGCCAGCAGCCCGTTGACCATGCCCAGGGCGGCCTCGCCCGCCAGTCGCATCCCGGCCCAGGTACGCGGAAGGTCCACCAGCGAGGGCTGGTCCGGGTCGGGCCCGAAGTCCTGCTGGGCTTCCACGTCCGATCCGACGAGCACCGACGACAGCACGCGGGCCTCGGGCACCGCGGACACCAGGGCCCGCTTGCCGGGAGCGTCGATCCAGTCGTTCGGCGGAACGTAGACGGCCGGGACGTTTTCGTGGCCGAAGGAGGCCGCGAACGACCTCCGGGCGGCGTCCAACTGGGCGCGCAGGGCGGCCTCGTCCGGGAAGGGCCGGGTCACTCCGCCCGCCAGCGCGGGCGAGACGTGGGTCATGCCGTGGAGCCCGACCGGGAAATCGTCGGCCAGGATCCGTGCCGCCAGGTCCCGGGAGGCCTCCCCCGTGGGTCCCGGCCAGGGTTCGCCGTAGGGGCCCGTGACGCGATCGTCGTACGTGAACATCGCAAGGAAGGTGGGCCGGATGCCCAGGCGCTTCGCGAACTCCGACAGGGTCCCGTAAAAGTCGTCCCGGTAGAAGGCGGCGTCGGTCTTGCCCAGCGACGGCACCACGGCGCCGGTCATCGGCAGGGGGCAGTCGTCGATGAATTCCACCGTCGCGGCCAGCACCGGCATGGCCCACCGGCCCTCGACGTCCAGGAGCGCCTGCACCATCACGCCCAGCGACGCGCGATCCGTCAGTTCGTAGGCGTTCAGGGCCGCCACCTCGCCGCGGCCGGAGGGGCAGCGCCACCACATCGGGACGTCGCCCTCGCCCGTCACGGCATGGACGGCCACGGTGCAGCGGGAGGGCAGGATGGCCCGCAGGCCGGTGAACGACGGTTCCGGAAGGTCGATGACGAAGCCGTCCAGGCCCGGGAACGACGCGATACCGAAGCGCAGGCGGGAGGACTTGTAGGGCACCGGAGCGCCCCCCTCGTGGCCGAAGGCGGCGGCGACGGGCCGGTCGCGAACGGGGAGGACCGACAAGGCCCGGCCACCCGCAGCCGCGTAGTTCCGCACCAGACCGGCCAGGTATTCGTCCAGCGGCGAAGGAACCTCGGGGAGGGCCAGCACGAAGCCGGCATGGGCGAACAGGTCCATGGGCCGCAGGGACGAGGCGGCGCCGACGGTCACGGTGTCCAGAGGCACCCCGACATACGAAGCGGCCGAGCGAAGCGCGGAAAGCGCACGGCGGCTGTCCTCGGCGGCCGGGTCCACGACCACCAGGAGGGTCGATGGATCGGCGGGCCAGCGCGCCAGGGCCGTACCCAGGAAGGCATCGAGGCCCAGGCGGACCGCGTGGGAATCCGCCAGCATTTCGTCGCCCGACAGGTACCGGGACAAGGCCATCGCCCCGGTGCTGCTGGTGAAGACCAGCGCCGAGGGCGGCAGCGCGGCGTCGGTTCGCTGCCCGGAAACCAGGACACGGACGTCCGGCCGGACCCGCGAAAACTGGTAGAAATGCTTCGTCACGGCCGACGTCACGGCTTCGGTGGGACCCAGCGCCGGATCCTCGACCTTCACCAGGAACTTCGCCGGGTCATCGGTCCACCACGCCTCGTAGCGCACACCCAGCGCGAGGAAGGCGCGATTGACGACGTCCGCGGGAAGGAATACCCCGTCCGCATCGTCCTGGAAGGCCCCGAAGGCCCCGATCACCACGACGCGAACGCCCGATTCTGCGGTTTCCCGCAGGAATTCGATCAGGGCCCGCGCATGGGCGATGCGGCCGTCACGGAAGCCCGTGATCACCGCCCTGGCTCCGGCGACGTCGGTCCGGGAAGGCGGGCCGCCGGCGGCATCGCGCCACTCCACCTGGAATCCCTGGTGCCGCAACGCCTCCGCCACCGCACCTGACAGGGGATTGCGCCGGGCCGTCGAACCCTCGGAGGAATCGAAGAGGCAGACGACGCGATCGCCGGGGGCCAGCGGGGCCGCCGCGGCAGACCGGAACCCCGACGCGCGGGCGGGAACGGCGAGGGGCAGGGCCACCGAGATGACGGCCGCAAGGACCATCCCTCGGTTCCCGGGAAGCCCTGCGCGCGACCGCACCATCCGATCGTCCTCCGTCACCGGTTCCGCATGAAACCGGTTCCGCCCGGGTCCCGTGCCATGCCGGGACCGGGCAGCAGCCCCGGTCACGCCTTGTCGCGCCCCTCGCGGGCCAGGGCACGCAGGCGCAGGACCACCAGCAGGACGAGGACCGGCGTAAGGATGAAGAAAACGAGGTACGCCATGTTGTACCGCGACGGCGCCGGAGCCGGCTGGGGCACTTCCAGCACCGGCACCATCTTGCCGTCCTTCTCCTCGAAACGGACCTTGGCCGGATCGAACTGGGCCACCGGGTCCGCCATCGTGGGCGGCAACAGGACCTTCAGCTCGTCGTCGGAAATGGCGGCGGCCAGCGTGCCGCGCACCCACTCCACCTTGCCGGGCGCGTACAGATGGGGAGCCGCGAGGCTGATTTCCTCGTCCGACCGTCCGGTGACCGCCAGCACCCTGCGCCCGCCGTCCGGCATGCGCATCAGGGAGAGGAAGCCCGCGGTGTTCAGGATGTCCCCGCGGCCCTGGATTTCCCGGCCCGAAAGTTCCTTCGGGAGCGTCGCCGACCACTGGGGATCGGGGAGCATCGCCCCGAGGGGCCCGACGACCAGCAGGTTCAAGGAGTTGCGTTGGACCTGCGTCAACTGCTTGCCCGTGGTGAACAGGAGGTCGACCCAGTTGGGCGAACGCAGGCTCTGGCTGAGGTAGGCGACGATGTTGAAGGCCGCCGACAGCGAGCCCTCGCTGACCGGGTCCACCACGACCACGCCCAGTTTGTCGAAGCGGTTCCACCGCAGGAACATGTAGGGATAGTTCGCCAGCGTTTCGTCCGAGGCCGAATCCACGGGCAGGTACAGCAGCGTGTCGTTGTGCAGGGTGAACCAGGCCATTTCCGGGTGGTTGTAGTAGCAGTCGGGATCGCCGATATCCAGGAACAGTTCCAGTTCGAAGGTCAGGAAGCGCGTGTTCAGGTATTGCAGCGGGATCTTGATGTCCCAGGTGTTCCGCGACGCGGTGTCCTTCGTCAGGCGAAGGCTGCGCACCGGTTCGCCGTTGACCTTCACCAGCAGCGACGACGACTGGGGCAGCAACAGTTCGCTGTGGCTCATGCTGACGCGCAGGAACGCGCCGTCCTTCACCTTGCCAACGTACGGGTTCGGCATCGTGAACGTAATGGAATGATAGAACTTTCCGCGGGCCTGCAGGTCGCTCATCTTGAGGTCCTGCAGGCGGACCATGAAGGCCGCGTCCTGCCGCCCGTCGTTGGCTGCCTCGAACACCGGCGGCTTGTCGAACGTCACCGACGGCCCCTTCAGGTTGCGCACGGTGGCCGGGGTCTTGAGGTGGTCCGACACCAGTTTGAGGGCCGCGTCGTCACGGCCGGTCGCGACCAGCAGGCGGCGATAGGGGTTGAACGGCGACTTGAATTCCATCAGGGCGCCGCCGGGCTCGCCGGCCACGGTGTCCATGGGCACCGGGATGCGCCAGGGCGACCCGGTCAGCCGCTTCACGAAGTCCAGGCCGCCGGCCACGATGATCTGTCGCGACTTCAGGTCGGCCGGGTCGGCCTTGTCGGCCGCGACCACGCGGAAGCCGCCCGCGCCCAGGCCCACGTCCTGGCCCAGCACCACCGCCAGCGCGCCGACAAGGTCCATTTCCGCAGCCGTGGGGGCCGTCGGGACTACGATGACCGCGTGGATCTTTTCCTTGTCCTTCGTGTACAGCAGATCGGGATTCGCGTAGTCCGACGGGAACTTCGCGAGGTCCGGGACGACTTCCTTTTCGACGTACGGGACCTGCAGGCGGGACTCCTTTTCCAGCAGCGTCCACAGCGCCGGGTTGTGCACGTCGTCGCACAGGTCCTTGAGGTCCGACCGCATCTTGACGACCAGCGTCAGCACGTTCATGCCGCCCTTCAGCAGCCGCCCCGGGATCTGCACCACCAGCTGGGCATTCCGCAGGTTGCCGTTGTCCAGATAGATGCTTTCGATCGGGCTGCCGTTCACCTGGACGCTCAGCGTCGACAACTGGCGCACCAGGATCGGGGTGTGCGAAAAGCGCAGGTCCAGCGTGGCCGCTTCCGGGAACTCCCAGTCCTCCGAAAGCTCGAACCAGAACTCCTTGGTGACATAGACGCCCTTCACCGTCGAGTTCGCGCCGGACATGAAGTCGATGGTCACGCCTCGGGCGAAGGCGGGGAGCGCCCCGAGGAGGGTCATCGCAAACATCGCGGAAACCAGCATGCGACGGAACTTCATGAGTCACCCCCTGATCGGTCTGGCCGCAGCCTGCTGGGAGGGGAGACGGCCGACACAGGCTCGTCCTTCCCCGCGCACCCATCTGGGCTGCCAGCGTTCAAAACACCGTGGGCGGATTATAGACGCGCCCGCACCCGAGGTAAAGCCAGAAAAACAACAGGATTTCCATGAGGTTCCTGTCGAACTGCCCAGGGTGGGGAAAATGGAGGGGCCGGAGTCATGCGCGGTTCGGGAACCGGCGCCGCAGCAACGGAAGAAGGGCGACAAAGAGCAGGAGGGACATTTCGATCGGGGCGCCCGCGCCTGGCGAGGCATGGCAGGCGTTGCCGCCGCCGGAGGGCGTGGCCGCGACATTCTCGTTCGCGCCCGTCTGGGTGCCGGTGCCGGGCGTCGATGGAGGCGTCGTGGCGTCCGTCCCCTTGGTGGTCGAGGTCGCATCGCCGTCCACGACGGGCGTGCCCGAGTCCCACTGCGACGAGCCGCCGCTGAACCCGATCGCCGCCCAGCCCTTCGGCAGGCAGACCTGCTCGGTGGTCGCGGGCGGGCAGTCGCAGGTGCCGCACTGGCAATCCGTCGAATCCGCCGGGCACGCGCACATCGGGCAGGCGCAGATGCCGCCGGTCGATCGCTCGATGCACTCGAAGCCGGCGGCGCAGTCCGCGTCGGCGGTGCAGGTCGATTCCTTCGGTTGGCACCAGGAACCCGAGGTCTGGCAGGTCGGTTCCGTGATGTCGGGACAGTCGCAGGGCGGGCAGTCGGTATCGGGAGCGCAGGCCGCGCAGGCGCACCCCGTTCCGACGCAGGTTTCCTCGGCCTTGCAGGCCCAGCCGTCCTTGCAGTCGCCGTCAGCCGTGCACGCGGCCGGGTGGTACTGGCAGGCCTGGGACGTGGTGGGCGTGCAGGACTGCTGTACATCGCAGACCGGGCACTCGCAGGCCGGGCACTCGCCTTCGGCCGGGCAGGCGCACGTACAGGGGGTGCAGGCGCTGATCGCACAGGGGACCTCGACCGAATCGCACGTGAACCCGGTCGGGCAATCCGAGTCCGCGGTGCAGGAGCCGTCCCACGCCGCGGCGCCGCAGAACGACTGGTTGCTGCAGTCGGGCACCTTCGGGCAATCCGTCTCCGGCGGACAGGCGGGCGTGCTGCAGGGACTGGGAATGCAGATCTGCCCCTTGCCGCAGTCGGTGTCCGAGGCGCACGGCACGTCGGCGCCCCGCGCCGGGACGGCCAGGAACATCAGGGTCAGCAACGTCAGCGTGAACTTCATGGGGGCCTCCTCCCGCCGGTGCCGGGCTTGTCGTCCAGAAGAATTGTACGCGCTTCCGGCCGCAAAGGCCACGGCCGGCCCGGGAAGCGGCGGCGGATCAGAACGTGAAGGAGACGCGGCTGAGGACGTTGTACTTCGACAGCTGCCCGATGGGCACGCCGCCGATCACCGTGGTGTCGGGCCGAGCCGCCGTCCAGACCGGCGCCTCGACGGCCAGGGCCAGCCGGAAGAAGGCGATCTTGAACTGGAGGCCGCCGGTGAAATACAGGGCGTTGAAGGCCGTCGCGTGGGCCAGCGGGACCAGGCCGTTCAACTCGGCCAGCACGTTCAGGAAGAACGCCGGGAAGAGGACCATGCCGAGGCCGTACTTGAACACGTGCACCGAGTCCACGGGCGGGTGATCCCTGACGCCGACCTGGGCGATGTACTCCGCGTGGAGCATCAGCAGGATCCACTGGTCGGCGTCCAGCCCCAGCACGAGGTAGGGGGCCAGTCCCAGGTACTGGTGCATGGTCTTGGGCGCCTGGAACAGGTCCGCCCGCGCCGACTCGTCGGCGGTCCGGGTGCCCGTGGGCAGGTATCCGGTCAGTCCGCCCGTGAGCCCGTAGGACACCTTGTCCTTCGTCCAGATCCCGCCGGACCGGATGTCCAGCGTGACGTTGCCCATGCTGGCATCGGTGCCGCCGTTGTGGATGCGCAGGTTGAAGGGGAACGACGCACCGACCTGGACATACTTCGTGTTCACCGTGACGAACGGCTCCATCAACAGGTTCACGGAATTCTGGGCATTCGCAGCGATGCGGGCGGCGTTCACGGCGTCCTGGCGCTGCTGGGGCGTCGCCTGGGACGCATAGCCGATCACTTGCTGGCGGACGTAGGGGTCCGTCACGCCCGCGGCCTGCAACTGGGCGTCCAGCTGCTGGGGGCTCGACGCAGCCAGGGCCTGCAACTGGTTCCACGTGGCGTCGGGGATCTGCTTCAGCTGGTTCATTGCCGCGTTGACGGTCGCGGCGCAATTGGCCTGGCCAGCCAGTTCGCACTTCTGGACCGCCTTGTTCTTGAGGTCGTCCTTCAGGTAGCCGAGCACGGCGGACATCGGGGAGGTGCCGACGTCCAGTCCGAACTGGACCGTCTGGCTTTCCGCCGCCGGCTTGATGCCGCGGCCGGTGAGGAGCTCGGCCCCGGCAAAGGGCTTCGGCTTCCCCAGGACGGGGGAGGATGCGGCCAGGGCGATCGCGAGGGCCGGTGCCAGCAGGCAAAAGCGCATCGAGCACCTTTCGTCGGGCGAGCCCGGTAAGGGACGATTCTAGTGAATTCGCGCCCCGCATGGAAAGCCGGGGACGGGATCAACGCGCCCTGTGGGGGGGAGGAGGCGCGGACCGGGCGGGGTCGTCGGGCCAGGAGTGGCGGGGGTAGCGACGCCTCAGCTCGCGGGCCAGCGACGGGTAGTGCCGTTCCCAGAACCCGGCCAGATCGGTCGTCACCTGCACGTCGCGGCCCCCGGGCGACAGGAGGTGGAGAACAACCGGCAGGGCGCCGTCCATCACCGCGGGCCCCCGGGCCAGGCCGAAGAAGTCCTGCAGGCGCGACGCGGCGCTGGGCGGCTCGCCCGCGGGATAGTCGATCCGGAGGGTCCGCCCTCCGGCCAGCCGGAACGTCGCCGGCGCCAGGGCGTCCAGAGCGCGACGCGGCCCCGTGCCCAGGCGGGCCGACAGGGCCTCCTGCACGCCACGACGGCGGACGTCGGCCAGCGATCGGCAGCCGCGGCAGGCATCCCGCCGCACGGCATCGAGGTCGTCGTCGTCGAATGCCGGCAGGCCCAGGTCGGGACGGCGGCCTCGCAGGAAGGCCACGCGGGCCAGGAAACCGGCAGGATCCTCCCGTTCCGCGGCCAGCGAGGCGATGGGCCGATCCCGGAGCCCCGCGGCCAGCGCGTCTGCGACCGATGCCGGGTCGCCCTGGAACGGGCGCTCCTCCAGCACCAGGCAGTCGTAGACCAGGCGCCGTACGGATTCCACCCGGTCGGCCCCCGGCAGGAACCGCACCTCGATGGTTTCGCGAACCTCGTCGAACCGGCCCTCCAGCAGATCGTCGTCGTCCAGGGGGCGGGCGGACCGCACCCGGAGGACCTGGCCGCGCGCGCCGGCCCGCTCGGTGGCGTCCGCGGCGATCACCAGGCGCCCTTCGGGGAGCAGCGCGTCGGCGGGAAGATCGGCGGTCCCCCCGGACGACAGGGCCAGTTCCAGGGCCCCCGCCCGTGCCAGCCCGGGAAGGATCGATCGACGCACGCGGCCCACGCGATCCGGAAACCCGGCCAGCAGGGACAGGGTCAGCACGCGGCCCAGATCGCCCGGCCCGGCGCCCGATCCGCCCTGGACGACGGCCGCCGGGCACAGCCCTGCCCTGCGCGCCTGGGCCTCCATGTGCACAGCCGCCCGGCGGACCACGGACACCGCCGCAGGGTCGAGGTCCGCATGCCGGCCGCCGGCGCCCAGCCCCGCCACCGTTTCGACGGGATCGAGGAAGCCGTCCGGAAGGTCCGACACGGGCGCCGCCCCGGAGCCGGGCCCTGGCATTGCGTGCCCCATCAGCAGGCGCCGCGACCCCGTCGAGCGACGCACGTCCCGCTCGGCCAGCACCGCCGCCAGCAGGCACCTTCCGGGAGGCGCCCGCGGGCGGCGGCCTCGGCGACCAGGCGCCCCAGGCGCGGGTGGGCAGGCAGCCGGGCCACCTGCACGCCCAGGTCGGTCACACGACCGTCGGAACCCGCCAGCCCAAGCCGCTGCAGCAGCCCCTCGGCGGCCTCCAGGGCGGCTCGCGGAGGCGGGTCCAGCCATGGCACGCCGGTCGCGGGTTCGATCCCAGCGGCATGCAGAAGCAGCACGGCATCGGCGAGATCCGCCCGGGCGATTTCGGGCGCGTCGGCGTCGGGCCGCCCGTCGTACTCCGATCGCGTGAACAGCCGCACGCAGCACCCGGGACGCACCCGCCCGGCGCGACCCGCCCTCTGCTCGGCGGACGCCTTCGACACCGGCTGGACACGCAGGGACGGCATGCCCGACCAGGGGCTGTGGACCAGGCGACGCGCCAGCCCGCTGTCCACCACCGCCGTCACGCCTTCCACCGTGATGGAGGTTTCGGCGACGTTGGTGGCCAGGATCACCTTGGGACGATCGCCCGGCAGCACCGCCCGATCCTGCTCCTCGGGCGGCAGGTCGCCGTGCAGCGGCAGGACCAGGCGCCCGCTCCGCCTCGCCAGGTCGGCGCACGCCTCCCGGGCCCGCCGGATCTCGGCGGCCCCGGGCAGGAACACCAGGATGTCGCCGTGGTTCGCCGCGACCAGGCGCTCGACCGATTCGGCGACCCGCGCCTCCAGGGGCCTCGCGTCCGGACGCGCAGCGTATTCGACCGCCACGTCGAACCGCCGCCCTTCGGCCCGCACCGCCGTGGCATCCAGCGTCGCCGCCAGGCCCTCGGCGTCCAGGGTCGCGGACATGATCACCAGCAGAAGGTCCGGCCGGGGTCCCGCCCGCAGCCGCCGCAACAGCGCCAGGGCCAGGTCCGCGTCCAGGCTGCGTTCGTGGAACTCGTCCAGCACGACCGCGCCGACCCCCGCCAGCGTCGGGTCGGCCAGCAGCCTCCGCACCAGCACGCCTTCCGTGACGTACCACAGGCGCGTGGACGAGCCGCCCACCTCCTCGAAGCGCACCTTCCACCCGACCGTGCCGCCCGGCGCCTCCCCGCGCTCGGCCGCCACGCGCCGGGCCGCCATGCGGGCCGCCAGCCGCCGCGGCTGCACGACGATGACCTCGCCTTGGCCGCACAGGCCCGCATCCAGGATCGCCGGGGGGACCCGCGTGGTCTTGCCCGACCCGGGCGGCGCGGCCAGCACCAGAACGGGGCGCCGCCGCAAGGCCTCGATCACGCCGGGCAGGACATCGTCCACCGGCAGAGGCACGCGTCCGAAGGCCCCCGTCCCCGTCATCTGCTCCCCATTCCCGTCCCGGGCGGCCTATCATACCCGGGTCGCCTGTCTGGGGAAGTTCGATGGATTCGCCGCATCATTGGCTGATGAAGACCGAGCCGGGGACGTTCGCCTGGAGCGACCTGGTCCACCGGGGCACCGACCCCTGGGACGGCGTGCGCAACGCCCAGGCCCGCAACCACATCCGGGCGATGGCCGTGGGCGACCTGGCGCTGATCTACCACTCGGGCGACCAGCGCCGGATCGTCGGTGTGGCCCGCGTCGCGTCCATCCCGTACCCCGATCCGACCAGCGACGACCCGCGGTGGGTGGTCGTAGACGTCGAGCCGCTTCAGGCGCTTCCGCGACCGGTGACGCTGGCCGACGTCAAGGCCGATCCCGTCCTGTCCACGCTGGCGATCGTGCGCCAGCCCCGCCTGTCCGTGGCCCCGGTCACCTCGGAACAGTTCGAGCGCGTACTGGAAATCGGCGGGATCGACGAGGGGTGAGGGAGCGCGGGACGGGGCCATCCACAGGCGGCGCCGAAGGAATCACGGCCCGCGAACGCACTTGACCGCTGCGCTCTGCATGCCGGACATCGTCGGCGGGACGTTGATGGCTGCGTCGAAGAACGTCAGGTACCACGAGCGCTTGTCGCCGGCCACGGTCGCCTGGACCTGCGTGCCCGACCAGTACAGGTTGCAGTACCAGTCGAACGTGTTGTCCATGTAGCACTTCTTGGTCGCGTCGCCGATCTTCGGCACGGGCCCCAGGTTCATGCCGCACCCGTCGCAGTCGGACGTGCGGGCGGCCTCGTTGGTCGTGGTGCCGACGATCGGGCAGGAACCGCCGGTGCCCGTCTTCGCGTCGCATCCGATGACCAGTTCCCGCAGCTCGACGATGCTGGGCAGGTGCCAGCCCGTGTATCCGCCCATTTGCTGCTTGTCCAGGTCGGTGCAGTACTTCTGGGCGTCGGTCAGCAGCGACGTGAATCCCTCGCTCTTCATCCAGGTCCGGCCGGAATGGGTGTCCAGCATGGTGCCGTCGCAGTTGTCCCGCAGCCCGTACGCGCTGACCGGGTACTCGCACGGCGGGCCCGGATCCACCGGCCCCTCGTCGGCGGGGCCGGGGTCGATCGGTACGACGTTGTCCTGCGTGCCCGGATCCACCGGTGTCGAGTCCTTGCCCGGATCGGTGGGAGTGCCCGGATCGGTCGGGGTGCCGGGGTCGTTCGCCGGTCCCGGATCCTGCCCGTCCGGCAGCGGGTTGCCGTCGTCGGTCACCTGGGGAACGTCGCTGTAGTGGATGTCGATCGGGTTGACCACATCGACCACGATCAGGCCCTCGTCGGTCCCCCCCGAGGACGACCCGCACGCGACGCATGCCGCGACGAAAAGGCCCCCCAGCATGCAGACAAGCGTCCTGCGCATCGTGCTCACCTCCAGACGGGCAGAGGATACGGCGTCCGCCGCGAAAAATCGACAGGAAGAGGGTCACGCACGAATCCGGAACTCCTTCCACGCGTGGTGGTTCAGTTCGTCGCGGAAACGCGGGTCGGCCACGGAAATCAGGTTCCGGACGAACCGGTGCTGGTCCACGCCGGACATCTGCGCGACGCCGTGCTCGGTCACCAGGAAGAACCGGGCGCCCTCGCGACCGCCCATGATGTCGGGCCCGATGTACGAAATCGGCGTGCCCTTGGGCTGGAACGGGAAGATCGACGAACGCACCTTGCCTTCGGGTGTCGTATGCGTGGACTTCATGCAGAAGTACGCGATGCCGCCTCGCGACAGGCCGCGGTTGATGGTCGCGCCGCCGCCGACGCCGCTGATGTTGTTGCTGTCGCGGCCGCTGGCGTTGATGTGCCCCTGGAAATCGATCGACAGGCAGTTGTTGATTCCCATGCCGTAGTTGAAGGCCTCGGGAATGACCACCCGGGACGCCGCCGCGATGATGACCGCGGGATTGTTGTCGAGCCTCTTGTAGAAGTCGCTTCCCTCGGTGCAGAGCGTGAACGTGGCGACCAGCTTGCCGTCCAGCACGGTCCGGCGGCCGTCCTTCTCGATGAAGTGGGTGCCTGCGATCTTGCCGGCATCGAACAGGTCGAGCGTGTAAGGCTCGAGCATCTCGGTGTAGCAGCGCCCGGTCCACGACGACGCCTTGAGATCCCGGATGCACAGCACGCCCGTCCCGCCGAAGCCCACCTGGATCGCCCGCCCCTGTGTGAAGCGCAGGTTCTGCTCGATGTGGTTCACCGTGTTCTCGGCGATGGTCACCTCGGACTTCGCCGGGTTGTCGAAGGAGTTGCCGGGCAGGCACGGCAGGCGGCCGTCGTTGTCCTCGACCACGAACAGTTTCCCGGCCCGGGCCAGGCCCTCGAACTGGCTGACGTGGATCGTGTTGGACGCCCACTCCTCGCTGTAGCCGCGCGTGAAGGGGTACTTCGGGTTGAGGTACAGCAGGATGTTGATGGTCTTCAGGCGCACGGCCTTTTCCAGGATCTCGCCGTTCGCGCCGTTCGCCAGGCCGTGGGACAGTTCGCCCTTTTCGTTCGGGGGCGTCATCACCATCACGAACGTATCGACCTGCGGATTGTCGTCCGGGTCGAATCCCATGCTGTCCACCGCGTCGGGGAAGTGGATGGACTGCATGCGGGTGATGCCCATGCGAGTGGTGTTGCGGCCGACGTAGTCGGGGTACAGCGCGCGGGTCAGGAAGTTCGAGGGGATGACGGCGTTGGTGGCCGGCCCGATGAAGGCCGACGTGAACGTGATGCGCCGGCGATTCAGTTCCTCGTAGTGCCCGATCAGCCGCTTGAGGCCTTCCAGCTTCTTCGTGACCGCGTTGACCTTCCGCGCGAACCGGCCCATCGCCGAGTCGGCGGTCGAGCTGGCCGCCAGGTCCGCCAGCGCGCCCTTGCTCTTCAGCGCGGTGCCGAGGCACAGTTCGTACGGAGCCATGAACAGGGCCTGGCGGATGTCCAGCCCCGTGATGTCCTCGCGCACGATGTGGTTCCACAACGAGTCGTAGAAGGTCGAGGGTTCGGACGTGGCGAAGCCCGAGGCCACGGTCATGCCCGAACGGACGGCGCGACGAAGGGCCTCGTCGTTCGGCAGGATGCTGTCGGCGAAGAACGCGGGAACGTTCGGATACGGCATCGAGACCCCCCTGATTGAAGTGCGTCGTACCTCCGGGGCGCAGGCCACCGATACGGACCCTACGCGGGTCCGAAAACTACCACTTCGACGATTGTCGAGGCAAGTCGTGCTTTTCAGGGATGTTCTTCATCCGATTTCCAATCGCTGACGACGGGCACCGACCGCCCTCATCCGACGCCGGCAGGGCCGCACCAGCACAGGCCCAGGGGTCCCAGCATGCACTGGCCCCGCGCGCCGCCCAGCAGTTCGCACTTGTCCGGCGTGCACTGGGGATTCACGGCGTCGCTGCAAAGATCCTCGGAGGCAGCAACGCAGCCGCACCCGCCCCCGGCGACCGGACGACAACGCCCCTGCCCCTTCAGCCCCAGGTCGCACACGTTGGACCAGCACTGGGGGTTTTCTGCGGTCCCGCAGGGGTCCGCGGCCGTCTTGCAGCCGCACGTCAGCGCAAGTGCGTCCCCCTGGCAGGCGCCCAGGACACCGGGCTTCAGCCAGCACTGCAGGGGCGTGCATGTCGTCACCGGCTTGAGCAACCCGCACACGTTGATCTTCGTGCACGTGCACACCTCGGCGGTCGCGCCCGCCTGGCACAGCCCGAAGGCGCCGCCGGCAAGCGTGCACTGGCGGTTGACGCACTGGGGGTTGAGGCCGAACCCGCACGGATCGGCCGTTCCCCTGCAGATGCAGCCCGCGCCGGCCGGGTCCATCACGCACGCGTCATCGACGGTCGAGGGGTCGCCGTCGTCGCAGGCGGCCGCGCTGCAGTTCGGGTTTTGCGCCGTGCCGCAGGGCTCGGCCGGGGGCACGTCATCGACCGGCGCGTCGATGGCGGGCGCGTCGTCAACGGGCAGGTCGATGGCAGGCACGTCGGTGCGGGGCAGGTCCGTCGCAGGCCCGTCCGTGCCCGGATCCACCGCGACGTCCGCCGGGACGTCGGCCAGGGCGCTCAGGTCCACGGAGGCGACGTTCACCTTGCACCCGGCCAGCGCCCATAGGACGAGCCCTGCCGCCAGAGCGGTCGTTCGGAAGCCCGAGCGAGCCATGCCATCCCCCGTTTCGCCTTGACGGGAAGAATCATACTCCCGCGGAGGGAGAACAGGGAGGCCGGTGGATTGCTAACGGATCATGCCCAGGAGGCGACCGTTGGGAGGCAGGGGCCCGACGAGGGGGCGGGCGTACTCCAGGAACGCCTCGGTGACGTTGTTGCCGTCCGCCGCCAGGAACGAGTCGGGCATCGAACGGGTTTCGCGAGCGACGTTCTGCAGTTCCGTGTATTCATACCGCACACGGTACTCGCCGGGTTCGCGGATCATCACGACCGACCCGTCGCAGTCCTTCGCCGTGGCCATCGCGACCGCCTGCCGGCCGCACTCGCGGGCCTCGGACGCGTCCACCTCGGACACGACGCCCGGGAACGAGCGTTGCAGGTAGCCCAGCGTGTCCGCGCGGACCCGCAACCCCAGGCCCAGCCTGCCCTCGACACTCAGACCGTCCTTGACCTGCGACGCCAGCCAGTCGCCCAGCGCGCCGCTTCCCGACAGTTGGATGTTCGCGTGGGTGTCCTTTTCGATCGCCCTCGCGGACTTTTCCGCCATGATTTCCGCAACCGTGCGCTTCAGCGGGTCCGTCCCGTCGATGATGCCCTCGGACACGGCCACCACGCACCGGCCCAGGCGTCGGTACACCTCCTCGACGTCGGCCAGGAAACGATCCAGGAAGAACGGGCGCTCGGGCACGTACACCAGGTGAGGGCCGTCATCGTCCCACTTGCGGGCCAGGGCGGACGCCGCGGTCAGGAAGCCCGCGTTGCGGCCCATGACGACGTCGATCTTGATCCCCGGCAGGGCCCGGTTGTCCAGGTTGTCGCCCAGGAAGGCGCTGGCCACGAACCGGGCGGCGCTGCCGTACCCGGGGCAGTGGTCGGTGACCCGGAGGTCGTTGTCCACGGTCTTCGGCACGTGGAAGCAGCGCAGGTCGTACTTCGCCTGCTTCGCCGCCTGGTTGACGATGTGGACGGTTTCGGCCGAGTCGTTGCCGCCGATGTAGAAGTAGTAGCGGACGCCGTGCTTCCGCATCGCCTCGAACATCTTGTAGCAGTCCTCGGCCTTCGGCTTCTGGCGCACCGAACCGAGCGCCGACGAGGGGGTACGGGCGACCTCCTCCAGCACGTCCCGCGGCTCCGCGAAGAGGTCCACGAAGTCCTCCCGCAGGATGCCCTTGACGCCGTGGCGCGCGCCCAGCAGCCTGTCGATGACGCCCGACGAGCGCGCCGCCTCGATGACGCCGACCAGGCTCTGGTTGATGACCGCCGTGGGGCCGCCCGACTGTCCGACGACCGCGTTTCCCCGGATTCCCGCCATGTCCGTTCCCCCCATCGCTGCCGGTCCCTCGCGATGCGCCGGGGGACGCCCTGGTTTTAAGGCGGGACGATGCGTACGTCAAGACAGGACGGGACCCCGGGGAAGGCGCGCCGCAGTGGGACGCGTCGATCGGGGGGAACCCGGACGGGGACGCAGGGCGCTGGTATGATTCGGATGGGACGTTCCCCAGGATTCGGGAGACCCCCGTGGCCCTTGTCGATACCCATGTGCACTTGGCCGACACGCCGCTGGCCGGCGACCTCCCGGGCGTGCTGTCGCGGGCCCGGGCCGCGGGGATCGCCGCCTTCGTGGTCCCGTCTGGGGACGAGGCGTCCTCGCGGTCGGCGCGGGACCTAGCGCGGCTGCACCCGGGCGAGGTGTTCGCTGCGGCAGGCCTGCATCCCTGGGAGGTCGGAGCCGGCGGCCTCCCCGACCTGCGCTGGCTGGAAGCGATGCTGGCGGAAGGCGGTTTCGTGGCCGTCGGTGAAACGGGCCTCGACGGCGTGGTCGCCGGCGCCGACCTTGACGCCCAGGAACGGGTCTTCCGCATCCAGGCGGGCCTGGCGCGGGAGGCGGGCCTTCCCCTGATCGTCCACGTTCGGGGCGCCTTCGACCGGACGGCGCGCGTGCTGGAATCGCTGGGCCCCGGCGGCCCCGGAGGCGTGCTGCACGCCTTCGGCGGATCGGCAGAGGTCGCGACCCGACTGCGACGGCTGGGCTTCCTGCGGGGGGTGGGAGGCGCAGCGACGCGCCCGGAGGCCGTCAACGTCCGCAAGGCGGTGGCGGCGACCCCACTGGACGCGATGGTGCTGGAAACCGACGCCCCGTACATCGGGACCCGCCTGCGGCCGAAGGGGAGCGTCGAGCCGGCCGCTGTCGCCGAGGTGCGGGACGCGGTCGCGATCCTGCTGGGGGTAGCGCCCGACGAGGTGGGTGCCCGGACGTCGGCGACCGCCCGGGGCCTGTTCCGCCTTCCCGGGATCAGGAATCCGTCTTCCTGCGTCCCAGGGCCAGCGTCGAGCACACGATGAAGCCCACGACCGTGACCAGCAGCGCCCATTCGGCGACGGCGATTCCCCAGACGTCCAACCGGGGCACCCCCGACGCCGGGTCCAGCATGCGCAGGTCCGGCGCGCCGGCCAACCAGGGCCAGGCCAGGAACGAGGCGAACGCCAGGCCCGCCGCCGCGGCGGGCACCAGGAGCCAGCGCGCCAGGCGCTTCCGGGGATCGCGCAGGACGGCCGCCGAGAACAGGGCCACCGTCACCAGGCCGCCGTCGAAGAACGTGAAGGCCGCCCTCAGGTGGGGCTTCAGGTCGTTCATCGGCAACAGTCCCACCGCGGACACGCCCAGGCCGGCGATCGCCCCGGCCAGGCCGGCGGCCCACCCCAGGCGCGTGCCCAGGTGGCGCCCCAGGAACAGCAGGTACACCGCCATCAGGAACCCCGAAGCCACCAGGCTGCCGTTGAACAACCAGGCCAGCGACGACACGCCGACCTCGCCCAGTTCGGAAATGAAGTGGTTGAGGGGAGAGTAGGGTTCCCCGGCACGACCGGTGTACGCGATCGCCGGCAGTAGGACCCCCGCGAGGAGCAGGATCGGCCCCAGCAGGCCCCCGATCCGGACGGAGCGCGGGAACATCACCCACCTCCCGGGACAACGAGGCCTCTCATTCGGTTCGGCTCATCCGAACGAAATCCACGAAGAACGGCACCGCGGTGTTCCCGCCCGTGGCGCCGTGCATCGGCAGCCGGTCGTCGTACCCGACCAGCACCGTCACCATCCGCTGGCCGTCGGACCCGGCGAACCAGGCCTCCCGCGAACGGTTCGACGTGCCCGTCTTGCCCCAGACCGGTTCCGACAGGCCGGCGGCCGCCTTCCCCGTGCCGTTCACGATGGCCTCCCGCAGGGCGCCCCGGACCCACCTCGCGATGCCCTGGGGGAGGATCCGGTAGGGCCGCGAGTGATGGGCCAGCAGCGACTTCCCGTCGGCATCGACCACGTCGGACACGAGGTAGGGGGTGTCGTGCAGGCCGCTGGTCGCGAACACCGACATCGCGTTGGCCAGGGCCAGGGGGCTGACCGAAGCGCTGCCCAGGGCCAGGGACAGGTCGGACGGGATCCCGCCGTCCACGCCCACCGCGGCCAGCAGGTCGGCGACCACCTTGACACCCACCTGCGACAGGATCTTCACGGCGACGACGTTGATCGACTTCGCCAGGGCCTCGACCAGCCCGTACTCGCGGCCGTCGTATCCCCCTTCGTAGTTGCGCGGCGTCCACGACCGCCCGTGGCCTCCCCGGAACGACACCGCCGTGTTGGTCACCGTGGTGTCCGCGGACAGCCCGCCGTTCAGCGCCGCGGCGTACAGGAAGGGCTTCACCGTCGACCCCATCGGCCGCCGCGACTGGATCGCTCGGTTGAAGGGCCGGGCCTCGAAGGACTCGCCACCGACCAGCGCCAGCACCGCACGGGTCTGGGGATCCAGCACGGCCATCGCGGCCTGGGGCCCGGGTTCGGCGTTGACGCGCGCCATCGGGCCGTCCGTCCCGTCGGGGGCCGTCCCGGGCGCCTTCGACACCCGCAGGTCGCCAGCTCCCTTCGCGCACGCCCCGTACGGATCGGGATGGCCCGCCAACACCAGGCGCGCCAGCGACATGGGGTCCAGCAGCGCCCGTTCGCCTGCGGCCTCCACCTCGATGCGCCCCTGGGAGCGGTCGCATTTCACCACCCGCGCCTCGACCGCGTGAGGCGCCTCGGGCAGCCCGTCGTCGTCGATACCGTCGGTCAGCGAGTCGTCGCGGGCGGCCGCGGCCTCGTCGGACTCCCGCGTCCGCCCGTTCGCCCACAGGCGCGACAGGCCCAGCGCCACGGCGGCCTCGGCCGCATCCGACGACGGCAGGTCCAGCGTGGTCCCCACCGTCAGGCCGTCGTGCAGCAACCGGCCCACGCCGAACAGCCGGGTCACCTCGCGCCGCACCGCGTCCACGAAATACGGTGCCGCCCCCAGCCGCCCGTCCTCGCGGGCCCACAGGCGCGCCGGCGCCGCCGCCGCCTTGTCGGCGTCGTCCGGCTTCGCGTATCCCAGTTCCACCATGCGCCGCAGCACGTAGCGACGGCGGCCGATGGCTCCCTCGGGGTTCTTCAGGGGCGAGTTCGCTTCGGGGGAGGACACCAGGCCGGCCAGCAGCGCCGCCTCCCCGAGATCCAGGTCCACGGCCCGCTTGCCGAACCAGAACCGGGCGGCCTCCTCGAACCCGTACCGGCCCGCTCCCAGGTACACCTCGCTGAGGTACATCGCCAGGATCTCGTCCTTGGAACGCGCCGCTTCCAGGCGCCGCGCCAGCAGCAGTTCCTTGAACTTCCGCTGCCAGGTCCGCTCGGGCCCAAGCAGGACCTGCTTGACCACCTGCTGCGTCAGCGTCGAGCCTCCCTGGGCGACGCGTCCCTTCCAAAGGTTCACCAGCATGGCCCGGGCGATGCCCCCGTAGGAAAGGCCCTCGTGCGTCCTGAAATCCGCGTCCTCGGCCGCCAGGATCGCGTGCTCGACCAGCGGCGGGATCCGGTCGGGCGGCATCAGCGTGCGGCGCTCGGTGAAGAACTCGGCGACCACGGTGCCGTCGGCCGCCAGCACCCGGCTGACCTTCGGAACCCCGCGGGCGTATTCCTCGAACGTGGGAACGTCGGGCAGGCGGGACTCGACCATCGCGAAGACGACCGTCACGGCCACGAGGCCCAGCGTCGCACCCGCGGCGACGACGCCCAGCACGATCGCGAGCGTCCGCCACGAACCGCCGCCCTTCGATCGCCGCCGCCTGGGAACCTTCCGCGCCGCCATCCGGACCTCCCGGCGGACGACGATACCACCGACGTCACTGGCGCGCCCACGCGACGTCCGCCTGGCCCGGGGGTCGCCTCGAACCCCCGCAGACGCACAAGTCGCCTCGGGCCGATTCATGCCCCCGCCCGAGCACGCAGGCGGAGGCAGGGGGATTGCGCAAGCAATTTCCCGTGCCGCAGACGGAGTCGCCTCGGGCCGATTCATGCCCCCGCCCGGCCCGCGATTGACCCTCCGGCGGGTTCCGGCTAGCATTCGCCCTCTTCCAACGGAGGTCCCCCAATGCCCGCACAGATCATTGACGGGAAGGCGATCGCCGCCCAGGTGCGCAACGAGGTCCGCGAGGCCGTGAACCGCCTCAAGGCCCAGGGAGTGACGCCGGGCCTCCACGTGGTGCTCGTCGGTGACGATCCGGCGTCTGCCGTGTACGTCCGCAACAAGGGCAAGGCCTCCGAGGAGGTCGGCATCGCCGGCGTGACCCACCACCTGCCGGCCGAAACCTCCGAGGTCGATCTGCTGGCCCTCCTTCGCGACCTGAACTCGTCGCCGGACGTGGACGGCGTGCTGGTCCAACTGCCGTTGCCTGGTCACATCAACGCCAACCGGATCACGGATGCCCAGGATCCGGCCCGCGACGTGGACGGGTTCCACCCGGTGAATCTGGGCCTGCTGATTTCGGGCCGCGACGGCCTGGTCGCGTGCACGCCCGCGGGGTGCATGCGCCTGATCGACGAAACTGGGACGGACCTCGCCGGCAAGCGCGCAGTGGTTGTCGGCCGCAGCCTGATCGTGGGCAAGCCGATGGCCCTGCTGCTGATGCAGCGCAACGCCACCGTCACGGTCTGCCATTCGCGGACGCAGGACCTCAAGACGCGCGTGTCCGAGGCGGACGTCGTGGTCGCCGCCATCGGCAGGACCCGCATGATCAAGGGCGACTGGATCAAGCCCGGCGCCCTGGTCATCGACGTGGGCATGAACCGCGACGAGGACGGCAAACTGTGCGGCGACGTCGACTACGCTGCGGCTGCCGAACACGCCGCCTTCATCACGCCGGTCCCCGGCGGCGTGGGCCCCATGACCATCGCCTTCCTGCTGCGGAACACGGTGCTGGCGTGCGCGGCGCGCCGCGGCCTGCCCAACCCGTTCTGAATTCCGGATCGTCCCGAGGCGGCTTCGCCCCCGCGCCTGCCCGCAGACAGTGATGCCTTCGCACCTGCGCGCCCGTTTCTTTTGGCTTGACTCGCGCGGGACGGTGCTGTATTCGGTGCCCCGGACCGCTCTGGGAGGCCCCGATCGTGACAGCGCACGGCGATGCCAGGAAGACGTTCCTCTACGACGAACACGTGAAGGCCGGCGGCAAGATGGTGCCCTTCGCCGGGTACTGGATGCCCGTGCAGTTCGAGGGGATCGCCGCCGAGCACCACCGGGTCCGTACGAAGGTCGGCCTGTTCGACGTCAGCCACATGGGCGAAGTCCTCTTCCGCGGCCCTCGCGCGCTTTCCGTGGTCCAGCGCATCACGACCAACAACGTCGGCACGGTGTCGCCCGGCAAGGCGGTCTACACCCCCGTATGCCTCCCGACCGGCGGCATCGTCGATGACATGATCTTCTACAAGGTGTCGGACACCGAGTGGTTCGTCTGCGTCAACGCGTCGAACAAGGACAAGGACTACCAGTGGTTCGTCCGCCAGGCGGAAGGCGAGTGCGAGGTGCTGGACCTGTCCGAACAGTATTCGCAGGTCGCGGTGCAGGGCCCGAACGCCCCGGCGCTGCTGGCCCGCGTCTTCGGCGACGACGTCCTGGCCATGAAGCCGTTCACCTTCGTCAAGAAGGATTTCCAGGGCGCCGAGGTCATCCTCGCCACCACCGGCTACACCGGCGAGAAGGGCGGCGAGGTCTACGTCCCGAACGCCGCGGTCGTCGCGCTCTGGCAGGAACTGATGCAGAAGGGCGAAGACCTCGGCGTCGCCCCGATCGGCCTGGGCGCCCGCGACTCGCTGCGGCTGGAAATGAAGTACTGCCTGTACGGCAACGACATCGACGAAACCACCACGCCGGTGGAAGCGGGCCTGTCCTGGACCGTCAAGTTCGACAAGGGCGACTTCGTCGGCCGCGACGTGCTGGTCCGCCAGCGCGACGAGGGCGCCTCGCGGTCGCTGGTCGCCTTCGTGGTCGAGGGCAAGGGCATCCCGCGCCACGGCTACCCGGTCCTGGTGGGCGACCTCGAGGTCGGCCACGTCACGTCCGGCACCCTGTCGCCGACCCTGGGGATCGCGGTCGGGATGGCGTACGTCGCCAGGCCCCACGATGAAATCGGTTCGAGGATCACCATCGATATCAAGGGAATGAGGAAGGTCGAGGCGCGGGTGGTACAGTCCCCGCTGGTGAAGCGCTAGGGCGAAGGGAGGGCACGATGTCGGTCCCCAAGGACTACCGGTACACGGACAGCCACGAGTGGGTGCGGATCGAGGAGGACAACGTCGTCACGATCGGCATCACCGACTACGCGCAGGAAAAACTGGGCGACATCGTCAGCATCGACCTTCCCCGCGTGGGCGATGAGGTCGAGCGCGGCGAGCCCATCGGCATGATCGATTCGCAGAAGGCGTCGACCGAGGTCTTCGCGCCCGTCAGCGGCGTGGTCCTCGAAGTCAACGAACTGCTGAACGACGACCCGGCCGTGATCAACACGGATCCCTACGAAGAGGGCTGGCTGGTCCGCATCGAGGTCGAGGACCTGGAGCAGATCGACGAACTGCAGAGTGCGGACGACTACGAGGAACTGCTGGGCAAGCTGGACGACGAAGAGGGCTGACGCTCCCGTTCGCTCCGAACGCCCGGGTCAGCCCGGCCCTCGGCAAGGAGTTCCACGTCATGGACTTCACCCCGCATACGGACGCCGAAGTCGCCGAGATGCTGAAGGTCATCGGCGTCTCGACGATCGATGAACTGTTCCAGGCGATTCCCGCCGTCTTCAAGATCACGAAACCGCTCGACCTCCCGCCCGCGATGTCCGAGGCCGAGGTCCTGACGTACGTTCGTGACCTGGCCGCCCGGAACTCGGGCGCCGACGCCCTGTCCTTCCTGGGCGCCGGGGCCTACGACCACTACGTGCCCGCCGCCGTGCACCACCTGACGTCGCGGGGCGAGTTCCTGACCACCTACACCCCGTACCAGCCGGAAGTGTCGCAGGGGACGCTGCAGGCCCAGTTCGAGTACCAGACGATGGTCGCGTCGCTGCTGGGCATGGACGTGGCCAACGCGTCGATGTACGAGGGTTCCACCGGGTGCGCCGAAGCCGCCCTGATGGCGGTACGGCACACGCGGCGCCCGAAGGTGGCGGTGTCCCGCGCCGTCCATCCCCAGTATCGCGACGTGCTGAGGAACTACCTCGGTGACGACGCCGTCGTCGAGGTGCCCTTCGACGCGACCGGGGCCACGGACCTGGCGGCGCTCCAGTCCGTCCTGGGACCCGACGTGGGCGGCGTGGTGCTCCAGTCGCCGAACTTCCTGGGCGTGGTCGAGGATCTGAGGGCGGCCGCCGACGTCGCCCACGGGGCCGGCGCCCTGATGGTCGCCACGTTCACCGAGGCGCTGGCGTTCGGCCTGCTGGAGGCCCCCGGGAACCTGGGCGCCGACCTGGCGACCGGCGAGGGGCAGTCCCTGGGCCTGCCGCTGTCGTGGGGCGGGCCTTACATCGGCCTGTTCGCGGTGAAGCAGCCGTTCGTCAAGTCCATGCCCGGCCGCCTGATCGGCCAGACGAAGGACGTCCACGGGACTCCCTGCTACACCCTGACGCTGGCCGCCCGCGAGCAGCACATCCGGCGCGAGCGCGCATCCTCGAACATCTGCACCAACGAGGGTCTCTGCGCCCTCGCAGTGGCGATCCACCTTTCGCTGCTGGGCCGAAACGGCCTGATGCGCCTGGCCGCGTGGAACCACCACCGGGCCGAAGTGCTGAAGGCGCGCCTGGCGGCGATGCCCGGCATCACCCTTCCCTTCGCGGGACCGACATTCAACGAATTCGTCATCCGGCTGCCCGGCCCGGCGGCGGACGTCGTCGCGCGGCTGGGCGCCGGGGGGATCGTGCCGGGCGTCGATCTCGGCCGCTACCTGCCCGAGCTGTCGGATTGCCTGCTGGTCGCGGTGACCGAACTGCGTACGGACGCGGATTTCGATCGCTTGCTTGCCTCTCTGTGACCGATGCTTGACCTGCCTTCGCCCTCGGCTACAATGCGAGGGGAACGAATTCCGCGGAGGTGGCCGGTGTCTGCAAGCCGTTTCACGGCCCTGGTGGGGGGGGCTGCACTTGCCCTGCTGCTCGTCGCCTGTCAATCCAGGAACGTCTTCGAGCAGTGCGCCATGACCTCGAAGATGCAGGCCGACTGCAAGACGGCCATCGCCGCCGGCAGCGACCAGTGCAGCGAAGCCGAGGTCTTCTGCTACGACTCGTGCGTGGTGAAGGACCATCCGCAGTGCATCGAGGGCCCCTGTGTCCTGTACGAAAACCGGGACATCAACGCCTCGCAGCCGGCCAACTCGGCCTCGGCCTCGTTCTGCACCGTTCCCTGCCATGGCGAGGCCTGCCCGACGGACGCGACGTGCCTCAAGATCCTCAGCCTCAAGCTCGCCTGCACCCAGGACTCGGACTGCACGGTCAACTCGCCGTGGTCCCGTTGCGAAACGCCCCGCTTCTGCGAAACCAGCAAGAAGGAATGCGAAGTGGCTGCGGATTGCGCGGGTCAGGCCTGCGTGGCCGACGACACGGCGGCGAAGTCCTGCTCGTTCAAGTTCTGCATTCCGAACATCTACACGCCCGGCTGACCCACTCCGCCCTCTACGGCTCCGGCATCCCTTCGACGACCACGGGTTCGGCCTGCTCGGGCAGGTGCGCCCGCCCGGAGAAATCGATGAAATGACCGGACCGGGCCGCCTTGGTTTCCAGGTAGAAGCGGTTGTACGCGTTCGGCGGCATCACGTGGGGGATCCGGCCCGTCACGCGCACGCCCAGATCCTGCAGTTGCTTCATCTTGTCCGGGTTGTTGGTCATCACCTGCACGGATTTCATGCCCATCGAGAAGATCATGTGCGCCGCGATGGCGTAGTCGCGCTCGTCGTCGCGGAAACCCAGTGCCCGGTTCGCCTCGACGGTGTCCAGGCCGCGGTCCTGCAACGCGTAGGCGCGCACCTTGTTGATCAACCCGATGCCGCGGCCCTCCTGGCGCAGGTACAGGACCGCCCCGAATTCCAGCGACCCGACCTTTCGCAGGGCCGCCTCCAACTGGTCCCGGCAGTCGCACCGCAGCGACCCCAGGGCATCCCCCGTCAGGCACTCGCTGTGCATCCGGATCGGCACGTCCTCCCGACCCACCACGTCGCCGCGCAGGATGGCCACGTGCTCCTTCCCGTCCCGGTTGTTCCAGAACGCCACGATGTGGAAGTCCCCGAAACGCGTGGGCAGCACCGCGACGCTGACGGGCCGGACGCACAGCCGTTTCGCACCGATCCCCTCGCATTCGTGCTCGCGCTCGTGATCGACGATCTCTTCCAGATGGGCCAGGGCTTCGCTCATCCCTTCGTCCTCTCGGCCAGGCGGACCGCCAGCAGACGACCCGACGTCCAGGCAGCCTCGACGCCTCCGCCTTCGGCAAACACCTCGCCGGTGATGCCCAGGGTCCGCCCGCCGGCGCCCTCGACGACCAGGGGTCCGGCCAGCTCGTTGCCCGACTCGGTGCGCCCGAACTGCCAGTGGCGCACCTGGGTCCACGTCGGGTGGGCCGCCCACTCGCCGAACAGGCGCGCCGTTTCGGCCAGAAGCCCCTGCGTCCAGGCATCCACCGGTTCGCCGGCGTGCTGGCGCGACCACCGGGCCGCCGCCTGGATCACCAGTACCGTCCACTTCGGATCCGGGCGCTTGGCCGAATCGTGCACGACATCCTTGAGGATCATCGAGGTCTCGGGGAAGGCGACGTCCCATGCCGGGGCGGGCGCATCTGCAGGATACCCGGCAATCACTGTCAGGCAGGGCACGCTGGAGGCCACCATCCGCAACAGGTGCCGCGCGCCCTCCAGTTCCAGGTCGCCCGGGGGCAACCCGTCCACCAGGGCCAGCGTCTCTTCCGTGGCCAGGGCCAGCACGACGAACCGGGCCCGCGCCGTGCCGCCACCCGCCAGGTCCAGCCGCCACAGGGCGCCGTCCGGATGCATCGCCAGCACCGTCGTCACCAGCCGCACGTCCAGGCCCGCGGCCATCATCTTCGGGAACGCCGTGACGCCCTCGGCATAGGCGGCGCGCCGCTCGCCGGGCGCGAACGCATCCGGCTGGCAGGGGGTGCCCGTGCCTTCGATCCGCGAGGGCCACCCATCGAGGATCGTGGCGCCAGGCACCGAGCGGACCGCGTCCAGGAACGCAGGGTCGGACCCGTGCAGGAACGCCACGCCGTGATCGACGGGCTGGCCCTCGATGCGCCGGGTGGCGCACCGCCCTCCCACGCCGCGACCGCGGTCCAGCAGCGTCACCGGGATGCCCTTGTGGGCCAGGTCCCGCGCGCAGGCAAGACCGGCGACACCGGCACCCACCACCAGTACGCCCGGGTGGGGATCGAGCGGAAAGACGGTATTCATGCGTCCAATGTTCAGGTATCGGCTCGCGGATGGCAACCGGGAACGACGCCTTCCCGTACGATCGAGGATCGGTACGCAGTCAGGCCCGGAGGCTCAGGCGCCTCGACGCAGGACGCGCCCAGGCAACGGGTCCGGGTGGAAGCCGTCCGGGTCCACGACGGCCTGCCCGTTGATGAACACGGTGTGGATGCCCTCGGGGAAGTGCGCCGGATCCTGCGCGGTGGAATGCGAGGACAGGCGACGCTCGTCGAACACCACCAGGTCGGCGAACGCCCCGGGACGCACGCGACCGCGATCGCGGATGCCCATCTGGTCGGCCGGCAGGGACGTGGCGCGGCGTATGCCCTCGGCCATCGTCACGACCCCGCGATCCCGGGCATACCCGCCCAGCCAGCGCGGGTACGCGTCGTAGAACAGGTGCGACGGCATGCCGAAGCCCAGCAGGATCGTGTCGGTAACGATCGAAACATGCGGGTTGCCCAGGGCCGCCAGCACCGATCGCTCGACGAAGGGATCGCCCGGGTACGTCGCGGTTTCGAACACCAGCACGCGCCCCTGCTCTTCCACCAGCAGGTCGCACGCCACGTCGAAGGGGTGCCGCCCCGATTCGTCGCCGATCTGCTGAAGGCTTTTTCCTTCGAGCCGCTTGTTGTGCGGCAGCGTCACGGACATGATGAACGCCGCGTCCCAGCCCATCACCTTGAACACGTTGAAGGACCACGAGTCGCGCCCACGGTGCGGCCACGCCACGTCCCCGTTCTCGATGCTCCGCCGGATCTCGACGCGCTGGACCGGGTCCTGCAGGCGCCCAAGCATCGCCCGGATGCCGCCCTGGAGGGTCCAGGGCGGGAAGAACGCCAGCAGGTGCGTGAACCCCGCCGAGGTCGGCATCCCGTCGAACCCGATCGGCTCGCCGGCGTCGGCGGCCTTGAAGGCCTTCTCCATCCGACTGGCCAGCAGCCCGTCGATCGGGATGGGCAGCGGCAGCGTTTCGTACAGGCGGCTGGCCAGGTTGATGGCGTGGTGCGCCAGGCGGTCCAGCGGGTAGTTCAGCCGGGGGATGCAGAAGAGGTGGCTGACCTGCAGCGGGACCTCGGCGGCCCGGCACACGTCCATCACCTCGTCCAGCGCCTGGACCATGGTGTCCGAGTTGTACGACCGCAGGTGCGACGTGAAGATGCCGTTGTACCGGTGGATGACGCGGGCCAGTTCCGTCAGTTCCAGGGAATCGGACGCCAGGCCCGGGAAGTACATCAGGCCGGTGGACATGCCCAGCGCGCCCGCCTCCATGCAGTCCGCCAGCATGCCCTTGAGGGCCCGCAGGTCCACCGGATCCGCGGTTTCGTTCCGGTCGCCCATCGCGTTCAGACGGAGGATGCCGTGGGGCGCCAGGAACCCCGCGTTCAGCAGCGTGCCCTGCGATTCGCACGTGTCCAGCATCTCGCCGAACGTGCTCCAGTGGACGTTGTCGTCCTGGGGCGCCCCCAGGAAGAAGTCGAAGAACGTGAAGATATCGGCCTTGTGCTTCGGGAACACCGGCGCCATCGACACGCCGCAGTTGCCCCCGACGAACGTGGTGATGCCCTGGCGGACCAGCGGTTCCAGGATCCCCGCGTGATCCGGCCGGACCAGGGTCATGTCCGCGTGCGAGTGGGCGTCGATGAAGCCCGGGCAAAGCGCCAGGCCGCGGGCGTTCACGCGACGGGCGGCGGTCGCGTCCTCGAGGGTCCCGATGGCGGCGATGCGGTCACCCTTCACGCCGACGTCGGCGGTGAAAGGCAGGCGTCCCGAGCCGTCGTAGACGCGGGCCCCTTCGATGACGACGTCGAACCGCGGAGCCACCTGGATTGCCATGGGAGCCTCCGTGCCGGTACCCGAGGCGACAGTGTAGCAGACATGACGCGCTCGACGCGATGCGCAAACCCGGGCCCGGCGTCACCCGTTCCCTGATCGAAGGGTCCGTGCCATGCACCGGGCGAGGTTCCCGTCGTCGTCCCGATCGTGCATCGAGCCCCCCTGGCAGGCCGCCCATTCCCCGCACGACGCGCACGGCCCGCGGCGCAGGCGGGCGCGGTCGCGGAACGGCTGGAATCGGTTCTTCCACACCTCGGACACGCGGTCGGACCGGGCATCGCCCTGGACGTTGAACCCTGAATGGATGACGGGGCACCCCACGATGCGGCCGTCGTGCTCGATGCCCAGCACCGTGACGCCGGCCCGGCAGTACAGGAACGACCCGCGCAGCAGACCCCCCTCCCACTCCAGGCCGCACCACCCGTCGTCCACGAACTCGATTTCGATCGCACGGCGGCCCTCGCGGAACGCGACGCGCTGCTCGGCCACCCACGACAGCACCCGGCGCAGGGCGGCGGGGGTGAGCACCTCGTCGGGCGCGTCGGCCGCCCGTCCCACGGGGAAGATCGCGGACAGGCGCGCGAATCGGATGCCCAGGTCCTCGAAGCGCTGAAACACGGCCGGGACCTCCGGCAGGTTCAGCGGCGACGCCGCGCAGATGGTCGTGGTGCCCAGGTCCGGGTATCGCCGCTGCACGTACTCGATGGCGCGCCAGGTGTGCGCGCCGGCCGAGGCGTCGCCCCGGAGCACCCGCTGGGCCTCGCCGATCCCGTCCACCGAGATCGTGGGGCACTTCATGCCCGCGTCCACCAGCCGATCCAGCAGCGACAGGTCGCGGCCGTAGGCGACGCCGTTCGAGTCCACCGCCACGGTGCGGAATCCCAGGCGCACCATGTACGCGACGATCTCGACCAGGTCCGGCCGCAGCGTCGCCTCGCCGCCGGTGATGCCGATCATGATCCCCGCCGGGTCGAAGTCCTCCGCCATTTCCGCGAAGACGCGCTTCACCTCGTCGGTGGACAGGTCGTCGCCCGGGCTCTCCTCGGAAGGCAGCACGCAGTACCGGCAGCGCAGGTTGCAGCGCCGGGTGGCCATCCAGATGACGAAGCGCAGCCTGGGGTTCGCCAGGATGTACCGGAAGTTCGAACGCCACTCGTCCAGGCTGGCGCGAAACGCCGGGTCCCGCACGCGGGCCGCCTGGATCGCGGGCAGCGCCTGGTCGAACGCCTGGGAAGGGGCGCAAGGCTCGTCGCGGGGATCGCGGGGATCGCGAGGCTCGTCCGGCATCACGACGTCTTCACGCAGGCGTTGGTGATGCCGACGTTCGCGCACGTCGAGCCGTCCGGGCAGGGCGTTCCCGCCGGGTCGCACACGATCGGCAGGCAGACCTCGGTGGCGACGATGCAGAACATGTCCGCCGGGCAGCCGTCCCTGCAGAAGTTCTGGGGCGACGTGCAGGCCGCGTCCGACGAGCACGGGGCCCAGTAGCCCCCGGCGACCTTCGTGGGCTGCCGGACGCAGGTCTTCATCATCGACCCTGCGGACTTGTTGTCGTAGGGCATGCAGGTCGATCCGTCGGGGCAGGCGTCGCTGGCGCCGCACGCCTTCGGCATGCACGCCGGGATGCCGCACCCGGGCACGGCGACGATGCAGATCGCCTCGTTGGTGCAGTAGTACTCCTGGCTGCAGTCGCCATCGACGAGGCACGCGGCCTGGAATCCGCCCGCCGGCGGGACCGGCGCCACGTCCGGGCCCGGGTCGAACGGTGCGATCGCGATGGCGTCGGGAGGCAGGTCCGCCGGGCCCGGGTCGAGCGGGGCGATCGCGATCATCTCCGGCGGCGCGTCCACCGGGCCCGGATCGAACGGCGCGATGGCGATCAGTTCCGGCCACGCGTCCACCGGCCCCGGGTCGAAGGGCGGCGCAATCGCGATGACTTCCGGGTCCACCCAGCCGTCGGGCATGTCCGGCCGATCGGCGACGATGTCCGTGGGGGCGTCGGCCTTGTCCTTCTGGCCGTCGCTCGGGCACCCGGTCAATCCCAGCGGCGCCAGGATCATCATCGCGCCCCCCGTGTAGAGGCGGCGGCGGTCCAGCCACCTGGGGCGGCGCGCACCGCGCGCGGAGCCATCGCTTCCCTTCGCCATGTGTCCCCTCCCCCCGGGTTGCCCTGGAGCCATGATACAAAAATGGAAGGGACACCGTCCACGTTTCCGGCTACCTTCGCCCCATCTTCCCCGGAGGGCACCACCATGCCGCGCGCGAACGATCGGCCCGTCGACCAGCTGCGGAGCGTCCGCATCCTCACAGGGGTCCAGAAGGATCCCTGGGGATCGGTTCAGATCGCGTTCGAGGACACCGTGGTCCTGGTCGCCGCCACGGTGGCCGAACAGGTTCCGCCGTGGCTGAAGGGCAAGGGCCGCGGATGGATCACGGCCGAGTACTCCATGCTCCCGGGTTCGACGCCGGGCCGCCAGGGGCGGGTCCAGAAAGGGCGCTCGGAAGAAATCCAGCGCCTGGTCGGCCGGTCGCTGCGGGCCATGGTGGACCTCGCGGCGCTGGGCGAGCGCCTGATCACGGTGGACTGCGACGTGCTCCAGGCCGACGCGGGGACGCGCTGCGCCTCGATCACGGGCGGGTGCGTGGCGGTCGAACTGGCGGTCCGCCGACTGCTGCGCGAGGGGCTTCTGCCGGCATCCCCGATCCGTCGCCGGGTCTGCGCGGTGTCCTGCGCCCTCGTCGATGGAGTGCCGGTCCTGGATCCCGATTATTCCGAAGATCATCGCGCGGACGTGGACGCGAACTTCGTCTTCTGCGAGGACGGACGCCTGGTCGAGGTGCAGGGCACCGCCGAGGGCGAACCCTTCGACACCGCGTCCCTGGAAGCCCTGCTGCGCCTTGCCCGGAAGGGGGCCGACGCGCTGTTCGACATCCAGCGCGCGACCGTCGGGAGTTGAACCGCGACCGTCTGTTCCCCCTGCCCTTGAAAAGCATCTTCCAGCGGCGACAAGAAACGGATATCCTTGGTCACGGTACCCGGGCGACGGGACGCCGCAGGACTGTTTCGAGGGCCCGGGGGCGGGCCCGAACGGGCCGCGGCCCGGGCGCAGGCCGGCAGGCATGCCGCCCGTCGCGCCACGGAAGGCATGCGAGTGCCTGGCATGGAAGCCGGGTGGCAGGGCGATGGCAAGGAACTTGCAGAATCGTCCTCGGAAGGTGTTGGTCGTTCGGGGGTCCGAATGGCCAACCCATTAAAAGAGTGAACGACTGTAGGTGGACGGGTCGGGTCCTGGAAGCGCGCAGGGTGCGCAACAAATGCGCGCATGGGGCAATTAATGTCAGTCCTTGCCCAGGTGGTTGAACGCAACAATCGTGTCGGGGAGTCCCCACTGCGACGGGACAACGGAAGGCTCCCGACCCTGAGCGGGCGACCTGTTCGGACACCAACCGAACCTCCAACGCGTCGTGCTTCCCAGAAATTCCTGGAGGGATCGTTTGCTTCCTCCGGAAATGACTGCGACCGATGTTCCAGGCTTCCAGGTGCTCTGGCCGGGTGTCCGCTCGATGGCGTCGAGGACGGGGTGCGGCACGTGTCGGAGGTACAGTCATGAGCAGGACGCGTCTCTGCGGGTTCCTTTTCTCGGGGGCGTTGCTGCTGTGGAGCCTCGATGTGCCGGCCGTCGAGGACGTGCCGCCCGGGATCCGCGTGGCTGGCGTTCTTCGGAACGCGGCCGGAGAACCCGTGACCGGGACCATCCGCGTCACGTTCCGGATCTACGCGAATGCCTCGTGTACTCCATATAACGAAGCGGTTGCCGACTACGACAACCAGTGCCTTTGGTGGGTGGGGCTCCCCCAGGACATGCAGGTCGTGCAGGGCGCCTTCACGGCGAGCGTGCCTTCGACCCTGGATCTGGCGCTGAATCCCACCCTGAACTGGGAGGCGTGGTTCATCAACAACTCCGCTTCGCCCTACCTGGGAATCGAGGCCGCCGGCCGGATCCTCCAGCCGCGCAATGCCATCACATCCAAGGGGTTCGCGATCCAGTCCAGGCATGCCGAGGAGGCCGACGTGGCCTTCGACCTGGCCTGCGACGGCTGCGTGAACGGAACGCAGGGCACGATCGCCGCCGGCGCGATTTCCAACCGCCACGTCAAGACCGACGCGGCGATCGCCGCGACCAAGCTGGCCGGCGTCGCGCTGGCGGGCCACGGCCACACCGGCTACCTTCTGGCCAACCCGGCCCTGTCCCAGTCGGCGTCCGTCGATCTGGCCAGGACCGTGACGGCTTCCGATTTCGTGGACCAGGCCAACCTGAACTACTACGTCGATCCGTACCCGCCCGTCGGGACCACTTCCGCCCATCTCCGAGGGACCGTGCTCCTCGGGCAGAATCCCGTGGCGTCACCGCCCGCGGATGCCCTGCTGTCCGTCGGAACGACCGGGCAGTTCCAGGTCAGCACCCTCGGCCAGGTCACGATCGCGGGCCTTCCCTACACGTGGCCTCTGACCGCCGGTGTTTCCGGGCAGTTCCTGTCCAATGACGGGTTCGGCACCCTTTCCTGGGCCGATCCCGTCCCGGCGGCAGGCACCGGTTTCGTGACCCGCTTCGCACCCAACGTCCTGGTCACCCGCGAGGTCGTCGGGACCACCGGCCAGATCGCCGTCGCCGACGGGCTGGGCCAGGCTGCCGATCCCAGGATCTCCCTGGTATCGAATCCCTACTTCCCGGGTACCGGCGCCCTGGGGCTCCCCTCCGGAACCGAGCTCCAGCGTCCCCAGAGCGGCATTTCCACGGGAACCCTGCGGTTCAACACGGACCGCTCGGCCCTCGAATACTGGGAAGGCTCGAAATGGATGTCGGTCGCCATGGACACCGACATCCTCAACGCGATGCCCGTTGGCACCATCATGGCCTTCGCGGGGTCGATTCCGCCATCGACATGGCTCGTGTGCGACGGTTCGATCATGCCTCGCAACATCACGGTCGATGGGGTCTCCCAGCCGGATCCGTTGTTCGCGGTCATCGGGACCGCCTGGGGCGCTCCGACCTCAGGCACGTTCAACATCCCCGACCTCCGGGGCCAGTTCCTTCGCGGTGTCGATACCCTGGGTGACGTGGATCTGGACCCCGCCGGGTCTACCGGACGCAATTTCCTGAACCCGGGGGGCAATACCGGGCGCAAGGTCGGTTCCTTCCAGATGTCCGCCAACCAGGACCACACCCATTCCGCCACCCCGGTGCTGGCACCGTCGCAAGGCTCGCTCCGCGGCATGACGTGCGAGCAGACCGGGTCCGGCGCGGCGCTGGTTCCGGCGTCGAACCTGTCCGGTTCCGCGGCGCTGGCGGCCTTCTTCGGCAGCGATTCCACGCTTCGCGCCGGCGGGTTCCTGGCCAACGCCGCACAGATTCCCGCTCCCACGGGCAACGTCTGGATCCAGAACGATCAGATCAACCTGTCCGGGGAGGCCGTCCCGGTCAATGCGGCCGTGACGTGGATCATCCGGGCGCGATCCTGTGCGAACGGCGCGTGCAGCGCGGCGTGCCCGGCAGGAATGGGCGACTGCCTCGACCTCAGCGACCCCCAGAACCCGAAGCCAGGCCAGGATGGCCTGTGCGAAACGGTCCTCACGACCGACGAGAACTGCGGCTCCTGTGGCGTTGCCTGCACGCTGCCGAACGCCTTGACGTCCTGTTCGACGGGCACGTGCCATCTGGCTTCATGCAACAACTTCCCCGCCACGACCCGGCATTCCTATGGCAATTGCGATGGTGTCGAATCGAACGGCTGCGAAACGTCGCTGGACCAACTGAACAACTGCGCCGACTGCCTTGTGCCGTGCACGCGCCTCAATGCAACGCCCAGTTGCTCGAACGGCCTGTGCCACATCGATTCCTGCAACCTTGGCTGGGGGAACTGCAACAGCAACGACCCCGACGGCTGCGAAACCTCCCTCCGGACGATCACCAATTGCGTGACATGCGGCACGCCCTGTGCGCGGGCCAACGCCAGCGCCACCTGCGCCGGCCTGCAGTGTCTCACCGACACCTGCATCGCCCCGTGGGGCAACTGCGATGCCGGGCTGCCGGGCGGCGACGCCAACGGCTGCGAAACGAACCTGAACATCACTCCCGCGCACTGCGGCAGTTGCCCGCTGTCGTGCGTCTCGACCCATGCCACGACCACGGGTTGCAGCGCCGGCAAGTGCGTCTACTCGTGCTCTGCCGGATGGGCCGATTGCTCGTCGGCCCTCAACGACGGGTGCGAAATGAACATATGGGACTACAACGGCACCAGCGCCCGGACCCACTGCGGAACGTGCACGAACGTCTGCAACACGGCCCACAACACGCCGATCTGCCCGTCCGGCTCCTGCGTCCCCGTCTGCGACGCGATGTGGGACAACTGCGATGGCGATTCGACCAACGGATGCGAACAAACGCTGCAGGACATCTATGACCCGATTACCGGCGCCCTGCAGGTTTCGGCAGTGGCCAATTGCGGCGGATGCCGCACGACGTGCAGTTCGAACCACCAGAATCCCAAGTGCGTCGGAGGCCAGTGCGGGAGGATCGGGGCGTGCATCGGCCTCTATGGCGACTGCAATGGATTGATCGCCGACGGCTGCGAAACACCCCTGACGACCCTGACGAGCTGTGGCTCCTGCTACCACCCCTGCTCGGGCCTGCCGAATACGGATCAGCACACGTGTGCCGACGGGACCTGCCAGCCCGCGACGTGCGTGAACGGCTTCGGCGACTGCAACCATGTAGTCGGCCAGGCCTCGGACGGCTGCGAATACAACTTCACCAGCCCGCTGGTCCAGTTGCCGGGCACCTATCTCGGATCCGCCTGCTCGGACGACGACACCACGGACTGGCTCCACGGCGGCGCCTGGTCGTGTCCCGACCCGGGCTGGTCCACCGTCTTCCCGGGCGGTTCGTACCAATCGACCTACACGGGAAACAAGACGGCCTACTACTACGCCGAGTGGCGCGAGTGCAACGACCAGAACATCCTGGGCATGTACCCCTGCTCCAGGACGATCCATGGGCATGCCACGCTCGTCCCGCCCCCCGGTGCCGACTATGGCCTGTACGTCTATGACATGGGTGGCAACTACGTCACCGGAGCCAACAACGGCGCAGGCGTGCAGGCTGATGTCGATTTCTACGCCGGCGGCAGCGTGACCTACGAGATCCGGGTTGTCTTCTTCAGCGGGACTCCGTGCAACGATCACTGGACCCTGACGGTTCTGCACAAGAACTATGACCATTTGTAGTGAGGTCGTCGGCGTTTCCCGGGGGCGACGAACCCCTGGAGCCGGAGGTGGGCGGACATGAGACAGCGTTGGCTTTTCCTGGCGTGCGTGGTTGGCGCCCTTTCTGCCTGGGTTCCGGAAGCGGGGGCGGCGATCGGCCAACCGGTCCCCAATGCCCTGACGATCCAGGGGGAGTTGCGTGACGTGCTGGGGGCCCCGCGGTCGGGATCCTTCGACCTGACGGTCCGCCTGTACGCTGACAGCACCTGCTCGGGCGGGGCGGGGTGCCTTCTGGACGCGTACACCTTCACGGGCGTGCCCGTCGTGGGCGGCCGGTTCGCCGTCGATCTGCAAGCCCGGCAGGTCTTCCGGAACCAGAGCCAGGTCTGGGTCGAATTCCAGGTGGGCGCCGATACGCCCCTCGCGCGGTCGGCGGTCACCTCGGTCGGCTTCGCGGTCCAGGCGAACCACGCAGAGGAAACGCATATCGCGACCGAGCGGCTGGAGTGCGCCGGCTGCGTGACCGCCAACGAACTGGCCGACAACAGCCTGACGGATGCCGACTTCGCCTCGAACGCCGCCATCACCTGGGACAAGCTGGCCGGTGTTGCGAAGGACGTCCATGTCCACAGCGAGTTCGTCATCGCGACCACCCCGGCCACTCCCCAGGACGCCGGCTTCAGCATCTCGGGCGCGATGAGCGCCATGGGGTTCATCGACAAGAACGCCGCCGCCTACTTCGTCGATCCGTCGGAACCCGCCCTGTCCGCCCAGTTCGCCGGCAAGGTGTCCATTGGTTATACCGCTGCTCCTCCCGGGCTCCTCGGGGTCGGCACGAACTTCGGTGTGGACGCCTCCGGCAACATGAAGGTGCGTGGCGTCTCCTATACCTGGCCGACGGTGCAGGGCGCGGGCATCCTGAAGGATCTGGCCGGGAACGGCACGCTTGCGTGGTCGTCGGCGTTCCCCAGCCTGTCCTCGAACGGCGTGCTGGCCAAGACCTCCGGAGGCCCCTGGGCGGGACGGACCATCACGGGGACTGGCGGCATCTCGGTCGATAACGGGGACGGCGTCAACGGCAACCCGACGATCGGTATCGCGGCAGACGCAATGCTGTCCGGAACCGCCGGCGTGGTGCTTCCCACCGGGGATAGCACCCGTCCCACCGGAGTGCCCGGAGGCACCGTTCGCTTCAACTCCACGGGGCGGGTCATCGAGTACTTCGACGGCTCCCGCTGGCGCACCGTCATGTCGAAGGCCCTGGTGGCCGCCGCCTTCCCGACGGGGATGATCGCCGCATTCGGCGGCGATCCCGCCCAGGGCGCCACGGTTCCGCCGGCCGGTTGGCTCACCTGCGACAGCCTCACCAACCCGGTGAGCCGCCTGGCACCGAACAACGCCCTCTTCAACGTGATTGGAACGCGGTGGGGGCGTGGCAACGGTACCAACACGTTCAACCTGCCCGATCTTCATGGGCGATTCGCCCGTGGATGGGACCCGAGCGCGGTCGTCGATGCGGATGCGGCCAGTCGCTTCGCGCTGTACGCGGGCGGCGAGGTCGGGAACAAGATCGGAACGTACCAGGGCACGGCAATCCAGAAGCACAAGCACGACGGCACGGGGAACTTCAACAACCTCAATTCCGCCGTGGGTGAGAGCCGTCCCGTGAACGCGTACGTGTACTTCGTGATCAAGCGCTAGGAGGTTCGGATCCGGCCGCTGCCGGATCATGAATCGGGCGCCCTGGAAGGTTCCGGTGGGCGCTCACCAGGTAGAAGGTCATTGCGGGCGTCGCCGTGCCGCGAGGAGGACCTCATGAGGCGGGCACGTGAATTCGGATCTCTGCTGGTGGCGATCGGCATCGGGGCGTATGCCCTGCCTGCCCTAGCCGTCGTCGATCCAGTGCCCCTCACGGTCAACGCGCAGGGAGTCCTGCGCAACGTGGCGGGGGAAGGGATCACGCAATCCCTGGACGTCACGGTCCGCTTCTACGCTGATGCCGTATGCATCGGGACGGATCCAACCTGCCTTCGGGGCCAGGTAGCGACCACCCTGTCCGTCCTGGAAGGCGTGTTCTCGACCGACCTTCCGGTGCTGGAAAGCTGGTTCCTTCATCAGTCCCAGCTCTACATCGAAATCGACGCCGGAGTCGTCCACCTCGCCAGGACCGCGGTTTCCTCGACGGGCTACGCGTTCCAGGCTCGATTCGCCGAGCAGTCGGACCAGGCGCTCGGGTTGAGTTGCGTCGGTTGCATCAGCGGAAGCGACATCCTCGACGGCAGCCTTGCCAACGCGCAGGTTGCCTCGGATGCGGCCATCGACATCAGCAAGATTTCCGGCGCGTCGCCGACGATCCACACGCACACGGGCTTCATCCTGGCCACCCCGCCGGCGGACGCCGCCGCGATCCAGGCCGCCTTCGCCTCCATCACGGGCACCCTCACGGCTCCGCGCTTCGTCGATCAGGACAACAAGCTGTACTTCTTCGATCCCTCGGATGTCGGGCAATCGGCCGCGCTGTCCCCCGGGGTGGTGATCGGGACCTCGGCGACGCCGTCCGCGACTGCGTGGCTGTCGGTTGGCGCACTGGGCGAGTTCCAGGTGGACGGAAACGGCAACGCGGCCATCGCCGGAGTCTCCTACGTGTGGCCGGCCGGTATCGGCAGCGCGGGCAAGGCCCTGTCCCAGGGATCCGGCTCGCTGCTCTGGTCCAGCCCCCCGGTCGATGCCATGGGCGCCGGGCTCCTGGTGAAGACGGGCGCGCAGACCCAGATCATGCGGAACCTGACCGGTACCACAGGCCAGGTCGTCGTGACCAACGGCAGCGGCTCGGCCGGCGACCCGACCCTCGCGCTGGCCCCGAACCCCATGCTCCCGGGCACCGGCGGCTCGCGCATCCCCGGCGGGTCCGCGACGAAGCCCAGCCCTGCCACGACCGGAATGATTCGGTACAACCAGGACCTCGGCGCGCTGGAATACTACGACGGGACTACGTGGAAGAGCGTTGTATCCGCGACGGAAATGCTGGCGTCGATGCCGATCGGCGCCATCGTGGCCTACGGGTCCGAAATCCCTCCCGTGGGATGGATGGTCTGCGACGGCCGGATGCTGTCCCGTACGGATTACGCCGATCTCTTCAGGACCATCAGTACTTACTGGGGCAACCAGGGCAGCACCGTCGACAAGTTCAACATCCCGAACATGCAGGGGCGTTTCCTGCGAGGTGCCGACACCACCATCACCCCGTCGCTGAAGGTCGATAAGTCTCCGCGAGACAGGCTCTACGATAATGGCAACAACGATCTGGTTGGCTCGTACCAGGTCACGCAAAACCAGAACCACACGCACACGACGCCGATGATCCTCGGCGCCCCGCCCTCGCTGGCCTCGTCCAACTGGCTCTGCCACCCGGATTGGGGCACGATTCGCGAAAGCGATCCTGTCGCCCGGTTCCTGCGTCCGGACGGAACGGCCGACGAGGTCTCCCTGGCGCCCGGCATCACGCTGGAACTGGAGCGAAGCCTCAAGGGCCTGGCCGACGCCAGGCTTCTCGATCCCAGCCTCGTGCCCGTATCGCCCGAGTCCCAGGCCGAAGCGGTCATGACCAACCTTTCCGGCGAGGCGCGGCCGGTCAACGGCGCCGTCCAGTACATCATCAAGGTATCGAACTGCATCGACGCCACGTGTTCGAGCAGTTGCGCCAGCGGGTTTGCCGATTGCGACACCGACCCGAACAACGGTTGTGAAACCTACCTGGGAAGCATCGGCAACTGCAACGGATGCACCATCCTCTGCGACTACAACCACGCCTCCGAGGCCTGCCGGCAGACCTCCAGCTTCGTGTTCGGCTGCCAGTTCCTGGCCTGCGACGCGGGCTATGCCGATTGCAACAACTGGCTGGGCAACGGCACCACCGATCGCGACGGTTGCGAAGTCAACCTGCCGACCGACGTGCTCCACTGCGGCGGCTGCAACCAGTTCTGCAGCACCCAGAACATCACCCGCGCCTGCGCCGGGGGAAGTTGCGAGTCCGGTTTGTGCGCCACGGGCTGGGATGACTGCAACGCGAACAAGCGCCTGGACGGTTGCGAAACCGACATCGCCGGGGGCATGCTCAACTGCGGCGGTTGCGGCAAGATTTGCAGCACCAACAACATCACGCGGTCCTGTTCGGGTTTCGTCTGCAACGGAACCTGCAACGCGGGCTACATGGACTGCAACTCGAACAAGTTGACCGACGGTTGTGAAATCCACACGGACGCTGACGCGACCAACTGCGGCAATTGCGGCGTCGCATGCAGCACCAACAATATCGCGCGTTCCTGCGCAGGCGGCCTTTGCAACGCCGGTATCTGCAACACCGGCTTCGCGGACTGCAACAACAACAAGTTGACGGACGGCTGCGAAATCAACCTGACCAACGACGTGGTGAATTGCAACGCGTGCGGCCGGGTGTGCAGCACCCAGAACATTGTCAGGGCCTGCGTCGGCGGCAGTTGCGAAACCCCCGCGTGCAACGCCGGCTTCGCGGACTGCAACGGCAACAAGCAGTCCGACGGCTGCGAAATCAACCTGAACACCGACGTGCTGAACTGCAACGCGTGCGGCCGGGTCTGCAGCACCCAGAACATCGCCCGTGCCTGCGTCAGCGGCAGTTGCGAAACCCCCACGTGCAACCTCGGCTTCGCGGACTGCAACGGCAACAAGCAGTCGGACGGCTGCGAAATCAACCTGAACACCGACGTGCTGAACTGCAACGCGTGCGGCCGGGTCTGCAGCACCGCGAACGTCAACCGTGCCTGCTCCGGGGGCAGTTGCCAGGCCGGTACCTGCACCGGGGGCTACCTGGACTGCAACAGCAACATGCAGTCCGACGGCTGCGAAGTGCCGCCGAAGTGCGACACCGGCCTGAAGGGAATCTGCCGCATCGGCGACAATACCTGCTCGGGCGTTGTGGCCCAGTGCAACATCACGAACTTCCCCGTGGCTGACAACGCCACCGTGGGCAGCGATCCGAACTGCGACGGCTGGGTGCTGGTCCCCCAGAACGCCACTACCGGTGGCTTCCAGATGGGCCAGGCCTTCAATACTGAACCGACAGGCAGGGGCGCGGACTACCTTTCCCGCCTGGTCGGGGGCATTCCGACCGGCGACGCGTCCACGGGTCCGCAGCAGACCGCTTACGAGCGGGCCCACACCGTGACGTTCGCCAACAACGCCATGTGGAAGACGACCGAGGTGACGCAGAAGGAGTGGAAGGCCCTCTTCCACGCCTACAACCCGTCAACGTTCAAGACCTGCGACGGCGGCAACGGCGACAACTGCCCGGTCGAAAACATCAACTGGTACGAGGCAGCGGCCTATGCCAACGCGATGTCGGGCACCAACGCCTGCTACACCTTCTTGAACGTGATCTGCGACGACTCGCCGCCCACCAATGTCGGTTCCAACGCCATCGGATGCTTCTTCGACGTCAGTGGAAACCCCATCTCTCGCGGCATCGCGTCGGCCACAGTGACGCTGTCGTCCTTGTATGCGACCCCGAAGGACTGCCCCGGGTACCGTCTGCCCACCGAGGCGGAGTGGGAATACGCGTACAACGGTCACCTTTCCACGCACAAGGCCTTCGGCACGCCCGCGGCCACCAACCTCGGCGTGGCGATTCCCGCCGGCCTGACGGGCGACCTGACGAACCTCCAGGCGGAGACCTGCCTCAATGCCGGGGGCGATCATGCACAGACCATCAACGTCAGCCGCGAGGACACCCACCTGGACCTGCTCGGCTGGTACTGCTTCAACGCGGTCAACACCACGCACCCCGTCGGCCAGAAGTGGCCGAACGCCTGGGGCATCTACGACATGGCGGGCAATGTCGCGGAATGGACGTGGGATAGCTTTGGGGAAAACAACCTGGCCTACCAGGGGCCCCTGTCCATTCCGCTTGGGGCGATCTGGTTCACCAGCGCCGATCCGGTGCAGTATTCGGCAATCGGCTATGGCAACGCGTCCAAGCGGGGCGGGTCCTACCACGACTGCTCGCTGTACGCTCGTGGCGCCTTCCGCAGCTCGGCCTATCTGGGCACCCGTGATCCCGGCATCGGCTTCCGCCTGATGAAATCCATCACCTGCGGCGGCCCGGGCTGCTTCCTCGAGTGTGATCGGACGCACAAGGATTGCGACAACGACACCAAGACCTGCGAAACCGACCTCGAGACCGTGGCGAGCTGCGGCAATTGCTACCAGACCTGCGCCCAGACCAACACCACCGGCGGGTCGTGCTCGGGGTGGCCCAACTTCACCTGCACCAGTTCCTGCGTGGCCCCCTTCCTGGACTGCGACGGGAACAAGGGGACGCCCGGCAGCAACGGCTGCGAAGTCAACTCGTCGACCGACCCGGCCAACTGCGGCGCCTGCCTCGCGGCCTGCAGCACCAACAACATCACCCGTAGCTGCGTCGGCAGCAGTTGCGAAAGCGGCGTCTGCAACGGCGGGTACGCGGACTGCAACTCCAACAAGCGGTCCGACGGGTGCGAAATCAACCTGACCAACGACGTGCTGAACTGCAACACGTGCGGTCGCGTCTGCAGCACCTACGGCATCACCCGCAGTTGCGCCGGTGGCAGTTGCGAGGGCGCGGCGTGCCTGACCGGCTACACGGACTGCAACGGCAACAAGCAGTCGGACGGCTGCGAAACCAACACGGGCGGCGACGTAACGAACTGCGGCGGGTGCGGCAGGGTCTGCAGCACCAACAACATCTCGCGCGCCTGTGCCAGCAGCAGTTGCCAGGCCGGCACGTGCCTGACCGGCTTTGCGGACTGCAACACCAACAAGCAGTTGGACGGTTGCGAAATCAACCTGAACACGGATGCCAACAACTGCAACGCGTGCGGCACGGTTTGCAGCGCCAACAACATGGCCACCCGCACGTGCGGCGCCGGCACGTGCAACGGCAACTGCACCAACCGTTTCGCGGACTGCAACGGGAACAAGCAGTCGGACGGCTGCGAGATCAACATGGACACCGACGTGCTGAACTGCAACGCGTGTGGCAGGGTCTGCAGCACCCAGAACATCGCCCGCGCCTGCGTCGGCGGCAGTTGCGAAACGCCCGCGTGCAACGGCGGCTTCGCGGACTGCAACGGGAACAAGCAGTCGGACGGCTGCGAAATCAACCTGAACACCGACGTGTTGAACTGCAACGCGTGCGGCCGGGTGTGCAGCACCCAGAACATCGCCCGCTCCTGCGTCGGCGGCAGTTGCGAAACCCCCGGGTGCAACGCCGGCTTCGCGGACTGCAACACCAACAAGCAGTCGGACGGTTGCGAAATCAACATCCTGAGCGGGGACATCGTCAACTGCGGCGCTTGCGGCACCGGGTGCAGCCAGAACCACATCACGGCGACCTGCGCAGCGTACAACTGCGAAAGCGGCTCGTGCGCGTCCGGCTACCTCGACTGCAACAGCAACAAGCGTGGCGACGGCTGCGAAACCGAGATCTTCAACAACCTCAGCAACTGCGGCGGTTGCGGCGTCGTGTGCAGCACCAACAACATCAGCCGTGTCTGTTCGAGCGGTAACTGCAACTCCGGTTCCTGCACGTCGCCCTACCTGGACTGCAACAACAACAAGCAGAGCGACGGCTGCGAGATCAACCCGCTGACGGATGCGAGCAATTGCGGCGGTTGCGGCAAGGTCTGCAGCAACAACCACATCGCGACCCCGACCTGCGACGGAGCCGGCGCCTGCAACGGTACCTGCGCCCAGTACTGGGGCGACTGCAACACCAACAAGCTGGCGGACGGCTGCGAGCAGGCCCTGAACACCGATCCCAACAACTGCGGTACGTGCGGATACGTCTGTCCCGCCCGGGCGCATGCGACCGCCACCTGCTCCGCGACGGGCACGTGCTTCTATACCTGCAACGACCCGTTGAACTGGCTGGACTGCAACGGCGATCTGAACAGCGCGACGTCCGACGGTTGCGAGTCCAACCTTCCGGACCTGGCTCACAGGTTCTACCGGGATGCGGACGGCGACGGCTATGGCAACGCGGCGGTCTTCCAGCAGGCGTGCTCTGCCCCGACCGGGTATGTTTCGAACAGCCAGGACTGCAACGACGGCAATGCGGCGATCAAGCCCGGAGCGACCGAAGTCTGCGACGGGGTGGACAACGACTGCAACGGCTCTACGGATGAAGCACCGTTGTTGACGATGTGCCCCCTCACGGCCAACGTGGCGACGACCGTTTGCAACGGCACCTCGTTGTGCGGCATCGCGACATGCAATGCCGGCTACTACAACACCGATGTGGGCACCGCCGATCACGGCTACGCGAACGGCTGCGAGTGCCTGGCAGACACCTATGACCGGAACGGCCAGGCCACGACCTGTGCGGCCGCGGTCACCATGGGCACGCTGACGGACAATTCGACGCTGCAGGCCCTGGGTACCATCGGCGCCAACACCATCCCCAGCGGTGATACCGACTGGTACAGCGTGACCGTGACGAACAATGTCCAGAGCGGCACCTGGGCCGCCCCGAGCAACGAGGCCTGGGGCGTCAAGTTCTGGCTGGACCAGGCCGCCAGCGATTCGTGCATCGCCTTCCAGGTGTACTCGGCCTGCGGCACCTTGTGGACCTGCGGCACCAACTGTACGGGGGGTGTAACCGACCTGAACCAGTTCCAGGATTCGTACAGCCTCGAGCGCCCGTGCGTCAACACCAACGCGAAGGGCGCGACCAACGCCGGCCAGTGGAACTGCTGCGGCGGCGGCGGCACGGCTTGCGCGTTGCCCAACACCGCTGCGGTGGGCCTGGACGCGAATTGCGGCTACGCGGACGGAGGGGCTTTCCCGGGCGGCGCCCACGCGATCCATTACTGCAACACGACCAACGCCAGCGTCACCATGCCGGCCTCGAAGACCTACTACATCAACGTCTACCGCAAGACCACCGGTGGTTGCGTGGTGACCGCCCCGACCTGCGCCGGTGGCACGTATTCCCTGAAGGCCCAGAACATCTACTGACCGGCCCGCGATTCCCGCTGACCCCCTGCCACCACGCGCCACCGCGGCACAGCCCTGTCGCACCCCCCGCCCGGCGCCCGGCAACCGACACGCGGGTTTCCCCGCCCCCCGCCCGGCGTCGCCCCACTGCGCACTCATCCCAGGCTTGATTCCACTGGTCACGAATACCCGGATCGGTTACGCTTCTGCCGTCAGGGGAAGCGTGATGCCCGTTGGGGCCGTCCGAATCAATGCCCCCGACGCTCGTGAACAAGGGAGGCTGGCCATGACGCGGAATCGCGGAATTCGGCACGGGGTAGCGGTCGTCGGGATCCTGCTGGCGCTGGGCCTGTTCGCCGCCTGCAGCAGCAGCAAGACATCGAAGGATCTGTTCGTCGAGGACGACACCGGGGACGTCATCGGTACGGACACCCCGTTGACGGACTCGGATGTCGTCAAGGAGGACAACCCTTCCCTGGACGTCGCCGATGGAACCGATACCGGGGACGCGCCCACCGATCTGGGCGATGTCGCCACCGATCTGGCGAGCGATCCGGGCTCGCCGCCCGGGGGGACCTGGACAGACCCGGTTTCAGGACTGGTATGGCAGGACCCGCCGGTTACCGGCACGCAGAAACTCCAGGCTGCCATCGACTATTGCGACGCGCTGACGCTTGCGAACCTCGACGACTGGCGCCTCCCCTCTGTCAGCGAACTGCGATCCCTGATCCGAGGCTGCCCGGCGACCGTGACTGGCGGCGCCTGCGAGGTGCTGGACTCGTGCCTTCAGGAATCCTGCAACTCCATTGATGCCTGCGCCAGTTGCACTTCGGGCCAGGGCCCGGGCGCGAGCCACTGCTACTGGGATCCGGTGCTGTCAGGGACCTGCGGGGCGCTCTGGTCGTCGTCCGTCGATGAAACCAATACCGGGCGCAACTGGATCATCGACTTCAGCCTCGGGGGCTTCGACATCGACGGCGGCCAGAACCTCCACCTGGTTCGATGCGTTCGCGGCGGAGCGAAGAAACTGAGTCCGCCGACGCTCACCGCGCCGCTGGCCAATGCGTCCGTTTCGAGCCCGCTCCAGGTCCAGGGTACCGGCGAGCCGAATGCGATCGTGGCCGCGAAGCTCCTGAACGGCGATTCCGAGATCGGTTCGGCCAGCGCGAACGCGACCGGGACGGGGACGTTCGATTTCGCGGTCGCGTTCACGGACGCGGCGGCAGGCACGACCCTTACCCTGTCCGTGACGCAGACGGTGGACATTCAGACCTCGGCTGCGGCCACCGTTTCCGTGAAACAGAAGGCCGTGACGCGCCATGCGTTGGGCGGGACGATCAGCCAGGCGGCCGGGGCCACCAGCGGCACCGTGGCCAAGGTGCGCCTGTACGCCAACGATACCGAGGCCGTGCAGTACCTCCAGGAAGCGGTCTTGACGGTGGTCGAAGGCGCGCTGGTAAGCGGCGTGCCCTACACGTTCCAGGTTCCGAACGGCTCCTACACCCTGCGCGCATTCCGCGACGTGGGCAGTTCGCTGGGGCGGGCCCCGGATGGCGAACCCACACTCGGAACGGATCCGCAGGCCCCGGGCCTGAACGTGGTCGTCAGCGACGCCGACGTCCAGGGAAAGAACCTGGTACTGGCCGACACCGCCGCGGCGGCGCACTTCAATGGCTTCGACGTTTACACCATCAACGAGAGCGCCGTGGCCGAACCCCCGTCCTACACGCAAGGGGGAACAATCGTGGCGGGAACCGGGCTGTGCCAGGGATACCACCTGATGCTGGCGAACGGGCCGCTTGTCGGCACCCGGGAGGACCTGACTGCCCCCAGCGTGGTGACGCCCTCGGGCGCGAGGGTGGCGCTGCTGGACGACGGCGGATGCGGAGCCGACGTCCACAACAACGCGAACCACAGCTACGATGCTGCGGCGGGTGACAACCAGTTCTCGCTTGGCATCCCGGATCCGAATGCCACCAACGCGGGCCGGTACGTGTGCTTCTATCGGAACACCGCATTGAACATGATTCACAACGAGATCGACGACGTCGCCCAGATCGTCAAGATGAGCCGACTGGTCTACCTGACGGCGCCCACCGGGTCCGCCCATTCGGCCACCCTGACGCCGACCTTCACGTGGACTGCGATCGGGGATGCCAACGCCTACAGCTTCGTTCTCGCGACGGGGAGCACGACCATCCGGCACGACTCTTCGACGGCGAGTTTCACGATGACGGACGATTCTCTCGCCGATGTCACGGCCTACGACATGAAGATCAATCCGCGCCTGGAATCCGGCCCCGGGGATGTCGAGGCCACCGCGCTGGGTATCAACAACTACTTCATCACGGATGTCAGCGGGACCCACGTGATCACCCTCAGCGGCACCATCGTCAACAACACGGGTGTGACGGCGGATCAGGTCGTGTACGCAAGCGACAGTTCGTCCCTCTTCACCGGCAAGGACGGTTTCGAGGCCAGCGCACAGGTCACCACCGGAACGGCCTTTTCGCTGGAACTCCTGAAGCAGGCGGACTGTTCGACCGACGCGAAGCAGAGTTCGGTCCTCGTGCTCCTCGACGCGGACGGCGTGGGCGACCCGAAGGCCGCCGGGGCGTTCGTCGTCGCGCAGAGCAGCCTGCCGAGTTGCAGCGACACCACCGGCATCAACGTAAACCTGCGCCCGAGGGTCAATGTGCTGTATCCCCACGGTGGAGCAACGGCGGTGGGCGACACGCCGACCGCGACCTGGGAAGCGTACGAAACGACCTACTCCATCGCGACAGGCAATACCCTCGACATGACGAACAAGTCCTACCTGATGTATTTCGAGATGGTCAACAACAGTGCGAGCATGCCCCCCGTCGCCTACGCCCTGCCCAATTCGACGACCAGTTTCAACTTCGCCGCCCTTCCGACCCACAATGTCGATGTGATCAAGGTCCTTTCCGGAGGCACCGGGACCAGCGCGGCGAACCTGAGCGGCGATACCCAGTGGAGACTCTTCGTCGGCGTCATTGAATGCACCTTCGGCGATAGCGGGCAGGCCCTGACGGACTACTCGACGTGCCTGCAAGGCCTGGTCGTTGACGGCAAGGTTTCCACCTACGCACAGTCGCCCGGCGGGCTGCAGTTCTCGACCCACTAGCCTCTCCCGCCCCCGACTGCGACATAACCGCCCTACGAACCGGCCGCCCCCCTGCACTTCGGCAGGTTTTCCGTACCTCCACCCGCGGATTTTGGCTATAATCAATCGTCTTGCGTGCATCAGGGCGGACCGGGATCACGAAGAGAGTCGCGTGCGATACCCGAATCGGCCCTCTGTCCCGGTCTTCGGCACTTCGATCCTTCGAGGAGGTTTCCATGGCCCGGTGCATCAGGTTGCGTGATTCGTTGCGACGGATTGCTCTTCTGGCCGTGGTGGGTGCGCTGGCCTCCGGGTGCGGCGGCAGCAACAAACCGAAGGACGTCCTCTCGGACACGCAGGGAGAGGATGAGGATTCCCTGGTGGCGCCTGACATCCTGGATGTCCCGGACCTGGTGCCGGACGTGCCCGTCCGGGATCCGGGAACGGAAGTCGATGCCGCGGATGTCCCTGAAGACGAAATCGGACCCGTGGAGGTGTTCACGGAGGACGTCCACACGGACGCCGGTTGCGAGATCGATTCCGACTGTCCGGACCCGGGCCCCTGCCTGGTGGGCCGGTGCGTGGACGGGATCTGTTCCACCGAGGCTCGGGACTGCCAGGATGGCGATCCCTGCACCAAGGATTCCTGCGATCAGACGACCGGGTGCGCCCACGACGCCATTTCGGGCTGCACCACCTGCGGTGTGAGTACCGACTGCATCGGCCACGAACCGAACCAGTGCGTCCGCGGATCCTGCGGATTGCTGGACGCCGGGGATGCGTCCCCGCCCTGCCCTTCTGCCGGGTCCTGCCCGGACGGCCTCGAATGCAGCCCGGATTCCAGCCAGTGCGTGGCCCACGCGTGCCGCTGGATCACGCGCGTCTGCGATGACCAGGACCCCTGCACGACGGACGGCTGCGACCCGGATCGCGGCTGCACCCACGTCCAGGCTGTCGATGCGCCCCCGGCGTGCCACACGTGCACGAAGGATCTGGATTGCGCGAACCTGGTGGCCGATCCCTGCAGCGTCATCACCTGCTACCTGACGTCCGGCCGATGCCGCGTGGATCCGAAGTCCTGCGACGACGGCAACCAGTGCACCGTGGATTCCTGCGATCCCGCGACGGGTTGCCTCCATGTCGAAAAGGTGTGCAACGACGGGGACTCCTGCACGACCGATTCCTGCAACCCCGCCACCGGCACATGCGTCGCCATCGACCTGTCGTGCGATGACGGCGATGCCTGCACGACCGACTTCTGCGTGCCGGGCGTGGGCTGCCAGCACAACCCGTTGTCGTGCGATGACCGGAACCCCTGCACCGAGGATCGCTGCACGGGCGGCCAGTGCACCTGGGAAAACAAGACGTGCGACGATGGGAATGCGTGCACGGCGGACACGTGCGTCCGGACGGACGGCAGTTGCAAGTCGGTGCAGCGGACGTGCGACGACGGCAATCCCTGCACGCTCGATTCCTGCGACAGGACCGCCGGTTGCATCCACACCGACATCGCCTGCTCGGACAACGACGCCTGCACTCTGGATCGATGCGATCCGGCCCTCGGTTGCGTCCACCAGCGCCTGCCGTCCTGCCCGTGCACCACCAACGCCCAGTGCAACGACGGGAACGCCTGCACGACGGAGGTCTGCGATACGGGCGTCTGCAAGTACGTGGCCACGCAGTGCTCCGATGGCGACGCCTGCACCGCCGACTGGTGCGACGCGGCCACCGGAACGTGCCAGAAAGTCGTCCGGGATTGCGAGGACAACGACCCCTGCACGATCGACCTGTGTGCGCCCGGGGTGGGATGCGTTCACTCCGCGCAGGCCTGCGACGATCAGAACCCGTGCACCACGGATCTGTGCGACCGCGTGACGGGGGCGTGCGCGCATGTCGTGAAGGACTGCGACGACGGCAACCCTGTCACCGTGGACCGTTGCAATCCCGACACGGGGAACTGCACCAACGTCCCGACAACCTGCTCGGACGGCGACTCGTGCACGACCGACACCTTCGATGCAATCAGCGGAACCTGTCGCCATACCATGATCAACTGTGACTACAACAACGCGTGCACGACCGATTCCTGCATTCCCCTGAAGGGATGCGTGCACCTGCCGTCCCCGAAGCCCGGATGCTCCACCGCCTGTCTGATCGACAAGGATTGCTCGGACGGGAACCCCTGCACGGTGGATCAATGCGATCAGGCGACCAAGTTGTGCGGATACACCGTGAAGGATTGTTCGGACGGGAACCCCTGCACCCTGGACGAATGCAACTCGACGACCGGAGCCTGCAAGAACACGCTGAACACCTGCAACGACCTCAATCCGTGCACGATCGACTCGTGCGACGCCGTGACGGGGGCGTGCGTCCACACCGACAAGAACTGCGATGACGGCAACCCCTGCACGACGGACATCTGCGACCAGACGACCGGCAAGTGCCTTTCCACCCCCGTCATCGTGGACGATGGCGACGCCTGTACGGTGGATCGTTGCGACCCGGTTTCCGGGGTCATCCTGCACCTGCAGGCATCCTGCGACGACGGGGACCTCTGCACGATCGACAAGTGCGATCCTGCGACCGGGGCCTGCATCAACACGGTCAAGACCTGCGAGGACCTGGACGCCTGCACCGCGGACTCCTGCGACCCCTCGACGGGTGCGTGCCTGAACGTGCGCAAGTCCTGCGATGACGGGGACCCGTGCACCCAGGATTCCTGTCACCCGATGACGGGGCAGTGCCTGCACACGAAGCGTTCCTGCGATGACGGAAATACCTGCACGATGGATTCGTGCGATTCCGCTTCCGGCGCCTGTGTGCACCAGGATCGATCCTGCGACGATGGCGAGCCCTGCTCCGTGGACTCGTGCGTCCGAAACGTGGGATGCGTCCATACGCCCCTGTCGTGCGACGACGGGGATCCCTGTACCGTCGATGCCTGCGAAGGCACGGGCTGCAGTCATCGGCCCGTCGCGAACTGCAAGGCCTGCACCGTCGCCACGGATTGCCAGGTGACGGATCCGTGCGCCGTGGGCGTGTGCAACCAGGCGACGCACCAGTGTTCCTGGACGTACGCCGACTGCAACGACCGGGACCCCTGCACCGCCGATTCGTGCATCGCCGGGACGGGCACCTGCAAGCACACGCGGAAGGACTGCAACGACGGCCTGGCATGCACCTACGACTACTGCGACTCGACCTCTGGTGGGTGCGTGTACGTCGAGTCGTGTCCCGACGCCGATCCCTGCACGATCGATTCCTGCGACCTTGCCACCGGCCAGTGCCTGCACGCGAAGGTCAACTGCAAGGACAGCGATCCCTGCACCGAGGATACGTGCGACCCCCTGGTCGGGTCCTGCGTCCACCGCCCCAACTGCGACGATCTGGACCCGTGCACCACGGACCGGTGCGATCCGGTCCTGGAATGCGTGCACACGCCGGCGACCTGTGACGACGGCGACCCCTGCACGGTCGATACCTGCGTTGCCGGCCAGGGATGCGTCCACACGCCGAAGGACTGCAACGACGGCCTCTTCTGCACGGTGGATTCGTGCAATCCCGTGACGGGCGCCTGCTTGAACGTGGCGAAGAACTGCGACGATGGGGATGGCTGCACGACCGACCGGTGCGACCAGACCACGGGCACATGCCTGCACGATCCGAAGGACTGCAACGACGGCCTGGACTGCACGGCGGATTCGTGCCGGAGCCCCGCCGGGACCTGTGTCCATGCGGATTCCTGCGACGTCGGCAACAAGTGCTTCCCCGCCTACTGCGAAGCCTCGACGGGCCAATGCAGGGTGATGCCCGTCAACTGCGACGACGACAACCGGTGCACCGCGGATTCGTGCGATCTGGCCGTCGGCTGCAAGCACGCGCCGGTGACCTGCGACGACGGGAACAAGTGCACGGAGGACACGTGCTCCCCGTCCTCCGGTTGCGAATTCACCACGAAGAACTGTGACGACGGCGACCCGTGCACGATCGACAGTTGCAACGTCGCGCTGGGATGCATCAACTCCCGGCTGTCGTGCACCCAGGGCGACCGCTGTACCGTGGATTCGTACTGCGAGGCCGATCCGGCAGACGCAACGTTGGCGAAGTGCGTTTACGTCGAACGGGATTGCCCGTGGTCGGACCCGTGCATCCCCGGGTACTGCGACCGGACGACCGGCCAGTGCAACACGACGCCACTGGACTGCAACGACCACAACGTCTGCACGACGGACACCTGCGATCGACGCAGCGGCACCTGCACCCTGACCCCGGCTCTCAACTGCAACGACAGCAACCCCTGTACGCTCGACGCCTGCAGCGCGGGCACCTCGGGTGCTGCCCAGTGCAACCATGTGGATGCCTGCGACGACCGGAACGCCTGCACGCTTGACAGTTGCGCTACCGGCCAGGGATGCGTCCACGTGGTGGACCACTCGAAGGCGAACTGCCTCTGCCATGCGAACTCGGACTGCGACGACTCGGATCCGTGCACGATCGACGTGTGCAACGGGTCCAACGAGTGCACGCACACCGCGAAGACCTGCACCCCGATCGACGATTGCCACGTGTCCACCTGCGACGGAACCACGGGGGCCTGCGTGTCGACTTTCGCCAAGGAATGCTGCGCGGTGGACGCCGACTGCGACGACGGCGCGCCCCACACGCAGGACGTCTGCCAGTCAGGCCATTGCCGGCACCTGTGGGCCTGCGACGACAACAACCCATGCACGCAGGACTTCCAGAATCCTCTGACCGGGGCCTGCAAGAACGTGACGGACACGTGCGCTGACGGCAACTCCTGCACGGACGATTCCTGCAATGCGAACCAGGGTTGCGTGCACACTCAACAGGCAACCTGCTACCAGGTGACCTGCACGACCGACAGCGATTGCGCAGACAACCGTACCTGCACGATCGACATCTGCGTGGCCACTGGCGGCATTCTGAACACCTGCGTGCATCCGGCAATGTGGTGCCCGCCTGGCAAGGCCTGCGTGGAAGGATTCGGCTGCATGTAGGCGGCGAGACCTGCTCTGAACCTGCACGGGACCTGCCTGTAACCTGCTGCAATCCCCCTGAATATTGGTCCCCCGGGGTTCTGGGCATCGCCACGTCGCCGAGGGTTCATCGACGGCACATGCCACCGATTGCACAGGGTGTACCGACCGCACAAGGGGTGCGCCCGTCGTCAACGGCCGGCGCATCCCGGCCCTGCGTGTATTCGGCAACGGGTCGGGGTCGAGGCAGCGGGTCCGCCGGGAGAAGCGGGGGCAGGAGAAGCGGGCCCTGGAGAAGCGGGCCCTGGAGAAGCGGCGGCGGCGCCTACTTCCTGCCGGCGATCCGGTTGATGGCGAGGTAGTAGTCGATCAGGGAGATCAGGGCCCCCAGCGCGACGAGGATCGACAGGACCTGGGCGACGGGCGCCACCAGGTCGCGCAGGCCTTCGACATAGTGCGCGACGACCAGGAACCCGACGATGAGGTTCGCGGCGATGGCCTGGCTGAGGGCCTTGATCTTGCCGGACGGGCGGGCCTGGACGACGTATCCCTCCTTGGCCGCAATGACCCGCAGCGTGCTGACCACCGCCTCCCGATAGTAGACGACCAGGAGCACCCAGAAGGGGATCAGGCCCACCCACATCAGGCAGAGGAATGCCCCGACGTGCGACAGGGTGTCGGCGAGGGGGTCCACCAGTTTCCCAAGGTCGGTCACGGTGCCGTGGTGACGGGCGATCGCCCCATCCACCAGGTCCGACACTTCCTGCAGGAACATCAGGGCCCAGGCGGCGATCAGGAATTCGGGACGGATATCGACGATCAGCGTTTCGATCGGCGCCCCGTAGCCGCTGCCCCGCAGTCCCAGCCAGAACAGCAGAACGAAGATGGGGCTGGCCACCAGCCTCGAAAAGGTGATCCACAGGGGCAGGTTGGTCGGAGCGATAACCACGGCCGTATCGTAGGCGAAACCCCTCCCGGGCGCGAGAGGAAAAATCACCGCGAGCCGGTCCCCGTCGGGTCGGTGGAAGGTTCGGCCGCGGCGGGTTCGGGCGCGGCATCGGCGGGATCGGGCGGGGCAACGGGGGCCTCGGGCGCACCCACGACGGGATCGGGCGGGGCCACGACGGGTTCGGGCGCGGCCGGAACGGGCGGGGCCCCGGCAGGATCGAGCAGGGGCTGGGCCGCCGGAGCACGTCGAATCAGCGCTACCAGTTCGTCCACGCGCTCGGCGGACAGCCGGCCGCTGCACGCCCAGCGGACCACCCCGTCCGGGCCGAACAGGACCATCGACGAAGTGCGATCGACGACCCCCAGCGCCTTCGCCGCCTCGCCGTTCCAGTCCCCGAACAGTGTCCGTCCCATTTCCTTCGACCGCTTCCGCAGTTCCTTCTGCGCGAACGGCTTCGCCGGCCAGAACCTCCAGCGCCGCATGTCCGCCACCGGCATCACGACGAGTGTCCGGGGCAGCGACTTGTCGCGCGACAGGCGTTTCTTCAGCGCTGCATTCCAATCGACGGCGACCTTGTCTTCGTACATCACGAGGATCGCCCGACCGGCGAACGTCGAAAACCGCACGGCCGCACCGTCGGGGTCCTCGACGACGAAGTCGCCCGGCCGGGCGCCCTTGCCGACGAGCGCCATCACGGGCGCACCGGCCAGCAGGGCGGCCACGCAGGCCAGGATTGCCCAGGGGCGGACCATGCTCCCTCCTCCGGCGCATCACACCGGGACGATTTCCGCGCGGACCCGGCCGCCTTCCAGGTGCAGGCGAGCCACGGTCACGGGCAACTGGAACCTGCGCGGCCCGGCGCTTCCCGGGTTCAGATACATGACGCCGTTGCGTTCGATCGCCTCGGGACGGTGCGAATGGCCCGATATCACCAGGGCCAGGCCGGCCGCCTTCGGATCCAGGTCGAGCGCCGAGCGATCGTGGATCATCACACCGTCGATGCCGTCGAAATCGATCCACTCGCGGGCAGGCAGATCGCTGGACCACGGGGCCGTGTCGGTGTTCCCGCGGACCGCGATCACGGGTGCCACGGACTCCAGGGCGCGCAGCACCTCGGGCGACCCGATGTCGCCGGCGTGCAGGATGCACCGGGCCCCGGCCAGGGCATCCAGGGCGGACGGGCGGACGAGGCCGTGCGTATCCGAAATGACGCCGATGAAGGACGACGCATGGAGGGAGGCTGAATCCACGACATACCGATTCAAAGGGTGAAAACAACAACGGGCAGGCCCGGTTACCCGGGCCTGCCCGTTGCATCATTCGACATTCTGTCGGGACGGAAGGACCGTCCGCCGGATCAGAAGCGCCGCGGACCGCGATCGTAACCGCCGCCGCCGCCGCCACCACCGCCGTAGCCGCCACCGCCGCCGCCACCGCCGTAGCCGCCGCGACCGCCGCCGCCGCCACCACCGCGATCCTCGCGCTCACGCGGGAAGTCGACCTTGACCGCGCGACCGTCGATGATCTGGCCGTCCATTTCCGCCTTGGCACGAGCCGCGGCTTCCTCGGTCGTGAACGTCACGAACCCGAAGCCCTTCGACCGGCCGGTCTCGCGGTCCACGATCACGCGGACTTCCTCGATTTCGCCGTACTGCTCGCACGCCGCGCGCAGCGAGGCCTCGGTGGTCGCCCACGCCAGACCGCCCATGAACAGCTTGTTCTTCTGCATCGGAAAACTCCTTGAACCGGGACTCTCGTCCCAACGTGCCCGGAACCCGGGCTCTCATCGGACGGCACGACGTTTTCACGCCACCGTCCACACCTCCTGAGAGCTGGCGTGCATGCACACGGGATCATTATTCCGGGTCACGAAGGTCGGATGGAAGACCAGATGAACCGCGGATCGCAGATCGAGTGTGGTCAGGGTAGCCACCTCCAGAGTCGCCCCAATTTTACCGAGGCAAAAATGGAAAATCAAGCGTGATTTTTGGACCTTCCGGAATGGTTCCGGTGACTCCGGTGATCCTGCCCCCCTGACGCATTGCGTCAGGATGGGGATGTGGTATGAAGCGATGCGGGCGGGCGGAACGGGAGAAAGCGGCATGTACGACATCGAAGGGGCCCTGGAACGGCAACTTGCGCTGGTGGCGACGGACCGGCCGACGGTCGTGTTCACCGAGGCGCTGGACCCCCGCGTGCTGGAAGCGGTATGTCACCTGGCACGCCACTGCCGCCCGGTATTGCTGGCGCCCGAGAAGGAGGTCCGCTACCTGGCCGCGCGCGAGCTGACCCACGTGGATCCGAACCGGCTGGAGTTCGCGCTGTCGGAATCGACGTTCGTGCGCGTCAAGGACCGCACGGACCTGATCGACGAGTTCGCCCACGTCTGCCAGGAGCGGAAGGACTGCGCCACGCTGTGCCCCGACGCGGTTGCCGCGAAGGCCCGCATGTCCGACCCGGCGATCTTCGGGCTGTTCGCGGTCAAGCAGGGCCACGCGGACATGGTGGTCGGCGGCGCGACCCACACCCCGCGGGACTACTTCCGGCCCATGCTGAACCTGTTTTCGACGCGCCGCGACGTGTGCGAGGCGGGCGTGTTCGTGCTGCCGGACGAGCACCCGGCGGACATGTTCCCGCACAACATCGTGGTCTTCGGCGATACCGGCGTCAACGCCACCATGACGCCCGAGGTGCTGGCCGAGGTGGCGGTGGGCACGTGCAGCGTGGCCCGCGACCTGTTCCCGGAGGACGTCCTGCCGACCATCGAGGGCGCCCTGGTGTCGTATTCGAACCGCGGGTCCGACGAGGGCCCGTCGCCCGAGCTGGTCCGCCGGGCGATGGAACTGGTGCCGGCCGTGCTGGCTCGACGCATCACGCGGGGCGAGCGCTATCGCTCGATCCGCATCACGGGCGAAGTGAAGATCAACGCCGCGCTGTCCCGCCGATCGGCCGCCTACTATTTCCAGAGCGACGGCGAGGAGGCGCCTCCCCCGGCCAACGTCATCATCTGCCCCAACGTCGATATGGGGAACCTGCTTTACAACCTGTATGCGGTGCGGTTCCCGACGGCCAAGAAGTTCCCGGTCGTCACCGGCGTGGGCAGCCAGGCCGTCGACATGGCGCTGGACACCACGGCCGAGGACGCGCGCCTGGCGGTCAAGGCCACCCTTCTGCGCCTGCACCTGCACGGCGGCTGGAAGTCGACCCCCAAGGACACGTTCATCCCGCGCCACCGCATCCTGGCGATCAACCCGGGCAGCACGTCCACCAAGATCGCCGTGTACGAGAACGACCGAGAGGTGTTCACCCGCGAATTGCAGCACGCGGCCGAGCACCTGGAGCCATTCGAGGGGCAGAAGGTTTCGGCGCAGTTCGCGTTCCGGAAGGACGCGGTGATCCAGGCCCTCGCGGACAACGGGCTGTCCGTCGCCGACCTGCATGCCGTGTCGGGCCGCGGCGGACTGGTCCACCCGATCCCGCACGGCACCTACGTCGTGGACCAGCCGCTGCTGGACGACCTGCGGGCCGGCGTGCTGGGCGACCACGCGTCGAACCTCGGCGGCCTGATCGCGGTCGAGATGGTGTCGGGCACCGGCAAGCCGGCCTTCATCGTGGACCCGCCCGTGGTGGACGAGGTGCCGACCCGCGTGAAGATCACGGGCTTCAAGTCGGTGCGCCGCAAGGTCATCAGCCACGCGCTGAACCAGGTGGCCACGGCACGGAGGTACGCCGAGGAGAACGAGACCTTCTACGAGCATGTCAACGTCATCGTCGCCCACATGGGCGGGGGGATTTCCATCGGGGCGCACCACAAGGGCCGGTTCGTGGACGTCAACAACGCGCTGGACGGCGAGGGGCCGTTCACGCCGCAGCGGTCCGGGTCCCTGCCCGTGGGGCAACTGCTGGAAATGTGCTTTTCGGGGGCGTATTCGAAGGCCGAACTGCAGGCGCTGGTGAAGGGACGCGGGGGGCTGATCGACCTGCTGGGCACCGCGGACCTGCGGGAGGTCGAGCGGCGGATCGCCGAGGGCGACGCGTTGGCCGCCGAGGTCTTCGAGGCGATGGCCTACCAGGTGTCCAAGTGGATCACGTCGCTGCTGCCCGCCTTCGACGGCGAGCCCGTGGACAGGATCCTCCTGACCGGCGGCATGGCCCGCAGCGCGGCCCTCGTGGCCCGGATCGAAGGCTTCGTTGCGGCCCTCGGCTGCGGCGTGACCGTGTACCCCGGCGAGAACGAGATGGCCGCGCTGGCCAAGGGAGCCCTGCGCGTGCTGAACGGGAAGGAGAAGGCGCGATCGTATCGCCCTCCCGATCCGGGCACCGCCTGACGGAACCTCCCGACACGGCCGGATTCGCCCCCCGCTTTCCCCATCCCGGCGGAAGTTGGCATTCAGGGCCGGAAGTTCCTATTCTTCTATCGCCTTTGTATCGGCACGGGAGGAATCCATGCAGACGGTTCGGACGGTTTCGGGGATCGCTGTGACTCTGGCGCTGGCTCTGGGATTGGCGGGCCTCTCCTGCGGGGGGAGTTCCACGACCACCCAGGTCGATATCCTCGGCGACAACTCCGGCGCCGATGCCGAAGACGTTCCGTCGGCGGACCAGGGAGACGTGCCGCAGCGCGATGGCGAGGAAGTGACCGAGCCCGACGACCTGCTGACCCCCGATACCGAAGGGACCGTCGGGGACGCGGGCCCCGACGCGACGGCCGATCTGCCGACCGCGGACGTCCCGGAGGACGTGGTCGCGGACGTCGGCCACCAGTGTACCGTGGACACCGACTGCAACGACCTGAATGCCTGCACGATCGACCGGTGCGTGAACGGCGCGTGTATCCAGGGGCGCGTGCAGTGCGACGACTTCGACCCCTGCACGATCGACGTGTGCGACCCCGTGAGCGGCTGCGGCACCCAGCCCATTTCCGGGTGCGTCCCGTACGTCTGCACCACCGACGCCCAGTGCGACGACGGCGACCCGTGCTCGGTGGACACGTGCAACAAGACCACCGGGGCGTGCCACCGATCGGGGCTCACCTGTGACGACGGCGACCCCTGCACGATCGACAGCTGCACGGCCGGCGTCGGCTGCAAGCACTGGCCGAACGGCGCGTGCAAGAAGTGCGTGATCGATTCCGAGTGCGACGACGGCGACGTCTGCACCACGGACAAGTGCGTTGGCGGCGCCTGCACCCAGGCCCTGACCGTGTGCGACGACGGCAACGCGTGCACGATGGACCGTTGCGATCCCACGAAGGGATGCAAGGCGGTGCCGATGCCCGGCTGCGGGCCGTGCACCACCGATACCGATTGCGACGACGGCGACGTGTGCACCAAGAACGACCGCTGTTCGGCCGGCACGTGCCTCCACGACCCGTTGGTCTGCGACGACGGCAACGATTGCACCCAGGACTACTGCAGCCGCGGCCCGGGCTACCCCTACTGCACGTATCGCCAGATGGACGGCGCCGCCTGCAACGACGGCGACCCCTGCACCGAAAACGACACCTGCGTGGGCACCCAGTGCACCGGCACCCCGAAGACGTGCAACGACAACGACCCCTGCACCTCGGACTACTGCGACCCGACGGCGGGATGCGTGAACAGCCCCCTGACGAACTGCGCCGGCTGCACCACCGACGAGGGCTGCAACGACCAGAACGCCTGCACGGTGGACACATGCGCCAACGGGGTGTGCGGGTACGCGGTCGTTTCGTGCGATGACGGCGACCCCTGCACCAACGACACGTGCGCTCCGACGTCGGGGTGCGTGCACGGGGCCATCCCGGACTGCGGCGCCACCTGCACGGTGGACAAGGACTGCGACGACGGGAAGTACTGCACGATGGACAAGTGCAAGTCGGGGATCTGCCAACACTCGGCGGTATCCTGCGACGACACCAATTCGTGCACCACGGACACCTGCGTCGAGGGCCCTGGCTACCCCTACTGCACGTATTCGACGGTTGCCGACGGGACCGCGTGCAACGACGGCAACACCTGCACCACCGGCGACGCGTGCAAGGCGAAGGTCTGCACGGGCACCGCGTTGAACTGCGACGACGGCGACAAGTGCACCATCGACGCCTGCACCGCCGCGGGCGCCTGCACGCACACGGCCATCCCGAACTGCGGATCCACCACCTGCACGGTCGACGGCGATTGCAACGACGGGACGTACTGCACGATCGACAAGTGCACCGCGGGGGCGTGCGCGCATTCGGCGGTGTCCTGCGACGACGGCAACCCCTGCACCACCGACACCTGCGCCGAGGGACCGACGTTCCCCTACTGCATCTACAAGGCGATCCCGAACTGCGGCACCTCCACCTGCACGGTGGACAAGGATTGCGACGACGGGAAGTACTGCACGATCGACAAGTGCGTGTCGGGCGCATGCACGCATGGGGCGGTGTCCTGCGATGACAGGAACGCCTGCACCACGGATACCTGCGTCGAGGGCCCAGGCTATCCCTACTGCTCGTATGCGAACGTCAAGAACGGGACCGCCTGCACCGACGGCAACGCCTGCACCACCGGCGACGTCTGCGCCTCCGGGAAGTGCGCGGGCACCGCGATTTCGTGCGACGACGGCAACGCCTGCACGACCGACGCGTGCGACAGCACGACGGGCGCCTGCACGCACACGGCGATCGCGGGCTGCACCACCGCGTGCACCACGGGCGCGGACTGCAACGACAACAACACGGCCACGTGCGACTGCTGCTGCGCCCTGGCCGGCGCCGCGGCCACCTGCTACAACGTCAACAGCATGGGGATCCCCTGCCCCGCATGCTCCACGATCACCGGCTGCAAGTAGGTCCCGAAAAGACGACCGCGCTCGGGTTTGCCTTCCTCCACGTGCAGTGGCACGATCGGCCCGCCTTGCAGGAGGAATCGATGCAGAAGGTATCCTACGAACATCTGGTCCCGGCGCCGATTGCCAAGGTCCTGGAAGCGTATGCCCAGGACGACTTCTACATCCTCAAGCTGAAGAACTCGGGCGCGACGACCGTCGAGGTCCTCGAGCGCGAGGAGCAGCCCGGGAACAAGCTGCGCCGCAAGTGCCGCGCCACGGAACCGTCGCGCGTGCCGGCGATGCTGCGGAAGTCCGATACGGACACGTACGTGGACGACAACGTGCTGGACCGCGACCGGAACGTCATGACCTGGAAGGTCACGCCGAACATGATGGCGGACAAGTTCCTTCTGTCCGGGTCGGTCGAATTCCTCGCTGTCGGCTCCCAGACCAAGGTCGTGTTCAACACGCAACTGGAAGTGAAGATCCCGCTGATCGGCAGCAAGGCCGAAAAGATCGGGCTGGAAAAGACCTCCGAGGAAGTGGCCCGGCAGGCCGCCTTCCTGAAGGACTGGGTCGCGAAGCACTGACGCCGGGTCCGACCGAGCCGCCCGATCCGATCGTCGGGCGCGGCGATTTTCCACCTGCACGACACCCTTCCGGCAGCCCCGGTCTCTGCTATCCTACGGTCCGGTCCTGCGGTCGTGAACGACTTCCAGCGAGGTGGACCATGCGCGAGGTCACGGGCCATTGTCCTTCCTGCCACGCCGAGGGCCCGGTGGGACAGCCCTGCGGCGAGAACCCGTGCCAGCGGCGCGGCTACCACTTCATCCCCGAAGAGTCCTTCACGAAGGTCCGGGAACTGCCGGCCGCGAGGATCGACCCGCGCATCGGCCAGTGCATCGGCGAGTATCTGGTCGTGGACGTGCTGGGCGCCGGCGGCTTCGGCAAGGTGTACCTGGTCCTGCAACTTCCCATCCTGATGAAGGCCGCCCTGAAGGTCATGGAGCGCCCCGAGCAGGATCCGGAACTGCTGGCCGCGCTGGCGAAGCGCTTCGAAGGCGAGGCGGCGGCGCTGGCCACGCTGACCCATCCGAACATCGTCCGGTTGCTGAAGTACGGCGTGCACGAGGGCGTGCCCTTCCTGGTGATGGAGTTCGTCGAGGGCAACCGGACCCTGCGCAACGAGATGCAGACGGGGGCCCTGCAGAGCGGCCACATGGACCCGAAGGTGACGGTCCACGTGCTGCGGCAGATCCTCAACGCGCTGGACGCGGCCCACCAGCGTGGCATCGTGCACCGGGACGTGAAGCCCGAAAACGTGATGCTGCAGGAGATCTCGGGGGACCCGTGGTTCGTCAAGGTGCTGGACTTCGGGCTGGCCAAGTTCGTCGAGGAGCGCAGCGAGACCAGCCTGATGGTCGGCACCCCGGCCTACATGGCGCCCGAGCAGATCACGCGGCGGAACATCGGCCCGTGGACCGACCTGTACGCGGTGGGCGTGCTGGCGTTCCGGCTGATCACCGGGCGCCTGCCGTTCCAGGGGGACTCGACCCAGGAAACGTACGCGATGAAGCTGGACGCGTCGTACGACCCCCTGTGCCAGGCGGCGAACAACAACCTTTCGCCCCTGCTGGTGGGCTTCCTGCGGCAGTCCCTGGCCCGGGACCCGGAATCGCGCTTCCGCACCGCGGCCGCGTGCCGAAAGGCCTTCGACGCCGTCGCGGACACGGTGGGCCAGGACTACGCGGGCCCCTCGTCGTTCGATGACGCCGTGGCGGAGGCCGCACGGGAGCCCGCGCCCCGGCCCGAACGCCGGAAGACCGCCCGGGACACGCACCAGGGCCACTCCATGACCGAGGAGGTCCGGCGCGTGGGCGACGAGGCCTTCGCGCAGATGGGTTCCTCCTCGGTCGTCTCGACGGAGGCGCGCCGGATCACGGCACCCCAGCCCGTTCGGGATCGGCGTCCGAAGCGGCGGCTGGTCGGGGCGTTCGAACTGACCCTCCTGGTGCTGGCGGGCCTGGCCGTGGGCATCTACATGGCGCAGTATGGCCCGACGACCGCGCCGATCCGGCAGTGGCTGGCCCGGGCGGAGGCCTACATGGACCGCGAGGTGCCCGTCGCCTCCAGCAATCCGGGCGCGGTTCTGCCCCCCCCCGAGAAGCGCGCCGCGATCGTCCACCTCGTCACGACGCCGCCAGCGGCCAGTTTCCACAACGAGGACACGGGCGACGAGCTGGGCGAAACCCCCTCGGACATCCTGATTCCCCCCGGCGGCACGCTGCGGATCCACGTCCTGAAAAAGGGCTACAAGGACCAGGTCTTCACGTTGACGCATGCCGATGCGCTGCACCAGCCCGAGCTGCCGATCCGACTGGTCCGGGAGTGACCCCCCCCGATCCGCCTTTCTCCCGTCACCACACGCCCTGACGCTCGTTCTGCGTGGCAACGGCCCCGGAATTCTGGTACGAGAGGCCCGGGCTCGCTTTGCATAAGAGGAGCGGGCTTCGAGGAGGGGCATCATGGCCGAGAACCAGTGGAGCATCCCGTTCGACGTGATGGAGCGGTTCATGAAGGACGCGCTCGTTTCGGTGGGCGTCCCCCCCGATGACGCGGCCGTCTGCGCCGACGTCCTCATCACGTCCGACAAGCGGGGCATCGACTCGCACGGAGTGGGTCGCCTGAAGCCGATCTATGTCGATCGCATCCAGGCGGGCATCCAGTTCCCGGTGACGCAGTTCGAAATCGTGAAGGAAACCGAAACCACCGCGGTCATCGACGGCCATGACGGGATGGGCCACGTGATCGGCCGGCGCGCGATGCAGATGGCCATCGACAAGGCGAAACGATACGGCATGGGCGGCGTCGCGGTGCGCAACTCGACGCATTACGGCATCGCGGGCTACTACGCGCTGATGGCCTGCGAGGCCGGCCAGATCGGCATCTCGGGGACCAACGCCCGGCCGTCCATCGCGCCGACCTTCGGCGTCGAAAACATGCTGGGCACCAACCCGTTGACGATCGGGTGCCCGACCGACGAGGCGTTCCCGTTCGTCATCGACTGCGCCACGTCGATCACCCAGCGCGGGAAGATCGAGGTGTACGAGCGCATCGGGAAGCAGATGCCCGAGGGCTGGGTCATCGGCGAGGACGGTACCAGCAAGACGGACCCGCACACGGTCCTGAAGGAGTTGGTGGCGGGCACGGCCGCGTTGGCGCCCCTGGGCGGCATCGGCGAGGAGACGGCCGGCTACAAGGGCTACGGGTACGCCACGGCGGTGGAAATCCTGTCGGCGGCGCTGCAGAAGGGGAGTTTCCTGAAGTCCCTGCTGGGCTACGAGGACGGCAAGAAGGTCCCCTACCACCTGGGTCACTTCTTCTTCGCGATCGACATCGAGCACTTCGTGCCGCTGCCCGTGTTCAAGGGCATCGCGGGCACCATCCTCCGGGACCTGCGGGCGTCGCGGAAGGCCCCCGGCGAAGAGCGCATCTACACCGCGGGCGAAAAGGAGCACCTGGCGTGGCTGGAGCGAAAGGACAGCGGCGTTCCGATCAACGAATCGCTGCGCCTGGACTGCGACGCGTTGCGGAAGGGCCTGGGCCTGTCGCAGTACCGGTTCCCGTGGGACGTGTAGGCATGTCGGAGCCGGGACGGGCCCCTGCGGGAAGTTGATCTAGGGGACGCAGTTCCCGAAGGCGTCGCACTTCGTGCCGCCGTTTTCGGTGCAGGGCGTGCCCGGCTGCAGCGGCGGATTCGACGCGACGCCATCCACGCACACGTTCGCCGTGCACTGCTTGCCGTCATCCGGCACATCGGTGTCGTCGATCAGCAGGCTGGTCCCGCCCTTCCCGTTGCAGATGATCGTCTTGCAGTCCCCCGGGGCCTGCGTCAGGGGCACCTTGCCGAAATCGGCGACGGTGGTCCCGCAGACGTTCGTGGCATCGCAGGTGCGCGACGTGCATTCGTCGTCGTTGCCGGGGCAGTCGGTGGGCAGGATGCACTGGACGCACAGGCTGGCGGAACAGTGGGCCGAGGCGCAGTCCCCGTCCTTGTGGCAGGCCAGGCCGATGTCGCAACCGGGGCACGTCAGGCCGCCACAGTCCTGGGCCGTCTCGTCGCCGTTCTGCACGAGGTCGGTGCACGCCGGCGCCAGGCAGACCGTGCCGTCGCAGGACCTGGTGGTGCAGTCCGCCGCCGACTTGCAGCCCTCGCCCGCCGGGCACTTGCCGCACGACCCACCGCAGTCCTTCCCGGTTTCATTGCCGTTCTTCTTGCCGTCGCCGCAGGAGGCCGGACCACACTTCCCGCCCGTGCACACCAGTGACGGGCAATCGTCGTCCACCAGGCAGCCCACGCACGCGCCGGTGGAATCGCAGACCTTTCCGCCGGTGGTGCAGGCGGTGCCGGTTTCGAGGATCGTGTGCTTGGGCGTGCCCGCGTCGCACTGGTCCACCGTGCAATCGTTCTTGTCGTCCGGAAGGTCGGTGTCGTCGTTTTCCTGCTGGGTCGTCTGGTCGGCCAGGCAGAGGATCTTCTTGCAGTCCCCGATGGCCTGGTGGGTGGCCGGGTCGCCGGCGGCGATGATCGAATGGCCGCAGACCCCGTTGGTGCAGGTCCGGACCTTGCAAGGCTGATCGTCGCCGGGGCAGTCGCTGACGCTTGCGCAGGACATGCAGTGGGTGCTGACGCATCGGCCCGACGCACAGTCGAGCGGGCCGTTGCAGAGGAAGTTGTTGGCGCAGGGCAGGCACTTGTCCCCGCCGCAATCGATGTCCGACTCGTTGCCGTTCTTGTGGAGATCCTCGCAGGTGGCCGCCAGGCAGGTGCCCAGCACGCACACGCCCGACAGACAGTCGGACATCGCGACGCACTTCTTGTCGGCCGCGCACGGCGGACAGGTGTTGCCACAGTCGATGTCCGTTTCGGAGGGTCCCAGGAGGCCGTCGCCGCAGGTCGAAACGTTGCACATGCCCTTGACGCACCAGGTGGTCGCGCAATCCTCGGCAACCGCGCACTTCTGCTGGTAGGTGCAGCCCGCGCAGGACCCCCCGCAGTCGCGGTCGGTTTCGTCCTCGTCCTGATAGCCGTTCACGCAGTGGGCCGGAAGGACGTCCGGGGACGTTCCGGGATCCGATGCCGGGACATCCTCGACGACCGGCAGGTCGCCCACGTCGCCGCCGGGGCCGACGGAGTCCCCGCCGGCACTCGTCCCGCCGCACCCGAACGCCGCGACGGCGATCACCGCAACCACCCCGATCCGCACGAATGAAACACCGTGACGCATGACTGCCTCCCTGCCGACCCGTGGACGGGCGGTATCCTACCACTTGTCAACGGGCGGGTCGCAACCCCTCGATAGCGCCCCCTCGATTTCGCGCTGGCCGCTGGCCCTGAACACGGATAGGATCGGCCCCATCACTTCTGGTTCCTGGAGGAATCGTGAGGACGCTCGCATCCGTCGCGACCCTGGTGTGCCTCTGGAACGCCGTGGCATCCGCCCAGGTGCCTGCCCCGGCGACCGACGCGCCGGCGCCCGCATCGGCCGCGACGGTGGCGGCTCCGGTCCCGCCACCACCCGCACCCGTTCCGGCGCCCGTGCAGGACGTCGTGCGCCTGGTGCCTTCCCCGGTCACCCCGCCGCCCGACGACACGATGCACCTGCAGGAGCCCTTCACCTTCGCCTTCAAGAACGGCGTCACCCTGAAGCTCTATGGCAAGCTGGAACTGCTGGCGTACTTCGACACCACCACGCCCTACATCAGCGACTGGCTGGCCTGGGTCGAGCCGAAGGGCACGATCAACGGCGACCAGCATTCGTTCAGCATGTCGGTCCGCGGCTCGCCCGTCGGCATCCACATGAACTGGCCGAAGGTCGCCGGCGACATGGCCTTGAACGCGCGTGTCGAGGTCGACTTCGTGGGCGGCTTCGTGACGGGTGGCAGCAGCGCCTACTCGCCCCTGATGCGCCTGAAGCAGGCGTGGGTCAGCCTGGACGGCAAGCACGTCACGATCCTGGCCGGGCAGCACTTCGGCGTGTTCGGGCCGCTGTTCCCCGACACGGCGAACTGGATCGCGCTGGGCACCTCGGGCAACCCGTGGATCCGCCTGCCCCAGGTGCGCCTGACGGTGCGCGGCGCGGGACTCCAGTGGGACGTCAGCGCGAACCGCCCCATGGGGTCGAACGAGGTGCTGACCGACACGGTCAACGACATGATCAGCGACGGCGAATGGAGCGCCATCCCGTTCTTCATGTCCCGGCTGGGGGGCCAGCACGACCTGGGCGCCGGTGTGGGGCTGGGCTGGGGAGTGTCGGGCGTCTGGGGCCGGGAGAAGGTCCGGCGCGCGCTGGACCCGGCGACCGGCAAGATCCTGGCGCGCGGCGAAACGGGGGAGATGCACTCGAAGAACGCCGACGTGTGGCTGGCCGACGTGGACCTCAAACTGACCACGAAGTACCTGGACGTGATGGGCGAGTTCTTCGCCGGCGCCAACGTGAACACCTTCTTCGCGGGGATCCTGCAGGGCGTGGCGATCACCGCGACCGCGGCGAAGGACGGCAATCCCGCGACGTACAACGTGAAGTCGATCCGCACGATGGGCGGCTGGGGGCAGATCACCGCGAAGCCGACGCGGGACCTCCGGCTGTATGCCGGCGCGGGCATCGACCATCCGTACGCTTCGGACCTGGCGCCGATCTACAACGCGAAGGCGCCGCCGCGCCTGTACAACCTGTCCGCGTACGGCGCGGCCCACTACGCGATCGGCGGGATGTGGCGGGTGGGGCTTGAGGTTTCCTACACCCGCACCCAGTACCTGAAGGACGCCGGCAACAACTACAACATCCGCACCCTGGCCCGGACGTCCTGGTCCTTCTGACGGACGGCCCGGGCACGCAGGCGCATCCGGAGAGGCCCGATCGTGGACGACGACCGCGTTCCCCAGAGTCGGCGAGCCCGCAAGCACGCCGTCAACGAGGGTGTTCGCCGCCTGCTGGACACGCCCGGCTGGAACCCCTACCTGCGCGCCGCCCCGGGCCTCGATCCCGCAGCCCGGGCACGCGAGGCCCTCCGGCAGGTCCTCGTGGAGCGGGCCGAGGATGCCGCGAAGGCCTGCCCTGACTGCGCGGCGGCCCGGCACGGGTCCGGCGATCCCAGCGACCTGTGCCCGAAGCACCTCGCCGAGGCGATGGGCCTGTAATCGACACGGCATTGGCAACCTTCGCAGGTCCTTGGTAGATTCCATGACGCCGCGGATGGGTGCGCGATGTCGACCGACGATTTCCTTTCACTGCTGGGATACCCGCTGGTCTTCCTGGCCGGGCTGCACGCACTGCTGGGGTCCATCCTGCTGCGGCGCCCGCTGCGCCAGCAGTTGATGATCATTCCCGCCGCCGTCACCTGCTGGGCCTTCGCGGCCGCATGCCTGTCCACCGGGCTCGCCTACGTCTATGCGTCCAGCGGGTTGGACCCGGACCTGCCGTTCCGCATTTCCTGGTGTTCCCTGATCCCCCTGGTTTCCGCCATCCAGACCGTCCTGTCGATCCGCGACCCGGGCAGCCGGGCCGTGCGGTGGGTCGGATGGATCGGATACCCCCTGGCCGGGACCGTCACGGTCCTCGCGGTGACGACGAACCTCGTCCAGGGGGGCCGGCCCCAGTTGCTCCCCTTCATCGACAACGTGGGAAGCCTGGGCGAGGTCATCGAGATCGTCGCCGCCATCGGCGCGGCCGTGTTCGCGGTGCTGGCGTGGACGTCGCGAAAGCGGATGCCGGACGAGATTCGCGAGCAGGCATCCCTCGTGGTCCGCGGCCTGGTCGCCACCGGCGTGGTGGTGGTCGCATTCGAGGTCGCCGCGCTGGCCGGGGCGCCGGTGGACACCTCGCTGGCGATGTACGGCTCGGTCTTCTGGGCGGCAGGCATCATCGCCGCGCTGGGTCCCCGCGGCCTGTTCAACCTGGACGTCGCGGCGGTGCACGTAGCCCTCGTGCTGGGGTGGGGCTTCGTGCTGGCGGCGATCCAGTTGGGATTGTGGTCGCTGCTGTGCCCGCCGCTTCCGGGAGGCCTGGCGCTGGTCGTCACCTGCTTCGTCGTGGTACTCGGGGCCTACGCCGGGCTTCCGCTGTCCAGGCGCACGCTGGATCGGATCGACGCGCTGCTGCTGTCCGGCCGCAACCGGCGGCCGGTGCTCCAGCAGTGCATGCGCGCGGCCGTCACGTACCTGGACCTGGACCAGTTGCTGGACTACCTGTCCCGCACCCTCGTCCGGGAAGTCGGCATTTCCAGCGTCGCGTTCCTGCTGGAAGACGAGCAGGGCAACCTGCAGCCGCAGCGCGTCCGGGACAATCCGTCGGCCGTCGTGCTCCCTCCCGAATCACCGCTTGCGGGATGGCTCAAGCTCGAGCGCCGTGCCCTCCGGATCGAAGACCTGCGCGCCCTGCCAGAAGGGCCCGAGCGCGACGCGATCCGGGAAGAGATGAAGATCCTGGGCGCGAGCCTGGTCCTGCCGCTCGCCTGCAAGGGGCGGCTGCTGGGAATCCTGGCCCTGGGGCCGATCGCCAGCGGGGCCCGCTACGACGCGGATGACTTCGAGATGCTGTCGTCCCTGGCGGACCAGGCGGCCATCGCCGTCGAAAACGCCCGCCTGTTCCGCAGCGCGACGACGGACGGCCTGACCGGGCTGCTCCAGCGCGCCTACTTCCTGACCCGCCTCAAGGAGGAAATGGACCGCACGAAGCGATACGGCCGCGTGGCCAGCCTCCTCATGCTGGACATCGACCACTTCAAGCGGGTGAACGACCGTTTCGGGCACGCCGAGGGGGACCTCGTATTGAAGGAGCTCGCATCGCTGCTGCGGCAGGGCCTGCGCTCGTCGGACATCGCCTGCCGGTACGGCGGCGAGGAATTCGTGGTGCTGCTGCCCGAAACCCCGGGGGAGCTTGCGTCACGAGTGGCCGAACGGCTGCGGGAAGCGGCCGCCTCGGCTTCGATGGGACAGGCGGGCACCGTCACCCTGAGCATCGGCGTCGCCGAGATGGGCCCCGAGCAGGCGGCCGACTCCCTGATCCAGCAGGCGGACGTGGCGATGTACCAGGCGAAGCGCGGCGGCAGGAACCGGGTCGTCCTGTGGCGTTCCCGAAGCCGCGACGCCGCGACGGAACCCGAGCCGCCGGCTTCCCCGGAGGGCGCCGACTGACCCGGTAGCGCGCCATTCGGCGGACCCTTCCCGATTCCCCTACTGACAGCACTGGGACGGCGGCGGAAGGCCGTAGTCGCACTCGCAGCACGGCGGCGGGGTGCACGGTCCGGCGCAGCACGCCTGGAAGTCCGCGACGGGAATGGACGCCGGGTCGCTCTTGCAAGGCAGCGATGCGCAATCCACGGCATCCTGGGCCGCGTCGGCAACCGGGACATCGGCCGCCCCCGGGTCCGTCGGCGGAACGTCCGGTGTCACGCAGCAGGCCTGGTAGACCTCGTCCGGGATGACGCCGTAGTCGCACAGGCAGCACACGGCCCCGCAGTCGATGGCGTCCGGGCCGGGATCCGACGGAACCAGGTCCGCCGGGCCCGGATCCACCGGGGAGGTGTCCGCCGGGCCCGGGTCCGTCGGCAGGACGTCCGGCGAGGCGCAGCAAGCCTGGAAGACCTCGTCCGGGATGATTCCGTACTCGCACTGGCAACAGACGTTCGTGCAGTCCACCGCGTCCGCGCCCGGATCGGATGGAACGAGATCGCCCGGGCCCGGATCCGTCGGAAGGGTGTCCGCGGGGCCCGGATCCCCGGGCAGGACGTCCGCCGGGCCGGGATCCACCAGGGACAGGTCGGCCGCGCCCGGGTCCTTCGCAGGCGCATCGGCGACGACGTCCTGCGCGACGTCAGGCAGGGCCGCCGTATCGCACCCGGGCAGGCCCAGGATGGCGGCGGCGGCGGCAGCGGCCGCACTCATGGCCAGGCGTTCGCGCACGCCGGGTCGCGCCTCCAGCGACCGGACCCGGTAGTCGCAGAAGGGGTCTTCCGACAGCGCGCCCGTGAAGGCGGCGGCCACGCAACGGGCCCCGCCACGACACCGCACGGCGTGGCGGCAGGAGCGGCAGGCCCCGGTCAAATCCTCCACGTCGAAGGCACGGTTGTATGCGAAGGCGCCGTCGCGGAACCACCACTGGGCCAGGGAGGCCTGGCGCAAGCCGCCTTCCCGGAAGGGATCGATGTCCCCGTCCCGGGCCTGCATCGACAGGCATCCCTTGATCCCGCCGTCGCTTTCGATGCCGATGGCCTGCAGTCCCGCCTGGCATCCGTGCCAGGCCTCGGTGCGGCCACGCCAGCCCCAGCCCCGCAAGGCCCGGTCGCCGGGACCGCAGTACCCCAGCGAGTCGCCCACCGCCACGACGATCCCGCCGGCCGCCTTCATGCGCACGATCGCGTCGATCAGGGCCGGGATCTGACGGGGCTGCAAGACGAGGTCGTCGTGATCCTTCGCCGCCCCCATCGGCTTGCCCAGTTGCAGGCGCCACTGGCGCGCTCCCAGGTCGATCGCCAGACGTCGAGTCGCGTCCAGCCAGCCCAGGTTCCTGCGATGAACCGTGGTCAGGATGGCCACGCTGACCCCGGCATCGAGCAGCCGCCCGATGCCCCGGACCGCGTTGGCGAATGCCCCCCGGCCGCGGATCGCGTCGTGCACGGCCTCGGGGCCGTCGATGCTGACGCCGACATTCGAAAGGCCGGCCGCCAGCACGCGCCCGGCCACGCGGTCATCGACCAGGGTGCCGTTGGTGACGAGGTTGACCACGAGGCCCCGGTCCACGGCCTCGCGGGCGATGACGTCCCAGTCGGGCCGCAGGAGGGGCTCGCCGCCAGACAGCGTCAGCAGTTCCCCGCCCAGGTCCGCCAACTGGGAGACGACGTCCAGGCACTCGACGGTGGTCAACTCGGACGACCGGGCCGCGCCGGCCCGCGAGCCGCAGTGCACGCACCGCAGGTTGCACGCCAGCGTCAGTTCCCAGACCGCGTTGCGGGGGCGCCAGGGCATCGTGGCCGCGTTGCGGCGAGCCTCGGGGGTCATTTCACGGGGAAGGGCCGACATGGTGCGCCTCCGGCGATGGTATCAACCGGAATCATAGGCTTTTCTGTGAAGGGAAACCAGGCCGATCCCACCGGCTGCGCCTACAGGATCGTGCCCAGGAACGCGTGCAGGGCCGCGTCGAAGGCCTCGGGGGCGTCCAGGTTGGACAGGTGGCCGGCGCCCCCCAGCCGTTGCAGGCGCCCGCCGGGGATGGCCGACACCATCGACTCCATCTCGGCGGGGGGGCACAACGTGTCCTCCTCGCCGCCCAGCGCCAGCGTCGGCATTCGAAGACCCGCCAGCAACGGCGTTGAATCGGGACGATCTCGAAGCGCTTCAAGGGCACGGGCGACCCCCTCGGGATCCGAGCCGTCGATCCAGGCACGCACCCGCGAACCGAGGTCCGGACGATCGCGGCGCGTCCCTTGCGCCAGCAGCCCGGGAAGCATCGAATCGGCCAGCGACCCGACGCCCTCGGTTCGGGCCCGCGCGGCCTGCAGCGTGCGGCGTTCCCGGGCAGCATCGTTGTCCGCGGCAGCCCGCGTGTCGCACAGCACCAAGCCGGCCACCCGCTCGGGCACGCGGGCGACGAGCCTGAAGGCCAGGTACCCGCCCATCGACAACCCGACCGGCACGAACCGGCGCACCCCCTCGGCATCCAGGCACGCCAGGATCCCGGCTGCGACCTCGTCCAGCGACGCGGCGCCGGGCGGTCGTCCCCCGAAACCCGGGAAGTCGGGCGCCATCGCCCGCCATCCCGCGGGCAGCGTTTCCAACTGCCGTGCCCACATGCGGGAATCCAGCGGGAAGGCGTGCAGGAACACGACGACGGGCGAAGGCATCACGGACCCCCCATGAACCCCAATCGAAACGGCAGGCTGCAGGGCCGAAATCTTCCCAACATTCCCGGGGGGCATTATACTGCGACGACCTGGTAGAACCGGTTCCCGAGTGTTGAAATGCGCTGGCAGGGACGCAATCCCGGGCGTTGCATCCGAGGAGGGAGGAAGACATGACGACCAGAACGTGGACCTGCGTACGGTGGATGCTGCCGATGCTGACCGCCCTGGTGGCGATCCCGGCCCAGGCGGCCGACAACCCCCGCCTCAACGCCGACTTCTATCGGCCTTCCGAGCACCCCGGCGACATCCTCGCCATCCAGACCAGCAACCAGCCCGGCAACCTGAAGGTGGGCGGCGGCCTGTTCCTGACCTGGAACGCCAAGCCCCTGACCATCGTTGACGGCGCCGGCACCAAGATCCTCGGCGCAGTGACCAACCAGTACGTCGCGGACCTGTACGTCAGCCTGGGCCTGTCGGACTACTTCGACGTGGCCCTGGGACTGCCGATCTTCCTGTATTCCACCGGTGACAGCCCCAACGCGCTGTCGTCCTTGAAGAAGGCGCAGGGCGCATCCTTCGGCGACATCCGTCTGGGCCTGAAGGTGTCGTTCTTCGGCAAGAACCGCAAGAGCGGTTTCGGCCTGGCGCTGGCCGAGGACCTGACCTTCCCTTCGGCGACGCCGAAGTACTTCAACGGTGACAAGCTGGTCACGGGCACCACCACCCTGATCGGCGACTACCAGAACAAGGGCTGGACCGTGGCGTTGAACCTTGGCATCCGGCTGCGCGCCCCCGTGCGGATCCCCGACGTCGCGGGCGGCTACTGGATCGGCGACGAGCTGCTGTTCGGCGCCGGCCTGTCCGTGCCGTTCATCTGCGGCAAGCTGGAAGGCATCGGGACCATGGAGTACCGCGGCGGCATCCAGAAGAACGCCTTCGACAAGTACTCCAACGCGCTGGACTTCCTGGGCGGCCTGAAGGGCCATGTCGGCAACGTCGCGATCCTGGCGGCGGCCGGCGGCGGCGCGCTGAAGGGCTACGGAAGCCCGGCGTACCGCATCACGCTGGGCGTGTCGTACGAACCGAAGATCGACAAGGCCTGCATCAAGGACACCGACAAGGACGGCATCCCGGACAACATCGACAAGTGCCCGACGCTGCCCGGCCCGCCGGAACTGCAGGGCTGCCCGGACCGCGACCACGACGGCATCATCGACCCCGAGGACAAGTGCCCCGACGTCCCCGGCAAGAAGGAGTTCCAGGGCTGCCCCGACACGGACAACGACGGCGTCGAGGATTCGAAGGACCGCTGTCCGAACGTGGCCGGCCCGGCGAAGTTCGAGGGCTGCCCGGACGGCGACAACGACGGCGTGCCGGACTACAAGGACAAGTGCCCGAAGGTGGCCGGCAAGATCGAGCTGGACGGCTGCCCGGACCGCGACAATGACGGCATCATCGACGACCTGGACAAGTGCCCGGACGTCCCCGGCCTGCCCGAGTTCGAGGGCTGCCCGCCGCCGACGCCCCAGCGCGTGAAGCTGACGGCCGACAAGATCGAGATCCTCGACATGGTCTTCTTCGAGACCAACAAGGCGGTCATCAAGAAGCAGTCCTTCGGGATCCTGGACGACGTGGCGAAGGTGCTGCGGGACAACGCGTTCATCAAGAAGCTGCGCGTCGAGGGCCACACGGACAACACCGGCGACGCCAAGAAGAACATGGTCCTGTCGCAGAAGCGCGCCGAGTCGGTCCGCGAGTACCTGATCAACCAGGGCGTCGTGGCCGATCGCCTGGTGGCGGAGGGCTTCGGCCAGACCAAGCCGATCGCCGACAACAAGACCACGGAAGGAAAGGCCAAGAACCGCCGCGTCGAGTTCACGATCACCGGAAAGTAGGCCGGACGGCCCCGGTCGTCAGGTCAGCCCGCCATCCACCGCAATCACCTGGCCCGTCAGATACGACGGGGATTCCCCGCACAGGAAGGCGACCACCTTCGCCACCTCGTCCGGGCGGCCGATCCGGCGCATCGGGATGGCGGCGAGCATCGCGTCGCGGGGCGCTTCGGCGGACATGTCCGTGTCGATGAGGCCCGGGGCGACGCAGTTGACGATCACGTTGCGGGCGGCCAGCTCGCGGGCCAGCGCCTTGGTGGCGCCGATGAGGCCTGCCTTGGCGGCCGAGTAGTTCACCTGGCCAGGGTTGCCAGTGATCCCGCTGACGGACGAAACGACCACGATGCGCCCGCTGCGACGCTTCGCCATGCCGCGGGCGATGGGCCGGGCCACGTTGTAGAAGCCGTCCAGGGCCGTTCGGATGGGACGGTCCCAGGCCTCGTGGTCCATGCCGACGAACAGCCCGTCGGACGTCACGCCCGCGTTGCTGACCAGCACGTCGATGCCCCGGGGGTCGTCCAGCCAAGGCGCCAGCGCGCGGGCCACGGCCTCGGCGTCGGTCACGTCGAAGCCCACCGGGATCGCGCGGCCGCCCGCGGCGACGATGGCCTCGCAAACCTCGGCCGCCTTCGAGGCTTCCGAGCGGAAGTTCACCAGCACCTCGAAGCCCATCGCTCCCAGTTCCAGCGCCACGGCCCGGCCGATTCCCCGGCTGGCGCCCGTGACCAGGGCCCGTCCCGACTGCGACGTCATGGCGCGTCCTCCCCGGCCTTGAAGACCTTCACGTTCCCCTGGGCGACGACAAGCCCGTCGCGGCGCACCACCCCGTCGAAGGACGCGAAGCCGCCGACCTTCGCCACCTCGCGGATCTCGACGTCGAGGACGGCGCCCACGGGCACAGGATCCCCGGCCAGGCCCAGGTTGCGCACGCCGACCAGCCAGCCCTGCACGGGGCCGCGCGCCAGGTCCTGGGCGCTGACCAGCGCGGCCGCTGCCTGAGCGATGAACTCGACCAGCGCGACCGGATCGAGGGTGAGCGCACATGTGGCATCGCCGCGGAGGAACGGGTTGTCCTCCCGGACACGACCGCGACAGACCGCCCGGTCCGGGGCCAGTTCCAGGGCCTCGTCCAGGAAGCGCATCGCGCCCCGATGGGGCAGCAGATCCTGGATGCCGGGCAAATCAGCCATGGGCCTCCCGATCGATCACCAGCACGAACCGTCCGCCCGCGGGGGATCTGCGGACCAGCAGCAGGCGACCGGCGTCCCCGGGGCGCAACAGGAACGCCAGGACGGCCGCCGCGCCCGCCAGAGGGTGGGCGGCGCCATCCGGAAGCGTCTGCGGGTCGTCGGCGATCTCGGTCGCCTCCAGCACCTCCGCCAGCGCCGCGACGTCGAGCGGCAGCGGGCCGTCCGGCAGGCAGGCCACCGACGCCAGCCAGCCCAGCAGGGGGCCGTCGTCGTCGAGGGCGATGCGCAGCGACCCGCAGAAATCCCGGGTGCAGTGCGACGGGTCGGCCCAGGGCGCGGCCGTGATCGCCTCGTCGCCGGCGGTCACCTGGACCTCCGGCTCGCCGTCGTGCAGGCGCGTCCAGGCCTCCAGCATCGCGGCCTCGAAGGAGGCCGGGCCCATGGTGATCGTGGTCGAGGCCGCCAGCCGCCTGGACAGGATGGACCAGTAGCCCGGCGCGGCGTTGTGCACCGAGTTGTGGAACAGCGTCGGGGACACCTGGGGCTCGGCCGCCAGCAGGGCCGGCAGGATGGCGCCGATCGTGTTGATTTCGCCGTTCGCGGTGGCGAACACGAGGGGGGCGTCCGGCGCGGCGTCGAGGCCACCGGCGTCCTTCGTCACCCGTAGCGCCTGGGCGATCAGCCGACTGATGCGACGACGGACGTTCTTCGGGACGAACTCGTCGTCGGCCGGCGGCAACGGACCGCCCTGCAGCGAGTCGGTGCCGTTCACGATCGCGGCCGCGCCCCGGATCGGGAATCCCTTCATCGCCGCACCCCGAACACGAGGGACGTGTCGTTGCCACCGAACGCGAACGAGTTGGACAGGGCATACCGGATGCCGGGGGCTGGCAGGTCCTCGCGCAGGATCAGGGCCTGGACGTCGGGGTCCAGCACCTCGCATCCCAGGTTGCGGGGAAGGCGCTCGTCGATCAGCGCCATCAGCGTGATGGCCGCCTCGACCCCCGCCGCCGCCCCCAGCAGGTGGCCGGTGAACCCCTTGGTGGACGAGCACGGGACGTCCGTCCCCAGCACCTTCACCATGCCGCGGGACTCGGCCTGGTCGTTGGCCGGGGTCGCGGTGCCGTGCAGGTTCACGTAGCCCACGTCGGACGGCGCGATGCCGGCCCGGGCGATCGCCTGGGCCATCACCCGCGCAGCGCCCTCCCCTTCCGGCTCCGGCGCGGTCATGTGGTACGCCTCGGACCCGGCGCCCCAGCCGGCCAGGAACAGGTCGGGGCCGTCGACGGGGCCCGACGGGCGGTCGCGGACCAGCACCATCGCCGCGGCGCCCTCCCCCAGGTTCAGGCCCTGGCGGTCGGCATCGAACGGCCGGCAGGTGCGCGAATCCATCACGCCCAGTCCGCGGAACCCGTGGTACGTGGTCCAGCAGAGGGCATCGACCGACGCGACTACAACCGCGTCGCAGGTCCCCGTACGCAGCAACCGCGCAGCCGATATCACCGCGTTGGCGCCGGACGAGCAGGCAGTGGACACCGTCCAGGCCGGCCCGCGGGCATTGACCAGCCGCGCAGCGACCACGGCCGCGGCCCCGAACACCTGGCGCCGTTGGTAGTCGAAGCCGGCGGCGCCGTCGGCCTTGAATGCGTCCTCGAGGTCCCGGTTGCCCGACGCGCTGGTGCCGACCACGACCCCCAGGCGATGGGCTGGGACAGTGGCGCGCAGGCCGTCCAGCACCGGGGCCAGCGGCGCCAGCGCCATGGCCAGAAGACGGGCACACCGGCTGTCGTGGGCGGCCAGGAGCCCCGGAAGCGGGGGCAACGGGACACGGACCTCGCCTACGGGGGCGGCGGCGCCTGGGAGGATGTCCGATGGGGTGGAAAGGCCGGATCGGCCGGCCCGCAGGGAGGCCCGAAGCTGGTCCAGGGTGGTCCCCAGGGCGCTGACCGCCGTGACCCCGAGGATGGGCAGCGGGTCCATGAGGGTCGCTCCACGTGCCGCGTCGCCCGGAGTATCCGGGATGCCTCCGGACGTGTCAACGCGCGCCCGGGCGCCCGTTGACGCCCCTGGACCGCCGCTGCTACGATGGCGCATCGAACGCCGTTCCGGACCTCCGGAGGTTCCCGCATGTCGCGATGGACACCCCTCGCCGTGGCCATGACCCTCCTGGTGGCGATCGAGCCGGCCGTTCTGGCACGCGGCGTTCGGCCGGCACCCAGCGCCTCCGGGCTGGACCGGCGCGATCTGGCCCTGGTGGTCAAGACCCTGGAGGACGACCCTGACCTGATCGACGAGATGCTGTCCACGGACACGCAGTTCAAGGACCTGGCCACCCGCTTCGTGCCGGCCTCGCGGTCGCGGCTGGCCGGCGGTCGGGCACTGGTGGCGGTCGGAGTCGTCTGCATGGCCCTGGGGGCCCTGATCGGCGCACCGCTGTACCTGTCCCGGACGGACCTCCGGAAGGCGGCCATCGGCACCATGGCCGGGGCCATCGGCGGCGGCTTCCTGCTGTTCGTTCCGGGCGTTGCGGTGATGGCCACCCCGTCCGCTGCCGAGCGGGAGATGCGCGGGTACTGGCAGGACAACCGCGCCGCTTTCCTCCGCCCCGAGGCGATCGCCGGCCCGCGCCTGCGCCTGGCATTCGACCGCACGCCCCCTCGGACCCTGGCCTTGCAGGTGCTGTCGCTGTCGTTCTGAACGGCGAATGCCGGGGCCGGCGAGCCCCCATCGGCGCTTGCATGCGAGCCCGAATCTGCTACAGTATCGCGGCGCTGGAAGCAGCCGCCTACTGCCCGTGGACGAGGAGCGGATGGACCCCAGGACGACATCGATCATTGCAGAGCGGGCCGGGGTTGTCGCCAGGATCAAGCGCAACCTGATCACCCGTCTGTCGCTGCCCTACACCGAAGAGGATCTGCACGAGGACGTGTCGCTGCTGGGTTCCGGCCTCGGCCTCGACAGCCTGGACGCCCTCGAGGTGGTGCTGGGCGTCGAGCAGGAATTCGGCGTGAAGATCGAGGAGGGCAACATCGCCCTCCTGCGCTCCATCAACACCCTCGTGGACTACGTGCTGGAAAAGGGCGCGGCGGCCGCGGCCGGCGGAGGTGCGCCATGACAGCATCCTCCGTGACGCCCGGCCGGGCGATCGCCGGCGCCGTGCTGGCCGATCGGGACGGCGCGACGTACATCGCCCGGTACGGCGACGTCGAATCCGAGGTCCGGGCCGTGCGCGAGGCCGTGGGCCTGATGGACGCATCCCACGTGATGGTGTTCAAGGGCACGGTCGATGACGCCCTCTACCCCCTGGACGAGGTGTTCGCGGGCAACGTCGCGAACCTGCGGTACGGACGCGTGCTGCACACCCTGCTGGCCGACGATGCGGGCCAGGTGATCGCCGACGCCTACATCGCCTGCAACGACGACGAGATCCTGGTCCTGTGCGAGGCGTGCGTGCCCCGTGCGGAAGTGGCCCGCCTCCTGGCCGGGTGCCCGGTGGCCGACGTGTCCGATGACGTCGCGGTGTTCTGCCTGGACGGCCCGAAGGCGTGGGGCCCGCTGCGGGACCTGGCCGGCCGCGACATCCTCGGCATGCCGTACCTGTCGGTCGAAAACCACGTGCTGGACGGCGCCCCGGTGCAGATCCTTCGCGCGGGCAAGACCGCCGAGTTCGGGTACTGGATCGTGGCGGCAGCCGCCGACGCCGCGAAGGTCCACGGGCGCCTGATGGCCGCGGGCGCCCGGTACGGCATCGCCCCGTACGGCCTGGACGCGCTGGACCTGCTGAAGCTGGACGGGCGGTTCTTCAACGTGAACCGGGAAGGCCGGGTGGTCCGGGACCCCCTGCCGCTGGGCCTGCAGTGGATGATGGACTTCCAGAAGGAGCGCTGGTCGGGTCGGGACGCGGTCCTTGCCCGCCGGGCCGCGGGCGTGGCGCACAAGGTCGTGGGCTTCGCGCTGGCGGCGGGCCAGCGGGGCGTCCGCGTGGGCGACGTCGTGCGCCTGGATGGGGAGGCCGTCGGCGAGGTCGTGGCCTGCGGATGGTCCCTGGGCCTCGGGCGCGAAATGGGACTGGCCCTGCTGGACCGTCCCGTCGCGTGGGCCGGGCTGGACTTCGTGGTGGATGCGGCGAGCGGACCGCTGGCGGCCCGGTCGATTTCCCTGCCCCCGTTCGTCCCCGCCAGCCTGACGGTCAAGCTGGACGAGGTCTGACCCTCGAATCTTCCCGGCGGGGCCGTCGGCTCCGCCTCCCTCCAGGGGTGGAGCGCCTGCATGCCTGGACGCCTGGCAGACAAGGTCGTGATCGTCACGGGTGGCAGCCGGGGCATCGGCCGGGCCATCGTGGAACGGTTCGCCGCCGAGGGCGCCACCGTGTGGTTTTCCTGGTTCCGCCACGAGGACGCCGCGCGGGAAGTCGAAGCGGCCGTGCCGGGCGCCACCGGGTTCCGCTGCGACGGGCGTGATCGGGAGGCGGTGGACAAGGCGGTCGAGGCCGTGCTGGCCCGCGACGGCCGCGTCGATGTGCTGGTCTGCAACGCCGGCGTCGCAGCGAACGGCCTGTTCGCGATGATGCCCGCCGAGGACGTCGACCGGGTGCTGGACGCCAACGTGAAGGGCACGATCCACTGGGCACGGGCGGTCTTCCGGCCGATGCTGGGCCGCCGCTCCGGGTCGATCGTGACCGTGGCGTCGGTGGCCGGCCTGTTCGGCCTGGCCGGCCAGGTCGCCTACAGCGCTTCCAAGGGCGCGATCCTGGCGTTCACGCGCGGGCTGGCCGCCGAGGCGGGCGGCAAGGGCGTCCGCGTGAACAGCCTGGTGCCCGGCTTCATCGACACCGACATGACCGCGACCATCCCGTCGCCCGTGCGACGGAACTACAAGGACCGCATCGTGCTGGGGCGCTTCGGCCGCCCCGACGAGGTCGCGGCCGCCGCGCTGTTCCTGGCGTCCGACGAATCGTCCTACGTCACCGGCCAGTCGCTGGTGGTGGATGGCGGGCTGTCGGGCACCGTGATTTGACGCGGGCGCAAGGGTCCTCTGGAGGCTCGATGGAAGGCATCCGAACGGCGTTCCTCTTTCCCGGGCAGGGCTCCCAGGCCGTGGGCATGGGGGCGGACCTGTTCCGGGAGGATCCCGCGGCGCGGATCCTGTTCGAGGCGGCCAACGACGCGGCCGGCGCCGACGTGACGACCCTGTGCTTCAAGGGGCCGTTCGAGGCGCTGTCCCGGACGCGCGTGCTGCAGCCGGCGATCACGGCCGTGGACCTGGCGTGCCGGGCCTGGCTGGAATCCCACGGCGTGACGCCCGATGCGGCGGCAGGCCATTCGCTGGGCGAATTGTCGGCGCTGGCCTGTACCGGGTGCGTCGCCGACGTGGACGCGGTGCGGCTGGCGGCGGCCCGCGGCACGGCGATGGACGATGCGGCCCAGGCCATCCCGGGAACCATGATCGCGGTCGTCGGCCTGGACGCGGAAGCTGTCATTGCGGACACGGCGGCGCTGCTGGACCGCGCGGAAGGCGGCGTGGCCAACCTGAACGGGCCGGACCAGGTGGTGCTGTCCGGGACCGTCGCGGCGATGGACAAGGCCGCCGCACACTTCGAATCGAAGGGCGCCCGGTGCGTGCCGCTGGCGGTTTCCGGCGCCTGGCACAGCGAAACGATGGCCCCCGCGGAAGCGCCGTTCCAGGCCGTGCTGGACGGCATCGCGATCGCGGCGCCGATCCGCCGGCTGTACCTGAACGTGACGGGTGCTGCGGCGACCGACCCGGGCGCCATCCGCGCCGCGCTGGTCGGCCAGCTGCGCAACCCCGTGCGCTGGGTGGACATCGTGAAGGGGCTGATGGCCGACGGCGTCACGCGCTTCGTCGAGGTCGGCCCCGGCAAGGTCCTCCGGGGCACCCTGCGCCGCATCTGGCCCGACGCCACCGCCTACGAGGTCCACTCGGTCGGCGACCTGGTCGCGATGAGGCGCCTCGCGGATTCGTGGAAGGCATGAAGCGCCCGGGATGCGGGGGTTGCGGAATGCGGAGCCTGAATGCGCCGACATTCGCGGCTGCACTGCTCCTGCTGGGGATGTGGTCCCGCCCCGGCCTCACGGGGGAAGTTCGCCCGTGCGTGACGGTTGCCGCGGACCCCGGCTCGCCACCTGCCCCCGGGGACCTTGACACGATCGGAACCTTCCTGAGTGCGACGGTACGTTGCAGCGGCGACCGGCAGGTCCGGGTGACGGTCTCGTCGCGCGAAGGGCATTGGCGCCTGCGTGCCTCGTTCGCGGGTCCCGACGACGTCGGCTCCACGTTCACCCTCGACGGGCTCGATTCCGGGGCGGACGTCCGCGGCCCCCTGGATGCGTGGGCCCGGGACCTGACGGACGACATGCGCTCGCAGGAGGACGCTTGGCTTCGGCGCCGGCGGAACTCGCCCGACTGGATCCGGGCGTCGTTCCTGGCCGGGACCACCGGCGCCATCGGCGGCCGCCTGGCGCTGATCACGCTGAAGTGGGACCACGCGTACCTGACCGTCGTCCAGGGGGGGGGCGTGTTGGCCACCTGGAGGGCCGACGGCCTGCTGACCCGCGCGTACGGCTTCGTGGGTCCCGAGGCGGGCGGCGCCTTCCGCTGGGGAAGCCATTGGCTGGGCGTCGGCGTGCAGGTCGGCTTCGGAGCGCAGTCCGGGGGCGCGATGCAGTACAGGAACACCGCCTCGGATCACGAGTACTTCATCCTCGGCGGCATGGTCACGCCGACGATCCGCTACCGGCACTACTGGGGCCTGTTCGGCCTGGAAGTGTCGCTGGAGTGCCCGATCACGTTCGGCACCGGAGGGGGCGGCGTCGGAACCCCCTGGCCCATCGTCGGCGCGGGCATGGGCTTCTGACGTCGGTCAGTCCTCGGCCGAACCCCAGAAATCGTAGAAGTTGTACCACTGGTTCGGGTAGCGGCGGGCGTAGTCCTCCAGGCGTTCCGCGTACCTGCGCGCCATCGCCTCGACCCCGGCCGCGCGGTCCTTCCGCGAAGGCAGGTCCGCCGGCTCGGCGAAGCGCTCGATGAACAGGTCGTAGTCCCGCACCCCGGTCTTGATCAGGAACATCAACAGCACGGGGGCCTTCAAGGCGGTCGCCAGCAGGTAGGGCCCGGCCGGGAAGTCGCGCGGGCTGCCCAGGAAGGGCATGCGGATCCGGGGGCCGCTGACCCACGCCCGGTCGCCGTTGATGCCCACGTACTCGCCCTTTTCCAGGCGCTCGCGGACCTCCAGCAGGGGCCCCACGGCATCGGCGTCGGAGGCCACCGGGATGACGTTCTTTTCGAGGTCCGGGTCCAGGCGCTTCATTTCGTCATACAGGCGGGACGAGGGGGCTGCGTGCATCAGCATGCTGAAGCGCACGCCCTCCATTTCCGCGAATGCCCGCGCCATTTCCATCACGCCCAGGTGGGCGCCCAGGACCAGGTGGCCCCGGCGCGGCTCGGTGCCTTCCAGGAGGCCGGGCGGGGCGTGGATGGTCAGGCGGAACTTGCGGCCCTGGCCCAGGAAGGCGATCGCCCGGTCCAGGATGGATTCCGCGAACGCGAAGATCGAACGGTAGGTCAGCAGGAAGGACGTGCGCCCGAGCGCCCGGCGGTGGAACTGGGAAATCCAGCGTCGCGTCGAGGGGGATCCCAGCGCATAGTAGAAGGCGATCCACGCCACCACGAAGCGCGCCGGACGGTACCCGGCCCGGCGCAACAGCCACAGCATCGACCGGATGCCCCAGCGCGAGCCGACCTCGCGCCGCAGGCGCCAGGAGGTCGATGCGGGGACGGGACCCGGCGAAGGGTCGTCCTGCGTACGGGGAGGCGGCGCGGTCATCGGGCTCCCGGGCTTCGACGGGGGAAGGCTGCCCCCGGGAGCGGCGGATGTCAATCCGATCCGGCTTCCAGGGCGGGCGACGTTGCCCCGTCAACGCGAACGCATTTTTTTCTTGGCAACGATGCAAAGGTTC
>CAIOFV010000085.1 GCA_903857665.1 uncultured Myxococcales bacterium
GGATCAACAACTGCCTGGCCGTGGACTTCAACGGCCATGTCAACACGTCGGCGCGCGACAAGAACCATTACAGCGGCGTGGGCGGCGGCGCGACCATCCTGCGCGGCCTGTCGAAGGGCGGCATCAGCTACCTGTGCATGAAGTCCACGCACACCACTCCGGAAGGCGACGTGCGGTCGTCGATCTTCCCGTTCATGCCGCGCGGCACGCCGGTCTGCTACACCGGCCCGGACATGATGGGCGGGCGGGACGGCTCGCTGTCGTTCCTGGTCACCGAGTACGGGATCGCCCAGATGTCGGGCAAGAGCCAGTCGGAGTTCATCAAGGCGATCATCTCCGTGGCGCACCCGCGGTTCCGCGAGTTCCTGAAGCGGACGGCCTGGCGCGAATTCCGGGTGAAGGTCTGACGTGGTTTCGTCGCCGGGTTGCGGTACCATCCGGGTGTCGCAAGCCGGAGCCCTCCCCGTGAGACTGTCTTGGATCCTTGTCGCAGCCGCGTGCTGCCTGCCCGCCCTGCCGTCGTGCGACAGCGGCGCCGCCGCGGGTGAGACCTGCCCGGTCGTCACCACCGCCATCGAGCTGCCGAAGGATCTGGCCCCGCACCCGGGCGGCATGGAGTGGTGGTACTACACCGGCCACCTGAACGCAGCCGACGGGCGTCGTTGGGGGTACGAGGTGACGTTCTTCCAGGCGTACATCGGCAGCATCGCCGGGTTCGCGGCGCATTACGCGATCACGGACCTGCAGAAAGGCATCCACACCTACGACCAGAAGTTCGTGGTGCCGGAAAAGGCGTTCACCGCCTTCGACTTCGTCGCGGACGACTGGTCGATGAAGGGCGAGGGCATGGGGGCGCACATGATCGGCACGATGCCGGGATACGCCCTGGACCTCAGCGTGACGCCGACCAAGCCGCCCGCGATCCACGGCACCGACGGGACCGTGGACATGGGCGACCCGGTGCGGTCCTTCTACTACTCGCAGACTCGCCTGGCCGCGATCGGGACGCTGACCATGGATGGGACCGCGGTGCCCGTGAGCGGCATCGCCTGGATGGACCACCAGTGGGGGAAGTTCGACGTGTTCGCGTCGAACGGCTGGGACTGGTTCTCGATCCAGCTGGAGGACCAGACGGAAGTGATGCTGTACTTCCTGCACTACAAGGACGGCACCACGGCGATGACCGCGGCCACGGTGGTGGACAGGTACGGCTGCGCACGCCCGGCCACCGGGGTCGAGGTGAAGGCGACCGGCTCGTGGACCAGCCCGGGCCTGGGGGTCACCTACCCGATGGGCTGGGACGTGACGGTCGCCAGCGAAGGCCTGGTGCTGACCCTGACGCCGGCGGTCCTGGACCAGGAAATGGACGCCCGGGACAGCACTGTCAACACCTACTGGGAAGGCGACGTCACCGTCACGGGCACCCACGACGGGCGCGCCGTCAACGGCGACTCCTACGTCGAGCTGGCCGGCTACGGCCCCTGGGGCTAGTGGCCCGTTTCCCTCGGGAGACGCATCGCGATGGCATTGGACGAATCGAACCCGGCAGCCTGCACCCCTCCTCCACTGCAGTCGGTCTGCGTCTTCTGCGGCTCCAGCCCGGGCACCGATCCGGCCTACGTCGCGGCGGCTCGCAGGTTCGGGGGCCTCCTGGGCTCCACCGGCCGCACGCTGGTCTACGGAGGCGGCAGGATCGGCATGATGGGCGAGGTGGCCGATGCGGCACTGGCGGCAGGCGGCCGGGTCGTCGGGGTCATCCCGCGGGCCATGGTCGTGCGGGAACTGGCGCACCCCGGCGCGACGGAAATGCGGGTCGTCGAAACGATGCACCAGCGCAAGGCCCTGATGTCCGACCTGTCCGACGCCTTCGTGGCACTGCCCGGCGGCATCGGCACGATGGAGGAGCTGTTCGAGGTATGGACGTGGGCCCAGCTGGGCGTCCACGCGAAGCCGGTGGGCCTGCTGGACGCGGGCGGCTTCTTCGAACCGCTGATCGCCTTCGTGGATCGAATGGTGGAACGCGGCTTCCTGCGGGCCGAGGTCCGGGGGATCCTGGTCGTGGACACCGACCCGGAGCGCCTGCTGGCCCGGATGGCAGCCCGCTTGCCCGACGATCGGCCGAAGTGGATGGACGAGCGTCAGACCTGACCGAAGCCTCGCGTCACCCCGCGGCGCCCTTGCGCCGGGACGGGCGCCCTTCCGCGTCCGGCTCGTCCATGTGGAACCGGTGCAGCACGCGGTGGAGGATCGGGGTCATCAGCAGGCCCGTCACGGTGATGAACATCAGGCCGCTGAAAAGCGCATAGGCGGATGCGAACAACTTGGATGCGGTGGAGTGCAGTTCGCCGACCGGCCCCATCCCGCCCAGCAGCATCGACGCGTTCAGGATCGAGTCGTCCCAGGCCATCCCCTCGATCGTCATGTACCCGACGACGCCGATCGTCAGCGCCGCGGCGATCAGGCCGAACGCCAGCAGGACGTGGCTCGCCATGCGGACCGCGAACCGGCGACGGGGGAGGAGTCGTTCGTTCCTGTGCTCGTACATCGCACAATCCCGTTCGAGTTCGGGGGGAAGATAGCACGGGAGGGGGAGGCGGGCCCTATCGGCGGGTCGCCCGGTGGCGGCGGATGACTTCCTCGGCCACCGCGTCGCCGAAGCCCGTCGTCGACATCAGCTGGATCTCGGGCCGGCCGACGACCAGGTCGATGGTCATGCGGCCCGAGCCGACCACGGACGCGAACGAGTCCACGACCAGCTGGGAGGCTTCGACCCAGCCCAGGTACTCCAGCAGCATTGCGCCGGTCAGCAGCATGGAACCCGGGTTCGCGATGCCCTTGCCCGCGATGTCCGGCGCGGTGCCGTGGGTCGGCTCGAACACGGCCATCCCCTCGCCGATGTTGGCGCCCGGGGCCACGCCCAGGCCGCCGACCTGCGCCGCGCAGGCGTCGGACAGGTAGTCGCCATTCAGGTTGGTCGTGGCGATGACCGCGAACTTGCGCGGCTGGAGGATCAGGTCCTGGAACATGGCGTCCGCGATCCGGTCGTCCACCAGGATCTGGCCTTCCTGAGGCAGCGCGCCCTTCAGGTCCGCCACAACGACCGCGCGGCCGGCGTATTCCTCGCGGACGACCTCGAAGCCCCACCGCGCGAACGCGCCCTCGGTGGCCTTCATGATGTTGCCCTTGTGGACCAGCGTGACGCGGTGCAGCTTGCGCGCCAGGGCGTACTCGATCGCCGCGCGGACCAGCCGCTGGCTCTTCGCCTTCGAGATGATCTTGATGCCCAGGCCCGCGTCCTCGGGGATCGGGTAGTTCTTGGTCCGCAGCCAGGACGCCAGTTCAAGCTCGCCGGGGGACCCGTTCTCGAACTCGACGCCCGCGTACACGTCCTCGGTGTTCTCGCGGAAGATGGTCACGTCCAGCGCGTGCGGGTTCTTGACCGGCGACTTGACGCCGTGGAAATAGCGCACGGGGCGCACGTTGCTGTACAGGTCCAGCGCCTGCCGCAACACCACGTTGATCGACCGGTGCCCGCCCCCGGTCGGGGTCATGGTCGGGCCCTTGATCGCCACGCGGTGCTTCCGGATGGCTTCCAGCGTTTCGGCCGGCAGGACGTCGAGGCCCTTTTCGACCGCCGCGATGCCCGCGAACACTTCGAACCACTGGATGGAGCGCGTGCCGCCGTAGCAGCGCTCCACGGCCGCGTCGATGGCCGGCCGCGACGCCGCGATGACCTCGGGGCCGATGCCGTCCCCCGGGATGACCGGGATGGCCGGGTGATCCGGCACGATAAGGAGCCCGTTCTCGAACCGGATCAACGAGTCCGTCGCCACGATCCGCCTCCTTGATGTGTGTCCCCGGGACCCTTGCCGGCCCGGGGGGATCCCCGCCGCGATCAGCCGAACTGCGCCTCTTCCGTCGAACCCTTCAGCGCCCCGGTCGATGCCTGGCCCTCGGTGACGGTCATCTGGACCTCGTCGAAGTACCCGGCGCCGACGAAGCGCTGATGCTTCGCGGCGGCGAACCCGTCGGACTTCTCCAGCGCGAATTCGCGTTCCTGCACCTTCGAATACGACAGCATGCCCTGGGTCCGGTAGCCGCGGGCCAGGTCGAACATGCTGAGGTTCAGCGTGTGGAAGCCGGCCAGCGTGACGAACTGGAACTTGTAGCCCATCTCGCCCAGCTTCTCCTGGAAGCCCGCCAACTGGCCGTCGTCCATGTGCAGCCGCCAGTTGAACGACGGGCTGCAGTTGTACGCCATGGGCTTGCCGGGGAACTTCTCGTGGACGCCCTGGGCGAATTCGCGCGCTTCGCCGAGGTCGGGCTTGGCCGTTTCGCACCACACGAGGTCCGCATAGGGCGCGTAGGAGCGGGCGCGCTCGATCGCGTACTCGACGCCTTCGTGGATCCCGTAGAAGCCTTCCGACGTCCGGGTCCCGGTCAGGAACTTCTGGTCCACGGGATCGATGTCGCTGGTCAGCAACTGGGCGCCTTCCGCGTCGGTGCGCGCGATGATCATCGTGGGCACGCCCTCGACGTCGGCCGCCAGGCGGGCCGAAACCAGCTTGGCGATGGCCTCGCGGGTGGGCACCAGCACCTTGCCGCCCATGTGGCCGCACTTCTTGGCGCTGGACAGCTGGTCCTCGAAATGCACGCCGGCCACGCCGGCCTCGATCATGGCCTTCATCAGCTCGTAGGCGTTCAGGTTGCCGCCGAAGCCGGCCTCGGCGTCCGCGACGATGGGCGCCATCCAGTGGATGTCGTCGCGGCCTTCCAGGTGGTTCACCTGGTCGGCGCGGCGCAGCGCGTTGTTGATCCGCTTGAGGACGGTCGGCACGCTGTCGACGGGATACAGGCTCTGGTCGGGATACATCTGGCCGGCCGAATTGGCGTCACCGGCCACCTGCCATCCCGACAGGTACACGGCCTCCAGGCCGGCCTGGATCTGCTGGACCGCCTGGTTGCCCGTCAGGGCGCCCAGGGCCCGGATGAACGGCCGCGACTGGATCAGGTCCCACAACCGCTTGGCGCCCAGGGTGGCGAGGGTGTGTTCGATCCGGTAGTTGCCCCGAAGCCGCAGGACCTTCTCGGCGGTGTAGGGGCGCTGGACGCCTGCCCATCTTGGATTCTCGCGCCAATCCCGGTCCAGGGCCCTGATCTCGTCGTCGCGGTGCATGACCTTCTCCTCCAGTGTGGGAACCCTCAATCCAGGTGCCCGTAAGCCTTGAGCGTCAAGAAATCCGTGAAGTCCGACGACGAAACCACCTCGTCGAACAGCCGGGCGGCCACATCGAAACGGCCCCCATCGTATCGGGCATCGCCCAGCTGGGCGCGCACCTTCTGCAGTTCTTCCGTCACCAGGGCGCGCACCAGTTCCAGCGTGACCTCGCGGCCGTCGGCCAGGCGTGTCCCCGGCGAATGGACCCACTGCCACACCTGCGAGCGGCTGATCTCCGCGGTGGCGGCGTCCTCCATCAGGTTGTGAATGGCCGCGGCCCCGACCCCCATCAACCAGGATTCCACGTACTGGATGCCGACGTTGATGTTCAGCCGCAGGCCGGCTTCGGTGATCGTGCCACCCGGGACGTGGAAGTCCAGCAGCTGGGCCGCCATGACATGGACGTCCTCGCGCATGCGGTCCTTCTGGTTCGGGCGATCGCCCAGCACGGCGTCGAACACCGCACGAGCGACGGGCACCAGGTCCGGGTGGGCGACCCAGGTGCCGTCGAAGCCGTCCCGGGACTCGCGCAGCTTGTCCTCGGTGACCTTGTCGATCGCCAGTCGGTTGACGTCCGCGTCCTTGCGGGACGGGATGAAGGCGGCCATCCCGCCGATCGCGTGGGCGCCGCGGTGATGGCACGTGCGGACCAATAACTCGGTGTACGCGCGCATGAACGGCACGGTCATGGTGACCTGCACCCGGTCCGGCAGCACGAACCCCGGCCTGCGCCCGAACTTCTTGATGACGCTGAACATGTAGTCCCAGCGCCCGGCGTTGAGGCCCGCCGCGTGCTCCTTCAACTCCCAGAGGATTTCGTCCATCTGGAACGGGGCGAGGATGGTTTCGATCAGCACCGTCGCCTTGATGGTGCCCACGGGCAGATCCAGTTCCTGCTCGGCCATCAGGAACAGGTCGTTCCACAGCCGCGCCTCCAGGTGGTGCTCCAGCTTGGGCAGGTAGAAGTAGGGGCCCGAGCCGCGCGACACCAGCGACTTGGCGTTCGTCCAGGTGTAGACTGCGAAATCGAAGACGCCGCCCGCGATGGGCTCCCCGTCCACGATGACATGGCGCTCCGGGAGGTGCCAGCCGCGGGGGCGAACCAGCAGGGTTGCGGTTGTCGGATTGAGGCGGTATTCCTTTCCCTCGGGAGTGGTGAGGGAGATGGTGCGCTCCACCGCGTCGCGCAGGTTGACCTGGCCCTCGGCCACGTTCTGCCAGGAGGGGGCGTTGGCGTCCTCGAAGTCCGCCATGAAGACCTTCGCGCCCGAGTTCAGGGCGTTGATCATCATCTTCCGCTCGACCGGCCCGGTGATCTCGACGCGCCGGTCCTGCAGGTCCGCCGGGATGGGCCCGACCCGCCAGTCGCCGTCGCGGATCGATTGCGTTTCGGGCAGGAACCCGGGGTTCCAGCCTTCGTTGATGCGGGCCTGGACCTCGATGCGCGCGGCCAGCAGCCCCCTTCGCCGATCGGCGATCGCGCGGTGCAACCGGGCGGCGAAGGCGATGGCCTCGGGGGTGATGACCTCGGCCTGGCGTGGGGTGAGCGCTGCGGTGAGGACGACGCCGGCGGGCAGGCGATCGGACAGGGGAGTGCTCATCCAGAAGTCTCCTATTTCCAGTTGCCGTCTTCCTGAAAGTCCGTGCACACATGTTGTGCCATGGAACGAAAATGAAGTAATCACTGCCGTGTGCATGTCAACGGCATGATTGGTCCGGGTTTGGCGGATTGGGGTCCCGAGGCGGGTTCACGAAGGGGGGAGGACGTGGTCTGGGAGATCAACCTGCAGAACCCTGCGTGGCTCCAGGTCGTAATGGAAAAGTACCTGTCGATGGGCGTGGTCCCTGCGGAGGGGCCTCCGCCGGCCCTGCTGACCGAGGGGACGGCGCGCCTGGCGCTGCCCGACGGAACGACCTTCGAAGCGAAGGGGCGGGTGATCCGGATCAGCGGGCCCGCCGCCTTCCTGGTGCAGATCGACAAGGTGCCCGACTCCACCGCGCTGAAACTGATGATCCGGTCGGCGAAGTCGCATCCGGCCACGGGGGCCGAGGCGGTGGCTGCGGCGGGCGTTCCGGCGAGCAGCGCCCTGGTCGATGACCTGATGTCCACGGTGAAGCCGGAGCACCTGCTGTTCCAGGAGGTGCTGGATCCCGAGCCGCGCGTTGCTCCAAGTGAGCCCGAAGAGATCCGTTGGCCTGGCATGGCGCTTCCCGGGGGGACGGCGAAGAGCGGCGAACGGCCACCGCCGAAACCGGCGGCGAGTACGGTCTCGGTCCAGGATCTCCTCGGGGAGGCGATCGAGGTCGAATCCCCTCGACCGCTCGTCCCGCCCCCGCCGAAGACGCTCGTCCAGTCCCAGCAGAAGACGGCCCTGCCTTCCCGGCCGCCGCCCGGGCCGACACCCGCGCCGCAGCAAGCGTTCGCCCGCGCCGGGACGCCCGGATCGGTCCACGACCTGCCCCCGGGGCCGAGGGAGCCGGGGACCCCGGGTGGCGGCCGTTCCGGGTCATCGACGGTCACCGGCAAGGAAACCGAATACTCCGACGTGTACGCCAAGGTGAAGGACCTGCCGCTGGGCGAAAAGCAGAAACTGGCCCGCCACGGGCGCCGCACGGTCCGGCAGATCCTCATGCGGGATCCGACCAAGACGCTCCAGCGGATATGCCTGTCGAACCCGGACATCGCGCTGGACGAGGTGCTCGAGTACGCGAACTGGCCGGGGCTCGCCAAGGATGCACTGGAGTACATCGCCGGGAACACCACCTGGACCGGTTCGCGGATGGTGCTGCTGGCGCTCGTCAAGAACCCATCGACCCCGGTCGAGCTGGCCATCCGCCTGGTCGCCCGTCTGGGACCGGCCGAGTGGCGCCTGCTGGTGCGGCCGAACCTCGTGCGAACGCCGGTGGCGAACGCCGCGAGGAAGGCGCTTTCGACCGTCAGCGAGTAGGCCGGGGCGGGCAGGGGAGGGCGCTGAACCCGTCAGCAGGCTCGACCGGCGAGGTAGGCCGCCACCAGGATGCTCATCCGCTTGGTCCGGGCGGTGTCGGCCCGGCTGGGCAGCAGGATGGGGATGCGCGCGCCCGCCACGATGCCCGCGTTCCACGCGCCGGCCACGAACCGCTGCAAGGTCTTGTAGAACACGTTGGCGGTGTTCAGGTCGGGGAACACCAGGCAGTCTGCGTCCCCGGCCACGGCGTCCGACACGCCCTTGATGCGCGCCGCCTCGAGCGACGTCGCGATGTACAGGTCGTGGGGCCCGGCCACCAGGGCGCCCGGGAAGGCGCCTTCCGCGGCCATCCTCACGATTGCGGCGGCGTCCATCGTGGCAGGAATCTTCGGGTTCACCTTTTCGACGGCCGCGACGATCGACACCTTCGGCGTCGCGATGCCCACGCGATGGGCCACGTCCACGATGTTGCGGACCATCCGGACCTTGTCGGCCAGGTCGGGCGCGATCAGGATGGCCGCGTCGGTGAACAGCAGGGGCTTGTCGTAGCCCGGCATGCCCGCGACGGTCACGTGGGTCAGGGTGTTGCCCTCGGGGACCAGCCCCAGGTCCTTGTCCAGGACCGCCCTCAGGTAGATCTTCGTGTCCAGTTGGCCCTTCAGCAGGAAGTCGGCCTGGCCGTCCACCACCAGGCGCACGGCCGCCGCCGCCGCGGCCGCATCGTCCTCGATGGGCACCAGATCGAACCGCGACAGGTCCAGTCCCACGTGATGCGCCACCGCTTCCACCGCCTCCCGGCGACCCAGCAGGGTCCCCCCGCGGAGGACCCCATCGGCGACGGCCATCGCCACGGCCTCCAGGGCCTCCTCGTTGTCGGCCCGCGGGACCGCCACGCGGCCCGGGTTCGCCCGTGCGCCCTTCAGGAACTGGTCGCCGTGCAGGATGCCGTGGTCTGCCATCGCCTTCTCCATCGTCAGGGGTGTGGCCGGGAGGTCGTCAGGCGCCCGGGAACGCGGGGGTGAACGCCGGTCGGGCCGCGACGGCCTCCGGCGACAGGAATCGCGTGTTCCCGATCCGGAAGCGGGCCACGCGGGCGATGAACCACGGCACGTAGATCCCGAGCGTCAACACCGACAGGATGATCCCGACCAGCAGGTGCACCGCGAGGTCCCACCCGGTCCCCTGGAAATCGCCCGTCCACGTGATCCCGTTCACGGTGGCCTTCGAATGGCCCGTGAAGTACCGCCACTCCGACACCTGGAACCACGGCGCATAGATGCCGAACGTCACCGCCGAGAGCAGGTACCCGATCACGACCATGACCAGCAGCTCCCCGCCCGCGCCGTCGAACGCCACCGTGCCGGTCGGGGCGCCGTCACGCTCGACGCGGGTGTGCGCACCTGTCCAGCGGACCATTTCGCAAGCGAACCAGGGCAGGTAGATCCCCAGCGTCACGATGCTGAGCAGGAAGCCTTTCAGCAGGATCGGGAACGCCTCGCCGCCCGTGCCGTCGAAGCGCAGTCGGATCGGCCGCGTATCGGCCCCGCGGGCCTCGGCCCCGTCCGTCGCGTACCGGATCGCTTCCACGATGGCCCAGGGTGTGTAGATGCCGAGGGTCAGCACCGTCAGCAGCGCGTTGACCAGCATCAGGCCCAGCAGGCGCGCGCCGCTGCCGGTGAACGCGAAGCGCACCTCGCCGGAGGGCGTGGACAGGCGGGTGTTTTCAAGGGTCCACCGGGCCATCCACACGATGAACCACGGCAGGAAGAGGCCGAACGTGATCATGACCAGAAGGCCCCCCCCGATGAATCGGCCGAACAGCGAACCGCCCTTGCCTTCGAACGACACGCGCGCTTCCATGGATCCCTCCTGCCTGGCGATTCGGGCCGCCAGGGTCCTGTGACCGCGGGGATTCTACCACCGCGCGTGCACGCCGTGCTTGTGCGGGCGCGTCGGCGTGCCTATTCTCCGGGGGGTTCGTCGGAGTGGGAATGCAGAACCTCGTCATCGTGATCGCCGTCATCGCCGGGTTCGCCGCGGTGCGCATGCTGCGGGGGAGGCGCAGGGCCGACCTCCCGATGGTGGTCATCGCCATGGCGCTGGCGGTTGCCGGCGGCGTTTCGATGGGCTTCGACCTCCCGGACGTGGGCCTCGCCGTCGTGGTCGTCGGCCTGGCGATCGGCATCGTGCCGCCCTACCTGGCGATGGCGGCGCAACTGGCGCGGGTGCGGGGCGGCCACGTCCGGGGGTGCGTGCTTGCGACGCTGGCCTGGGTCCTCCAGCCGACCGCGATCCGTCGCCTGAACCGTGGTGTCGCGTCCGTGATGGCGGCGGTCGTGCGGCGGCGATGCCCGCCTCGCGAGGCCCTTGTGCGCCTGCGGTCCCTGGAACCCCTCGTGCCTCCGGCAGGCATGGCCCTGCTGGTGGAGGCGGCCTGCACGGTCCACGCCGAGACCGGCGACTGGGCCGCGGTGCTGGGCGGACTGCCGGAGGACCTGCGGGATCCGGACGCCCTGGACGGGTTGACCCTCGGCGCCCGGGATGCGGTCGTGCGCGCGCTGCTGGCCACCGGCCGGACCGAGGAGGCCGTCGCGGCGGTCCAGGGGATGGAACGCTCCCTGGTCGAGGAGCGGCCGTTCGTGGCGGCCCCCGGGGATTTCGCGGAACTGGCGGAGGCGTGGCTGGACCGGTCGCGGCTGCGGCTGGCGGCGGCCCTCGGGGCGGACGTGGGGCCCCTGCTGGCCCGCCCGTCGGTGCTGCGGGCCCTGCTGACGACGACCGCGCGGCGGGAAACCGAGCGTGCCGCGGCGCTGGTCCGCGGGGCGGGCCGTTCCCCGGACCTCCGGGCGCTGGGCGACCGTATCGCCGCCGTCCTGCAGCGATCGGCGCGGCTGCCGTCCTTCCTGACCAGCCTGCGGGCCCCGGCCCCTGCCGTGGCGTTCGTCGCGGCGCTCAACGTGCTGCTGCTGGTCCCGGTCCTGTGGACGGGCAGCAGCTTCGACGCGACCCACCTGCTGTCCGTGGGCGGGGCGTTCCCGTCCCTGGTCCGGGGCGCCGAGCCCTGGCGGCTCGTGACCTCGATGTGGCTGCATGCCGGCCCGGTGCACCTCCTGCTCAACGTCCTGTTCCTGCTGCAGGCGGGAAGCATGGTCGAGCGCCTGTCGGGGCCTCGGCGCTTCCTGGCCGTGTACCTGGTGTCGGGCCTGGCGGGCGGCGTGGCGGCCGCGTTCATCGGCGAGCCGCAGGTGTTGGTGGGCGCCTCGGGGGCCATCAGCGGCATCTTCGCGGCCGGCGGCTGGCGCCTGTGGAGCCTGCGCGACGAGCTGCCCGCCCGCTGGTACCGCCGGAACTTCTCGGCGTCCACGCAGACCTTCGTCGCCAACGTGCTGCTGGGGTTCGCGCTGCCGATGGTCAGCATGTCGGCCCACGGCGGCGGGTTCGCGGCGGGACTGCTGACCGCCGTGCTGCTGGACCGGCTGCCTTCGGGGGTCTCCTCCCGGCGGCTGGGCGCGGTGGTGGTCGGCGTCGCCTGGGCCGCCAGCCTGGCGTGGGGCGCCGTGGGGCTTTCATCCACCTGGCAGCGCCCCCTGTCCGAGGTGGTGCCGGTGAAGGACGTCACGATCGATGCCACGGGCCCGAAGGCGCGGGGGACCGTTCGCCTGTCGTTGCCGGTGACGTGGGCCGAACTGGGCGCCTCCGAGACGGCGTCGGGCCACCCCGCCTGGGTGGGATACTCGGGGCAACTGGCGGCGGTCACGGTCACCTGCGGAGCCGGCTGGACCCGGGACGTCGATGGCCGCGAGGTGGAAGTGCAGCCCGGGGACGCGAACGCGCTGGCCGCGGTGGTGACCGACCTGCTCGACGATGCGATCGGCAGCGAGGTGCTGCCCTCCGTCAACGGGTTCGCGCTGATCCGCCGGACCACCGCGGGCGGCTCCACGGCCGTCGCGGCGCACCGGATGTTCCCTTCGGGGGTCCTGCACCTGGATCTCTTCTTCGACGCCGAGGGGGCGGACGAGTCCCTGCTGCCCGCCATCCTGGCCGGGGCCGATCTGATCGAGTGCGAGCCGCTGTAAGATCCCGTCTTCCCAGGCAGGCCCGGGCAGGTCCCCGATCTTTTCGACAGGTCTTGCGACAGGGTTTCCCACCGGGATCCGACAGGGTTTACTGCGCCGGGGCGCCCGGGTGGGGTAGACTCGCGCCGGAGGGCGGAGGGGGGCCGTGCCCGGGATCGAGATCGTCGCGCTGCTGGTCGTCGCCTCGGGGCTGGCCGGCTTCGTGGATGCCGTGGCCGGGGGAGGGGGCCTCATCCTGATGCCCGCCCTCCTGCTGGGCCTGCCCGCATCGACGCCCATCCCGACCATCCTGGGTACCAACAAGTTCGCTGCCGCCACAGGGACCAGCGCCGCGGCGTACCAGTTCCTGAAGGCGGACCTCGTCGGGTGGCGCGACCTGGTCGGGCCCGTCCTGGCGGCGATGGCCGGGGCCGCCGTGGGCGCGCATTTCGCCTACCAGGTGGACCCGGCGATCCTCCGGCCGCTGATGGTGGCCCTGCTGGCTGGCATGCTGGTGTTCACGCTGGTGCGGCCCGAGCACGGTCGCCAGCACGCCCCGCGGTTCAGCCTCGGAACGCGTCGCGGCCTGTCGACGCTGATCGCGTTGTGCATCGGCTTCTACGACGGGATCTTCGGGCCCGGGACCGGGAGCCTCCTCATCTTCCTGAACGTCGGCATCCTCGGCTACGACTTCCTCCGGTCCTCGGCCCTCGCGAAGGCTGCCAACTGGGGCTCGAACCTCGCGGCGTTGGCGCTGTTCCTGTGGAACGGGTCCTGGATCCCCGCCCTGGCGGTGGTGCTGGCCGTCGCCAACCTGGCGGGCGGCCGCATCGGGGCCCGCCTGGCCATCGGCAAGGGGAATACGTGGATTCGATGGATCTTCGTGGGCGTGGTCGCGATCCTGCTGGCCCGCCTTGCGTGGCAGGTTGCAACCGGTTCGTGATGCCGTTCGTTCGGGCCGCTACTTCGGGTCGTCGCTTCCCGGCCCGCTGAGGTCCGGCGCGTGATAGTGCCGTTTCCTCAGGTAGGCGACGAAGGCGATGACCGCGAAGAATCCCACGACCGACGCAACCAGGATCGCCATGACCCCTCCCCACGGACCCGTCCATCGACGGACCTTGGCCTGAGCGTCCCGCCTGGACCCCCCATTGCCGAACGGCACGGGGCCCCGGCAAGGCACGCATTCTGGATGACGGGAATGATTCTATCAGAAACGTTTGGGAAACAGGATCTAGGGGGCGATCGTGACCTTTTCGATCCGTGCGGGGGTCTTCGGGCAGTCCCGTTCGTCACGCTCCAGCGCGGCGATCTTGTCCACGACCTCCAGGCCCGTGGTGACACGACCGAAGTAGTTGTACTTCTTGGGCAGGCGGCCCGTCAGGTCCTGCAGGCAGATGAAAAACTGGCTGCCGTTGGTGTTCGGGCCGGCGTTGGCCATCGCCAGCGCGCCGCGGACGTAGTCGCCCAGCACGGGCTCGTCGGGGAACTTGTAGCCCGGGCCACCGGTTCCCCAGCGGTCCTTCGCGGCCGGATCCTTGGTCAGCGGATCGCCGACCTGGATCACGAAGCCGGGAACGATCCGGTGGAACAGGATGCCGTCGTAGTAGCCCTGCTTCGCCAGGGTCAGGAAGTTTTCGACCGATTTTGGCGCCTTGTCCGGGTACAGTTCCATCACGATCGAACCCAGGTTCGTCTGCATCGTCACCGTCACGGGTTTCACCTGTTCGAGGGCCTTCGGGGCAGCCGCAGCGGTGGCGGCTTCGGCCTTGGGCGCCGTGCCGGCGGCGGCGTTGGATTCGGTCTTCGACGCGCACGCCAGCACCAGCAGGGTCGCGAGGCCGATGGCGATCCGGGATGTCTTCACGCGGAACCTCCTCTTCGGGGGGGCCGGTCCACCAGGAGCCGGCGCGACCCGATGATACCGCAAGTCCCCGGGATAGGGTGCAGGGCCGTGCGTCCACCGGGGACTCCCTTGACGCCCGGCTCCCTGATCCCTACCATCGGCCGTCGCACCTGCGCTGGCGGGTGCACTTCCTTGTACTTCGAGGCGCTCCATGGCGGATTCCGACACGAAGGACGCGGGCGAGTTCGAGCAGCTCCTGGCGCAGACGATGCCGAAAAGCTTCCAGCGCTACAGCCCTGGCGACATGGTCCAGGCGCGCATCGTGGAACTGGGCAAGAACGCCCTGCTGCTGGACGTGGGCCAGCGGGCCGAGGGAACCATGGACCTCCAGGATTTCACCCCGGAGGAACTGCAGGCATTGAGCCTGGGCGACCTGGTCGAGGGGCGCGTGGTGCGCTTTTCGGGCGGCCAGGTGGTCCTGTCGCGGGCGCTGAAGGCGCGCAACCTGGACCTGGACGCGATGACGGAAGCGTCCAAATCGGGGCTCCCCGTCGAGGGCAAGGTCAGCGCCACCAACAAGGGCGGCTACACCGTGGACCTGCCGGGCCAGGCTCGCGGCTTCGTGCCGTTCAGCCAGATGGACTTCGCGCGCCTGCCGCCCGAGACCTTCGTGGGCCAGACGTTCCGGTTCCGGGTGCTGGAGGTCCGCGGGCGCGACGTGATCCTGTCGCGGACGTCGCTGCTGAAGGAAGAGCAGGCGGCCGACCGCGAGCGCCTGCTGGAAGAAATCGCCGAGGACCAGTTGCGGACCGTCACCGTGGTCAAGCACGAGACCTTCGGCGTATTCGTGAACCTGGGCGGCGGCATCAATGCGCTGGTGCCCCAGTCCGAAATTTCGTGGACCCGCGGCGAGGCCCCGCCGCCCGTGGGCGCCCAGATCACGGTCAAGATCATGCGCGTCGAAAAGGGTGGCGAGCGCCCGCGCATCAGCGCCAGCCTTCGCCAGGCCGGCGACAATCCCTGGTCCGACGTGTCCGACCGCCTGATGGTGGGCAGCACGGTGCGGGGGCGCGTGACGCGCCTGACCACCTACGGCGCGTTCGTGGAGGTCCCCGGCGGGCTGGAAGGCCTGCTGCACATCTCGGAAATCACCGGCAAGAAGCACATCCGCTCGGCCAGCGAGCTGCTGAAGCCCGGCCAGGAAATCGACGTATCCGTGCTGACGGTGGACCCCGTGGCCCGTCGCGTGTCCCTGTCGCTGAAGGCACTGGAGGCGAAGGAGGAGGAGGTTGACCCCGAGGTCAAGTCCCGCTTCGTCGTCGAGGGGGGCGAAGGGCGCGAGCGCCGCTGGACCCAGGCCGCCCCCGCCGCAGCTCCCTCTGCGCCCGCCGGTCCCACCGCGATGGCCGAGGCCCTCCGTCGGGCCCAGGAACGCAAGGCCCGCAAGGACGGATAGCCCCCCCCAGCGCCCCCCCTCTGGCATCCGCGCCGCCGCATCCTGCAAAGCGGACTTTCCGGTACTTCAAACGTGGACAGCGCCCATCCTTCTGACATACACTATGGCGCGCGCGGGAACCCCGCCCGCAGGATTCCTGGAGACGCCATGCGGCACCGCATCGCAGGACGATTGATCGTCGCCGTCGGCCTGACCCTGGCCGTCGGGCTGGGCGTCGGGGCCTGGGTGGCCGTCCGCAGCCTCGAAGGCCAGGTCCTCGGCGAGGTGCAGAGCGGCGGCGAGCGCCTGTCCGACACCGTCAAGCGCAGCCTCCGGTACGCGATGATGCACGACGACCGCGAGGGGCTGGCCGAGACCGTCCGGACCCTGGCGGCCGGGCAGGACGTGGCCGGCCTGCGGATCTTCAACAAGGACGGGCGGGTCCAGTTCGCTTCCGACCCTGCGGTGCTGGGGAACCGGGTCCCGACCACCGACGACGCGTGCAAGGGCTGCCACGGCCGCGGCGCGCCGGTCGCCTCGCTGGACCCGGCGGACCGGACCACCATCTACAACGACGCACACGGGCGGCGCCTGTTCACGCGGATCGAGCCGATCTACAACGAGCGTGACTGTTCCAACGCGGCCTGCCACGTCCACGACGAAGGCCAGAAGATCCTGGGTGTGATGGATCTGACGCTGTCGCTGGCTCCCTTCGACGCCGAACTGCAGAACTTCAGGACCGCCTCGCTGGCGTCGGCGCTGGTGCTGACGCTGCTGATCGCGCTGGTGATCCTGGGGTTCGTCCACCGGTTCGTCACCCGCCGCATACGCGCGTTGCTGAAGGGGATGGCCCGCGTGTCCGGGGGCGACCTGGAGCATCCGATCCCTGCGATGGGCGACGACGAGTTCGGGGACGTCGCCGCTGAGTTCAACCGGATGACCCGCAGCCTGTCGGAGGCCCGGGGCCACCTGCTGCACTCGGAGAAGCTGGCAGTGGTGGGCCGGCTGGCGGCGGGCGTGGCGCACGAAATCAACAACCCGCTGACCGGCGTGATGCTGATCGCCAGCAACCTTCGGGACGCGACCGACCCGTCGGATCCCCGGCGCGCGGACCTCGACACCATTTCCCGCGAGGCGCTGCGTTGCCGTGAAATCGTGAAGGGCCTGCTGGACTTTTCCCGCCAGACGCCGCCCCAGCGCAAGCCGGCGCGGCTCGAGGCCGCCATCGACAAGGTGCTCCAGGTGCTGCGGCCCCAGGCGCGGAAGCTGGGCGTGGAGATCGTCGAGGTCGGGGACGACCTGCCCGAAATCGAGATGGACGCGGCCCAGGTCCAGCAGGTGTTCCTGAACCTGCTGGTCAACGCGATGGACGCGATGCCGTCGGGGGGCACGATCACGATCGCGCGGCGCCGGGTGGACGACGGGAAGGCCGTCGAGATCGACGTGGCGGACAGCGGCACGGGCATCCCGTCCGACCAGTTGCACCACATCTTCGAGCCGTTCTTCACCACGAAGGAAGGGAAGGGCACGGGGCTGGGGCTGTCCATTTCCTGGGGCATCGCCGAGGCTCACGGGGGTTCGCTGTCGGCGCGCTCCGAACCGGGGTGCGGATCCACGTTCACGCTGCGCCTGCCCGTCCGGGCGGCGGCCAGGGAGACCGGGTTCGGGACGTGAAGTCGTGGGCAAAGGGACCCGACGGGGTTCCGATTGCAGGGAGAAGGATGCAGTGATGACGGATCGAGACCCGGCCCGATGGAGCCCCCTTCGGATCCCGATCGGCGCGGCGTTCGTGCTGGCGTGCGTCGCATCGTCGGCGTTCGTCGCGGCGCCCGTGCGCGCCCAGGCGAACGCGACCGGCGCGGCGACCGACGGCGCACCGGCCGTAGCCGCCATCCCGCTCGACGCCGGGAACCGGCGCTGCCTGTTCTGCCACGCCCGCGAGGACTTCAGGGACAAGGTCCGCGCGGACGGCCGGAAGGGACTCTTCGTGGACGCTGTCGAATTCGGCCAGTCGGTCCACGGGAAGCGCAACTGCTGGGAGTGCCACGCCGACGCCGACGTGGTGCCGCACAAGAAGGTCCTCGAGCGCGTCCAGTGCGTGCGGTGCCATTACGTGGGCAACACGGTGGGCGCCCCCGAGTCGCGCCGGTACAAGCAGTACCAGGAAAGCGTCCACGGCAGGCTGGCCGCGTCCGGCGACGCCCGCGCGCCGCTGTGCCAGGACTGCCACGGCACCCATTCGGTCCGGCCCGCCGACGATCCGACGTCCCGGGTGCACCGGCGGAACATCCCCGACGACTGCGGCCGCTGCCACGCCGCGTCGCAGAAGGAGTACAGCGAGGGTCTCCACGGCCAGCAGGCGGCCAAGGGCAACCTGGACGCCCCGGTCTGCACCGACTGCCACTCCGAGCACGAGATCCAGCGTCCCTCCGACCCGACCTCGACGACCTACCCGACCCATATCCCGGAAGCCTGCGGCCGATGCCATTCGGATCAGCAGGTCATGGATCGCTACGGCATCAACGCGAAGAACGTCGCCACGTTCAAGTCGTCGTTCCACGGCGTGGCGCTGAAGTTCGGCGTCACCAAGGTCGCGAACTGCACGTCGTGCCACGAAAACCACCGGATCCTGCCGCCCGAGGACCCGCGGTCGACGGTCAGCCCCCAGCGGGTGCCCGAGACCTGCGGCAAGCCCGAGTGCCACCCCGGCGCCTCGGCCAACTTCGCCCGCGGCAAGATGCATGTGTCGTCCCACGAGGAGTCGGCCGGCTCGATCTACTGGATCGCCCGGGCCTTCATGATCCTGACGATCTCGGTGATGGCTGGCCTGGTCCTGCACATTTCACTGGACCTGATGCGGCGCTTCCTGAACCGCAGGCGCGGGAAGAAGGGCAAGGGCGGCGAGCACCACCACGCGAAGCCCGGCTCCCGACTGGCCGAGATCCTGGCCACGCCGGTCCGGCGCCTGGACCTGTTCGTGCGCATCCAGCACGCGAACATGGCCATCGCCTGCATCCTGCTGATCTTCACCGGCATCCCGGTCAAGTTCCACGAGACGGCCTGGGCCGCGAACCTGATGGCGGTCGTGGGCGGCCTGGAGGTCACCAGCATCATCCATCGCCTGGCGGCGACCCAGTTGATCGCGGTGTCGCTGGTGCACCTGTTCTACATCATCTTCACGCGCCCCGGCCGCTACAACTTCTGGAACATGCTGCCTGGGCCCAGCGACCTCGAGGACGTGTACCACAACATCCGGTACTTCCTCGGGTTCCAGAAGGACAAGCCGCGCTTCCCGCGCTTCTCGTACCTCGAGAAGTTCGACTACTGGGCCGTGTACTGGGGCTGCGTCGTGATGATCCTGTCCGGCGCGGTGCTGTGGTTCCAGACCGACGCGATGCGCTTCATCCCGAAGGAGTGGGTGGACATCGCCAAGGAGATGCATTCCGACGAGGCGATGCTGGCCACGCTGGCCATCGTCATCTGGCACATGTTCAACGCCCACCTGAACCCGGACAAGTTCCCGATGAACAAGGTCTTCTGGAACGGCTGGACCAACATCGGCGAGCTGCTGGAGGAGCACCCGAAGGAACTGATCTCCCTGCTGAAGAAGGGGCGCGTTCGGCGCGAACTGCTGGAGGAGATCGCGGATTCTGAGCCGACCGCAGCCGTGGTGCTGGTGGAGGCCTTCGGGGCCGAGGAAGCCGCGCGACGGGTCACCGGGGAGGGACACTGACATGAACGCCACCAACGGGAAGGTCCGCACCTGGCTCGCGGCGCACTGGAAGGTCCTGGTCATCGTCGGGGGGATCGCGCTGGGCGTGTACGCGGCGATGATCACCGCCGGCTTCTTCCTGTCGCGCTCGCCGGGCTTCTGCGGGACCTGCCACTACGAGCAGCCCTTCGTGAAGGAATGGAAGGAATCCGCCCACGCCGCTACGCCGTGCTGGCAATGCCACAACTCGGAAACCGTCGCGGGGACGATCGCGCAGCAGAGCCACAACCTGTGGAACACGGCGAAGTACTTCGTCGGCGCCTACACGTACACGCCGCGTGCCGAGGTTTCCGACAAGGCCTGCCTCAAGTCCGGCTGCCACGAGGGCCGCGCGCTGGCGGGCCCGGTGAAGTTTGAGCATACCATCGACTTCGACCACAAGGGCCACCTGACGGGCCGTCCGCGGGGCATGGAATTGCCGTGCGTGGCGTGCCACTCGCGCATCGTCCAGGGCGAGCACATGGCGGTCACCAAGGAATCGTGCTTCCTGTGTCACTTCAAGGACATGCCGAAGGGTGTCGCCATCGCCGGGTGCAAGTGCCACGGCGCTCCGGACGCCCCGGTCACGCACAAGGGATTCGCGGTCAGCCACGAGAAGTTCACGGGTCTGGGCATGAAGTGCAGCGACTGCCACCTCGAAGTGACGGTCGGCAAGGGCGAGGTGCCGCCGGTGCGCTGCAACCAGTGCCACCTGCAGCAGGACGTCGAGAAGTTCGACAAGGCGACCATCCACGACAACCACGTCGCCAGGCACCACATCGCGTGCGACCGCTGCCACAAGCCCATCGAGCACCGGCAGGTCAAGATGGTGCGCACGCTGGAGGTGTCCTGCGCGACCTGCCATTCCAACACCCACGATCCGCACCGGGACATGTACATGGGCGTGGGCGCGAAGGGGATCGAGCCGTCGCCCGACGTGATGTTCAAGGCCCAGGTGGGATGCGACGGCTGCCACCGCGAAAAGCGCGAGGTCCGCGCGATGGCCGGCTCGGTCGAAGGCGAGACGGCGACCTTCGGGACCCGGAGCGCCTGCGTGGCGTGCCACGGCGAGGGCTTCGACGGCATGCTGGACAAGTGGCAGGCGCTGCTGAAGACCGCGACCGAGGGCGTCGAGGCCCGGCGCGCGCTGGTGAAGGACCTGCCGGCCACCGTCGTGGACGAGGCGGCGAGGAAGGACGCCGGTGAACGCCTGGAACGGGCGGACTACAACCTGAAGTTCCTGCGCGAGGGCCACGGCGAGCACAACATCCTGTACGCCGAGCGCATCCTGGTGGCGGTCCAGTCCGACCTCGACGCCATCCTGAAGATCGCGAAGCCTGGCGGCGAGGTCCCGGCGAGCGCGCTGGGCTTCGACCCGGCGCCCATCACCGCGAAGTGCACGCAGACCTGCCACACGAACATGGACAAGATCCTGAAGGTCAAGTACCAGGACCTGGAACTGTCCCACCGGGACCACATCACCAAGCACGGCCTGCAGTGCATCTACTGCCACGACAACAGCGAGCGCCACGGCGCGGTGCGCCTGCAGAAGAAGTCCTGCGTGCACTGCCACCACACCCAGCAGACCAGCGAGTGCGGCGACGCCTGCCACGGCAAGCAGGTGGCATTCCGGGCGGGCGTCGGGGCGGCCCTCGACGTGCCGAAGACGCCGGACGTGATGGTCGACCAGGCGGCCTGCAAGGAATGCCACGTCGATATCGGCCAGGGGAACGACACGGCCAAGATCCGCGAGGCCTGCGTCGGGTGCCACGACGAAAAGTACCGCGCGATGCCGACCGCCTGGCAGGAGGAAATCCGCAAGCGGCTGGACGTCGCGAAGGCGGGTGTCGGGGCCGCCGAGCTGGCGAAGCGACTGCCGCTGAAGAGCCTGGTCAAGGCCAAGGGCGATCTGGCCGTCATCGAGGAGGACCGCTCCGGTGGCGCCCACAACCCTGCATACGCCCGCAAGATCCTGGACGCCATCGACAAGCTGCTGAAGGGCGACGACGGGGAATTCCACACCGCCATGGAAAAGGAACCCGTTCCGACCCGGTGAAATCCGGGCTGGAAGTTCGAAGACGATTCGGATAAGAATGCACCGCGATTTGTGGAGGCCTCCATGGCGCAAGCCCCGCTGAAGCTGCTGGTCATCGACGACGAACCGATCATCCTGGAAAGCTACCTGAAGGTCTTCGAGCCGCTGGGCGCGGAGTTCGCGGTCAGCACGGCGCCGTCGGGCGAGGCGGGGCTGGCGGCGCTGCGCGAGACGTCGTTCGACCTGGTCATCACCGACCTCAAGATGCCGGGGCTGGACGGGCTGGGCGTGCTGGAGCAGGGGCGCAAGATCCGGCCGGAGGCCGACTTCGCGATGATGACGGGCTATGCCTCGGTGGACTCCGCGGTCGGCGCGATGAAGTTCGGCGCGACGGACTTCATCGAGAAGCCGTTCACGCAGGAGGAACTGCTGCGGTTCGTGCGTGCCCTGGCGACCTCGCGGATCACCCGCCTGCGGAAGCGGGAGGAGGAGGCCGGGTTCGAGCGCTTCTCGCGGCCCATGCTGGTGCAGCACATCGTGCTGATCATCACGTTCACGCTGCTGACGATCACCGGCGTGCCGCTGTTCTTCCCGGAAACGTTCAAGGGCGTGTTCTTCCTGGGGGACAGTTCATACATCCGCGGCCTGATGCACCGGATCGCCGCGGTGGGCCTGATGGGGCTCAGCGTGTACCACACGCTGTACATCCTGTGGAACGAGGACGGGAACCGGAACCTGCGGGCGATCATCCCCAGCATCCCGGGCGACCTGAAGGAGGCCTGGGGCAACATCCTGTTCACGTTCGGGGTGCGGCCCGACCGGCCGAAGGCGGGCAAGTACACCTTCTTCGAGAAGTTCGAGTATTTCGGCGTGGTCTGGGGCACCCTGGTGATGGTGCTGACGGGCCTCGTGATGTGGTTCACCGACTCGATCCTGCGCATCCTGCCGCTGTGGGTCGTGGACGTCGCGAAGGTCGTGCACCGGTACGAGGCGGTCCTGGCCATCCTGACCATCGCGATCTGGCACATGTACAACGTGCACCTGAAGGCGGGGGTGTTCCCCGGGAGCCGCGTGTGGCTGACCGGGCGCATCAGCCGCGAGGACATGCTGCACGAGCACGCGCTGGAGTTCGAGGTGCTGACCGGGCGCTCTGCGGATGCGGAACACGGCGGGCACGGCGGGGGGGCGGCGTGATGAAGACGAATCACGGGTTCGGACTGGCGGCGGCCGCGTTCCTGGGGACCCTGGCCGCGCTGCCCGGTGCGGCGCGGGCGGCCGAGTGCGTGGAATGCCACGGCGAGGTCGCGTCGGGGGCGGCCCTGAAGGAATCGCCCCACCTGAAACTGGTCGAGGGCAAGGGCAGCGCGGGA
>CAIOFV010000086.1 GCA_903857665.1 uncultured Myxococcales bacterium
CGAAGCGACCCTCGATTGGAATGCCCGCTCGTGGCGCACCGACCTCGAGGTGGACGGCATCCAGGTGCTCGAGCTCGGCGCCCTGGTGCCGCTCGGGGTGCTGGCGTGGCTGTCCGGCATCCCCATGCTCGTCGTGCACGCCGGGGACAACGATGCCGGCTCGGCCGAGAAGTTCCATTTCGCCGACATCGACCTGACGCTGTACCGGCACCCGGGCGAACTGCTTCCCCACCGGGTGGCAATCCGCGGCAGTCTCGGTCCCCGGGGGAAGTAGGGCAGGTGGCTTGCAGTCGTGAGCCGCCGCGGCGTCGTGACGTCGCGGAAAGGGGGTGTGGCATGCCGGTTCGACGCGGTTTCCTGGTGGTCCTGCTGGCCCTCGTCGCCCCTTCCAGCGGCTGTGCCGCGCTGGGCATCAGCCTGTACTACCAGGACGCGACCCTGCCGGAAGCCCAGATTGTCAAGAACATCCAGTACTACGATGCTTCCGGCGCGGACCCGGTGCTGAACCGCCTGGACCTCTTCCTGCCTGCCGATTCCATGGGCAGGAACTGGCCCACGATGGTCTTCGTCCATGGGGGCAGCTGGACCGAGGGGGACAAGGACCTGGAGGTCGCCGGGGTCGACGTCTATGGCAACATCGGGCGATTCTTCGCCTCTCAGGGCATCGGGGCCGCCATCATCAGCTATCGCCTGCTGCCCGAGGTCGACTGGAAGACCCAGGTCCTGGACGTGGCCCGGGCGACCGCCTGGGTTCACAAGCACATCCACGAATACCATGGCGATCCGGACGCGATCTTCCTGGCCGGGCACTCCGCCGGGGCGCAGATCGCCAGCCGGGTCGCGCTGGATTCCGCTCCCTTGAAGGCCAGCGGGCTCTCGCCGCAGATGCTGTGCGGCGTCATCCCCATCAGCGGCGCGGGGTATGATTTCCTGGACGAGGAGATGTACCAGTTCGGGAAGGACGAAGGCGCGATCCAGGCGGCCTTCCACAAGGACGACCTCTCCCGGCAGCTCAGGAAGAAGCTCTCGCCCATCAATTTCGTCCGGGAGGGCTCGCCGCCGTTCCTGATCCTGTATGCCGGCGAGGATCCGGACGAGATCAAGCATGCGTCGCAGCGGCTCGAGAAGGCGTTCCAGGCGGTCGGGGCCCGGAGCCAGCTGGTCCTGGTCCCGGGCGTGAGCCACAAGACCATGATCCTGGCCCTGAGCCATCCGGACCGGATGCCGGCCAACCTGATGATGGTGTTCATGAGGTCGTCCGACTGCGGCGCAGCCCGGAAGTAGAAGCGTCGAACCGGGATTCATTTTGATTGGCGAGGCCGATCCCTCGAAGCCGCGCGCGACGCATGTCGTGGAGATGATGAGCCTCGCGCCGATGGCCCGAAAGGTGCTGCAGTCCCTGGCTGGCCACCAAGGGGAACCAGGATGAAGGCGACCTTCCATTCGATGATGACGGGAACGTCGTTCCTGCTCGCAGCGCTGCTGCTGGCGATGGGGGCGGCCTGCGGCGGGTCGAATGCCGCGACCCCCGGCGGCGACGCGATGGACGGCGCCGATCCGGCGGCGGGCTCGGACCTGGCCGACGGCGCGAGCCCGGGCGACCGGGTGACCGCGGCCGACGGGGTGACCGCGGCCGACGGCGCGGACCTGGCCGACGGCCTGACCCCGCCGGACGGCGAGGGCGTGTCGGGTGGCGAGGACCTGTCGGTCGGCGAGGAGGTCTCGGAAGGCCTGGAGCTGTCGGACGGCGTCAACCCGCAGGGTGCGCAGCCCGTGGCCCTGGGCATGGCCGGCGGCTTCGTGATCCTGGCGAAGACCGGGATCTCGACGGTGCCGACCTCGGCGGTCACCGGGAACCTGGGCATCAGTCCCGCGGCCGCCACCTTCATCACGGGCTTTTCGCTGACCGCGGATTCCACGAACGTGTTCTCGACGTCGCCGCAGGTGACCGGCAAGGTGTACGCCG
>CAIOFV010000087.1 GCA_903857665.1 uncultured Myxococcales bacterium
ACTGGCGCATCCGCTCGATGGCTTCCGCCCCCCCCGGCGCGCCCGGCACCGTCAGGTCCAGGATCACCACGTCGTAGGGCCGCCCGCTGTCACGCGCCCGCCGCCAGGCCTCGACGGCCTTGTCGCCGTCCTCGACCGGATCGGCTTCGAACCCGCAGCGTCGCAGGATTTCCACCGCGACCTCGCGGACCGTCGGTTCGTCGTCCATCACCAGCACGCGTCCCGACGCCTCGCTGCCGGTCGGTCGCGCCCGGGCGTTCGCGGCGGATTCCGGGATCTTGTCCGAGGCCGGCAGCAGCAGGGTGAAGGTCGATCCGACTCCCGGCTGCGAACGGACCTCGACGTGGCCTTCGTGCCGCCGGAGGATGGAATACACGGTGGCCAGGCCCAGGCCCGTGCCCTTCGGACGGGTCGAAAAGTAGGGGTCGAACACGCGCCCCAGCTGCTCGGCGGGAATGCCGTAGCCGTGATCCTCGACCTCGATCTTCAGGTAGCGCCCCGGCTGCAGGCGCATGTCGTTGTCCGGCGGGACCTCCGTGCTGGCCAGGCGCACCTCGATCCGCCCGCCATCCGGCATCGCCTGCACCGCGTTCAGCAGCAGGTTGTTGAACACCTGCACCATCTGGCCCAGGTCCACCTCGGCGGGGGGAAGGCCCGGTTCGACGGTGACGTCGCACTTCACGTTGGAACCGCGCAGGAACAGTCCCGCGGATTCGAGGACCACGTCAGGCAGGTAGGCCGGGCGCCGCAGCGGTGCGCCGCCCTTCGCGAACGTGATCAACTGCTGGGTCAGGTCCCGGGCCCGGGTGGTCGCCTGCTCGGCCAGCAGCAGGCGCTCGTACGCCAACTGCGGAACCCCGATCGTTTCGGTCGCCAGGCTGATGTTGCCCATCACGGCCGTGAGGATGTTGTTGAAGTCGTGGGCGATGCCACCCGCCAGAACGGCCAGGGACTCCAGCTTCTGCATGCGGAGCAGGTCGTTTTCCAGGTGCCGCCGCGCCGTGACGTCCTGGATCATCACGACGCCGGTGGGTGGCCCCTCCGGGTCGTCCAGCCACGACACCGATGCCAGTCCCCAGACGGTGCTGCCGTCCTTCCGCTGGAAGCGGAGCTCCCTGCTGCCGGACGCCGGGGGCGTCATCTGCCCTGCCGTGCGGGAAGCCAGGCCCGGGAGCCGATCCGATTCCAGCAGGAATTCGTTCAGGCTGCGGCTGCTCACTTCCTGGAAGTCATATCCAAGGAACGCCAGGAACGCCGCATTCACGCGCACGATCCTGCCCAGCTCGTCGGTCAGGGCGAACGCGACCCCGGTGGTCTCGAAGATCACGCGGAAGCGCTGCTCGCTGGCCTGGATGGCCTTTTCGGCACGCCGGCGCTGGCCGATGTCCTCCACGGATCCGTCGATGCGGGTGGGCCTGCCGTTCGCATCGACCTTGACGGTCAGGGTCATCAGGACGTTGATGACCTCGCCGTTATCGTGTCGCAGGCGCCGGGCCTCGAACTTGACCACGCCGGTCTTGCGGAAGGCCTCGCTCCCCACGAACCGCGCGAAGGTCTCCTCGCGTTCGTGGGGATCCGCGTAGTGCCCCAGCGCCGACGCCCCGATGGCCTCCTCGGCCGACGCGTAGCCCAGGATTCGCGCGCAGGCGGGGTTCATCTGGCTGAACGTGCCTTCGTACGGGTGGTCGATGCTGAAAACGCCGATTTCCAGGTTGTCGATCAGGGTTCGCAACGGGTCCTGGGTGCCATCCGCCGTCGTGGCGGGATCGTCGCGCTGTGGAACCATCCGCTCGCCTCCGCCGTGAACGAACGGCCATCCTCGTCGATGGCCGCAATTGCCTTGAAGTCCTAGAATAGTGCAGATGTCCCCCTTCTCCCAGGGGGAAACTGCCCAAAAATCGCACCGCCGCGCGCTTGGGGGAACCCGCGCCTGGCAGTACACTCGTCGCCAGGCAAGGGGAGACATTCGGCATGGAGCAGGGCGACAGGCGTCAGTTTCAGCGGCGTCCCTTCGATTCCGAAGTCCTGTGCTACATCGACGGCAACCGGCTGGACAGCCGGACCGCGGACATCAGCACGGGAGGCCTGTTCCTGCACACGCAGCGCTACCAGAATTTCCCCGCCGGCGCGATCGTGGGCCTGGTGTTCGAGGATACGGGCGTTCCGCCCGGCACGGCCTTCCTGTTCGCCCGCGTGGTGCGGCACCAGGAAACGCCGCGGCCCGGGGTCGGGCTGCACTGGGAACGGGCGGTCTGCGCGGGTTCGCCGCTGCCGCTGAAACGCGTCGTGAATCGCCTGTTCGGTTTCGAGGACATCGACGTGGCGTCGCGGGAAATCGCGGAACGGGGCCTGACCCAGTACGTCTTCCGCTTTCCGCCGTCGCCCGATTCGGTGGTCGCGCAGGCCGGGTCTCCGTCTTCAATGGCGCGGCCGAAGGAACCCCCGCCCGCCGTCCGGACGCCCGAGCCGCCCCCGGCGCTGGAACTGGATCGGTCGGAAACCCGCACCCAGGCCCGCGCTCCGATCGCGATTCCGAGGGACGCGCCCTGTGGGGATTCGCCGATTCCTGCGCCCCCGGGCAAGGAACCCGACGCCGGGGCAGGCCACCGGGGGCCGCTTACCGGCCAGATCGACACGCGCGGCGCGCGCCAGGCGCTGGACGTCCCGGCGGTGCTGGAGGCCCTGGGCGTGCCGATCCCGATCCGGCTGCGCTGGATCGGGGTGGGGGCCGCGGGCGTGGACTGCCCGTGGGTACCCGTGGATCCGGACATCCCCATGCTGCTGAAATTCGAGATCCAGACTCGCGAGGGCGCTGCCCAGATCAAGTGCAACGCTCGCCTGCGCTCGTCCGACCTGGGCAAGGGCGGCCGCACACCTGCGCTGGAACTGACCATCAAGGACATCGACGAGGGGGGCCGCTCCGGGCTTCTGGTCCGCTACCTGAAGTGGCTGGCCTTCCGTCAATTGGCGAACGACTGAATCGCGGCGGGATGCGGCGGGATGTCGGGATTCCAGGCAGGGGGGCGGTTCCGGGCACCTGCGATCAGACGCCCGTGCAGCCGCAGCCTGCGACGGTCCAGTCGCAGCGTCCCGCCATTCCGGCCGCCGTCTTGCAATCCACGGCCTTGCATGTCGGGTTGAACCACTCGTCGCAGGGGTCGAACGTTGCCGGCTTGCCGACGCATTCGCAGGCCTGGATCCCCAGCGGCAGCGTGATCCAGAGGCACGTGTCCTCGACGGTCTTCGGGTCGCCGTCGTCACACTTCGTCGCCAGGCACTCGGGATTCAGCTTCGAACCGCAGGGTTCCGTGGCAACGGGCGCGCAGCCGCAGCCCAGGACGGCGTCCTTGGCGCAGCGTCCCGCCTCGCCCGACGCCAGCGTGCAGTCCACGTCCTTGCATTCGGGGTTCAGGGCCTTCGCGCACGGGTCATCGGGCAGCACTTCGCCCAGGCACTTGCACCAGCGGTACCCGAACGGGTCCGAAATCCACCGGCACTGGTCCCGCACGGTGTTGGGGTTGCCGTCGTCGCACGCCTCGACCTTGCATTCTGGGTTCAGTTCCCTGCCGCAATTGTCCTGCGGCGGCACGAACGGTGCGCATGCGCACGATTTGGCCGCGTCGAGGCGACAGGTGCCGACCGTGCCGTCGGCCAGCGGGCAGTCCTTCGCCTCGCAGGTCGGGTTCAGATCCTTGCCGCACGGATCCACCGGCACGACGATGGGCAGGCAGCCGCAGCCGACCTTCTCGTTCTTCTGGCAGCGGCCGATTTCGCCGGTCGCCAGCTTGCACTCGGTGGGCTTGCACTGCGGGTTCAGGACCAGGCTGCACGGGTCCGGGGGCGGGAGTTCCCCCCCGCACTTGCAGTACGACACGCCCGTCGCGTCCGTCACCCAACGGCAACGGTCGTTGAACGTTTCCGGGTTGCCGTCATCGCACAGTTCGGCCTTGCACTGCGGGTTCGGTTCCTTGCTGCACGGATCCAGCGGCGGCACGAATGGCGAGCAGCCGCAGTTCCCGGCCGCGTCGAAGCGGCAGGTCCCCACCGAGCCGTCGGCGAACGCGCAGTCCTTCGGTTCGCATTTCGGGTTCAGGCCCTTGCCGCACGGGTCGATGGGGACCACGACGGGCAGGCAGCCGCAGCCCAGCTTTTCGTCCTTCTGGCACCGGCCGGGAAGCCCGGTCGCCAGCGTGCAGTCGGTGGGCTTGCACTGGGGGTTGAACAGCGGCAGGCACGGGTCGTACGGCACGAATTCGCCCAGGCACTTGCAGTACTTCCAGCCCGCCGCGTCGGCGACCCAGCGGCACTCGTCCTTGATCGTGGCGGGGTTGCCGTCGTCGCACAGTTCGGGCTTGCACTCAGGGTTGTTGCCCTTGATGCACGGATCCAGGGGCAGCAGGAACGGGTTGCAGGCGCACACCCCAGCCGCGTCGAAACGGCAGGTGCCGATGGCGCCGTTCTGCAACGGGCATTCCTTCGCTTCGCACTTCGGGTTCAGGGCCTCCGAGCACGGGTCCAGCGGCGTGACTTCCGGCTTGCAGCCGCAGCCGAGGACGTCGTCCTTCTGACAGCGCCCCACCTCCCCGGTCGGCAGCGTGCATTCGACCGGCTTGCACTCGGGATTGAACACCTTCAGGCAGGGGTCGCTCGGCACGGGGTCGCCGTCGCATCCGCAGACGAGGTTGCCGGCGGCGTCCTCGGCCTCGCGGCAACGGTCGTTGGCGGTCGCGTCGTTGCCGTCGTCGCACGCCTCGGGCTTGCACTCCGGGTTCAGCGCCTTGTCGCAGGGCTTGTCCGGCGGGACGCGGGGGGTGCAGCCGCAGGTGCCGTAGGCATCCCATCGACAAAGCCCCGTCGTGCCATCGTCCAGGGGGCATTCCTTCGGTTCGCACTGGGGATCCAGATCCTTGGCGCACGGGTCCACCGGGGGGATCCTCACGCAGTCGCAGGCCCCGGCGGCGTCCTTCGCACACCGGCCGACCGTCCCATCGACCCGTTTGCAATCCTTCGGATCGCACTGGGGGTTCAGTTCCTTCTGGCATTCCGGCGGGGGCGGCACGTCGGCTTGTGCGTCGGCCTGCACGTCCGCCACGTCCGCAGTCGCGTCCGGCGCGACGTCGGTTGTGACGTCGAAACCCGCCAGGTCCAGGCCGACGAGGTCGATGGTGATCGGGCCGGGGTCGCAGGCAGCCAGGCCGGCGGCGAGCATCAGCAGGGTTCCAAGGGCGAATCGTGATGGGTTCCGCATGGTCGTCTTCCTCCGTTGGGCCACGGCCTTACACCCAAGCAGAGAGCGTGCCACGCTGTGCATGTGTCGTGGGGACAAGGAATATCAACGGGTTGATTGCTGTCGTGGTGCGGACAACCGCCCTGGGACTGCCTGTGACACGCCCGGTGTCCCGGGACACTCCCCCGGGTGTCACAGGGACGCCATCGTCGTTCGTCGAGCGTGCTATCCTCCGCCTCAGACCCGGAGTGCCATGAAGCGGCGACCGACACAGACGCTGGACGTGACGGACCAGTCCAGGACGAAGGTCCACCACCTGTTCCAGATCCATCCCCCCGTGGCCTCGATGGGCCTGTCCGCGACCGCGCTCGTGAAGAAGGCCGTGATCGGCCGTTCGAACGAGGACGGGGCCGACCTGGTTCTCGCCGATCCCCTCGTGTCGCGAGTCCACGCGGAACTGCGTCGCGAGGGCGGCTCCTGGGTCGTCATCGACCTCGACAGCAAGAACGGGGTGTTCGTGGACGGCGTCCGGGTGGCCTCGGCCGTGCTGCGGGACGGGTCGGTGCTGCGCCTGGGAACGACGGTGCTGGTGCTGCGCGAAATCGGGTTGGACGTACCGTCGCCTCTGGGCGCGGGCCTTCCGTTCCGGGGCAACTCGCCCGCCCTGCGCCGGGTGGAAGAAACCTGCCGCCGGATCGCAGGAACGGACGCGACGGTGTTGCTGCGGGGCGAAACCGGGACCGGGAAGGAGGTGTTCGCCCGCTACCTGCACGCGTGCTCGGGGCGGTCCGGGCGGTTCGTCGCCGTCAACTGCGCCGCGGTGTCGGGCGGCCTGTTCGAAAGCGCCTTCTTCGGCCATCGCAAGGGCGCATTCACCGGCGCCACGACGGATTTTGGCGGATACGCCCGGGCCGCGGCAGGCGGGACCCTGTTCCTGGACGAGGTTGCCGAGATGCCCGACGAGTCCCAGGCGAAGCTGTTGCGGTTCCTGGAAACCGGCGAAATCGCGACGGTCGGGAGGACGGGCGAGGACTCGGTGGACGTGCGGTTCATCGCGGCGACCAACCAGGACCTGGAATCCCGGCTCGCTTCCGGGCGCTTCCGCGGCGACCTGTTCGCGCGGTTGTCGCAGCGGACGATCCTGCTGCCGCCCCTGCGGGAACGGCCCGAGGATGCGCTGGCCATCGCGGCGGGCCGCCTGCCCTCCGGTCACCCGGGGCTGTCCGCGGATGCCGCGGAAGCGATCGCGGTGTACGACTGGCCCTTCAACGTCCGGGAACTGCTGGCCGCGGTGGACGTCGCGCTCCAGGACGCCCCGCGCGACGTGCCGCTGCCGCTGGCCGCGCTGCCCGAACCGGTGCGGCGCCGCGTCGCGCAGCGGAATGCATCGACCCCGCAGGCATCCGGTTCCCGTCCCGCTCCCGCCGACGGTCCTGCCGACACCGCCGCCTGCCCGGCCGCTTCCGCGCCCGGCACGATCCCTTCGCGCGAGCAGTTCGAAGCGGTCTTCCGGGAGTGCGAGGGCAACGTGTCCGAGGTCGCCCGCAGGCTGGGGCGGGATCGACGCCAGGTCTACCGCTGGATGGAGCGTCACGGCTTGCGGTGATCCGCTACTCCGCCTTCGGATCGTCACCCTTCGGCGCGTCGTCCTTCTTCGGGGCGGCAAGGCGCTGGTCCGGGTGCAGCGGGTCGAACGGCTTCACGACGCCCGAGTGGCACGTCGAGCAGCGCGCCAGCGTCGGCGCGTCCGTCGATGAGTTCCCGTCCTGCTCGGTGTGGCAGCGCAGGCACAGGCCGTGCATCGCGTCCATGTAGCCCGGGGCCAGCCCGATGTTCGGCGATTCCCGGGGCTTGAACGCGGCGCCGGCCGGGATCATGCTGGAGTGGCAGTCCAGGCAGGGTTTCGAATGCTCCAGGTCCTTGGGCTTGGACGTGTCCTCGTGGCAGGTCAGGCACCCCGGGCCCTGGGCCAGCAGTTCCTGGTGCAGCCGATGGTCGAAGATGGACGTGGGCAGGTGCTCGTCCTTGTGGCATTCCGAGCAGCCCGTCGCCCGCGCGCCCGGCTTGACCATATGGTGGCAGTAGGCGCACTTGTCGTCGCCTTCGACGATGTCCGCATGCATCTTGTGGTCGAACCGGACGCCCTTGTCGTTGCGGTTGCCGTCCAGGATCATCACGTCGCCGTAGCCCGGGCGATGCACCGTCTGGGCCACCACCGGCCACCCGTCGATGGCCGCGTTGGGAAGCAGGGCCGTCGCCAGGGCCGCGCCGCTGACGAACATCACGGCGCCGCGGATCAGGCGCGGCCGGAAGTTCGTGACGTCAGGCAGGCGTTCGCGGCCCTTGATCATGGGCCCGCCGTGCATCAGGTGGAAGTGCTCGGCGATCCAGAAGAACACCAGGGCCGCGCCGGCCACGATGCCGAAGGACACGGTCAGTTCCGTCCACGACGGGACGTATCGCGTGCCGGTCGATTCGATCATGGCCAGCCCGCCCACGTCGATGCGGTAGAACACCATGCCGGACACGGTCATCCCGGCGGCGATGGCCAGGGTCTTCATGCGCTTGCGCGTCGCCGGGATCGTCAGCAGCGTCGCGGGGATCAGCACGGACCAGAGGATTTCGACCAGGAAGAGGTTCGGGCCGAAGCCGCCGTCCAGCACGTGCGGCAGCACCCCGCGGGCCGCCAGGTCGCCCAGCCGCAAGGCCAGGTAGAACCACAGCACGCCCGCGGCGACACGGCCCAGTCCCTGCAGCAGGTCCAGTTCGTACTCCTCTTCGTACAGCCACGCCGAGAACAGGGACTCGGTGGTGACCATCATCAGGCCCAGCGCGACGGCGGAAACGAAGAACAGGATGGGGAGGATCGGCGTGTACCACAGCGGGTCCAGCCGGTGGGGCATGATCAGGAACAGCGACCCCAGCGACGACTGGTGCAGCGACGACAACATGATGCCCAGGATGACCAGGGGCACGGTGAACTTGTGCAGCACGTGGTAGACGGCCGCCAGCACCGGGTGCTTCGACATCTCCAGGATGACCGGCAGGAACTCCAGCAGCAGCACGGTCAGGTACAGCATCACGCACCAGCCGACCTCGAACAGCGGCGAGTGGGGGTTCCAGAACACGATCATGTGCCAGATGTCCCAGGGCAGACCGAGGTCGAACATCAGGCCGACCACCACGGCCGAGTAGCCGAGGAACGCCGTCAGCACGGCGGGGCGCAGGATCGGGCGGTACCGTTCCAGGTGGAAGATGTAGACGGTCGCGGCGATGATGAACCCGCCGGCTGCCAGCGCGACGCCGCCCATCACGTCGAACCCGATCCAGAAGCCCCACGGGGTCAGATCGGTCAGCGCCGTGGTGGGGCCCAGGCCGCGCCAGAAGCGGAACACGGCGATGGCGAACGCCGCGCCGACCAGGGCCCACAGGATGCTCTTGACGGTCTTGAGGCGCTTCATCTTCATGGTCAGCCCTCCTTCCCGTCATGAGTGTGGTGCCCCGCGGCCCCGTGGCCGTGGGCGTCCGTCGGCGGCGTGCCGTTCTTGGCGGCCCGCTCGCGCTCGGCCTTCATCCGGCGCTCGATGATCCAGTAGATCCCCGTCATCAGGGCGCCCATGCCCACGAAGACAGGCGGCACGGCCGACATCGCGGTCGCGGTGCGGCCGGGCATCGGGCGTTCGTCCAGCTTGTTGCCCAGTGTCAGCAGGTCCAGTTGCATCGGCGCGAGGTACAGCACGGAGGTGCCCGCGACCTCGCTTTCGCCGAACACGGTCGGGAGGTAGCGGCCGGGGTTGTCCGCGATGCGCTTCTTCGCCTCGACCAGCAGGTCTTCGCGATCGCCGAAGATCGTCGCGCCGGTGGGGCAGCCGGCCGTGCAGCCGGGCTGGACGCCCTTGGAAACGCGGCCCTGGTAGCACATCTGGCACTTGCGGACGTACGGTACCGCCGACTCCCAGTCATAGCGCGGGATGCCGAACGGGCAGGACATCATGCAGTAGCGGCAGCCCAGGCACTTGTCGGAGTCGTAGATGACCGGTCCCTCGGCGGTCTTCTGCAGCGCGCCCACGGGGCAAGCGGACACGCACGCCGGCTGCAGGCAGTGCATGCACTGCTTGCGGACGAACTTGCCGTCCTTGCGCAGCACCGAGCACCAGCGGACCGCGGAGAGGCCGTCGTCCAGCAGCCAGCGGAACGGCAGAACGGTGCCCAGGTCGTTGGCCATGCGGCAGGACTGCACGCAGCGCTCGCAGCCGATGCACTTCGTGACGTCGGTCAGGATTCCCTTCGGGCCGCTCATGCCGCCACCTCCTTGCGGTGCTGGATCGCCCCTGCGATGGCCGAAGGCAGCAGGACGCACCGGGCGAGGCGCGTGAAGGGCACGGTCAGCAGCAGCGCGTCCGCGGACATGAAGTGGATCAGCGCCGTGTTGTCGGGCGACAGGGGGCTGTGGCCCGGGTGCGCGACCAGGTATCCGGAAACGAAGGCCGACAGCGCCAGCAGGATGGGCAGCCAGTCGAAGCGCAGCATGGCCAGCCGGTAGTTCCGATCGGCCAGCCGCCAGACCAGGAGGGCCGCCAGCGCGGCGATGGTCACCTTCGTCAGGAGGTCCGAAATCTCGGCGGGCACCGCGGGCCAGTCCAGGAACAGGGTGCGGCCCCAGAGGCGCGCGTGGCCCAGGTAGAACAGCGGGACCACGATCACGCCGGCCAGCACGATGACCGTCAGGATCTCGCCGACGACGCCGCGGGTCCGCGCGCGGGCCACCGGGTTCAGCCAGGCACCGATGGCCTTCAGGCTGGAGCCGGCGCCGGCCTTCCAGGTGCCCGACGAGCGGGCGATGACCAGCGCGTTCTGGATGAACTGCGCGCCCACGCCCAGCACCGCGACCACGATCGCCAGCCGGAACAGCGCCCCGCTGGAAAACTCTAGCAGCGCCCCCACGTGTACCTCCGTGTTCGCCTTGCCGTTTCCGCATCCGGACGAATAGCGTCCGGTTCCCGGGCGTGATTCTAGGCAAACAAGGCCCGAATGGTCCACAAAAAGTTGGGTGCCCGCTTCCACGCTCTTCCTTGTGAATTGCGAGTGGATATATCCGTGTTCATAGGCGATCCGCACGGGGCTGGAAAACAGGGATGGATCGAGAGGGATGCTAGTTGACAATCGCTTCCATCAGCGCGGTGCCGGTGAGGGAAACGGGGGGTTGTCCCTCGATGGTGAGCGTCAGGTTCGCATCGCCCCGCTGGCGGTAGATGACCGGATTGCCGGCCACGGCCTGCGCGATGGTGCGCTGGGCCCAGGGAAGCCGCTCCAGCACGCCGTCGCGGTCGTGCAGGCCCTTGCCCACGAAGGACCCGGTCAGCGTCAGGTTCGGCCGCTTGACCTCCAGGTTGTACACCGTGTCGTACGAGTGCCCCTTGGGGGACGGGTCCTTGACGGGCGTGTCGGTCTTGAGGGTCGCGCCGTCGGTCAGCGTCAGCACCTTTTCGCGGTCCGCGACCAGCAGGCGGATCACCTTTTCGCCGCCGCGATCGGCCCGCGTCTTGAACGACCAGAACGCGACCGTGTGATCCGGGGCGAAATAGCGCGTGGTCCACCAGTGGGACGACCACTTGCTGCTCATCTGGTTGTTGACCATGTGATCCAGGTAGCCCTGGCCCTTCAGCCGGATGCGCTGGCCGCCGACGGCCATCTCGCCCTCGAAGTCGCCCCGCGGGATGTGGAAGTACGACAGCACCCACTCGGTGCAGCCCTCGTCGATGCAGATCTTCCCGTCGTGGAACTTGGCGCCGCTGGTCCAGCCGTTCAGGGTGAGGTTGAGCCGCATCTCGGGGGACTCGATGTGGTAGCGGGCGGTCTTGCCCTGCAGCGTCAGCGAGTGGGGCCCGATCTTGATGGAGCCCCCGTCGAAGTCCTCGGTGTAGTCGTCCTGGGAGTACTCCCAGCCGAAGTTCTTCGCCTGGGTGCCGTCGGGCATCGTCAGGTTGACGCTGACGGCGGTGCGGCCGGAGGTCACGCCGATGTTCGTGTACATGTAGTTGATGTACAGGATATGGCCTTGGTCCGACTGGAGGATCGTGGTCCACGACTCCGTGTAGTACTTCGCGTCGTCGGGGTGCCGCACGAAGTCCAGTTTGCTGGTCTGCTGGACGGCCGCGCCCGACAGGTCGACCTTGACCTTGGCGGCGGCGGGCAGCGCGGCGGCCAGGAGCACCGCGATCAACAGGGATTTGATGGCCTTCGTCGGCATCGTGAGCCTCCTCGGGAGTTCGTGGTTCCGTGTGACCCGGCACACGAGGTCTGGACGCGCGGGGCCCCCGGTCAATTCACCGTCGCAGTCGCAGCCGTGAACGTGGCCTGGAAGGACCAGGCCGGCTTGCCGTCCACGGTGGTGTCGGGATTGATCGGCGGGGTCGAGCCGATCAGGAAGTCCGACAGGGAACCCAGCGGGGTCATGGCAGTGTCGCCGTCTTCCTGGGTGATCGCGCCGGACAGCAGGCCGCCTTCGATCGCGGTCCCGTCCGCCTTGAACGTGCCCGACAAGGTCAATGCCTTGACGGGCAGCACAAGGGGCTGGGTCCCGGTGCCGAACGCAATGGAAATCGACAGGCTGGTCGGGGTGGCGGTGGTGAACCCCGGGTTTTCGAACGTGGCGGACACGGTCTGCGGGGCGTCGCCGAACGCGTAGGTCCCGGCGGTCGCCGGCTTGGGACCGGTGCCCAGGCGGACGCCCAGCGTGCCCGCGCCGCGATCGTCCGTGTCGATGACCAGGAGGACGTTGATCATCTCCTGGGTCAACTGGTCCACGATGAAGGGGTTCACGAGGTCCAGCAGGTCCGTGGTCAGCGGCTTGGACAGCACGAGGGTGTCGAACCGGTACGCCTTGCCGGCGAGGCTGGCCAGCGTCACGACGGGGAGGTCGCCGCTGGCCGGGATGTCGTTCGTCACCTGGCACTGGCCGCCAGGGCCCGGGTCCGGCACGGGATACAGTTTGTCGCCAGGCAGCGCGCCCGCGCCCATGCCGGTGTAATGCTCGTCGAGGCCGCAACCCATCGCGACCGTCAGCAGGGCCAGCACCAGCCCCGCGGCCCGCACGGGTCGGCGGGACGACCCTTCGATTCCGGATCGGGGGAACGTGAAGACAGCGGCCATCATCACCTCCGAGGTGGGTCCGGTTCGGCGGGATGATAGCACTGCGTCCAGGCGCGTCGAGGGGATAATTGCGGAAAGCGACGGTTGCCCCGGAGGCATCGGATACGCGTCGGATTCGCGTTGACCCACTGCGTTGCGCAAGATAGCATCGCGCCCGGCCGTGGTACCGGAGGCTGCGATGCGGTGGGTGACCTCGATGACGAATGGCCGGGTCGCGCTGGCAATGACGCTGGCCATCCTGGTCGCCGGCGCCGCGCTGCCCTCCAGGGCCGGAGGTTTCGGCAACCCGGATTTCGGGACGCGGCGTTGCGGCATGATGGCCGTGATGGGCAAGCCCGATGACCTGACCGCGATATACGCGAACCCGGCGGGCCTCACGCTGCAGAAGGGCACGAACGTCTACCTCGCGGCGGATGGCTCGTTTTCCGACTTCGGGTTCAAGTTCTTCGACAGCGCGGGAAAGCTCCGGGGTGCGATCCAGGGCAACGCGGAGTTGAAGGCCGATCCGTCGTGGACCCTCCTGCCGTTCGTGGCCATCGAGTCGGACTTCGGGACGAAGCGTCTGCGTGGCGGGCTGGCTGTGTACTCGCCCAACCTCGGCGGGACGTCCCTGCCTGGCAACGAAGCGTCGCGCTACCATCTGGTCAACAGCCTGAACTCCTCGATCAACGTGACGGGCGCGCTGGCCTACCAGATCTCGGACAAGTTCTCGCTGGGCGCCGGCATCAGCGCGGTATACGTGCGGCAGTCGAGTTCCCGGTTCAGCAACCCGCTGATCGATTCCAACCCGGACAAGCGCTGGGATGCTTCCCCGACCGTGCGGGCCGGGGACAGTAGACTGGACTCGAGCCGCCAGGGATGGGCCTGGGACTGGAACGTCGGCCTCCTGTTCCGGCCGCTCAAGACGCTGGGCCTCGGGTTCTCGTTCATGAGCGCGGCCGACGTGACGCTCAAGGGCACCCTGAAGACCACGGACTCCGCCGGCAAGGCCACGAACCACCACCAGACGAGCACGCTCGTGACGCCGTTGTCGCTGCGTGCGGGCATCAACTGGGAGTTCGTCCCGAACGTCGAGTTCGGGGCCGACGTGTACTACTGGCACTACCAGACGCTCCAGGAGGAGCGGGTGACGGTTGACGGATCCCCGACGTCCGTGCCCAAGAGTTACGCCAACGCGTGGAACGTCAGCCTGGGCCTTCTGTATCGTCCGATCGCGCCGCTCGACCTGATGATCGGCTACCAGCACGACAACAGCCCGATCCCCGGCAGCACCTTGTCGCTGGACGACGTCACGCGCAACCGCAACACCGTTTCGCTGGGCGCTCGCTGGCGCGCGCTCAGCTGGATGCAGGTCGGCCTGACCTACCAGCGCACGTGGTTCGACCTGCTGAACATCCAGGACAGCGTCCTGAACCCGCCGACCAACATCAAGGGCCACAATTCCCTGCACCAGGTCGCCCTGGACCTGGCGTTCAAGGTCCTGTAGGCGCGTGGGGCCGGCTCGCATCACGGTTGTTTCAGCGGGGTGACAATACCTTGCCAACCGATCGCAAGGCAGGTAGGCTTTCGGCGATGGACCTTCGCAAGAGCAAGTACATCCTCCCCAACCTCTTCACGCTCAGAAGTGTCTTCTTCGGCCTGCTGTCGGTGATCTGGGCCATGGAGGGGACCGCGGAATCCTTCCGCCGCGCCGCGCTGGCCATCGTGATGGCGGCGATCGCGGACGGCCTGGACGGCCGGGTCGCGCGCATGACGCGTACCGAAACGAAATTCGGCGTCCAGTTGGACTCGCTGGCGGACGTCCTGTCGTTCGGGATGGCGCCGGCCGTGCTGGCGTATGCCTTCGCGCTGCGGCAGGTCGATGCGGACGGCAGTCACGTGGGGCTGATCCTGGCGTTCCTGTACGTGGCCTGCGGGGCCATGCGGCTGGCGCGGTTCAACGTGCAGGCCGAGCGCACGCGCGGCCCGTCGAACTTCTTCACGGGGCTCCCCATCCCCGGCGCGGCGGGCATCGTCGCCACGCTGGTGTGGTGCTTCGTGGACCTGGATGTCCAGGAGCCGGCGCGGACCCTCCTGACCGGGACCGCGATGCTGTCCGTCGGGATGCTGATGGTCAGCACCGTGCGGTACCGGAACTTCAAGCACGTCCACCTGACGACGCCGATCAAGGTGCTGATCGTGGTCGCGGCGTCCCTCGTGGGGGTTGCGGTCGTGGTGACGCAGGCCAGCGCGGTGCTGCTGTGCCTGGGATCGGCCTACGTGGTGATGGGGCCGGCCGAGTGGTTCGTCACGCTGGCGTGGCGGGTTCGCCCCGGCCGCAGGCCCAGGTCCCATACTCGCGAACCCTGACCCGCCCTTTCGACTCCCTCACCGTCAGCCTTGCGATCGACCCGCGGCATTCTCGAGGCCCTCCAGCGTCGTCGCATCCAGGGCCAGGTCGGCGGCGCGGGCGTTTTCCGAGGACTGGGCGGCGGTCTTGGCGCCGCACAGGGCGGTGGTGATGCCGGGTTGCGCCAGCACCCACGCGATGGCCGCCTGCGCGGCCGGGAGGCCCTGGCCCCGGGCCACGGCGGCCACCCGATCGGCGGCCTGGAGGTTGTCGCGGAAGGTCGGTCCCCGGAAGCGCGGATCCGTCGCCCGCACGTCGCCCGGCTCGAACCGCCATGTCGGCGTGAACTTGCCGGACAGCAGCCCGCGGGCCAGGGGCTCGTACACCAGGACCGCCAGGTCGTTTTCGCGACACAGCGGCAGAAGCTCACGTTCGAATTCGCGATTCAGCAGGCTGAAGGGTTCCTGGACCGACGCGACGGGCCCCGCGGACAGCGCCCGCCGCAGTTCGTCGGGTTGCGTGTTCGAAACGCCGATTGCTCGGGCCTTGCCCGTCTGCACCAGTCGCGCCATCGCGCCCACGGCATCCTCGATCGGCCATGCCGGGTCCGGCCAGTGCAGTTGCAGCAGATCGATGACGTCGGTCTGCAGGCGCCGCAGGCTGGCGTCCACCTGCGCCGCCAGGCTCGCCGGCGAGTAGTCCATCCGAAGGAGTCCCGGCCTGGGTTCCACGGGCCCGCACTTGGTGGCGATGACCACGTCCTTGCGGATCCCCAGGAGGGCCCTCCCTACGATCTCCTCGGCCCGGCCGCTCCCGTAGATCGGTGCCGTGTCGAACAGCGTCACCCCGAGGTCCAGGGCGCGGTGGATCGCCTTGATCGAATCCCGGTCGTCGGTGCGTCCGAACTCCTTCCCGCCCATCGCCCACGTGCCGACGGCTACGATCGATACGTCGAACCCTGCCTTGCCAAGCCTCCGATACTGCATTCGTTCTCCTTCTGCGCCGCATGGCGCAAGGGCGCGCGTTCCTTGACACCCCTCGGGCGGACACCTACCATTCTACCCGTAATGCGAGGTCCGGGGACCACGACGACGGCCTCCTTGCCGCGGGGGCGCAGCGGGGTCTTCCAGCACGGGGGTCGGAATGAATCGAAGTGAACTGCGCTCGATGGTCCTGGCGATGCTGGTGGGCGTGCTGCTCCCCGCGGTCGTCCTGGCCCAGGCGCCCGTCTCCGGCGAACCGGCTCCGGCGCCCGTGCCCGATGCGGTCGCGGCGCCGGTCGAGGCCCCTGTCGCCGTGTCGCCGGTCCCGGCCGAGGCCGTGCCGCCCGCCCTGGCGACACCTGCCGTCGAAACCCCGGCCCCCGTGGCCCTGACGCCTCCTGCCGAGCCGGGCGCCCCGCCTGCCGCTGCGGAGGGCGCGCTCCCGTTGCCCGGGGAAGCCGCTGCGGAACCCGTTCCGGATGAGCCGAAGGACAAGGCCCGTGCGCTGGCGACCCGCGGCCAGGCGTTGTACGACGAAGGCAAGTACCTGGAAGCCGCGTCCACTTTCGAGGCGGCGCAGGCGCTCTTCGCCCACCCGTCGAACCTGTTCAACGCCGCGAAGGCCTGGGAAAAGGCCGCCGGGTATGAAAAGGCAGGCACGACCTACCGCGCGTATCTGGATCTGTACAAGGCGCAGAACGGCGGTGCGGCGCCGACCGACGCGGCAGACGTCGAGCGCACGATCGAGTTGATGAAGGAGAAGGCGTTCCTGGCGCTGCCCGAGGTGACGATCGATTCCGACCCGACCGGCGCCGAGATCTACGTGGACGACCCCGAAAAGGTCCTGGGACAGACGCCCTACACGACGCACATGCCCGAGGGCACCCACAAGGTGATCCTGAAGCGCATCGGCCACCAGGGCCTCGAACGCCAGTTCTCGGTGCGCTCGCGGGAACCCCTGCGCATGACGTTCGCGATGGAAAAACTGAAGACCGACGGGTTCGTCCGGGTCTTCACCAACATCCGCAAGGCCCGCATCTACATCGACGGCAAGGTCGTCGCGGTGTCCCCCTTCGCCGAACCGCTCCCCTGCGAATCGGGCGTCCACCAGGTCGTGGTCGAAAAGGAGGAGTACACCCAGGTGTCGCAGGCCGTGACCGTCCGGGTGGGCACGGTGTCGGACGTCAAACTGGACCTCAAACTGGCGAACAAGGCGTTTTCGTGGCGGGGCGGCCTGGGTGTCACGTCGATGATCCTCGGCGGCGGGTCCCTGGGCGCCGCGTTCTGGCTGCGGTCGATGGCGAACAAGAACGACAAGAACCATGGGACCTACCAGAAGTACGAGTACGTCGGGTTCGGCGTCGGCGCAGGCCTGCTGGCGCTGGGAATCGGGCTGGTCGTCTGGGAAGCCGTGCGGTCCGAAATCCGTCCCGAGGACCGCATCGCGTTGGATCGGATCCCCATGCCGGTCGCCGCCCCGACGCCGGAGGGCCGCGGCTTCGTGCTCGGGGCCGTCGCGCACTGGTAGGACGCCCGACCTCCTTCTCCGCCCAGGATGATTCGACGTCCTCCCCGAAAGGTTGGATCATGAAGCCGATTCCAGCCGTCCTCCTCCTGCTTCCTGTATGGGCCTCGCTGGCGGCTGCGCCGTCCCGGGCGGACCCGGCGGGCGTGCGCCGCGGCGGGCTGGACGCCGGCCAGGTGGACGCAATCCTGGCGCCGCTCAAGGCGCTGGAGTCGGACGGCACGAGGGTGGGCGCCGTGTTCGCGCTGGACGGACGGGAACTGGCGGCGCTGCACGGGGACGTCCTGCTGAACCCTGCCTCGGTCACCAAGCTGTTCACCGCGGCGGTCGCGTTGATCGTGCTGGGGCCCGATTCCGCGTCGGCGACGACCGTTTCGGCGCTGGGGGACGCGCCGAAGGTGGACGCGCTGATCGTGACGCCGGGCGGCGATCCGACCCTGCAGGCGGCCGATCTGGAGGCCCTCGCGCGCTGCGTCCATGACAGGGGCGTGACCGCCGCGGGCGATCTGGTGGTGCTGCAAGGTCCGTTCACGGCCCCGTCCGATCCTCCGGCCTACGACCGGAAAGGGACCCTGGCCCCCTACCGGGCCGGGGTGGCGGCGTTCGTGGTGGATCGCGGTGCGGTGACGGTCACGGTTTCCCCGGGGGCGCCGGGCGCCGAACCGCGCGTCGCGTTGTCGACCTCGTCGGACCGGGTCCTCCTGGTCAACGAGGCACGGACCGTCGGCGGCGCTGCGGGCGCTCGCGCGGGCACCCGTGCAGGTGCGGGAACCGGCGGGAAGGCCCAGGCGGCGAAGGGCCGGTTCGTGCTGTCGGGCGAGATCGACGGCGAAGGTCGGCTGGTCCTGCGCCTTGCCGGCCTGCTGAAATCGAAGACGCCCATCGTCCAGTCGTTCCGGGTGCCGGACCCCGGCCCGCACGCGGCCGGGGCGTTCCGGGCGGACCTCGAGGCCGCGGGCGTGAAGGTCGGCGGCGGCCCCCCGCTGGCGGCCGCGCCTTCCAGCCCGCGGGTCCTGTGCACGCGGGAAGGGCCGACGCTGGGGGCGCTGCTGGTACCGATGCTGAAGGACAGCGTCAACCCGTTTGCCGAAACGGTGCTGCGGCTGGTGGGTTCCCGGGAGTCGGGTGACCGGCCGGTCGGCTTCGTGGAGGGGGCCACGGCCCTGAACGCCTTCCTGAAAGGCCCGGTGGGCGTTCCGCCGGGCGCCTTCCGGTTCGCCAACGGCTCGGGCCTCTACGACGCCAACGCGGTGTCGGCCCGTGCCACGGTCGCGCTGCTGCGCTGGCTGCAGAAGGAGCCGAAGGGAAGCGCGGTGCTGGACGCCCTGCCGGTGGCCGGCGTCGATGGCACCCTGAAGAAGCGCCTGAAGGGCACGCCGCTTGCGGGCCGGCTGCGGGCCAAGACGGGCACGCTGGACGACGCGGTGACGCTGGCGGGCGTGCTGCCCCTGGCCGCCGGCGGGACCCTGGAGTTCGCGGTGCTGGTCAACGCGCCCGACTGCGCGTCCCGGTCCGCGGCAGGCGGGCATTGCCCGGCGCTGGACCGGTTCGCGGCACGCAAGGCCACCGACGAAGCCCTGCTGGCGGCGTGGAAGGCGTTCGAGGACCGGTGACGTTCCGCGAATGCTGCGGTCGGGGTTTGTGATTTCTTCGGAAACCGTAGCGAGCTGGCCGGAGACGGAATCACGAACCGTCAGCCCCGGACCGCGGAGGGCACGCCGGCAGGGGCCGACCTGCCGCCCAGTTCCAGCGTCGCGGTGTGTTCGGTGGCCAGCACCCGCTCGCCGCCCGGCAGGCCCCGCACCCGCACCCGCGCCGACGCCAGGTTCGAATTGACGCACCGGACGACGCTGCCATCCGACGACAGGTAGTCCAGGCCCACCGCGTCCCCGGGCCGCGCGACGACCTCGCCGTCCAGTCGCACCGCGCCCACGGAACCCTCGAACCGCCAGCGCAGGCCCTCCACGCTGGACTTCGCCAGCGCCATGCGCACCGGGTGGTTCTGGTTGTGCTCGCGGCCTCGCAGGCGCAGGTACAGCAAGGTCAGCGGGACCTCGACGGGTCCCATCGGCATACCGCTGTTCAGGGCCTCGAACACGGCGTCCGCCTCGCCGTCGAAGCCCGCCACGTGGCACCATGCCCAGGAGGGCGAAACGGCGGCGCCCCAGTTGTGCCCCTGCATCCCGGGCGCTCCGACGACGCGAACCTCGGTCCCCTGCACGCGGATCGTGCCGTGGAAACGGGTCGACACCAGCGGGGACACGATCTTGTTCCGGGGCAGGGGGGCCGCGTACAGCGATTCCAGCGGCAGGTGGACCAGCGTGGGCCCGGTTTCGAACGTCAGGTCCCAGGCGATGTCGCCCGGGATCGACGTCCCGTCCGGCGACACCAGCCGATCGACCCGGCCGGTCGCTCGTCCGGTGGACAGCTCGCCCGGTCCGATGCGCAGCCAGAACCGGGTCCGGGCGCAGTCCACCTCGGACGCAGGGTGCGTGTTGCAGGCGACCGCCGTGCCTTCGGGCCGGGCGCAGACCGCCCAGAGGCAGCCCACCGCCGGGCCGGACCCGGGCACCGGCCTGCGCAGCGTGTACCGCGCCCAGAACGCCGCGTTGCCGGGCAGGTGGAACTTCAGGAACAGCGATTCGACGCAGGGGTTCGTGGATTCCGCCCAGCGGACCCGGTTCCACGTCTCGGAAGAGGGGATCGTCATGACGCTACGATATCACGGCGGGGGCAGGGGGGGCGTCAGCGCTGGTGGATGATGCCCACGTCGTCGATCCAGAACGCGGCCGGGATGACCTTGCGGATCGATTCCTTGTGACGCTTGATCTTCCACTTCTTTTCGATCAGCAGGTTCAGCACCGCGGTCTTCACCCGCTGGGTCTCGTTGACGTCCAGCAGGCGCTCGACCAGCGTGTCGCCCATCTCGTCGCGGCCCAGGTCGGCGAGGCCCTCGATGGCGTGGACGCGCAGTTCCTCGTTGTCCTCGGACAGGAACCGTTCCAGCATCTCGCGCACCCGCGGGTCCTTGTATTCGCGCAGGTTCGACACCAGTTCGATCTTGCGCTCGATGTCCCGGTCGAAGATGGCCTCGGTGCGGTCGATGATGTCGATCAGGTGCGCGACCGTCTTCTCCTCGCCCAGGATGTCCCGCAGGGCCTTCGTCGGCCAGTACGGCGAGTTCTCCTTTTCGAGGAACTCGAGGATGGGTGGCACCGACACCGGGCCCAGGCGCACGATCTCGTCGAACACCTGGCGCTTCTCCTCCTCGTCACCGATCGTCTGCTCGATGCGGAAGGTGAAGCGGCGCAGAATCCCGTGGACGGCCTCGGGCGTCCCCATGTCCGCCAGTTGCCGGATGGCCACCTGCCGGTCCTGGGCCTGGCCGTACTTGTTTTCCACCTTCTTCATCAGGCGCACGACGGCGGGGGGCAGGGCAGGGCCCTTGGCCGGCGCGTCCTCCGTCGGTGCCTCGTCCTTGCTCCCGCCGAACAGTTTGCTGAACAGTCCCATGTGGATTCTCCCCGCCCCCGCGCGTCCGGCGCCCGGGGCGGATGGTACGCGCTTCGGGGGGAGCCTTCAAGGCCTCGACGACGGCCAGCCCAGGCTCAGTCCCATCGCGGCGCCGAACCCGGTCGTCAGCCAGGGGCTGGACGTGATCGGGCATCCTCCCGTTTCGCATCCCACGTACGCGTAGTAGAGGAATCCCCCCAGCGCCCCCGCCGCGGCGACGCCCACCACCCGGATCACCATCCACTTCCTTCCCGCAGGCAATCTCATTCCAACTCTCCGCAATTCCGCACGATCCGAATCAATCGGGAGCAATGTTCCGACGATTGTGGACAATAGGTATCCGAATCGCGGATGCAAGGGGCCTGGGACGCATTCCAAACCGATCCTGTCGTGTGTCCGCGGACTTGACTTTGGGGTGGGTACGGCTTACCAAGGCCGTCACGTGGTTCTGTGGCGAGTGCTCTGCCCCGGTGGCGGGCCCGCGGCCACGACCGCAGCCATGGAGGTCCAAGGTATGAGCGACGCAACCCCGGTCCGCAAGGCGAAGGGGACCGTGTTCGTGCAGCCCGAGGTCTGCAAGGGATGCTCGTACTGCATCGAGTTCTGCCCCACCGACTGTCTGGAATTCTCGCGTGAATTCAACGCGAAGGGCTACCACTTCCCGGTCCTGGGACGGCCCGAGGACTGCACCGGCTGCGGCCTGTGCGGCCTGTACTGCCCCGACTTTGCCATTTTTGGAATGCGTTTCAAGGACATCGAAGCCGCAAAGGCGGCGTCGCTGGCCAGTCACCCCACCCGTTGACACCGGAGGTACCGTGACCGCGGATCCCAAGGGGGTACTCACGGGAGTGCACTTTCTGGACGGCGACCACGCGGCCTGTGAAGGCGCGCTGGCGGCCGGGTGCCGGTTCGTGTCCGGCTACCCGATCACGCCCTCCACGGAAGTGGTGGAACGCTTCGCCCAGCGCATTCCGATGGTGGGCGGCGTGTTCATCCAGATGGAAGACGAACTGGCTGCCTCCATCACCATGCTGGGCGCGGTCTGGGGCGGCAAGAAGGTGATGACCGTCACCTCGGGCCCCGGCCTGTCGCTGATGATGGAGCACCTGGGCCTCGCGTACATCACCGAGGCGCCGTGCGTCTTCATCGACGTGCAACGCGGCGGGCCTTCGACCGGGCTGCCCACGCTGCCCGCCCAGGCCGACATGATGCAGGTGAAGTGGGGCTCCCACGGCGACTACGAAATCATCGCCCTGGTGCCCGACAGCCCGCAGGAATGCTTCGATCTGACGATCAAGGCGTTCAACCTGGCCGAGCAGTGGCGCGTGCCGGTGTTCCTGATGATGGACGAGGTCGTGGGCCACATGACCGAACGCGTGGTGATCCCCGAGGCGTCCGCCATCGAGATCACGGAGCGCCGCTGGACCAAGAAGGCCCCGGGCGAGTACCGGCCCTTCGATGCCTGCGCGGACGGGGTTCCCGCCATGGCCAAGGCGGGCGACGGCCATCGCATCCACGTCACGGGGCTGACCCACGACGAGCGCGGCTGGCCGGCCCTGACGCCGAAGTCCCAGGACAAGCTGATCCGCCGCCTGACCAACAAGATCCGCGACAACGCCGATGCCCTGGCGGACATCCGCGAGGACCAGTGCGAGGGCGCCGACGTCATCGTCGTGTCCTACGGCATCACGTCCCGGGTCGCCTCGTCGGCCGTCCTGCAGGCCCGCGCCCAGGGCCTCAAGGTCGGCCATGCCCGCCTGGTCGTCGCGTGGCCCTTCCCGACCACCCGCATCGCGTACCTCGCCACCCAGTGCAGGGCGATGGTCGTTCCGGAACTGAACCTGGGCCAGATGGTCCACGAGGTATCGCGCGCCGTCGCGGGCAAGGTTCCGGTCCGCCTGGTGGACCACGCCGGCGGCACCGTGCACGACCCCAAGGTCATCCTGGACTGCATCCTGGGGGCGGCGCGATGAGCGAAACGACCCTCAACGACGACCAGGACCTTTCCGGCCTGCCGCTGGTGGACAACCCGGTGATGCCGTACCTGCGGCAGGAACGCATCCCGCACATCTGGTGCCCCGGCTGCGGCATCGGCACCACGGTCAACTGCTTCACTCGGGCCCTGGAAGAGGCGGCGCTGGACCTCGACAAGGTCGCCATCGTGTCGGGGATCGGCTGCACGGGCCGCGTGGCGGGCTACTTGAACCTCGACTCGTTCCACACGACCCACGGCCGGGCAATCCCGTTCGCGACGGGCCTGAAGCTGGCGAACCCCGACTTGAACGTCGTGGTGTACTCCGGCGACGGCGACCTGTTCGCGATCGGCGGCAACCACTTCATGCACGCTGCGCGGCGCAACATGGACCTCCTGGTCGTGTGCGTGAACAACTTCACCTACGGCATGACCGGCGGCCAGGTGGCGCCCACGACGCCGATCGGCGCCACCCAGACCACGATGCCCTTCGGCAACTTCGAGAATCCGGCCAGCCTGCCGTTCCTGGCCGACGCCGCCGGGGCGACGTTCGTGGCCCGGTGGACGGTGTTCCACGTGCGCCAGTTGACCCGCTGCTTCAAGGAGGCGCTGGGCAAGAAGGGCTTCCGGTTCATCGAGATCATGGCCCCGTGCCCCACGCTGTTCCTGCGGCGCAACCGCCTGGGCGACGGCGTGGACATGGTTCGGCAGTACAAGGAGCGATCCGTGCTGCGCAACGGCGCCGACACGAAGGAGGTCGCTGTTGGCATGGAAGGCGACATCGTGGTGGGGACCTTCGTGGACCGCGAGCGGCCGACCTGGCTGGAAGCGATGAACTCCCACTTCAGCAGCGTGCTTGGCGACCGCTATCGTACGTACGGGGGTTGACATGGCGAGCACCGGGATCCGGATCGGAGGACTGGGCGGGCAGGGCGTCATCCTGTCGGGCATCATCCTGGGCAAGGCGGCATCAATCTTCGACGGCAAGAACGCGACGCTGATCCAGGCCTTCGGGCCCGAGGCCCGCGGCAGCGCGTGCAGCGCGCAGGTGACGATCGCCGACGCCCCCGTGGCCTATCCCTACGTGCAGAACCCCGACGTCCTGGTGGTGATGTCGTCGGACGCGTACACGCAGTTCATCCCGACGCTGAAGGCGGACGGGCTGCTGCTGTACGAAGAGGAACTGGTGACCCCGAAGGACCTGCCCCCCGGCGTGAAGGCCTACGGCATCCCGGCGACGCGGATCGCCGAGGAACTGGGGCGGCGGCTGGTCCTGAACATCGTGATGGTGGGCTTCTTCGCAGGCGTGACGGGCGTCGTGTCGCTGGTCGCTGCGGAAAAGGCCCTGCTGTCATCGGTCCCCAAGGGCACCGAGTCGCTGAACCTCAACGCGTTCCGTCGAGGGTACGAGCACGGCCGCTCGCTGGTCGGCGCCGCCTGACCCCGAGGAGGATCCCATGGAATTCGAAAACTTCCCCCAGACCGAACCGCTGCGCGACGGGAGGTCGGTGATCGTTCGCGAGATGACGATCAGCGACGAGTCTCGGATGGTGGAGTTCTTCCAGGGCCTGCCGCTGGAGGACCGCCTGTTCCTGCGAAACGACGTGTCGCAGCCCGAGGTGGTCCATCACTTCGTGCGCGACACCGAGGACCAGGTGCTGAACCTGGTGGCCGAGCTGGACGGGAAGATCGTCGCGTCCGCCACGCTGGAACGCGGGCTGTACGGCTGGACCCGGCACGTCGGCGAGGTCCGGCTGGTGGTCGCGCGCCCCTGGCAGCGCTGCGGCCTGGCCAAGGTGCTGCTGCGCCACCTGGTCCGCGCGGCCCCGACCGCGGGCATCGAAATCATCAAGGGGCAGGTCGCCGGCGGCAAGGTCGGCGCCCAGAAGGCCCTCGAGGCCATGGGGTTCCGCAAGGAAGCCACGCTGCGCCGCCACGTGAAGGACGTCGCCGGCCGGAAGCGGGACCTGCTGATCCTCACCAACGACGTTTCCCATATCTGGGAAAAGATGGAAGCCCTGAACGCCGACTTCTCCCCGACCCAGGGCGAATAGCCCGTTCCAGGGCAACGCCGCACGAATTCCCTGTCGATGCCGCCTTGCCTTCGGTCGGTCCAGCGGATATCGTGGCCAGCGGGTCGGTTCGGGAGGCATTCTTGTCCGGCAAGCCCGGAATCCAGGTGGTCGCCGCGGTCGTCGAACGCGACGGGCTGTTCCTGATCACCCAGCGGAATCCCCGGGCCGTGTTCCCCTTGTACTGGGAGTTCCCGGGCGGGAAGGTCGAACGCGGCGAGGACGACGCGACGGCCTTGCGGCGCGAAATGGCCGAGGAACTGGCGGCCTCCGTCGAGGTCGGCGAGCTGCTCGGCCACACCGTCCACGACTACGAGCCGTTCACGCTCGACTTCCGGGCATACCGGTGTCGCCTCCTCGACGACCACCTGGAATGCCGGAATGTCCATGCGCTCCGGTGGGTAACCCTGGACGAGATGGCGGCGTACCCGTTCCCGCCAGCGGACGTGGATGCCATCGAGCGCCTGGTCGATGCCCGGCTGCCGAAGGTCGGGCTTGAGGAGGACGGACGGTGACCGTTCGATTCCGGATCGTCGGGTTCCTGGTGCTCCTGGGCGCTTCGCTGGCGCCCTCGGTGGCGCTTGTCGCCGCACCCGCTCCCTCCGGCGGCGACTGGATCCTGAAGGCGATGACGGACGAACTGTCGCGCAGCCGGGAAACGTTGCGCCTGACCGGGTACGAGGCCCCGTATTTCATCGCGTACACGATCCGCGATTCGGACCGCACCTACATCAGCGGCAAGTTCGGTGCGATCTTCCAGTCCCAGGCGTTCGAAAACCGCACCGCGCAGGTGGACGTCCGCGTCGGCGACTACGACATGGATTCGTCCGAGGACCAGGAGTCCTTCTTCAACCCGCGCCAGAAGTTCGTCCCGAACAACATCGCGCCGCTGGACGACCGGTCCGAAAACGCGCTGCGCCGCGTGCTGTGGCTGCTGACGGACTACCGGTACAAGGCGGGCCTGATGTCCTTCCTGACGGTGAAGTCCAAGACCGTCAACGACCCGAAGGCCCGCGAGGCCGGCAGCCTGACCCGCGACGAACCCGTCCGCCTGGTCGAGGATCGCCCGCCGATGAAGTTCGACCGCAAGGCGTGGGAACGCGACGTGCGGCGCATCTCGGGCGTGCTGCTGGACTACCCTGAGGTCTTCGACTCGTCGGTCGAAGTCAGCACGGTGCGCCTGACACGGTACTTCGCCAACACCGAAGGCACGCTGGTCAAGACCGTGGACGACTACGTGCAACTGCTGGTCGTGGCCGTAACGCGGGCCAAGGACGGCATGCTCCTGCAGGACACGGTGAACTGGTACGGCCGCCGTCCCGAGGACCTGCCGTCGGCCGACGTGGCGATGAAGGGCCTGCGCGTGATGGTCGAGCGCCTCGTCAGGATGCGCGATGCGCCGATCGTCGATCCGGTGTCGGTGCCCGTGCTGATGTCGCCGGAAGCGACCGGCGTGTTCTTCCACGAAACGGTCGGGCATCGCCTGGAGGGCCAGCGACAGGAAGGCGAGGAGGAGGGCCGGACGTTCAAGGGCCAGTTGGGCCAGAGGATCCTGCCGGATACCATCGACCTGGTGGACGACCCGACCCTTCCGGAGTCCGCGGGCGAATCCCTGAACGGGGCCTATCGCGTCGATGACGAAGGGGTGAAGGCACAGAAGGCGGTCCTGGTGGACCACGGCGTGCTGAAGGGCTTCCTGATGTCCCGCAAGCCCATCGAGGGCGTTGCGAAGTCCAACGGGCACGGCCGGTCCGACGGGTTCCAGCCGGCCGTGGGCCGCATGGCCAACCTGGTGGTTCGGGGAAGGACGCCGGTGCCCCGGGCACGGATGAAGGGACTGCTGCTGGAGGAGGTGCGAAAGCAGGGCAAGCCCTTCGGCATCATCATCGAAAGCATCGCCGGCGGCTCGACGAATACGTCGTCCTACGGATTCCAGGCCTTCAAGGGGTTGCCGCGGGTGTCGTACCGGGTGGATGCGAAGACCGGCGAGGAAACGCTGGTGCGCGGGATCGAAATCGTCGGGACGCCGCTGTCGTCCATCAACAAGATCGTGGCGACGTCCGACAGGTACGGGGTCTTCAACGGATATTGCGGCGCGGAATCGGGGATGGTCCCCGTTTCGACCGTGGCGCCGGACATGCTGTTCGCGGAAATCGAACTACAGCGCGCACAGGAAGGGACCGAGCGGCCCCCGGTCCTGCCTCCCCCGGAGGTCGTGCGCGGTACGGGCGGTATCAAGCCATGACACGGGCGGTGCAGGAAACCGTGCGCAGGGGCAGTCGTACGCGGGCGTGCGCGCTGAGCGACGTCGGCCGGGTGCGGTCGCGCAACGAGGATTCCTTCCTCCTGCTGCCCGAACAGGATCTATACGTCGTGGCCGACGGCATGGGCGGCCACCAGCGGGGCGACGTGGCCTCCTCGCTATGCGTGGACTCGGTGCGGGACTGGTTCACGGGCAAGGTGTCGGACGACACGATGACCCGCGTCGGCAATGCCGTGCGCGGCCTGCTGGGACGGCCCACGCCCGGCGAAACGGATCTCGTGGCCGCCATCGAGTTCGCCAACCGCATCATCTTCGAGATGTCGGCCGCCAGCGCGGCCTTCCGGGGCATGGGGACCACGGTCGTGGCGTCCTACTTCCACGGGTCCACGGTCTTCGTGGTGTTCTCGGGGGACAGCCGGATCTACCGCCTGCGCAACGGGCACCTCCGGGTGCTGTCGCAGGACCATTCCCTGCTCAACGAGTACCTCCGCCTCCAGATGATCCACCCCAGCGAGGCGCGGTCGTTCCCGCATCGCAACGTGATCATGAAGGCGCTGGGCCTGCGCGAGCGGGCGGACATCGAGTTCTTCCGTCGGCGGGTCCACCCCGGGGACGTCTACCTGCTGTGCTCCGACGGCCTCAACGACATGCTGGAAGACGAAACGATCCAGGATCTTCTGAACGCAGGGGGGAGCCTGGACGAACGCTCCCACCGCCTGGTGGACGCCGCTCTCGCGGCAGGCGGCATCGACAACGTCACCGTGGCCCTGATCGAAACCTGACACCCTCCAGACGAACACCGGCGATGGGCGGAAGGGACGCGGGCGGCGGTCAGCGCCTGGCGCCCTTCTTCGCAGGGCCGGGAGCGGCGGGAATCGCGGCGGCAGCCGGATCCAGGGCCTGGACGTGCTGGATCGCGATGGACTGGATCTGCTGGACCAGCTTGGACTGCTGCGGATCGCGCGGCCACTGGGAGGACAGGACCTCGCGGTAGATCGTCAGCGCGTCGCTGGTGCGGTTCAGCCCCTCGAGGGCGGAAGCGAACTCGATCAGGGTGATGAGGTCGCGCTGGGACTGCAGCATCTGCTGGAGCAGTTGCGCAGCCTCGCCGAACTTCTTCTGGCGGTTGAGGGCCTGGGCAAGCCGGACGGTCGTGGCGGGGGCCTGCTGGATCGCGAGGGAGGTGCGGGCGGCGGTTTCCGCCGACTCGAAGGCCTCGTCCATCAGGTACGCCTGGGACAGCAGGGACCAGGTCGTCGCGTCACGTTCATTCAGGCGAGCCGAGTCCCCGAGGCGCTTGATCGCGCCCGGAAGATCGTTTCCGGCCAGCAGGGCCGTGCCCAGATCGCGAAGGGAGTCCGCCGTTTCGCGGATGGCCACCGACTCGGCGAGGCGATCCGTGGCGCCCTTGACGTCGCCCTGGTCCAGCAGGATCCGGCCCAGCAGCGCCAGGTTCTCCGGGACCTTCGGCCCGGCCTTGATCGCGGCCTCCATGGCCGCCACCGTCTCCTTCATCTTGCCGGGATCGCGACGCAGGATGTGGGCCATCCCCAGGTTCGCCGGACCGTTGGCCGGATCCAGTTCGAGGGCCTTCCAGACGAGGGCCTCGCCATCGGAGGTGTGGCCCGCCTGGATCGCCACGAAGCCCCGCAGGGCGGTGAGCGTTGGCTTGTCAGCCGGGAAGGCCGCTTCCACGGAATCGACGTCCATTGCGACGTCGGCCACGTAGTCCCCCTGGAGGGTGTCGGGATGCCAGGCGGCGTCGAATGCGCGGGCCCGGGCGAACAGGGGCAGGACGTCGGTGGCCGTCGGATCGATCGCCTGGGCGCGCGAATACGTGCGGGCCGCCGCGGCGAAATCACCCGCCAGGAACGCGGCATCGCCGCGCTGCCTCCACTGCGACGCCTGCTTGCATGCCTTCCACTCCCGGGCCACCGTGTGCCAGGCCGCGACGGCCAGCGGCAGGGCCAGCCCGAGGCCCAGCACCAGCGCCAGGGTGATGTGTGCGCACCGGCAGCGGGGACACGCGGATTGAGGCTCGGACATCGTCGATTCTCCCGTCCTGAAAGGGCCCGCACGTCGCGAGGCGGGGCGTATGATGCCACACCCCTCGTCGCGCGAAAAGCGCCCGGCCCGGGCAAGCAGGCAGTGGCGCGGCATCAACCGCGCCCGAGGTGGTGTCGCCGCGGGCGCCTCTGAAGTCGCCCGGCTCCCCTTGACCCTGCGACACGCGGACCGATAGTATTCAACGCGGTCGCGGGCCAATCCGCGGCGGCGTGCAAGGGTGAGGAGGCTGCGTGCAATCGTTGAGGGACCCCCGGGGGATGATCACCGACATCAACGTCACCCCCATGGTCGATATCATGCTGGTGCTGCTGATCATCTTCATGGTGACGGCGACCTACATTTCCCGGAAGTCGATCGACGTCCAGTTGCCCGAGGGATCGACCGGGCGCGACCCGTCGGCCTCCTCGCTGTCGGTGGTCGTGGCGCCGGGGGGGAAGTTGACGCTGCAGGGCGAGGAGGTCTCGATGGAGGACCTGCGCCAGCGCGTGCCGGGGCTGCTGCAGACCAATCCCGATGCCGAGGTGCTGGTGGACGGCGATCGGCAGGTGGAATACGGCCGGGTGATTGAGGTCATCGACGCCCTCCGGGGGCTTGGCGTCAAGAACTTCGCGGCTTCCGTCGAGCACGTGGCCGGTGCCGCTCCGACCCCCTCCGTGCCCTGAGGCGGGACGATGAAACGCAGTCGGGAGATCCCTGGGGTTCGCGATCGACGCCGTTTGATCACGGGCCTGTCCGTGTCCGCCCTGGTGCACCTGGTGATCGCGATCCTGCTGCTGACCGCCGAGCCGCCGGCCGACACGTCCACGAAGCGCGAAACCGTGCGGCTGCGCATCCTGGACGAGGCCCGGTCCGCCGCCAGGGTGTCCCCGAAGCCGAAGGCGCACGAACCGATCGAGGGGCAGGTGGTGGAACTACCGAAGCCCGCGGTCGAGGAGATCCCCGACAGCGCCCGCTTCCTGTCCCAGTGGGACCGGAAGGTCGAAAAGGAAACGAAGGCGCCCCGGATGCCCACGGGCAAGGCCGGGCATCCCGGCAACCCCCAGGGTTCCCGTCAGCCGCCCCCGCCTCCCCCGCAGGGGTCTGCCGACGGGCAGGTCGCGCTGCCATCCGCGACGCCGACGCCTTCGACCCCGCCTTCCGGCAGGCCGTCCCCGGACCATCCCGGCAAGGGGATCCGGGGCCTGGCGGGCCTGGACAAGATGCTGGTCCCCACGCTGGGCGGCGCCCGGGGCGCGGTCCGGTCGGCCGGCGCCCTGTCCAACGGCGAGCCCTTCGGGGGCATGATTTCGACCGACGCGGTGCTGGGCGTGCCGGACGAGGGCAGCGAGACCCTCGTGAACACCCGCTCGTTCAAGTACTGGGACTTCTTCCAGCGCGTGAAGGAACGGGTCCGGGGCGAGTGGAGCCCGGGCGGTGCCTACCAGGCCCGGGATCCGTACGGGAAGGTATACGGCAACAAGGACCGGTTGACGGTGCTGTCGGTGGTGCTGGACGCCAAGGGCGACGTGGTGCGACTGGAGGTCGTGCGCGAATCGGGCCTGCCCTTCCTGGACGAGGAGGCCATGCGGGCCTTCCGGCAGGCGGGGCCGTTCCCGAACCCGCCGTCCGGCCTGGCGGATGACGGCGGTCGGATCGCGTTCTCGTTCGGGTTCCTGCTGGAGGTCGGCGCCACGAAGGGGCGCTTCTTCTGGCAGCGCGAACAGTAGTTCGGGAGGCGCCGTGGTTCGCGTCTGGCGGTTCGCCCTCCTGGCCTTCCTGCTGGCCACGCTGGCATCCGTGCCCGGGTTGACCGAGGTGCGGACGTCCCATTTCCGTTTCGTCCCCGATTCCGGGTCGTCAGGCCTTGCCGACCACCTGGCCTCGATGGCGGAAGCGAAGCGTTCGTACGTGCTGGGACTGCTGGGCGTCAGCGACGAGCGGGTGCTCGAGGTCCGGATCGCCTCCAGCGAGGAGGACATGGAGCGCATGGTCGGCACGGACCGGCCGGTGCGGGAGTGGATCGCGGGCCTCGCCTATCCCCAGGAGGCCCTCATCGTCCTTTCGGCCCGGGGCAACGAGGTCTTCAACGCCTCCGATACGTTCGTGCACGAACTGGCGCACGTGTACCTGGAGTCCGCCGTCGAAGGGAGGTACCTGCCGCGGTGGTTCCAGGAAGGGTTCGCGATGCTGGTGGCTGGGGAGGACGTCGGCGAGCGGCTGAAGACCTTCCTGGGCGCTGCCGCGACCGGTTCCTTCCTGCCCCTGGACACGCTGGCCAGATCCTTCCCTGCGGAGGTCCCGACCGTCCACCTGGCCTACGCACAGTCGCAGTTGTTCGTGCGCTACCTGCAGCGGACGGGCGGCGGCATCGGCGTGAAGCGCCTGGTGGAATCCCTTCGCACGGGAGTCCCGTTCGATCTGGCCTTCGAGCAGACCTTCGACGGCTCGCCGGACGACCTGTGGCGCACGTTCGCCCGGACGGTCGATCCGTTCGCTTCCTGGCTGGTGTTTGCCACCAGCGCCGCGCTGTTGTGGATGCTGATCACCGCGCTCTTCCTGTGGGCCTACGCCCGCAAGCGCAAGAAGGCCGCGGCGCGGAAGGCGATGTGGGCGATGCGCGAGGAACTGGAACGCCTGAGGGCCGGCATCGACCCGCAGGGGGCGGCGCAGATCCCGGCCGGGGATCCCCTCGGGAACCCGCTGTCCGCCCTGGCGGGCCCGCGCAAGGACGGCCCGGAAGAGGTGCAATGACCCCGCGTCTGGTCACGGTTCTTCGGGCGCCGCCGGCCGGGACTCCGGAGGCGTTGCTGCAGAGCATTCCGGCGGATCGTCGGGACCGCCTGACCATCGCCTGGCCGGGTGCGGCGCGAACGCCGCCACTGGGCCTCGTCGCCGCGGCCCGCCGGGCGGGCTTTTCGCGGGTGCGCCTGTTCGGGCCGGCGTCCGAAATGACCGGCGCGATGCTGCGTCGGGCCGTCGATGCGGGCCTGGACGAGGTCGAGGTGCTGCTGGACGGCGAGGGGCCCTGGCAGATGCTCCGCGATCTGCGCGCGGCGGGTCGCCTGGCCTACGTGCTGCTGCGGCAGGCCTCTCTGGACCGGGGCGGCGAGAGTCCCGATCCATCCAACCCCTGCGGCGCCGACGCCTTCGTCCTGGAGGTCCCAGACTCCGGGCCCCTTCCCGGGGACGGCCGGCGCCTGGACATCGCCTCGTCGCGGTTCCGCCGGCTCGCCGTCCGCGGGTGGCCGCTGTGTGCCTTCCCCTCGCTGGCCGAGGATCGCATCCTGTCGAACGCGCTGCTGGCTGCGGCCGACGTCCCGGCGGCGGCTGGCGACGGCGAACCCTGGCTGCGGGTGCCGTTCGAAACTCCCTCCCGCGTGTTCACGGAGGCATGCGGGGGATGCCGCCTGGCGCTGGCGTGCGACGGGATCCCTGCCGCGGCCCTGGCTTCGGGCCCGGGGGGAAGCCTGCGCGTGCAGCCGTTCGGACCGGGGAACGCATGCGACGTGCCCCTGGAACCGGAAGGCATCGCGGCTCGCTGCCATCCCTCATCGTTCCTGTCGGGCCGGGTCCACGTGCTGGGCGTGTCGTCCGGATGCCGGCCGTGCGGCCGGATCGTGGTGGACGAATCGGACGCGGCCCGCCAGGTCACGCTCCTGGAAAACCAGGGGCTGCGGACCGCAGAGGTGCCCGTACCCGCGGCGTTGAAGGACCGCGACGCCGGTGCCGGGGCACGGGGCGCCGGGCTCCACCACGTGTTCTTCTCGAAGGGGGACGAGGCGCGGGCCGCGGCGGACCTGGTGGTCCGGTTCGCGCAGTCGCAGGAGGGCGGGTCGGCCCTGGACCCGGCGGAGTTCAGCCGGTCGCTGGGTAGCCTGCTGGGGTACCCCCGGTGCTGCGTCGAGGCGTTCACCGCCGCGGGCCCCGACGCGACGACCTCCAGCCTTCTGAGGGCGGCTCATCGCCGTTCGGAGGCGTTCCACTGGCAGTTGAACGTGCTCGATCCGGTGTCGCCGTTCACGCTGCTGCCTCACCTCCCGTGCCGCTTCGATTGCCCGGAGTCCCTCGCGATGGCCTCCCGGCTGGCCTCGGTGCTGGACGACGTGTTCCCCTTCCTTGCCGGGGCCGCGCGTCGCGCCCTGGGCCGCCCCTGGCTGTGGTGGGATGCGTCGCGCGGCGTCGCGCTGGAGGGCCCGGCCGACGCGGACGCCGCCGGGGCCGCCTGTCATCTGCCCGATTCGCCCCTCCAGCGCTCCGGGATCCGCCCCGATGCGGCCGCGCGCAGCTTCCTTCATCGCGTCCTCCCGATCCTCGAGGTCGCCGACCACCTGCGGTTGGACGGCTCGACGGTCCGGGTGTCCCGCGCAGGGGTGCTCCTGGCGCAGTTGGATGAAGGATGCGATCCGCTGATCTTCCCGTTCGATTCGTTGTAGGCGACAGGGTTCGAAGGCAGAGAAGGGCGGGAAGGTGCGGGCGTCCGGGCCTCAGTCGAGGGCCACGGCCTTCCGCATCAGGTCCACGCAGCGGTTGGAATAGCCCCACTCGTTGTCGTACCACGTGAGGATCTTCACCATGCGGCTGTTGGGCATCACCATCGTGGACTTCGAATCGAAGACCGACGAATGCGAGTTGTGGATGATGTCGGTCGATACCAGCGCGTCCTCGCTGTACTCCAGGACGCCCTTCATCGGGCCCTCGGCGGCCGCCTTCACCGCGGCGTTGATCTCCTTGATCATCGCCTTGGTGTCCTGGACCTGGATGCGCTCCAGCTCGCAGACGAAGTCCACCAGCGAGCCGTCCTGCACCGGCGCGCGAACGGCCATGCCGTCCAGCCGGCCGTCCAGCTCGGGGATGATCTTGCCGATGGTCTTGGCGGCGCCCGTCGAGGTCGGGATCAGGTTGACGCCGGCCGAACGGGCGCGGCGCAGATCCTCCTTGTGGAACTGGTCCAGGATGCGCTGGTCGTTGGTGTAGGCATGGATGGTGGTCATGAAGCCGCGGACCAGGCCGAAGTTGTCGTGCAGCACCTTGACCACGGGGGCCAGGCAGTTGGTGGTGCAGGACGCGTTGGACAGCAGTTTGTGCTCCTTCTTCAGCTCGTCGTCGTTGACGCCGCATACGATGATGGCGTCCACGGAGTCCTTCGGCGGCACGGTCAGCAGCACGCGCCGGGCGCCGGCCTTCAGGTGCAGTTCCACCTGGTCGCGCTTGCGGAACACGCCGGTGGATTCCACCACGAAGTCCAGGTCGTACTTGGCCCAGGGCAGCTCTTCCAGGCTCTTGTAGGAGATCATGTCGATCGGCTGGCCGTTGACGATGATCTGGTTTTCGTTCGATTCGACGGTCCCGGGGAACCGCCCGTGGGCGGAATCGAACTGGAACAGCTTGGAGTGGAACTTCACGCCCTTGGCGAAGTCCTTCGGGTCGATGATGTCGTTGATCGCAACGACCTCGAAACCGCCCTGCTCGATGGCCACGCGGGCCACCAGCCGTCCGATACGACCGAAGCCATTGATCGCGATCCGGATCTTCTTGCTCATCCGATCCTCCTCGGGTTGGGGAAGGAGCCCGTGGCTCCTGAAACCTGGCGGAATTCTAGCCGAGGGCCGGCTCAAGTCAATGACAGTCCCTGCAAGGGGCTGCAATGGGCGCACATTGACAGCCGGGGCCGCTTCGGACGATGATGCTGTCCCTTGTCGGTGCAGGAGGAAGACATGGTTCTGGAACTGTGGCGTGACGTCGTGATGAAGGCGATCCTGGAACGCTTTTCGCCGGTGGCCCTGAAGGTCCTGTCGGACGAAAAGGTCCAGGCGCTGTTGACCCAGGCGCTGAACCTGCAGGCGGACATGCGCCAGAACATCGAGGCGCAGGTCAAACTGGTGGCGCGTACGCTGGAACTGGTCACCCGGGACGAGCTTTCCTCGTTGCGCGTGGTGGTCAAGAACCTGGAATCCGAGGTCAATCGTCTGCGGGACGAAGCGGTCCGCCGCATGGCCGCTGCCGAGGCGGCCGCCGCTGCGGCGAAGGCCGCGGCGTCCAGTCACGCCCCCGCACCGGCACCGGCCGCCGCTCCGGCTCCGGCCGCCGCGCCGAAGGCCGCCCCGCAGAAGACGGCTGCCCCGAAGAAGACGGCTGCCCCGAAGAAGGCCCCGGCCCCCAAGGCCGCCGCCCCGAAGAAGGCCGCCGTTCCCGCGAAGCCCCTCCGCCCGCGCGCCAAGACCTAGCCTGGATCCCACGCCATCCCGCCGTTCTCGCAGGTCGAACCCGGGGCCTCGCCTCGTCCGGACGCATCTTCCCGTCAGGCACCGATCGCGGGAAGCCCGGGAAAGGCGTGAGGATCGAAAAAAGGGAATCGGGGAATCAGTCGGCTTCTTCGCCGAACTCCTCGTCCTCGACGAGGCGAGCGGGAGCGGGAGGAGCCGGACGGGCCGCGGCCGGAGGCTTGGCCGGGCGCTCGACCACGAAGTTGCTGTATTCCTGTGCCAGGCGGGTGCCGCGGATCTTGGTGGACGCGGACGCTTCCAGTTGGCGGATGCGCTCGCGGGTCAGGTTCATGATGCGACCCACGTCTTCCAGCGTGACCGGGCCGCGATCGGCGATGTCCAGCACGCAGGAGTGGATCATTTCCCAGGGCTCGATGTCCGGGAAATTCAACTTGATCGATCCGGTGCGCGGATTCACGTCCAGGTACAGGTGGTACTTGCACGAAATCCACGGGCAGGGGCGGGGCCCTTCCACGCAGTCGTTGCGCGACGCCGGCCGGTACTCTTCCAGTTCCGCTTCGTAGGGCATCCCGTCCGAAAAATCGACCTTGCCCAGGCGACGGGCGGCGATCGTCCTCGAACGACGCTTTCCCTGGTGGCGCTCCCCGCTGCGGTCCTGGCCGGCAGCGATTACGGGAGGCCGATCCTTCGGGTCCATGAACACCCACCCGGAATTCAGGTGGACGGACATTAGCACAACAGATCCGGCTTGGGAAGCGTCAACAAACGAGGTGAAAAACGTCGGGAGGGTGAGCGCGGGATGGCTCCGGTGGCCGCGGGCGGAGATCCTTTGAACGTCACGGGATCGGCCCGATCCCCAGGTCCTTTTGCGGGTGGATCCACAGATCGACGGGGGGTACGTTCAGGCCCCTCGGACGGAAGGGCAGGAACACCTTCTGGCCGATCCCTGCACTGTGGTAGGCGGCCAGCATGATTTCCAGCACGGCCAGGCCGTCCTCGCCCGATTCGACCGGCGTCGCGCCGCTGCGCATGCACTCGATGAAATGCCGGTCCTCCTGGGGATAGCCGTTGTTCCACAGCCAGTCATAGTCGGGGTAGGTCCACCCCTTGCTTTCGTCCCCCAGGGACGGGACGCCCTTCTCCGAAAACGCCCGCAGGCCCATTCCCTTCAGGAGGTCGGCGTACACGACGCCCTCGGTCCCGAAGATCTCGAGCGTGGAATCCATGCCGCCCTTCAGGGCCCAGGACGACTCGGCCTGGCCGATGGTGCCGTCCTCGAACTCCATCATGACCAGCACGTGGTCCTCTTCGTCGGTGATGGCGTTGTGCAGGTAGGTGCCCATGTGGGCCCACACCGACTTCACGCGGGGCTTGCCCAGCAGGAACCGGATGCATTCGATCGCATGGCAGCCCATGTCCATCAGGATCCCGCCGCCCGCTTCCGCCGGCTTCCAGAACCACGGCGAGTAGGGGCCTGCGTGCTTTTCGCACTGCCGCATCAGGTACGGCTTGCCGATGCCGCCGGAGTTCATCAGGTCTCGCGCCTTCAGGAACTTCGGCACGAACGACAACTCCTCGGCATAGGCGAGCGTCAGCCCCTTCGCCGCCGCGGTCGCGATCATCTCTTCCGCGTGCTCGATGGACAGGGCCAACGGCTTTTCGCAGATCACGTGGCGACCGGCCGCGAAGGCGTCCATGGCCACGCCGTGGTGGAAGCAGTTGGGGACCCCGATCACCACCGCCTGCACGTCCTTGTCCTGCAGCAGCGCCGCGTGCGAGGGGTAGAAGCGCGGGACGCCGTTCTCGGTTGCGAACTGTTCCGCCCGCAGGACGTCCACGTCGGCCACGGCCACGACCTCGACGTCGGGCACTGTGCGCAGTGAATCCAGGTGCGTCTTGCTGATGAACCCCGACCCGATCAGGCCGACGCAGAACTTGGTGCCCATGGGTTTCCTCCGTGCGGTGGCGTCCGGGACCGCCTAGCGCAGTTGGTCCACGTTCTGCTGGACCTTCACGAACGCCGCCACGATGTCCTCGAGGTCCTTCACGGTCCCCGAAAGGTGCGGGTAGTGCATCCACATGGCCTCGTCCCAGGCCGCCGCTTCCGACACCGGGCAGGACACGGCCGGGTTGTCCAGGATGCCGTCGCCGTAGCGTTCGCGCAGCATCGGCCACTGTGCCGTGCGGGCGTTGAAGATGTCGATCGAATACAGCGGCGTGTAGAAGTGCCCCGAAAGCTCGACGCCCTCGGCCTCCAGCGCGCTGAGGAACCGGTCGCGGTGCACGCCGTGGAAGGCGGCGGAATCGTACTTGATGACGGTCTGGTAGGCGGCCTTGCGCGTGACGCGCGGGTCGGTGTCCAGCACGTGCACACCCTGGACCTGCCCGTGCAGCATGTCGCGGAACAGGTCGTGCATCTTCGCGCGCTTCGAGGTGGCCTCCTCCAGGCGCTCGACCTGCGCCAGCGCCACGGCGACCTGCAGCTCGCTCATGCGGTAGTTGGCGCCGAACAGTTGCCCCTCGAAACTGTCGTAGCCTTCCTCCTTGCGGCCGCAGTTGATCAGGCTCATCGCCTTCTGGCGGTTGATGTCGTCGCTGGTGGTCAGCACGCCGCCCTCGCCGCTGGTCATCAGCTTGGACGACTGCAGGCTGAAGCTGCCGAAGTCGCCCATCGAGCCGACGCCCTTGCCGCGCCACTCGCCGCCGTGGGCGTGGGCGCAGTCCTCGATCAGCACCAGGTTGTGGCGTTTCGCGATCTCCAGCAGGCGATCCATGTCGGCGATGGAGGCGCCGAGGTGGACCGGGATGATGGCCCGCGTCTTCGGCGTGATGGCCGCTTCCACGGCCGCCGGGTCCATGCAGTAGTTCCGGGCCTCGACGTCCACGAACACCGGCACGGCGTTGCAGCGGACCGCACAGGAAGCCGTCGCCATGAACGTGTACGCCGGGACGATGACCTCGTCGCCCGCCTCGATCCCGATGGCCTGCAGCGCGATTTCCATCGTGACCGAGCCGTTGGCGCAGGGGATGCCGAACTTCGCGCCGTGGAAATCGGCGAACTTCTTGCCGAATTCCGCGGCCAGCGGGCTGGGGAAGGGATAGCCGCCCCAGTTGCGGGATTCCAGGGCCGCGTTCAGGTAGGCGCGCTCCTTGTCGTCGAAGTACGGCCATGGGCTGAACGGGGTCGTCCGAACCGGGGTGCCACCGAACAGGGCCAGCTTTTCCATGATCTACTCCTTGCGCGGGAAGCGCTCAGTCCAAGGGGTCGAAATCCCCGTTTGCCATGATGTCGGCCAGGATCGCGCGCGCCTTCGCCGCGGTCCGGACCAGCGGGTTGGCGGCCAGCGCGGCCAGGGCCTTCGCCCGCGACCGCGTCATCGCGGCCTCGATCGTCAGGCGCTCGTAGCCCTTCACCTGGCGCATCAGGCCGAAGTACTCCTCGGGCACCGGCGCCTGGGGCAGGGGCCGTACGCCATGGGACGACAGTTCGGTCGGGATTTCCACAGAGGCGTCGTCGGGCAGGCCCGGGACCGCCCCGCGGTTCAGCGTGTTGACGATCTGCACCCGGGGCGTCGGCGACAGCAGCGCCGCCATCACGTCGATGGCCGCGCGGGAGTAGAAGGCGCCGCCGCGCTCGGCCAGCAGCGCCGGCTTTTCGTGCTGCGACGGGTCCCGGTAGATCGCGAACAGGCGCTCTTCCAGGTCCATCACGACCTGGGCGCGGGTCTTCGGGGCCGCCCTCAGTTCTTCCAGCACCGCCTCGGTCGAATAGTAGTAGCGCAGGTACCAGGTGGGAATCGCGTGCAGCGCGGCCACGAGGTCGGCGCCCACGTCGATCTGCGGGATGTTGGCCGGGCCGCCGGCGCCCGTGAAGGCCGCCAGGACCTGTTCGAACACGTCGTTGCCGGCGACCCGCAGCCCCCGGATCCACGCCAGGTGGTTCAGTCCCACGTAGTCCAGTTCCACGGACTCGGGCGGGGCGCCCAGGGCCTTCGCGGCCTCCATGCGCATTTCCGTCGGGATGTTGCACAGTCCGACGGTCGGCACGCCGCCGTGGCGCAGCAGCGCTTCGGTGATGATCCCGGAGGGGTTCGTGAAGTTGATGATCCACGCCCCCGGCGCCCGCTCGCGAACGCGTGCGGCGATCCCCAGGAGGACCGGGATCGTGCGCAGCGCCTTGGCGAACCCGCCGGCGCCGGTGGTTTCCTGCCCGATGCAGCCGTGGCGCAGGGGGACCGTTTCGTCGCGGTGGCGCGCCTGCTGGCCGCCCACGCGCACCTGCGTGATGACGAACGTCGCGCCGGCGATCGCCTGGTCCAGGTCGAGCGTGTGGCGGATGAGGATCCCGGACCCGGCGGCCACGGCCATGCGCCTGCAGAAGCCGGCCACGGGTTCGAGGCGGGCCGCGTCGATGTCCTCCAGGACCACCTCGGTCAGGCCCAGTTCGGCCTGGCGCGCGAGCAGCCCTTCGAACAGTTCGGGGGTGTAGGTCGAGCCTCCACCGATGACGGCAACCTTCACGGCGCCTGCCCTCCCAAGAGGTCCGCCCCGGACCTCGAACGCGGGGGTATTTTGCATCATCGGGCGCGTGCGCGTCTAGAAGGCGCCTACGGCTTCGAACACCATGACCTCGGCCTCGGTCCGGCCGTCGGCGGGGTTTGTCTGGACGATCCGATCCAGCAGGCGCAGGCCCAGAGGGCCCGCGTCGCCGGGCGCCGCCGTCCGTGCCCATAGACCCAGGGCGCCCCAACTGGTCCGGGCGAATCCCGGGAGCAGTCGCTGGGCCGAGTCCACGTATGCCGTCGGGTCCTTGCCGATCAGCCGTGACTCGACCCGGATCTCCTCCGGGTGGGGAGGCAGCAGGATGACCCAGCGGACCTTGTCGCGCTTCAGCGTGGCCGCCGCCGTCGCGGCGTCGCCCTCGTACAGGAATCCCAGGCATTCCCGCAGCCCGTCGTCGTTTTCCGGGGGGCCGAAGAAGTTGTCGCATACCGTGGGCACGCCGGCCCGCCACTGGACCAGGTGCCCGTATCCCCAGGGAACCAGGGCGCCCGCCCCGTCGTCGCCGGTGTCGTGCCTGCGGTGCTCGATCAGCGTCGATGCCTGCAGCATCGCGCGGTCAACAGCGGTCAGGGGATGCTGGCTGGCGATCGTGGACAGGTCCAGTGCCACCGCGGCCAGCACGACCGCGACGGCGCCGATGGCCCGGAGGGGTGCACGGACCCCCCAGGAGGCCAGCCGGGTTCCCGCGATCCCGCCGACGATGCCCAGGCCCTCGGCGACGCCCAGCGCGATGAAGGGCGCCGCCACCATGGCGAACCTCCGCTGGAACAGTGCCACGACCAGGAAGGCGAGGCCCAGGAGGCCCACGGCGCGGGCAGTCAGTTTCGGGCCGTCGATGTCGCAAAACCTTCCAATCCGCCCGGGCGCCGACGTGGAGGCGATGGGATGGAGCAGGGCGCTTTCGCCGGAGCCGCCGTCGGCACCCCAGGACAGGCTGGCCAGTCCCAGCAGCGCCAGGGGCGACAGCACTCCCAGCATCGTCAGGGCCAGGCGCGGGTCGGACAACAGGGGGCTGGCCTCCCGGGACAGGGTTCCGAATCCCTGCGAGTCGAGGTAGCCGAACCCCTGCGTGACCGACGCGAGGAGGTCGGGAAGGGCCGCGAAGGAGGCCGCCGTGCCGACGCCCGCCGTCGCGGCACCGATCCCCAGCCGCCAGATGATGGACGTGCCGGGACGCAGGCGCGTCGCCGCGGCAGTCGTGACGACCCCGACTGCGGCAAGGCCGATCAACGCCACGTGGACCAGCGAAGGCGAATAGAACAGCCACTCGCCGGGATGGGGCGAAACGGGCAGGGAGGCGACGGTGCCGATCCAGGTCGCGGCCGCATACCCGATCGCCGCCGCGGGGGCCTCGAGCGCCAGCGCGCCGCCCACCAGCACGAGCGCCATTGCCACGGGGAGCAGCGCGGCCGGGTAGAACGCGAACGAAAGACCCAGCGCGAGCCCCGACGCCATGCAGGCGGCCAGAACGCCGCGCTTCCGGAAAGCGGCCAGCGGGCCCAGCAGCCCGAGCACCGTGAGCATGGGTTCCAGGACGTGGTGGTCCACGCGCCCGGCCAGTGTGTATTCGACGTGCTTCGGCAGGAACGCGATGAAGAGCGCCGCGACCAGGGCCCGTCGTCGCGTGGTGACCCGGGCCGCCAGCAGGTACGTCAGGAACACCAGCAGTGCGCCCAGCACCGGGATGGCGATTGCCGTGGCGCGCCGGGCCGCCTCCGCGTCCGTGCCGGCCCCGGACAGGTCCGACACGACGTGCAGGAGGTGGTCGAAGCCCCAGGGCCAGCAGGCGACTGCGCCATGGGGGTGGTCCACCATCGGGTCGGGGGCGCCGGGTGCGACCGGGCCCTGCAGGAGGCGCTCCAGGCGCATCCAGTGGTACGGCGGATCGTCGGGGAAGGGCAGCACGCGGGCGCCATCGACGAGGTCGGCTCCCGAGCCCGCCCGGACCAGGAAGGCCGCTGCCGCGACCAGCGCCAGGACCGCGACCCGCAGCAGCATGGAAGGCCTCGCGAACAGACGCACCCACCATATACGGGAGGTCAGCCGTCGGTCAACGGCCCTCCGACGCCCTCAATCCCGGCGTTGACGGGTCGCCCGGATGAAGGCAGGATTGCATCGACGTGAGGGGCCCCATCCGATCCCATCTCGACAGCAACGGTCTTCGGACCTCCAGGACGCCCAGCGACGGGGTTGGTGCGCTGTCGATGATCCTGGGCCTGGCCCTGGCCCTGGTCGGGTCGCCGGTGATGGCCCAGGAACAGGAAGGCGAGGACTTCACCCGGCGGGACCGGACGGCCCTCCTGTACCAGACGAAGTTCCTGTTCACCCAGGACAACGTGCCCATCGTCACGATCGGCCTGGTCGAGGGCGAGACGCAGGTCGCGTTCGAGGCCGACGGCCCCTTCGAGTTCCAGCCCGAGGGCATCGGTGGGCCATCGACCCGGATCGGAAAGGGGCGGACGACCTGCACCGCCAGGCTCGATGACGGCGTCCCGGCGCGCATTCGCTACTGGGTCGGCCTTTCCCGGGTGGCTTCCCGGGACCTCGACGCGCTGCGGCGCGAACGGGCCTCGTGGGAGGGACGGGTATCGGGAGTCCGGGCCTTCCAGCGGGGCAGCATCTTCGGGTTCTACGGCCGCGTGCTGGACAACCGGACGACGACCCTGGTGGAGGACGCCCCGTTCGACGCGCCCGACGCGGCCCGGGCCCGCCGCGACGAACTGGCCGCGAAGGCGGGGGCAGGGACCCTGGAGGTCTTCGAGGAGGTCGTGGAGCGGCCCCGAGGGACGGTGCGGGTTTCGTGCACGGGCGTCGAGGCGCTGCTGGCGGTGCCCGGGATGGTGATGATAACGCCCTCGGACGGGCGGCCGTTCAAGGTCCGGTCCGTCGAGTTCGGGAAGGGGTTCCCGTGGCACGGGCGGGAGGATCGGACCTACCGTGGGCGCCTGGTTCTGACGCCGGACCGGAACGGGAAACTGGCGGCCGTCAATGCCGTGGATGCCGAAACCCTGCTGAAGGGGCTGGTCCCGTCTGAAATCTACGTGGACGCACCGTCGGCGGCGCTCCGTGCCCAGGCGACGTGCGCCCGGGGCGAACTGTTCGCCAAGCTGGGCAACCGGCACACCGCGGATCCGTACATGGTGTGCGCCGACGTCCACTGCCAGGTGTACAAGGGGCTGACCCGGGAGGACCCCCGGACCAGCAAGGCCGTCGATGATACCCGGGGGCGCATGCTGTTCGCCGGCGGCGGGTTGGTGGACTCGGTCTACGGCGCCAACTGCGGCGGCCATTCCGAAAGCGGCGGCGCCGTGTGGCAGGGGTCCGGGCACGACTACCTGAAGGGCGTGCCGGACGCGCCGGAAGGTGCCCGCGTGTTCGCCGACGGCGACCGCTCGGATGAATTGGTCCGGGCGTTCATCGTTTCACCGCCGAAGGGGCTGTACTGCGGGGCCACGAAATACGGGAAGGACTCGTTCCGGTGGCGCAAGGTCGTCGGGGCGGACGAGATCCGGTCGGGGATCAAGGAGCAGACGGGCACGGATCCTGGCGATGTGCGTTCGATGCGGTCCGTTGAACGCGGCGTTTCCGGGCGGATCCTGCGCCTGGAGGTAAAGGGGGACAAGGCGACCGTGCTGCTGTCGCCGGAACTGCGGATCCGCAAGGCGCTGGGCGGGCTGCGATCGTCGCTGTTCGTGGTCGATGATGCGTCGGAGGGTGGCGGACGGGCCTTCGCCTTCACGGGCGCCGGGTTCGGGCATGGCGTCGGCATGTGCCAGGTGGGCGCGATCGGCATGGCCCAGACCGGCATCGCGTTCGAGGAGATCCTCCGCCACTACTATCCCGGCAGCGACCTCCTGCAGATCTACTGAGCCCCGGGACCGCCGTCCGGGGCCGGACCGTACAGCACCCACGACGAACCGTTCGCGCGCGGCACCAGCAAGGGCGGGCTTCCGGGGCCCAGCACCGTGCGGGCCGTGTCGGGATCTGTCACCACCCAGCGGCAGCGGGCGTCGGCGAGGAATGCGATACGGGCATCGGCCGAAACCGGTCCGGACAGGAAGGATTCGACCTTGCGCAGGCGGATCGCGAAATCCGGCGTCACCTCGTGGTGCCCGATGAACACGCGGGCCCCGGCAAATGCGGCGAGGAACAGGCCGGTCCGAGGGGCTGCCAGCACGCCGTCATCGCCCGTGGATTCCCGTACCGCCCGGTACAGGTCGGGCCAGTCGGCATCCACGTAGCCCGGGTTGTCCGGCGTGCATTCGCGCAGCGCGGCGGCGACCGAGCCGGGGGCGGAGGCCAGCACCACCAGAGCGGCCAGCGCGACGGCCGTCCCGCGGGAGCGGAGGGCCAGTTCCGGGGCGATGGCTAGCGCCGCGAACGCAGCCAGGGCGATGTGGACGCCCTCGATGCAGCGGCGCTCGAAGGGCAGGATCGGGGACGCGTACGCCAGCAGGCAGGCGACCGCGATCCACCCGGCCAGCAGCCGAAGGGCCGGGGACCACGCGTGCTCGCGGGTCAAGCGCCACGCGCCGGCGATGGCCAGCAGCCCGGGGAGGCCGAACCCCGCGACGTACTCCCAGGGGGGCGGCGAGGGCATCGCGTTCTGGCGGGCCCAGGCCTGGAGCATGGGGCTGGACGCGACCTGCGCGGCAGCGAGCGCGAAGGAGGGGAGGGCGATCGCCAGCGCGACCGGGACGGGGCCGCGCAGCAGGAAGGTCGTCCACGGCCCTTCGTCCGGCCCCTGCCCGGGGCGCCGACGGGCGGCGACGAGGCGCTCGATCCCCATCGACACGGCCAGCGCCAGCGCCAGCGTCAGCGCGGTGTACGGGTGCACCTGGACCAGCAGCGCCAGGAACCGGCCGGCCGGGATCCCGGGACCGCGCCTGCCCGAGGCCAGGCCCCGCACCAGGCACCACAGCGTCGCCGCGACGAGCGCCAGCGACGCTGCGAAGTGCGGGAAGTGCATCAGGGACGGGAAGGACCAGAGCTCGGTCATCCAGGTGTCGGCAGAACCCACGGGCACGCCCAGGTCGTGCAGCCAGCCGAAGCCCGAACCCACCGCGACCAGGGCCCAGGCCAGGGCGGCCGATCGACGATCCGGAAGCAGGCGGCAAAAGGCCGCCCACAACGCGACCAGGAACAGGAAACCGAAGACGGCGCGGCCTGCGTGGTAGGTCGCCACGAGCGAGGCCTCCGTGGCGCGGGAAGCGAGGCCCAGGACCATCCATACCGGGTTGCCCAGGAACGGTTCGTGCGGGTCGGTGGTCATGCGATTGACCACCCGCAGCGCCCCGTCGCGATGCTCGCCCATCCACATCAGGTACGAGGCTTCGTCGGGGATGGGCGTCGACAGGCCGGAAAAGACCCGGCCCGGCGGAGCGTTGCGGTCCAGCCAGGCATAGGGGAGGAACGTCGCGCCCACGACCAGGAGCGCCGCCAGCCAGACGATGGCGTTTCCGGTGGAGGGGCGCGTCGGCAGTCCCTTCATGCGCTTCCTACGTTGCGTCGGGAGGAACCCCGCCGTTGCCGTCGTCCACCATCGCGCGGAACTCGTCCTCGGTCAGCACCGCGACGCCCATCTCGCGGGCCTTGTCCAGCTTCGAACCCGCGTCCGCGCCGGCCACGACGTAGTCGGTCTTCCGCGACACCGAGCCTGCGGCCTTCCCGCCACGCGCCGCCACGAGGGCCTGCGCCTGTTCGCGCGTCATCGAGGTCAGCGATCCCGTGAACACGAACGTCCTGCCCGCGAATCGCGGGTCCGCCACGGCGCCGGCGGGCTCGTGCGTCATCCGCACGCCCGCCTGGGCCAGCCGGTCGATGAGGATGCGGTTCGACGGGGAACCGAACCAGTCCCGGATGCTGCGGGCCACGACCGGGCCGACGTCCTCGACCTCGGCCAGGGGATCCGGCGCGCCCTCGGCGACGGCGATCGTCGCCGCGGCGGCCAGCGCGTCCATCGTCTGGAAGCGCGCCGCCAGCGACCGGGCCAGCGCCTCGCCGACCTGGCGGATCCCGAGGGCCGCCAGCATCCTTGCCAGCGGGCGCTGCTTCGAGGCCTCCACCGCCTCCAGGAGGTTCCGCGCGGACTTTTCGGCCATCCGATCCAGCGAGGCGACGTCCTCGTACCGAAGCGCGTAGACGTCCGCCATGTCCTTCACCAGGCCCCGATCGACCATCTGGTCGGCCAGCTTGTCACCCAGGTGCTCGATGTCCATGGCCCGCTTGCCGGCGAAATGGGCCAGGTGCTCGCGCAACTGGGCCGGGCACGACGCGTTGACGCAGCGGCGGACGGCCTCGCCTTCCTCGCGGACGACGGGGCCGCCGCACGAGGGGCAGGCCACGGGCATCGCGAACGGGCGCTCGTCGCCGGTCCGCCGGGCGGTCTGCACCGCGACGACCTCGGGGATCACGTCCCCGGCCCGCTGGACCTCGACGTAGTCGCCAACGCGGACGTCCTTCCGCGCCACCTCGCCCTCGTTGTGGAGGGTCGCCCGGCGCACGACCACCCCGGCCACGCGCACCGGCTCCAGGACGGCCACGGGGGTCAGCGCGCCGGTGCGCCCGACCTGGACCAGGATGTCCAGCACCCGCGTCACCTCGCGGCGAGGAGGGAACTTGAAGGCGATGGCCCACCGGGGGCTGCGGGACACCTCGCCCAGCTTCTGCTGCAAGGCGAACGAATCCACCTTGACCACGGTGCCGTCGATCTCGAACGGCAGCGAATCCCGCAGGTCGCCCAGGCGCCGGTATTCGCGGATCACCGCCTCGATGCCCGTGACGCGCCGCGCCAGGTCCGACACCGCGAATCCCAGGTCCCGCAGCGCCTGCAGGAGGGCCCACTGCGAGCCCACAGAAAGCCCGTCCACCACCCCGGTGGCGTAGGCATAGAAGTCCAGCGGGCGCGCCGCCGTGACCTTCGGATCCAGCTGGCGCAGACCGCCGGCTGCAGCGTTGCGAGGATTCGCGAAGGTCGGCTCGCCGCGGGCCTCGCGCTCGCGGTTCATGTCTTCGAACCCGCCGACGGGCATGTAGACCTCGCCGCGGACTTCCAGCAGCCGGGGCACGGCGGGGGGTGCGAACAGGTCGCCCGGCCCCGGCGGCGCCTGCAGTCGCAGGGGGATGGCGCGTATCGTGCGGACGTTCGCGGTCACGTCCTCGCCCGTGGTGCCGTCGCCACGGGTGGCCGCGACGGTCAGCACGCCGTCCTCGTACACCAGTTCCGCCGACAGGCCGTCGAACTTCGGCTCGATGACGTAGGTGATGTCCCCACCCGAGCGCGCAGGCGAAGACGACGGGTCTGTGCAGGAAACGCTCGCCGAAGACGAGGCCGCCTCGGGTGCATCCATGTCCTGGCGGCCCAGGAAGCGGTGGATCCGCTCGTCAAAGGCCCGGACCTCGTCCTCGCTCATCGCGTTCTGCAGCGACAGCATCGGGACCCGGTGCCGGACCTGTGCGAACTGCTCGGCGGGTGCGGCGCCCACCCGCTGGGTCGGTGAGTCCGGCGTCACCAGGTCGGGGAACGTCGCTTCGATGCCCACCAGGCGCCGGAACAGCCGGTCGTACTCGGCGTCGGTGATCTCGGGCGCGTCCTTGCGGTAGTAGAGGCGGTTGTGGCGCTCGATCTCGGCACGCAGCAGGCCGGCCTCCCGCTGGGCATCCTTTCGTTCCATGGGCCCGCTCCAGGTCGGTGACAAGCGTGATCGGCTGCCCTGGAGCGGATCACTCCAGGGAGGCGGTGTTCTTCTTCCGCAGGCGTCCCATCAGGCCGGGGAAGCCTTCCTTCTGCAGGATGTCATGGAACTGCTTGCGGTAGTTGCGGATCATGCTGACGTCGTCGATCACGACGTCGAAGGCGACCCACTTGCCGGCCAGGGTGCGCAGCACGTACTCGACCTTGGCCTCGGACCGTCCCGAATGGATGGTCGAGGGCACCGTCACGGAACCGTCGGCTTCCGTCCGCCTGTCGCCGGCATAGTCGATGGTGAAGACCGTGCCCGGCTCGAAGCGCTTGACGTACGAGCGCTGGATCATCTTCTTGAACTCGCCGACGAAGTCGGTCTGCTCCTTCTTCTTCAGCTTTTCCCACTGGTCCGCCAGCGTCCGCCTGGACAGTTCCGGGTAGTCCACGAAGGTTTCCATGACGTCGCGGATCCCCTTCTGCATGGGGGCCTTGTCCGGGAATTTCTTGACGATGTCCTGCAGTTCGTTGTACCGCGCCTTCACGAATTCCTGGGGATCGCCGGGGTTCGCCGCCGCCGCGCTCCAGGGGATGCCGACAACAATCGCCAGGGTTGCCAGGGTCGCCTTCGTTCGTCCGAGGTTCATCGTGGACTCCTTGTTCCCGGACCGGGTCGCCGCCCGGGGATCCTGCAGGCCTTCGACGGCGGCCCGCCGGGCCTATTCTCGGCCCCCGGCCCGGGCGGCCGCACCCGTTGACACGGGCACCAGGTCGAGGCCGGCCGCGCGCTCCAGGGCCGCGACAGCGACGTCATAGTCGTGGATCGCCTTCAGCAGGTCCAGCCGGGACTGGAAGAACTGAAGCAGGCCGTCCAGAACGTCCCGGAGGGTGGCCAGGTCGTTTTCGTACAGGTCCAGCTTGGACACGACCCAGCCCCGCGAGGCCTTCAGGGCGTCGGTCTGCGCGCCCACCATGGTCTTCGCGTCCCGCATCTCCAGGAACAGTTTTTCGACTTCCAGGCGGACGCCGCGTTCGGCTTCCTCCAGATCGGCCGAAAGCTTGTCGCGGTTCGCCCGGGCCTCGTGCATTTCGCCCAGCTTCCGGGCGATGTCGATGTCCCACCGCAGGGCCAGCCCGCCGCCGGCGCTCCAGCCGTTCCAGGGATCGCTGGCGAAGGGGCTGGTCTGGTGGTCCGACACGTTGGAATACGTGTACTTGAAGCTGCCCGCCAGCACGAAATCCGGGTACATGGCCCAGTAGCGGGCACGCGTCTCGGCGCCGCGAGCCGCCACGCCGCGCCGCAGCGCGACGAGGTCCGAGCGTCCCTGCATCGCCGCTGCGGTGGCCTGTTCCAGTGTCACGTCGCGCAGGGGCGTGATCGTTTCCAGGGCCGGTGTCGCCACGTCGGGACCGGACTGGGGATCTTCGCCGATGGCCTGCCGGAGGCCGCCCAGGGCCATCGCGCGCTGCCGGATCGATTCCAGGTCCCGGGCCTGCACCTGCGCGTCGTACACGCGGATCTTCATCTCGTCGATCGGATCGAAGGAGGGGTCGTCCTCGGCCTTCATCTTTTCGACGTGCTTCCTGGCCTTGTCGAAGTAGCCCCGGCCCTCTTCCATCACCGACTGCAGTTCGCGGGCGAGGGCCAGATCGAAGTATCCCCGGATGACGCGGAACCGCACCTCGGCGCGGGCGATGTCCTCCAGCGCCTTCCCGACCTGCACGCCCAGGCGGGCGGCCTTCTTCAGGTGCTGGATCTTGCTGAAGCCGTAGACCGGCACGTACCCCGTCAGTTCGAACGAGGCGAACACCCCCCACTCCGCGAGGTCGGTGTGGCCGTATACCGCGCTGCCGTGCTTGCCGGGCAGCGGGCCCAGCAGCGAATCCAGCTTGATGTGCGGGTACTGGAACGACTCGGCCTGGGCGACCTTCGCCTCGAAGACGTCGGTACCGGCCATCGCAGCCTCGATCAGGGCGGATTGTCGCATCGCGCGGTCGAGGGCGGTGGCGAGGTCGATGGCATCGGGCGCGGCCTCGACGTTCCGGGCGGACACGCTGAGGCTGACGTCCGCGACCGGCGGTGCGGGCGCGGCGGGCGGACCGGGCGCCGCCAGGAGGGTGGCCGGCGGACAGGTCGCGGCCAGGGTGATGGCCAGCAGGGCGAGGAGCCTCTTCCCCGGCATCACAACCTCTGGCAATCAGACACCGCTCTTCAACGGGATCTTCTTCTTGAGGATGGCGAAGGCCTCGAAGGCGGAAACGAAGGCGCCCTCGAACCCCAGCGGGCCGGACGTGCCGTCGCCCAGGTGGAGGACGTTGCCATACGCCGTTCGGACCGGCCAGGTCGCGAGGTCCAGGCTGCGGGGCAGGCAGTCGGGGTAGATCGGCACCAGGCCTGCGGGGTCGATGATCGGATCGCCCGACTTCGGGTGGATCCCCACCGACGACACGGATGTTGCCAGCAGGTGCTGGTCCAGGAACGGCAGCAACTGCTTCAGCCCCGACAGCAGCTCGCGGCCGAACGCCGCCAGCGTGGCGGGCTTGCCGTCGAAGCGCAGCGCGGGCAGCAGGCCGCACACCGCAATCGCCGTGCGTTCCGGGTCCAGCGCGTCCGACGGCGGCATCGCCGGGTCGCTCTGCACCACCATCAGGTTGCCGCCTTCCAGCGGCCTGGCCGGGTCGCCGACCACGAACACGGTCTGCGCCATGCCCTCGGGCAGCACCGCCCGCCGGGCGCCCACGTTCACGGTGACGAGGTAGTGGGACGGCTGGACCTTTTCCACGCGGGCACGGTAGCGACGCTTGGCCGAACCCACCGGGACCAGGTCGAGCACCGGCCCGAGGTCGGTGCCCACGACCAGCATCCCGCAGCCGATGGTTTCCTCGCGCGCCCGGATTTCGACCTCGCGGACGCGGCCGCGGCGGACCAGCAGCATGTCCACCGAATCGGTGGGCCGCACGTCGCCGGAGTTGTTGCGGATGCGGTCCAGGAACAGGTTCTTCAGCGCGTCGAGGCCCCACTCGACATAGTGCAGGCTGCGCAGCAGGTGGTTCGACAGGCGCACGAAGGGCAGGGGATGGCGCCACGGTTCCGTCAGGCCGGACATGAAGGCCAGCGGGGCGGCGAAGAAGGTCCGCAGCCGCGGGTCGTCGCCCAGCGGCGCCAGCGCGTCGGTGGCGTCGTCGCCGAGGAGTTCTTCCAGGCCCTTGCGATAGCGACGGAACGCCAGATATTCGCGAATGTTTCCCGGCGGAAGGGTCGGCGTGTCGCGCAGGATGGGTTCCAGGGTCTTTTCCACGTCGCCGATGCGGCGGACGAATTCACGGAACGCTTCCAGCCGGCCGGGGAACTCCCGCTGGATTTCTTCCTCCAGGATGCCCTTCATGTGGGTCACTTCCACGCGGGCGTCGGGGAGCACGATGTTGGCAGTGGGTACCATCGGCCGCGGCAGGTTGCGCATTTCCGGGGCCAGGGCCAGTTCGCGGAACACTTCCCGGATGGGATTCGAGTCCGCGAACCCGAACAGCACGTGCGGGCGGCGGACGAAATGGAACCCTTCGAAATCGTAGATATTGTCCTTGCCGCCATGGCCCAGGACCAGTACCCGGTAGCCCTTCTTTGCCGCCAGCGCGCCGAACACCAGCGCCGGGAGGTCCGTCCCGACGATCACGACGTCGTAGGAAGACCTCAGCATCCGGCAGCCTCCCGGGCGCGCAGCACGCGGCGGCCCTCGATGATCAGGCGGCCGCACAGGACATCGTCCAGCGCCCGCGGGTACAGGGCGTTTTCCTGCTGCAGGATGCGGGCCGACAACGCGTCCTCGTCGTCCTCGTCCCGGACGTCCACCGCCACCTGGGCGATGACGGGGCCGGTGTCGGTGCCCTCATCGACGAAATGGACGGTGCAGCCGGTGATCCGCGCCCCGTAGTCCAGGGCCTGCTGCTGGGAATGGACGCCCGGGAACGACGGCAGCAGCGCCGGATGGATGTTGATCACGCGGCGCGGGAACCGGTTCAGGAACGTCGGGGTCAACACGCGCATGAAGCCGGCCAGCGCGACATATTCGACGCCGTGTCGGGCCAGCAGGTCGGCCAGGGCGGAATCGAACGCCTCGCGGGTCTGGAAGTCCTTGTGGCTGAGGACCGCGGTCGGAACGCCAAGCCCCGCCGCGAGCAGGAGGCCCCCGGCGTCGGCCTTGTTGCTGACGACGACGCGGACGTCCGCGTGCAGCCCGCCTTCCTGCGCGGCCCGGACCAGGGACACCATGTTGGTGCCTCTGCCGGACAGCAGGATGGCGATGGGCACGCGTCGGGATTCGGTCACGTCCACTCCACCACGCCGGAGCCGGCGGCCAGCCGTCCCAGGCGGAAAGGCGAGTAGCCGGCGTCCGCCAGGGCACGGGTCGCCGCGTCGGCGTCCCCGGATGCCACGACGAACACGTAGCCCACGCCCATGTTGAACACGGCCCACATGTCGGCGTGATCGATCCGCGGTTCGCCGCCCTCGTTCTGCAGGAAGCGGTAGATGGGGGGCGTCGGGATCGCGTCGCGGGACACGACCGGGTGCAGGCCTTCCGGGATCACGCGCGGCAGGTTGCCGTCGATGCCGCCGCCCGTGATGTGGGCCATGGCGTGCACGTCGAAGCGGTCCTGCAGGGCCTTCCAGGCGTTCACGTACATGACGGTCGGGGTCAGCAGCACCTCGCCCAGCGTGCGGTCGAAGCCCTCGTAGGTGCGCTGCAGCGACAGCCCGCGGGCCTCGACCACGCGTCGGACCAGCGAGAAGCCGTTGGAGTGCACGCCCGACGAGGCCAGCCCGATCAGCACGTCGCCCTCGCGGCACGCTGCGCCCGTGAGCATCTTCGGCTGGTCCACGATCCCCACGCAGAAGCCGGCGAGGTCGTATTCGCCCGGCGCGTAGAAGCCCGGCAGTTCGGCCGTTTCGCCGCCCACCAGGGAGCAGCCGGCCTGCCGGCAGCCCTCGACGATCCCCTCGATCACGCCGAGGGCGACGCCCGGCTGCAGCCGGCCCGTGCCGAAATAGTCCAGGAAGAACAGCGGCCTGGCCCCGGTGGTCAGCACGTCGTTGGCGCACATGGCCACGAGGTCGATGCCGACCGTGTTGTGGATGCCAGTCGCGAACGCCAGTTTCAACTTGGTGCCGACACCGTCGGTGCCGGAAACCAGCAGGGGGCGCGTCATCCCGGTAAAGTCGGGCGCCACCGCCGCGGCGAATCCCCCGATCCCAGCAACAACCTCGGGCCCCCGGCTGCCCGAAACCATTCGGCCGATTGCGTCCGCGAAGTGATCCTGCGCGTCAGCATCGACCCCGGCATCCTTGTAGGTTAGCGTCCCCATCGGGCGCGGAGAATAGACCATCGGGCCGGCTCGCGTCAATGGACGGGACGACCGTTCGACCCGTGTTCCGAGGTTGCGGTTTTCGGGTGGAGGGTCCTACACTAGCCGCCATGAGCGAAAACGACCCACTGCTGGATACGATCCTGGGGGACGATTTCCGGATCGTTCGCCAGATCGGTTTCGGCGGGTACGGCCGGATCTACCTGGCCGAGCAACTCAGCGTGGGACGGCGAAAGGTCGCCCTGAAGGTGCTGCACTCGATGCACGGCGACCAGGTGGCCGCGGTCGTGGGGCTGAAGCGCGAGGCGGCGTTCCTGGCCCTGCTGCGCAGCCCGTGCTTCCCGCGCATCCTGCGCACGGGCACGACCCCCGCGGGCCTTCCCTATTTCGCGATGGAACTGGTCGTCGGGCGGACGCTGGACGCCACGATCCGCGAGGGCGGCCCGCTGCCGCTGGCCAACGCCGCGATGATCCTGGATTCGGTGCTCGATTCGGTTGCCGAGCTCCACGCCCGGGACATCATCCACCGGGACATCAAGACCGGGAACATCGTTCTGGAGCAGATCCCGGGCGTCGGTACGCGGGTGCGGGTGCTGGACCTGGGCAGCGCGCGCCCGGTCTACGAAAAGGACCCGGTCGTCAGCCCCACGCGCCCCCTGTCGGTCGGCAGCCCCCCGTTCGTCGCGCCGGAAACGGCCCGGACGGGCGCCACCAGCGAACTGTCGGACATCTACAGCCTGGGCGCGGTCGCCTACGAGGTGCTGTGCGGCGTGCGCGCGTTGCACCTGAAGGACACGACCCCGGATTCGTACGTCCAGTACCTCCTGTCGGACAAGCCGATCCCGACCTACCGTGTCGGGACGCTGAACCCGGATGTGCCGGAATCGATCGAGGCGGTCGTCCACAAGGCGCTGACCCGCGAGCCGCGCGAGCGGTTCGCGTCCGTGGCCGAGTTCCGCCAGGTGCTCCTGGACGCGGTGCTCCCGCTGGTCGGCGCCACCCGGGACGTTGCGGCGCTGGCCCTCGCGCGCTCCCCCACGAAGGAAAGCAAGGCATCCCAGCCGCCCCTCGCCCTGGCAGAATCCGAGAGGGGAGGCCGTCTGGCGAGGCTGCTCCCCTTGCGCTTCCGAAAACCGTGACTACTAATTGACCCGCGGATGAGGACCGTCGGCGACATTCCGCCGGCGGTTTGGTTTGGGCCGGCGGAACCGTCCGGCCCGGGTTGACGGACACAGCATCGAGGAGGAACGACATGAGCGTGAAGCCCCTGCAGGACCGTGTACTGGTCAAGCGCCTTGCGAACGAAGAGAAGACGGCGGGCGGGATCATCATCCCCGACACCGCGAAGGAAAAGCCCCAGGAAGGGCGCGTGATCGCCGTCGGCCCCGGCAAGGTCTTCGAGAACGGCACCCTGCGCGCTCCGTCGGTCAAGGCCGGCGACAAGATCCTCTTCGGCAAGTACGCGGGCAGCGAAGTGAAGATCGACGGCGACGAGCACATCATCCTTCGCGAGGACGACATCCTGGCGATCCTCGACTGACGTTCGTCGGCAACAATTCCGGGAGGAGAACATCATGGCAGCGAAGGAACTGGTTTTCGGCGAGGTCGCCCGCGCCCGCATCCTGAAGGGCGTCAACATCCTGGCCGACACCGTGAAGGTCACCCTCGGCCCGCGCGGCCGCAACGTCGTCATCGACAAGTCCTGGGGCTCGCCCACCGTCACCAAGGACGGCGTGACGGTCGCCAAGGAAGTCGAACTGAAGGACAAGTTCGAGAACATCGGCGCCCAGATGGTCAAGGAAGTCGCGTCGAAGGCCTCGGACGAGGCCGGTGACGGCACCACGACGGCCACCGTGCTGGCGCAGGCCATCTATCGTGAAGGCGTCAAGATGGTCGCGGCCGGCCATGGCCCGATGGACATCAAGCGCGGCATCGACAAGGCCGTCAAGGTCGTCGTCGATGAACTGAAGGTCATCTCGAAGCACACGCAGGACTTCAAGGAAATCGCGCAGGTCGGCACGATCTCCGCGAACAACGACGAAACGATCGGCCAGATCATCGCCCAGGCGATGGAGAAGGTCGGCAAGGACGGCGTCATCACGGTGGAAGAAGCGAAGTCCATGGAGACGACGCTGGACACCGTCGAAGGGATGCAGTTCGACCGCGGCTACATCAGCCCGTACTTCGTCACCGACGCGGACCGCATGGAAGCCGTCGCCGACGAGCCGCTGATCCTCATCTACGACAAGAAGATCAGCCAGATGAAGGACCTGCTGCCGCTGCTGGAGCAGACGGTCAAGCTGGGCAAGACGCTGGTGATCGTGTCCGAGGAAGTGGAAGGCGAGGCGCTGGCGACGCTGGTCGTCAACAAGCTGCGCGGCACCCTGAACGTGATGGCCACCAAGGCCCCGGCGTTCGGCGACCGGCGCAAGGCCATGCTGGAGGACATCGCGGTCCTGACCGGCGGCCGCGTGATCAGCGACGACCTGGGGATGAAGCTGGAAAACGCCAAGTTGTCGGACCTGGGCCGGGCCAAGAAGGTCGTGATGGACAAGGACAACACGACCATCATCGAGGGCGCCGGCCAGCCGGACGCCATCAAGGGCCGCATCGCCCAGATCAAGGCCCAGGTGGAAGACACCAAGTCCGACTACGACCGCGAAAAGCTGCAGGAGCGGCTGGCCAAGCTGGCCGGTGGCGTTGCGGTGATCAAGGTCGGCGCGGCCACCGAAGCCGAAATGAAGGAAAAGAAGGCCCGTGTGGAAGACGCCCTGCACGCGACCCGCGCGGCGGTCGAGGAAGGCGTGGTCCCCGGCGGCGGCGTGGCGCTGCTGCACTGCCAGAAGGCGCTGGACAAGCTGGCCGGGCTGCCCATCGAAGAAAAGATCGGCGTGGACATCGTGCGTCGGGCCATCGAGGAACCGATCCGCATGATTTCCGAAAACGCCGGCGTCGAAGGGTCGGTCGTGGTCCAGAAGGTGCGCGAGGCCAAGGACATCGCCTTCGGCTACAACGCGCTGACCGACCACTACGAAGACCTGGTCAAGGCCGGCATCATCGACCCGACCAAGGTCACCCGCGTGGCGCTGGAAAAGGCCGCGTCGGTGGCGTCCCTGCTGCTGACCACGGAATGCATCATCGTCGAAAAGCCCCAGGACAAGGCTCCCATGGGCGGCGGCGGTGGCGGCATGGGTGGCATGGGCGGCATGGGTGGCATGGGCGGCATGGGCGGCATGGACGACTCCTAGATCGCGGGGGCGCGGGCCGGGCCAGTTCCCGGCCCGCCCTTCCCGGTCGGACGCCTCCTGCTCCCGCTCCTTCGCACCTTCCTGAAACCCCGGTGACGACATGAAGCGCCTGGACCACCTGGCCGTCTGCATACGCGACCTGGAGGCCGCGCTGCGGGTGTGGCGCGACGGGCTGGGCCTGGAGGTCGTCGGCATCGAGGACCTCCCCGACCGGCAGGTGCGCGTCGCGATGCTGCGGATCGGCGACACCCGGATCGAACTGGTCCAGCCCCTGTCCGACGCGTCCGAGGTGTCGAGGTTCCTCGCGCGGCACGGCGAGGGGCTGCACCACGTGGCGTTCGCGGTCGAGGACGTCGATGGCGCGCTGGCCGCGGCGACGGCGTCGGGAGCGGTCGCGCTGCCCGGGGCCGGGCAGGCGGGCGCCGGCGGGACGCGCGTTGCCTTCCTGCACCCCCGTTCTGCGAACGGGGTGCTGGTGGAGTTGGTGGAACAGGGGCGTGAACGTTAGTTGGTGACTGCCACCTGATTCTCTGGTATCTTTCGCGACCCCGCAGAAGGCGGGGCTTTCGGAGGTGAATTCGTGGGCAAGAAGTCGGTCAGCAGGGTTCGCGGTCCTCGCATCCGCCAGGCGAAGAAGAAGGCGCGCGACGCCAAGAAGCGTCTGCCCGTCAAGAAGTAGCCATGGACGGCTGCCTTTTCTGCAGCATCGCGTCGGGCCAGATCCCCGCGACAATCGTCTACCAGGACGAGGACGTCGTGGCTTTCCGGGACATCCACCCGGTGGCGCCGTTCCATGTCCTGGTGATTCCCCGGGTCCACCTCGCCTCGCTGGCCGACGCGTCCGAAGCGGACGCGGCGATGCTGGGACGGCTGATGCTGGCCGCCGGGCGGATCGCCCGCGACGAGGGATTCGAGGGGCGCGGGTACCGGACGATCGTCAATACCGGGGCGGAAGCGGGCCAGACGGTCCACCACCTTCACGTCCACGTCCTGGCTGGAAAGACGCTGTCCTGGCCGTGAGGCCGGGCGGGCGCTAGAAGGTCAGGATGAGGTTCGCGGTCCCGGTCGTGGCCCTGGGCGGGGTCGAGTCCCACAGCCCGGCGTCCCGCAGGGCCTTCTTCAACTGCTCCTTCTTCTGCGGCGCATCGGACATCCCCTCGATCGCGGTGACGTGCAGGGCGCCCTTGGCGTCTGCAGACACCTTCAGCACCGCGGCGGAACCCTTCAGCGCGTCGGCGATCGACCCCATCGCGACCTTCAGCCGCGCCTGGAACGCGTCCAGCGCCAGCGTCTCGATTCCCGTGGACTTCTGCACCAGGACGGTGGGGCCGGAGCCTGAACGCAGGCCGGCGAGCGCCTCGTGGGGAGCGCTGCCGAACGCGCCCGCCGACCGGGTTTCCGCCGCTTCCGCCTTCGGCATGGGGGCGGCGGCGCCGAACGACATGGAACCGACGATGGCGGAGGCGTGCCCGATGCCCTTGCTCTTGCCTGCGTACCCCCCGCCACCGGAGCCGACGAGGGCGCTGTCCGCGCTGGAGGCCCGTGCCGAGCGCACGGCGCCATACCCGTAGGAGCCCGAGGGAGCCGACGGGGGCGGGGATGCCGCCGCGGGCGACGCCGTCATGCGCGCCGCCTTCATCGGGGCCATGCGCGCCATCATGGCGCCGGAGTCCGGCTTGACCAGGTTCGCCTCGATGACGTCGTCCTCCCCGAAGACGCCCTCGAACGAGACGTCCTTCGGCATTTCGACCGGGACCTCGACCTTCACGGGATCGCCGCGCTCGCCGGTGCGGGCCTTCCGCTCGACGGCCACGAACGCGGTGTACTGCGACAGGACGCGGTTCTTCACCGACAGGGCGATGACCTCCTTGACCAGCGCCGGCACCTCGCCCTGCAGCATCTTGCGCATGCGCTCCTCGATGGCCTGGCGGGCCCACAGGCTGCGCAGGGCCGGGTTGGCCGGGTCGCGGTCGGGCAGGGACACGGCCACGGGGATCGACACCCGTTCGCCCGCGATCAGGCCGGTGACGCGGACGGTGGCCTTGCCGGCGGTCTTGTAGCGGGCGGTGACCAGCACGGGGTGGCCGGCGAACACGTCCGGAGGCTCTGCGGGATACGCGTCGATCACGTCGAGGCCGCCCCAGTCGATCGACAGGCGCGTCATCACGGGGCTGCGGACCTGGTCGTAGAACCGCGCAATCGCGGGCGCCACGTCCTCGCCGGGACGCAGGTACAGGACCTGGCCGCGGCCCTCCAGCGCCATGTTTTCCAGCAGGTAGTGATTCACGGAGGTGCCGACGCCCAGCGCGTACAGCCGGGCGTTCCCGACGCGGCTGCGGACCTCGGACAGGATCTCGGTCTCGTTGCCGATGTAGCCGTCGGTGAGGAACAGGACGACCTTCGCGCGCCGGTCATCCTGCTCGCCGGACAGCGCGGCCTTGATGCCCTCGATCATCTCGGTGCCGCCCTCGCCCTGCAGGGTGTCGAGGTAGGCGTTGCCGCGGGCGACGTTGACGGGGGTGTTGGCCAGCGCCGTCGAGGACAGGCCAGATGCGGTCATCGAGAACGACAGGATCCGGAAGGTGTCGCCCGGGTTCAGGTGGCCCAGCGCGTGCCGGACCAGGTCCTTGGACGCCTCGATTGGCATGCCGGACATGGACCCGGAGCAGTCCAGCACGAACACCACCTCCTTCGGGGTGACGTCGGTCGCGCGGGGTGACGGCGCCGGGACCAGCATCAGGGTGAAGAAACCCTCGTCCTCGTCGCGGTGGGTCAGCAGCCCGGCCGCCACCCGCTCGGGGCGGACGTCCCACTCCAGCACGAAGTCCTGGTTGGGGATGACGTCGCCCTCGGCCAGGCGGATCTCGGCGGAGGTCGGGCCGGTGCGCCGATCGTCGATGGCGTGGGACTTCGAGCGCAGGTTCGTATAGGGCACGCCGGCCTCCAGCCGCACGTCGATCGAGACGTCGTGGCCGGAGCGGGTTCCGGGGCGCAGCACGGGAGGGGTGATGCGGTCGGCGTCGGGCACGCAGGATGCGCGCGGGCTGACCGGGATGGCGTCCCCGTCCGGGGTCGTGACGTGGCCGGGGATGTAGCGGGGGCCCACCACCATCGGGAAGGACAGCGACAGGCTGCCGGCCTCGTACTTGATCGTCTGCACGTAGGTGATGGTGATCTTGACGTCGTCGCCCGGGAGCAGGTTGGCGACCGATTGCGTGAAGATGTTGGGGCGCTCCTGCTCCAGCAGGGCGGCGGTCTGGCCGTTGGCGCGGGCCTGCTCGTAGACCTGCCGGGCCTCGTTGCGCTCGCGGATGACGCCCCGGATGGTTCGGGTGCCGACGGTGAGGGTCATGTCGTCCACGGCGGCGTTTTCGGGCAGCGGGAAGATGTAGACGGCCTCGATGCGCCGGTCGTAGGGATTGGTGAACTGCTGGGTCACCTCGGCCCGGGCCAGGAAGCCCGAGACCTCGATGCGGACGTCCGTGTGCTTCAGGGGGAAGTCCACGGTGTGGCCGTCGGCGTCGCGGCCCACCAGGGTCCCGGTGCCGGGCGCCTCCGGGACCAGGGGCGTTGCGCCGCCGGGACGGGCGACGGCGAGCAGCAGGACCAGGACGATGCCGGGAAGATGGCGAAAGGGCTGACTGCCGGACGCGGGATTCATGATGGCCTCCAGAGTGAAGAGTCGGACAACGTGCCGACAGACGGAGGCCGGACGAAAAGGATCACGGGGCGGAAAAATATATTTCGCGATCTGCCCGGACACCATTTGCGGCGCCTTGACACGCCTCGCCCCGCCGGTAGGCTAGGGCGGGCCGCGACCGGCCGGGCATGCGATAGGAGCGGGCAGTGCGACGAGCCCTCGCGATGACGGCGATCCTGGGGATCGCGGCAACCGCCCTGGCCACCGAGCCGTCGCCGGTCATGCCCGCGGCCGCGGCCGCGACTGCAACGGCGATCGCTCCGCAGGACCCAACGCCGGCGGCGTCCGTTTCGACCCCCGCCGAAGCGGCGACTCCGGGGCCTGCCTCGACGCCCCCGGCTGCGCCCCCCGCGAAGAAGGAAGCCCGCGACCCCAATCGCCTGGAGTGGGCCCCGCTGCCCGCGGTCGGCGGCAACACCGACATGGGCCTGATGCTGGGTGTCCAGACCGTGGTGGTGAAGTACGACCCGAACTACGCGCCCTACCGGTACCGGGTGGGTGCCCAGATCGCGATGAGCCTGAAGTGGTGGGACGGCCGGGGCCTGTACCTCCCCGTCCACATGGATTTCCTGCGGCTGGACTTTCCCGGGCTGGCCGGGGGGCGCCTGCGGCTGTTCGTGTCGGCCGAGTACAACCAGCGGAACAACACCGGCTACTACGGCCTGGGCAACGCCAGCCGGTACCAGGCGTCATCGACGGAGCCGGGCTCGTATCCCGCGGTGTCGATGAACCGCCAGCGCTACCAGTACCGGCAGTACGAACCGCTGGTGCGGGCCAACGCCCGGTACCAGTTGGGGCACGGGCTGTTCCTGATGACCGGTGCGCGACTGCTATGGGAGCGGTCGGACGTCTACCCGGGAAGCGCGCTGTCGAAGGACCGGAACCGGGTGTACGGCCTGCAGGATCACGTGGGGCTGCAGGTGGCGGCCGGAATCACCTACGATACGCGGAACCACGAGTTCGTCCCGTCGAAGGGCTTCTTCTGCGAGGCGCAATTGAGGGCGTCGCCCGGGCTGGGGAACGACCTCAACTTCGGCGGGGCGACGCTGGACGGCCGCTCCTACGTGTCGCTGTATGGCGAATACCTTGTGCTCGCGTCCCGCCTGTTCGCGGACCTGCTGTTCGGCAACGTGCCGGTGTGCGAATTGTCGCGGGCCGCATCGTTCGAGAACCGCGAGTACCCGGGCGGGCGGGACGGGTTCCGGGGCGTCCCCGAGGGGCGCTACCACGGCAAGGTCAAGATCGGCGGCGACGTCGAGCTGCGATCGACGTTCTGGACCTTCCACCTGCTTGGGGAGCGGTTCCGCGTGGGGGCATTGCTGCTGGCCGATGCGGGTCGGATCTGGGCGGGATACGGCAAGGCGCCGGCGCTGGACGGGACGGGCGCCGGGATCAAGTGGGGCGCCGGCGTCGGGGTGCGGGTGCAGGTGGGCGAAACGGTCGTCGCGCGGTTCGACTTCGCCTATTCGCCGGATTCCGCGGCCATCGGGGTGCCGATCGGGATCTACGTGGATATGGGGCACGTTTTTTGACGCCCGGAGGGCGTCAAAAAACGCCGTCCCCGCCCCCGTGACACGGTGGGCCCGGACGATCGGGCACGGCCACGCAGCCGGGTTCGGGTTCGGGTACGGGCTCGGGTACGTGAACGTGAACGTTGGCCGCAGTCCTACTCCGCCCGACGTTCCTCCGGGATCGGCAGAACCAGCAGGCAGAGCATCGACGGCAGCGCGAGGGCGAAGGCCAGCACGAACAGGTGCAGGTAGCTGGTGGCCTCGACGATCAGGCCACCGAAGCCCCCGAACAGCGACGACCCGACCGACGAGATGGCGCTGGCGATCGCGTAGTGCGCCGCCTTGAAGTCGGGGTGGCACGTCCGCATGATGTAGACCACCAGCACGGCGTTTCCCAGGCCCGCGGCGAACTGCTCGTAGGCATGCACCCCGGCGATCAGCCCGATGCCGGCCTGCGTGGTCGGATCGGGGAGCGCGTGGGCGAGCCAGGCGTAGGCCCAGATGTTCAGGTTCATCGCCAGCGTGAGCGGCCAGACGGCGCGCCGGAGGCCGAAGCGCCGGAGCGCCCAGGCCGACACCAGCGAGCCGGCGATGGACGCCGTCGTCCCGAGGATGCCGGCGAGCCAGGCCAGTTGGACCTTGGTCACGCCGAGTTCCCGGAGCAGGAACGGCGTGTTCATGCTGAACAGGACCTCGTCGCCCAGCTTGTAGGTCACGATGAAGAGCAGCGCGATGCCCACGCGGTCCTGGTGGAGCCAGGAGGTGAAGGCGAGGCCGTACTGGCGGAGCATCGTGACGCCCCCGCGCCGCTTCGCCGGGCCCGTTTCGACGCGCGGGAGATACCAGGAGTGGAAGGCGAGCAGGAGGGCGAGGGTGGCGGCGCCGCAGACGAAGGCGCCGGACCAGGCCCAGATCCCGGCGGCCGCCACCAGCACGGACTTGGTGAAGACGATCGCGAGCCGGTAGGTCATCACGCGCAGGCCCGTGTACGCGGCCTGCTCCGTGGGGTTGCGGATGGCTTCCATGTAGTAGGCGTCGATGGCGACATCGTGGGTCGCGGCGATGAATGCGAGCGCGACCAGCAGGGCGAGGAAGCCCCTCAGGGCCACGGCCCCGTCGAGGCCTTCCAGCGTCGTCGCCCCGGGGGGCAGCGCGAGGGGGCCGAAGGCGGCCAGCAGGGCCAGGGCCAGGAAGCCGACGACGAGGACCCCTTCCACCTTGAGCAGCCAGCCTCGCTTGGTGCCGAACAGGTCGATGGCGGGGGCCCAGAGGAACTTGAGGTTCCAGGGGATGCCCAGGAAGTTCAGGAAGCCCAGGTAGGATTCCTTCACCCCGATGTCGGTCAGGTAGACGCCCGCCAGGTAGCGGACCAGCATGTAAGGCAGGCCTTCGGCGAAGTAGGTCGATGAGACCCAGGGGATTCGACGCCGTTCGGGCTGGCCGGTGTCAGGCATCGAAAGGCCGCGCGAGGGACGCAGGCAGGATAGTCGTGCGTGGCGAGGATCGCCAACTGGAAGAGCCTAGTGCTGCCCGTGCAGCAGGTAGGCCTCGATGAACGCGTCGAGGTCGCCGTTGAGGACGGCGTCGGTGTTGCCCGTTTCGCAGCCGGTCCGCAGGTCCTTGACCATGCGGTAGGGGTGCAGCACGTAGGAGCGGATCTGGCTGCCGAAGTCGATGTCGCGCTTTTCGGCTTCCAGCCGGTCCCGTTCGGCGTCCTTCTTGCGCATTTCCAGGTCGTACAGCTTGGCCTTCAGCATCTTCATGGCCTTGCTGCGGTTCTTCATCTGGGAACGCTCGTTCTGGCACTGGACCACGATGCCCGTGGGCAGGTGCGTCAGGCGGACGGCCGAGTCGGTCTTGTTGACGTGCTGGCCGCCCGCGCCTCCTGACCGGTACGTATCGACGCGCAGGTCCTCTTCGTCCACGACGATTTCAACCGTTTCCTCGATGTCCGGCAGGATGCTGACGCCGGCGAAGGTGGTCTGGCGGCGCGCGTTCGAGTCGAAGGGCGAGATGCGCACCAGGCGATGGACGCCGATTTCGGCCCTCAGGTAGCCGAAGGCCCATTCGCCCTCGACCTGGAAGGTCACGTGCTTGAGGCCCGCTTCCTCCCCGGGCAGCTCGTCCAGGATTTCCGTCACGAAGCCCTTGCGCTCGGCCCACATCAGGTACATCCGCATCAGCATCTGCACCCAGTCCTGGGACTCGGTGCCGCCCATGCCCGCGTTGATCGTCACCAGGGCGTCCGCGCGGTCGTTTTCGCCGCTCATCATGCGGTTGAATTCCAGCGCGGCGACCTTCTTCTCGGCGTCGTCGATCGTCGCGGCGATCTCGGGCTCGAAGCTGGCGTCGGACTCCAGTTCGGCCATTTCGATCAGCTCGGCGGCGTCCTTGAGGGCCTTCACGGGGAACTCGAAGGCATCCACGTCCTTCTGCAGGCGGGTCTTTTCGCGCCCCAGGGTCGTGGCGAGCGTGCGGTTGGACCAGAAGCCCGGATCGGAGCTTATCTCGTCGATTTCGGCGACGCGGCGGCGCTTGTCGTCGGGGTCAAAGATACCTCCCGAGGACCGAGGCCCTCTCACGGAGGTCGGCGATGCGCTGCTTCAGGTTGTCGAACATCGTCGCTACCTCGTGCGGGGCGTCCGCGAGGGCGGAAGTCTGCAACAGGGGCGGGGTCTTGTCAACGATCTGCGTTCGCGGCGCGAAGCGCATTCAATGCACGGCGCCCGTCCCGCGGAGCATCCCCCCGGCGGGAGAGGATGACGCTGGCGTTCGGTCGATGTTTGGGGCTAGTATCCCCGCGATGTTGCGCCGCCTGTACCAGGTCGTGGTGCTGGATTCCGTTTCGGGGATGGAGCGGTGCATGCAGGCGCCGGAAGGGGCGCGGCGGTCGCCTCGCTTCAAGGCGATGACGGCGCTGGGGGCCACGGCGATCCTGCTGACCCTGCTGAATTTCGTCGCCTTGAGCGGCGAGTTCCAGGCGGATCTTGCGGACCGGGCCTGGGAATTCGCGATCGGCCTGTCCGACGGCCCGCTCAAGGACGCGCTGCTCGCCGCGTCGCCGCTGTTCAGGCACGCCGCGTGGACCCTGGGGTGCATCAGTTGCTACTTCCTGGTTCCGGCGCTGATCGTCGTCGCGGTGTTCCGGGAGCCGCTGTCCGCATACGGGCTGACCGGGCGGGGATTCGTGCGGCACCTGCCGATCTACCTGCTGCTGCTGGCGCCGGTGCTGGTGGCCGTGGTGATCGCGTCGGGCACCGAGGCCTTCCAGGAGACCTACCCGTTCTATCGCAATCCGCACGGGTGGGGCGACCTGCTGGGGTGGGAGGCGCTGTACGCGTCGCAGTTCTTCGCCCTCGAGTTCTTCTTCCGGGGGTTCCTGCTGCATTCGCTGAAGGGGCGCCTGGGCGTCCTGGCGGTGCCGGCCATGGTCGTCCCCTACGTGATGATCCACTTCACCAAGCCCATGCCCGAGGCGTTCGGCGCGGTCATCGCCGGGTCGGTGCTGGGCGTGCTGGCCCTGCGCACCGGGACCATCTGGGGGGGCGTGTTGGTTCACGCGGCCGTCGCCATCTCGATGGACGTCGCGGCGCTGCTGCAGCGGGGCGGTCTTCCCGGATCCCATTGAGGCGTGCCCGAGGCGGCCTCTGCCCTGGCGGGAGTTTCGTGCAACAGTCCGTCGCCTGCACCCGCGCGCCGCGAGCGGGACAGTCAGGGTGCTGGCGGCAGCCGTGTCCAGAAGAAGGCCAGGCGTGAAGCCCCCTCGCGCCCGCAGTCCGATTCGTCCGGCGTGGCGGCTTCGCTTGCCGTGATCTGCCAGCGTCGGCCCTGGGTTTCGAACGTCGCCGTCGCACCCGGCCCGATCGTTCCCAGGGGGGTTCCCCGGGCCGTGACCTCGACGCCGCGCTGCAGGATCGTCCACTGACAGAGGTCTTCGGCGGAAAGCACCTCGACATAGGCGCGGCGGGGGGCGGCGTGGACGTCGAGGGGAAGGTCCTTGGGCTCGGGCGGGGCTGCGCCGGCGGAAACCAGGAAGAGCGGCCCCTGGGCGTCGTCCAGGCGCAGCATCATCGCGTCGCCGAGGAACGCCCGCAGGCGCACCTCCTTCCCTTCGGCGAGGTCGAGGTGGACCGGCGCATACGTCAGGACGTCCGCAAGCAACACGCCCTTCGGGACGTCGATTTCGATGTGGAATCCGTGCGCGGGCCCGGGCATCGTCGCGAGCCTCCGGACGCGGCCCAGGACGTTCACGTCGGGCGGGTCGGATCCGGGCGGGACCGGGGGGCCCGACTGGTCCAGGTGCACGATCTGCCGTGGGGCCGAGGAAGGGACCTGCCCCGGGGGGGGGCCGATCGCGAGGCGCACGACGGGCGTGGGCAGGGCCGACGGCGCCAGGGGGCCCGTCGCGTACCGGACCGCGGACGCGCAGGACAGCACCAGAAGGGCCAGCGCCAGAACCCCCAGCACACAGGTTGCGCCGCGAAAGCGAAACCCGTTGCCGCGGAAGCGGACGGCCTTGTCCTGCCTGGGGGTTTGCACCGTTGACACCCCGATGGGGTGCCCGTAGTATAGCACCGGCCTGATTCGAGAGCGTGCCATGACGAGGTGCAAGGGAACGCTGCTCCTGGCGATCGCGTTTGCTGCATGGATCGGGGGGGCTTCGCAGGCGGCGGCCCAGGAAGCGCACAAGATCAAATTCCTGGCGCTCCGGGTTTCCAGCAACAAGCTGCCCGCCGACGAGATCGCGAAGTTGACCGAGGGCGTGCTGGCCAAGCTGGCGAAGTACACCCAGTACGACGTCCTGAAGGTCCCAGATGCCGATCCCATGGACCTGATGGTGGACGCCGATTGCGTGGACTTCGATTCGCAATGCCTGGCCAACATCGGGGCCGGGCTCGGCGCGGACCTCGTCCTGTACACCGAGGTCAGCGACCAGGCGGGGCGCTTCAACGTGCAGATGCGCCTGGTCGATGTCGCCACCAAGGAAGCGAAGTCGCCCGAGGGCGGTACCGAAGAATCGACGCGCCTGGGCGAATTCGTCGCCACCGCGATCGAACGGATGCTCGGTCCGGAGCCCCAGCCGGAACCGGAACTGGCCCGTGTCGATATCGCATCGACGCCGGCCGGTGGCGAAGTATACGTGGACAAGGATTTCGTCGGCTTGACGCCCGTGGCGGTCAAGTTGAAGCCGGGCGAATACACGCTCCGGTTGTCCAAGGTCGGTTTCAAGGAAACGGTCCAGCCCCTGAAGGTCGATGCCCGCCGGACCAACGCCGTTTCGTTCAATCTGAACGCGGTCGATGTTCCGAAGACCCCCGCGACGCCGGTCCCGGTCAAGGAGCGGTCGGTCGCGAAGACCCCGTGGTACGGCTCGTGGTGGTTCTGGACGATCGTCGGCGCGGCCGTCGTCGGCGGCGGAACCGCGGCAGGGGTGGTGTTGTCCAAGAGCAGCGGCGGCGGGTCCGGTTCCATCGGGCTGAGCCCGGACGCCCGCTATGCCCCGAAGGACGTGTCGCTGTTTCCGCGCTAGGGAGGATTGCCATGACGCATCATCGCATCGCGCGTTTCGGGATGTGCCTCGCGGCAGTCGCCCTGCTGGCCGGCTGCGCAGGTTCAGGTTCGGATGCTTCGTTCAAGGGGCCTTCGCCTGACGGCGGCGGGCAGATCAGCCTGGCCCTGACCGGCGACTACGTGGCCGGCACGACGTATTTCAAGATCCGCCTGTACAAGAAGGCCCCCGCGTCCCTGGACAAGAAGGCGTACTTCGAGTCGCCGTGCACCCCGCCGAACCTGGGCTTCACGGTGACCGACCTCGACGTCGCGACCGACTACGTGGTCGTGTACGACGCGTACTCGACGGCCGACTGCGCCGCCGGGACCCTGGCGGCTCGCGGCATCCGGGGCGGCGTCGATGTGACGAAGGCCGGGACCGGGAACGCCGTGTACTACATCCAGGTGAACCCCATCGGCGGCATCGGGGCCTTCCCCGTTCCGGACGCCGACCTGCTGGACAGCGGGGTCGCGTGCCAGGCCGACGCGGATTGCCAGGCGACCACGGATTGTCCCGATCCCAGCCAGTGCCGATTCCCGTTCCAGCAGGCCTGTGCGGCGGACGAGACCTGTGCCAACGGCCTCAAGTGGATGCAGTACGTGGTGCACCCGCAGGCCAAATGCATGGGCAGCACATGCAGCCTCCAGACGCTTTTCCCGTTGAACGTGCAGTCCGACCGGGCCTTCCACGTCGCGGTGTCGGGTCCCGGCGGCGACGTGGTGATGGCGGGCGGCTACTCGCTGTCCGGGAGCAGCGGCCTGACCGTCAGCAGCGCGACGACGTCCGAAACCTTCGGCGCCAGCAGTTCGCTGTTCGACGTCGTGGGCCTGGGTACGGACCTCGGGAACGCGGTGGGCCTGATGGGGTCCGTCCTGCTGGGCGGGCAGCAGTTGGTCCTGATCGGCGGCGCCTCCGTGATCGGGGTCGAGGTGGACGGCGATTCGACCGTGCCCTTCGCGCGGCCCCAGCAGTGCAGCGGCACCTGTCCCCTGACGATTTCGCCATACGCGTTCGTGGTCGATCTCGTGGCCGGGACGGCGACCCGCTCGCAGCCCGGGTTTTCCACCGCGCTTCCGCTGGTCGAGGCGATCGACGGCGACAACGGTCCCGAAGCATACGTACGCGCGGGCCTGATCCAGGCCGCTGAAACCCCGGATCGCATCTCGGCGGGCCGGTCGTCGTACCGGTGCGTGCCGGGCGCCGCGGGCGATCTGCAGTGCGTGGTGGTCCCGGGGTCCGAGTCCGCGACCGCGCGCTACGCGGCGACGTCGGCGTGTGTCCAGCGGAACGCGACCGGCGGGTGCACCGACATCGTGGTTCTCGGCGGAAACGTCAGCCCGACCGCCGCCTTCGGCGAGTGGTACTCGAAGGCGACCGGCCAGGTGAAGGACCTGTCCCCGATCCGGGGGGTTCCGGATGCTGCCTTCGGGGCGATCGCCGTGGTGGCCAACGGGCAGGTGTGGACGTTCGGCGGCGCCAGTCTGAAGAACGGCCGCACGCCCGACATCGAGCCGATGTCCTGGGTCGTGGACACCACCAACGGTACGTTGTACGGGGCGGTGTCCGGGCTGGCCGGGGCCGACTTGAACCTGCTGCTGCGCACCCACCACCAGGCCACCCCGCTGGCCGACGGCAAGACCGTCCTGATCACGGGTGGCCTGGGCCCGGATCGCACGCCCCTGTCTTCGGCGGTGCTGGTCGCGGTGTCCGACGTGGGCCAGTTGAGCGTGACGCAACTGGGCGACATGGCCGTGCCCCGGATCGACCATCGCACTACCCTGATCCAGGGCGGCCTGCTGAACGGGGCCGTCCTGATCACCGGTGGCCTCAGCAACGTGAAGGCCGGTGTGAAGTTCGCCAAGGGCGCCGAGATCTTCCTTCCCTGAGCCCCGCGTTCCTGGCGGTTCCCTGGACACGCGACGCCCCCGGTCGTGACGACCGGGACGGGCCGCGACCGAAGAGCCCATGAAGTCGTTGCCGGACCTGCCGCCCCGGGTCCTCGTGTCGCTGGGGGGAATCCTCGCCGTCGCCCTGCTGTGCGCCGTGCTGTGGCCCGTGGCGGCGGCTTCGCTGCTGCTGGCCGCCGCGGGAATCACCGCCGCCGGCGGCTGTGCAGTGGCGGTCGAGGCCCGGCGGAGCCGGCTTGGACGGGCGTCGCCCGGGGCGGTTTCGGGCGGGACGGTCGTCGCGGCCATCGTGGGCGTGGCGGCAGCGTCCGCTGCGGTGGTATTCGCGTCGCCGGGACTGTTCGTGAAGGACGCCGGCGAACTGGCGTCGTCCGCACTGGTGCTGGGAGTCCCGCACCCCACCGGATTCCCGATGTTCTGCCTCCTGGGCCGGGCCTTCGGGTACCTGCCCGCGGGGGACGCCTTCTTCCGGATGAACCTGTTGTCCGCGGTATCGCTGGGGGGCATAGCCGCCGCGGCGTGGGCGGTTGCTCGCGAAGCCGCCTCGTCGCGGGACGGCGTCGGCACGGCGACCTCCTCATGGGCTGCGCTGGTCGCGCCGGCGGCCCTGCTGGCCAGCCCGACCACCTGGCTTCACGGGGGGACGACCGAGGTCTACGCGCTGTCGGCCGCCGGGATGACCGCCTCGATCGGATGCGCGCTGGTCGGCGCCCGGCGCGGGGATGCCCGGTGGCTGGTCCTCGGTGCCCTCGGGGTCGGGCTTGGGGCCGGTGGGCACGTGACCTGGCCGGTCGAGGCGGGATTCGTGCTGGCCGTGGCGGGGATTGCCCTGGCGGCCCGGAGGCCGGCGGCATGGCGGGCGCTGCCGGCAGCCGCGGTCGCGCTGGTTGCAGGGGCGCTGATCGTGCTGTACCTGCCGGTCGCCGCGTCGCGGGACCCTCTGCTGAACTGGGGCGACCCGTCGAGTGCCGCCGGGGTGTGGGAGCACCTCACGGGAGCGCGGATCCGCCGGTCGTTCGCCGGGCAGATCGGGGATGTGCCCCTGGCCCGGGTGGAGGCGAACCTCCGGTTGGCCATCGGGACGCTTGCCGAGGGGACCCTCGCGCTGTGGCCGCTGGCGCTGGTGGGGCTGGGTTGGACGGCACGCAAGGACGTCGCGACCGCGACCGCGCTGCTGGGCGCCCTGCTGGGCGACCTGGTGTTCGCGGTGCGCATCAATCCCATGGGAATCAGCGACCTGCAGGTTCTGGTCCCATCGACGGTCGTACTGGGGATCCTGTCGGCTGCCGGGGTCGAGGCGCTGGCGGCCGCCGCGCGACGGGCCCGACGGGGGACGTGGGCGCCCCTTGCGGTCGGGGGCGGGCTGGCACTGGCGCTGCTGCAGGGGGTGTTGGCGCCGTCCACGCGGGACATGAGCGTCGTGGTGGCACCGCGGGAGATGGCGTCCTCCTTCCTCGAAGGCCTGGCCCCGGGAGCGACGGTCCTGACGACCTCGGACGACCTGTCCGCCACGCTGGCCGGGACCCAGGCGGTGGACGGCGCCCGGCCCGATGTGCTGGTGCTGGTCCGGCAGCACCTGTCGGACACGCCGTACGTGACGCGGGTGCTGAAGGCGCGCGGTGGCCGACCGGGCGAGGAGGGGCTGTGGTCGGCCCTCCGGTCGGCCCCTTTCGAGGCCGCGGGAGAAGGCCTGTCGCACACGCTGGTCCGCGCGGTCGATCTGGCCTTGCGTCGGGGACCGGTCTGGATCGAACCCGGTGACGGCGCGGTGGACGCCGCCGTCCGGGCTCGGCTCGTGCCGGGATTCCCCGCCTGCGCGGTGGCGGCGAGCGGGCCAGCGGAGGCGATCGCGGCGGCCCTGGATGCGGCGCGCATCGCGACGGCGCATGCGGGGGATGCGGATCGCTGGACGCGCGCCTTCCTGGCGAGCCAGGTGCGGGGACTGGCGACGCTGGCGGCGCTGCGGGACGGCGACGGCCCGGCGCGCGAGATGCTGGCCCTGGCGCTGCGGCTGGACCCTCGGGATCCGCGGTCGATGAACAACCTGGGGGCGCTGCTGGCCGACGACGGCCTGCCGGACGCGGCGCTGCCGTGGCTGAGGCAGGCGGTCGATGAGGATCCGTCGTATACGCGGGCGTGGCGGACCCTGGCGCGGGTCGCCGCGGCCGCCGGACGGCCCGACGAGGCGGCAAGAGCCGCGGCGCAGGCCGAGGCGCTGGGGCCGTGACGGGGGCCGGGGACGGGAACGGGGACCGGTACCGGTGCCGGTACCGGTCCGGGAAAGCGGGACCGCTGGCATGCAAGCCGATCGTCCTGTAGGATCCGCCGCCCCGGACGTCGGACGGCAATCGCGACGGATCCGGTCGAAGGAGGACCATGGTTCGCAAGCCGATCATCGCGCTGGTGGGTCGCCCGAACGTGGGCAAATCCACGCTGTTCAACCGCATCCTGGGTCGCAAGGAAGCGATCGTCGAGGACTTTCCGGGCGTGACCCGGGATCGGCACTACGCCGAGTCCGACCACACGGGCAAGGCCTTCGTGCTGGTGGACACCGGCGGGTTCGACCCCGAGGCGGAGGAGGGCAGCATGCTGGCGCTGATGAAGCGCCAGGTGGAACTGGCCCTCGAGGAGGCCGACGCGCTGGTGCTGGTGCTGGACGTGCGCGAGGGCCCGACCGCGACCGACGAGGTCATCTGGGACATGCTGCGCCGCAGCAACCGCAAGGTGTACGTCGCGGTCAACAAGGTGGACAACGCGAACCTGGATCCGCTGGTGGCCGAGTTCTACCGCATGGGCATCCAGGAACTGTTCCCGATGACGGCCGAGCGCAGCACGGGAGTGGCGGAACTGCTGGACCGGATGCTGGCGGACCTCGATGCCCCGCCGCTGGAGGACGAGGTCCCGGACGAGGATGCGACGGGCCCGATCCGGATCGCCATCGTCGGCCGGCCGAACGTGGGGAAGTCCACGCTGGCGAACGCGCTGCTGGGGCAGGACCGCTACCTCACCAGCGACGTGGCCGGGACGACACGGGATGCCATCGACACCCCGTTCAAGGACGGGGACCAGGAGTACCTTCTGATCGACACCGCGGGCGTCCGGCGTCGCGGCAAGGTGGCGATGGGCCTGGAGCGCATGAGCGTGGCGCGGACGATGCAGGCCATCGCACGAAGCCACGTGTGCGTGCTGGTCATCGACGCCTCGGAGGGACTGACCGACCAGGACAAGAAACTGGCCTCCCTCATCATGGAGCGGGGGCGTGGCCTGGTGGTCGTGGCCAACAAGTGGGACCTGCTGAAGGGGGAACGGGCCGAGGAGGTCCGTCGCGAACTGGACGACGAAACGACCTTCTTCGCGTTCGCCCCGCGGATCCAGACGTCGGCGCTGGTGGGGCGCAACGTCGCGAAGATCCTGCCGACCCTGAAGCGGGTGCACGCGAACCTGTTCTCGCGCATTGCGACCGCCGAACTGAACCGGTTCTGGGAGGAGGTCGTCCAGACCCATCCCCCGCACGTGACGGGGGCGAAGTCGGTCCGGATCCGCTACATCGTCCAGGTGCAGGTCAACCCCCCGACGATCCTGCTGTTCCGGGGCGGGACCGCCGACGTTCCGGCGACCTACCTGCGGTTCCTGCAGCGGGAGTTGAGGCGTCGATACGACTTCGAGGGGGTACCGCTGATCCTGGTCCCGAAGTAGGTCCGCATCCCCGCCCCCGGCCTCGGGAGGCCCCTTGCAATTCCTTCCGAGTTGCAGTACAAATGCGCGACCCTGTTGGCTGGGCACCTGCCGGCCGCACCCCTCCTTTCGTTCCCCAGGCGACAAGGCTGGTCCGTGCGGGAGGGAGGACGAGGTACCGGGGCAGGGTTGGAACGGTGCAAACGGAGGAGCCCATGTCCGTCGACAATCCGAACTGGTCCGAGGTGATCGACCTCGTCAGCCGCGAGAAGGGGATCCCGAAGGAGGTCTTCATCGAGGCCCTCGAGGAAGCCATCCTGAAGGCGGCGAAGAAGGTATTCGGGGAAGAACGCACCCTCGAGGCGGCGTTCAACGCCGACTGCGGGCAGGTGGAACTCTTCCAGTACATGAAGGTGTCGGAAGACGTCCAGAACCCGATGGTCGAACTGAACATGGACGACGCCGCCAAGGTCGACCCCGAGGCGCAGCCCGGGGACGAACTGGGCTTCCAGATCTTCTACCTCGAAGGCGACAAGGAAAAGGCTCGCGAAGAGGACATGAAGTACGGCGACATCCTGCAGTTGCAGACCTACCGCAAGGCGTTCGGGCGCATCGCGGCCCAGACGGCCAAGCACGTGGTGCTGCAGAAGGTGCAGGAGGCCGAGCGCACCATCATCTTCAACGAGTACAAGGACCGGAAGGGCGAACTGGTCACCGGCGTCGCCCGCCGTTTCGAAAAGGGCAACGTCATCGTCGATCTGGGCAAGGCGGAAGCGATCCTGCCCTTCAAGGAGCAGTGCCCGCGCGAGTCCTACCGCGCCGGCGACCGCGTCCAGGCCTACGTGAAGGACGTCACCCGCGAGCCGAAGGGCCACCAGGTGATCCTGTCCCGCACGGACCCGCGGTTCGTGGTGAAGCTGTTCGAAAAGGAGGTGCCCGAGATCTACGAGGGCATCGTGAAGATCCAGGCCGTGGCCCGCGAGCCGGGTGAACGGACCAAGCTGGCCGTCACATCGACGGACAGCGACGTCGATCCGGTCGGCGCCTGCGTCGGCATGAAGGGCTCGCGCGTGCAGGCCGTGGTGCAGGAGCTGCGCGGCGAGAAGATCGACATCATTCCCTACTCGATCGACCTGGCGCGCTACGTGTGCAGCGCCATCGCCCCGGCGATGGTCCAGCGCGTGCTGATCGACGAGAACAACCACCAGATC
>CAIOFV010000088.1 GCA_903857665.1 uncultured Myxococcales bacterium
ACATCCTGTCGGGCGGGCCGGATGCCGAAGGCGGCCGCTTCCGGGGTGTCCTCGCACGCCTCGCGTTCGCGGCCGGGTTCACGCTGGTGTTCTCGGTCCTGGGGCTGTCGGCCACCGTGCTGGGTCGCGCCCTGATCGAACACCGCGTGCTGTTCCAGCAGATCGGCGGGATCGTGGTCCTGCTGCTGGGCCTGCGCTTCCTGGGGTACCTGAAGCTGCCGGGCCTGGACGGCGGGGGCGGCCTGTCGGCCGGTCGCTTCAAGACGCGGTTCCACTACCTGAACTCGTTCGTCCTGGGGTTGCTGTTCGCGTTCGCATGGAGCCCCTGCATCGGGTCGGTCCTGGGCGCGGTCCTGACGTACACCTCCCTGACGACGTCGAACCCGCTGGCCGGCATGGGATACCTGGCGCTGTACTCGGCCGGGTTCGCGGTCCCTCTGATCGCCGTCGTGCTGGTGGCAGGCCCGGCGCTGGCCGCGCTGCGACACGCGCGGCGGTTCATCCCGGTGTTCGAGAAGGCGACCGGCGTGTTGCTGGTCGTCGCGGGATTCCTGGTGGCGACCGACCGGCTGGGCCTGGTGGACTACGCGATGACTCGCCCCCCGGAGGAACCGGTCGCGATGACGTCACCGGCGCCGACCGCAGGGCCCGCCGAGGGCAGCACGTGCGACGGAGACGCCCACGGGGGCTCCGCGTGCGACGCCGGCGCGATCGAACCGCTGCCCATCATCTACGAGTTCTACTCCCCGCGCTGCCCCATCTGCCTGCAGATGATGCCGGCGGTCAACGCGCTGAAGAACGAATGCCTGGGGCACCAGGTGGACATCCGGCAGGTGGACGTCACCAGCCCGGAGGGCAAGCCACTGGCCCGGCAGTTCGGCATCACCGGGATCCCCGTGTTCGTCTACCTCGACAAGGACCAGAAGGAACTTGCCCGCCTGGTCGGTTACCAGACGCTCGAGTCGCTCAGCCAGGCCACGTCGATCCTGATCGGCGAGGAGTGCCCGGCGTACCGGCGGATGCCGGGGGCGTAACAGACGGGGCGCCCGTTCGTGGTACGCTCCCCCCAACGGACGGAGGCCACCAGGTGCGCCGCGGTTCCCTGAGGTTCTGGTCGATTCCGGTCGTCGTGGCCGGACTTTCCGTGGTTGTGGGCTTCACGACGCACCTGGAGCAGGAACGGCAGCTCGGCGAGGTGAAATCGCTGTATCAGTCCCACGCCGAATTCGTGGGCAACCTGGTGCGCGAGAGTGCCCAGCAGGCGGCCTGGTCCACCGAACTGGTGTACGCCATGTCGGCCACGGCCCTCGGGGACCAGCTCGACCTGCTCGGCGCTCCAGCCGAGGGGTTCGATTGTGCAACGTTCCCGGGCAGCGAGAACGTGGTCGTCTGGGCCGTTCGCGACGGGACGACCCTGCGGGGATGCTTCGGACCCGTGGCCCCGGTCGACCGGGCGTCGTTCGTGGACGAAATGGCATCGTCGCCGGAGCCCGGGTTCATCGATACACCCTCGACGCGCCGCTACGGCATGTACTGCGCCGCCGATGTGGACGGGGATCGGACGACGATTGCCTGCCGCAATCGCAAGTCCCTCGACGAAATGCGTCGCGAGGTCGGGCTGGGGCCCCTGCTTTCCGCCTTGAAGGACCGCGAACTCGACTACGTCGTGGTCCAGGACGCCGGGGGGATCCTTGCAGCCTCCCCCCATCCCGGGACGATCTCCTCCTGGGCCGAAGACCCGGTGCTCCAGACCGTCCTCGAGGGGCCGGCCGACGCGGTGCGGGCTCGCGTCCTGGAGCGGGCTGGCGCGCCCGTCTACGAGGTTGCAAGCACCATCGAGCTGGGCGACGGTTCGCGCGCGGTGGTGCGAACGGGCCTGGAGGCCGCGGTCCTGGCGTCCCTCGCCCGCCGGATCGAGCATCGTCAGTGGGTGATGGTCCTGGTGCTTTCCTCCCTGGTGTTGATGAGCGTGATCCTGGCCTGGATCCTGGGCAGGGCGGACGTCCGACGCAGGGAGCAGGCCGACGCGAACCGGCGGCGCGACGAGGACATCCGGCACTGGCGCGCGCTGGGCCAGATGGCGTCGACGGTGGCGCACGAGGTCCGCAACCCCCTGAACACCATCGGGATGGCGCTCCAGCGGCTGGGAGGCGAATTCGATGTGGGCCAGAAGGACGAGGCGGAATACCGCGACCTGCTGCGGCTTTCGATCGACGCCGCGGGCCGGGTCGAACGGGTCGTGACCGACTTCCTGGAGCTCGGGAAGCCCCTGGTGCTGGACCGGCGACCGGTCCCGGCGGCTGCCCTGCTCGACGAGATCCTGTCGCCGCTGAGGATGCGTGCCGAGGGCGAGGCGAAGAGGATCGAGGTCTCGTCGGATTGTCCGGGCCAGGTGGATGTCGATCGGCACCGCGTGGGCCAGGTCCTGACGAACCTGGTGGCGAACGCGCTGGATGCCGTGGGCCCCGGAGGCTGCGTGACCGTCCGGGCGGCGTGCGAGCGCGACGGTCTCCGAGTGCTCGTCTCCGACGAGGGGCCGGGGATGGATGCCGCGACGCTTGCCCGCGTCCAGGAGGCCTTCGTGACGACCAAGGCGAACGGCACGGGCCTGGGCCTTCCGCTGGCCAGGATCCTGACCGAGGCGCATGGCGGCACCCTGTCGCTGGAATCGGCGCCCGGTCGGGGGACGCGGGCGACGGTGTGGCTCCCGCGTCGTGAAGCCCGCTGACGGCTGGGCCAGGGAGGAGAGGATGGACCCGTCCACG
>CAIOFV010000089.1 GCA_903857665.1 uncultured Myxococcales bacterium
CGTTGGGACCGGACGAGGGCGTGATCGTGAACGTGTCGATCGCGAAGGTGGCGGCGATCGTGTGCGACGCCTGCACGTCGGTGAAGGTGTAGGTGGTGACCGCGCCGACGGAGGACCCGTCCACCAGCACGTCGGCGACGTGATACCCGGTTGCGGGGTTGATCGCGAAGGCCTTGCTGTCGCCGTAGTTGACGGTCTGCGGGGTGCTCGGGGAAATCCCGCCGTCGGGACCGGACGAGGGCGTGATCGTGAACGTGTCGATCGTGTACGATGCGCTGATCGTGTGCGACGCCTGCACGTCGGTGAACGTGTAGCCGGCGACGGCGCCGACGGAAGCTCCGTCCACCAGGACGTCCGCGATGTGGTAGTTGGCGCTGGCCGCGATCGCGAAGGCCAGCGTCCCGCCCGGCCCGACCCTCTGGGCGCCGGACGGCGTGATCATCCCGTTGGCGCCGGCCGAGGCCGTGATGGTGAAGCCCACCGAGCAGGCTCCCGTGGCGACGACGCAGAAGGGCGCGGCGCCGCTCTTGTTGGCGCACTGGGCGTCGGTGGAGCATGCGCTGCACGCGTTGGAGGCCTGGTTGCAGATGGGAGCGGACCCGCTGCACTGGCTGTCGGTCAGGCAACCCACACAGGCTCCCGATACGTCGCAGTAAGGGGTTGCACCGCTTCTCGCCAGGCAGGCCGCGTCGCCGGGACAGGCGATGCAGGCGCCGGACGGCAGGTCACAGATGGGCTGGGTCCCGCTGCATTGCGAATTCGCCGTGCACTCGTTGGACAGGTTGAAACTGGCCGATCCGGGCGCCTTGGGCGAGGTGGCGACGACGCTGTAGTGGCCCGAGGTGGCGTTGGCCGCAACCGACACCATGGCGATGCCCGTGGGATCCGTGATGGCGGTCATGCAGCCCGCGGTCGCCGGCACGCAGGCGGCGCCGTCACTGAGCGTGGCGGTCGCGCCGGAGGTGGGGGCCTGGAAGGTGACCAGTTCGTCCGCGGCAGGGTCGCCGAGGCCGTCCAGCACCAGCGCCTGGAGCCTCGATCCAAAGGCGGTGGAAATGATCGTCGTCTGGGGACTGCCGGCAGCGACCTGGATCGAATAGCCGCCGTCGTTGCCGAGCGTGAAGACTGCGTGCGTGGTGACGCCGGAAACCGACGCGCTGACCGTGTAGACGCCGCCCACGGCGTTCGCGGTGGCAGTGACGCTGGCCAGGCCCAGGCCCCTGGTCACCGCGGTACTTGCCGACAGCGACGCGGTGGCGCCGCTCGCGGCGGTGGTGGCGGTGAACGTGACCGTGATGTTCGGCAGCGAGTTGCCCGACGCGTCGGCCACGACCACCACGAGGGGATCGGTGAAGGGCGAGGAGGTGGCCGCCGTCTGCGGGGTCCCGCTGACCACGAAGACGGACGCGGGTCCCGTAGTGGCGTTCTGGAGGTAGAAGGTTGCCGGTGTGGTCACGCCTGCCACCCGGGCCGTCACCGTGTAGGACCCGACCGTCGCGTTGGCGACGGCCGTCACGCTCGACAGGCCCGAGGCGTCGGTGGCGGCCGTCGTGCTGGACAGCGTCGCGGACGCTCCGCCGACCGGCACCGCGGCGTAGGTGACCGTCGTGCCCGGGATCACGTTGCCCGCGGAGTCCTTCACCACGGCCACCAGCGGTGCCCCGAAGGCGCCGTTGATGGGGGCGACCTGCGGATCCGTGAGGGAGCCTCCGTTCACGTACGTGATGGAGTAGGGCGCGCCGACGTTGGTCAGGGTGAAGGTGGCCGGCGTGGCGACGCCGCTGACGCTGGCGGTCACCGGGTACGTGCCGGCCGTGGCGTTGGCGGTGGCCGTGACCGAGGCGATCCCGAAGCTGTTCGTGGTGGCGGTGGTGGAACTCACGGTCGCGCCGGCGCCGCTGCCGGGTACAGCGAACGTGACGGTGACGCCCGACTTGGGCGTGCCGGCGGCGTCGGTGACCAGGGCCTGCAGGGGCAGGGGGAACGCGGTCGATGTCCGCGTCGACTGGTTGTTCCCGCCATAGACGTACACGGCCGCCGCCGGGGTCGGTGGGGGCGCTGCCGCGAAGGTGGCCGTCACGTTGCTGGTCGCGGCCATCGTCACCGAGCACTCGGTTGCGGTCGGGTTGCTGGTGCAGCCGGTCCACCCGGTGAAGGAGGCGCCGGCGACCGGGGACGCGAACAGGATGACCTGCGTGCCCTGCAGGAATGTGGCCGATTGGGAGCCGCACGTGGTGCCGCAATTGATCCCGACCGGCGACGACGTGACGGAGCCGTTCCCGTTGCCTCCCGCCTTGGTCAGGTTCAGCGTGCCCGGAGTGCCGATCGGCAGCGTCACCGTCGAGGTGTTGTTGACCAGGTTCGGGTCGGTGATCCCGCTGGGCGCGGACGCGATCGCCGTGTTGACCAGCGACCCGGTCGCCGACGCCGAAACGGTGCCGTAGACGAGGATGGTGATCTGGCCGCCGTTGTATCCCAGTCGCGGCGACAGCGAGATGCTGTTGCCGGTGCCGTTGTACCCGCTGTTGCCGCCCTGGTCGCGGCACTTGGTCGCCGTGTTCCCGGTCTGCAGCGATCCCTGCACCGTGGCCGTGCACGCCCAGGTCACTCCGGTGACAGCGGCGGGCACGACGTCGGTGAACGTGAAGCTCTTGCCTAGCGACGCGCGGATCTGGTCCGTCGTCGAGGTGTTCGTGACGGTGATCGTGTACAGCGGGGTCCCGCTCGGGAAGGCCTGGCCGGGCCGGACGGACGACAGCGGGCTGGCCACAGTGCCGCCGATCTTCGACACGACGATGTCGGCCGTATGCGTGCCCGACCCGTTGACCGTGGTCGTCACCCTCGCCCCCAGTAGCGTCGGCTCGTTGACGCCGCCGATGGAGTAGTTGCCGTTGACGATCGTTCCCGTGGCGGTGCCGGACACGTTCACGGTGACGGTGAAGGTCCCCTGGGTGCCCGGGTTCAACGTCCCGAGCGGGCACGAGATGGTGCCGGCCGACCCGGCGGTCGGCGTGGTGCAACCCGTGACGCCGGAGATCGACGCGAACGTCGTGTTCGGAGGGGTCACCATGGTGAACTGCGTCCCGATGGACGCCGTGGTGCCGCCGTTGGAGTAGTGCATCGTGTAGGCCAGCGTGGCTCCCGCGTTGACCGACGTCGGCGCGGTGGCGGACACGTACGGGCCGGGGATGGTGTTGCCGAAGCCGTCCACGTAGATGCGGCCGAAGTGGCCGCCCAGCGAGCAACCCGAGGCGACGATGGTCAGTTCGACCTGGTCGCCGGTGGCCAGCGCCGCGTTGCCGGGCGCGATATCGACCAGTTGCCAGTCCAGCCACTGCGTCGCGTTGCCGGTGGCGACCGAGGTCGTCGTGTGCCATGGCACGCCGGACTGGCCGGCCACGTTGAAGCCGGTGAAGAGCGTGGTCCCGCGGGTGGTGTTCAGCATCTCGATGAAGAAGTAGGGCTGCTGGTTGTAGGCGTGAGCCGGGTTTTCCAGCACCGGTGCGACCGCGAACCGGACGTGGATCTGGCCGTCGCCCGGATCGACGTCGGCCAGCCCGACCGTCATCCCCTGGCGGATCAGGTTGGCGTTCCTGTTCTTCCCGTTGACGGTGGCGCTCTGGTAGTTCACCCGCGCGGCGCGGCTGCCGTAGGCCGGGAAGCGGAACGTCTGCCCGGTGCCCAGGTCGGGGTCCGCCTGGGACAGCGCCGTCCCACCGACGACATAGGTTTCGTTGACGGCGGTGCCCAGGCCCGAAAGGTTGAGCGCCGCGAAGGATGCCGGGGGCGCGCTGACGGTGCCGCTGACGCCGGAACTGTTCAGGTAGTTGAGGAGGGTCCAGCCGGTCGGAGGGGTCTTGCCGATGGCATCCGATTCGAAGTCGCCGTTGGTGAAGAGCGCGGACTGCTGCTGCGACAGGAGCGGCTGGTCCCCGGTGGAAGGTGCGGGTTCCACGCCGCAGGCAGCGAACGATGCCAGCAGGGCGGCAGCGGCACAGATCATTCGGGTCGTCGCTGGCATCGGCAAGCCTCCTGGACAGGTTTTGGACGGAGCCGGACGCTGACCGCGTCCCACGGTAGACCGTCGGCCTACTTCTTGAGCCCCGATCGTGATGGGTATCCCTTGAAAACGCCAAGTTCCGGCCTGAACTCGCAAGATAGAAAGGCGATTCCGGCGCATAGGCCGGCGAAGGGACCGGGACAGGATTTGCCTGCAGCGCGCCCGGAGGGACTCGAACCCCCAACCGTCGGATCCGAAGTCCTCATCGGCCGATTCGAAGCCAGGGACATCGGACTTATCGACCGATGCTCACTCCGTCGTCCCGGGAATCGGCATCCAGGGGCCGCCAGGCGCCCATGTGCTCACGAACCGCTCCCCGCGGGCTACCCCCAGCGGGGGCGTCAAGAAGGTGCGCAGCCGTTTTCCCACCTCGTCCAGGTCGCCCAGATCCTTCAGCAGCCTGCCCTTGCGTACGAAGGCCAACCATTGCGCCCGCTTGCCCGCGTCCTCCAGGAAGTCGGGAGTCAGCGCGAAGGGTTGGTCCGATGGCAAGGGGGTCTGTCGCCGCTCGAAAGTGGCCTTCAGGGCCTGGCCCAGCGTGGGGCCGTCGAAGCGAAACCCCTCCGCCAGCCAGGCGATATCGTAGAAGTCCTTCATGCGACTGTTGCGGATGCCCAGGGCGACCATGGCCTCGACCTTCTCGGCCACAACCACGTATCGGCTGTACGCACGGACGTGGGGGGCGGGCATGGGCAGCAGCGTCGGGAAGTCGGTCTCCTCAGGCGGGGGAACCACCGCGTCCCCGAAGCCCACATCGACCTGAAGGGGGATCTCCGCGCCTCCCAGATCGGCCAGGATGTGGACGCGGACCCCTTCGTAGAGCCCATCCTCGCGGATGCGCTGGCCGCGCACGCTGTCCGGCAGGAACACCAACTCGTCGGCCCCTTGCTGCCGGCAGACCTGCATCACCAACTCGCACACGGCATCGACCTCCGGCGGGCCGGAGCCTAGCAGGTCCAGGTCCTTCGTTGCCCGGTGCATGCTTCCCTGCCAGGCCAGGAAGAGGTTCGCCCCCTTCAGGACGAGGCGATCCCGCAGATCCGAAATCCCCACGCGGTAGAGGAAACGCTCCATGGCGAAACGGTTCAGCACGCGCTGGTAGTCCTCCCCCAGGGCGTGGGCCCGGTCCAGCAGGCGGGCCCGCACCGACGCGGGCAGGTTTCGGGTGCCCGGGGAGTCCCCTGGCGCCTCGTCGGTACTCAAGGCATCGCCTCCAGGTATGGACGCATCACCCGCTGGACGCGGCATACGCCGGCGGCCTTCCACAGGTCGTCCACCGGGCAGCGGCGCGCCCGCAGGCACTCCCGCAGAGCCTCCAGCGCCACGTCCAGGCCGATCTTGTTCCGGAACTTGAAGCAGTCCGCCACCGTGCGGGCGACGGAGTAGACCTTGACCTGCACGCCTTCAAGCGCGTGGACTTCAACGCCCCAGTCCCGGGCCTGCTCACCGTAGTAGCAGTACCGGATGATCGGGTACGTCGGCCTGGGTCTCCAGGCCGTCCGGGCCACCGCCATCCACACTTCCGCGGGCGACTGGGTGCCCAGGTCGTGGAATCGCAGGGCGGACAGCAGGCAGATGACGCCGTGGGGCACGACGCCGCAGGCCAGTGCCAGGGAGTGGTTCGGGGTGGCAACAGCATCCGCCAGGCGGTAAACGCCCCGCGAGACGCGCTCCAGGGCCCCAAGCTTCCACAGTTTCCAGACCCTGGAAGCATCCACGCCCGCAGCCCGGGCCTCTCGGGTATGGAAAATGCCGCTCGTCAGGGCCAGGGACCGGAGGCGCTGGAGGGGGGAGTTCTTCATGGGAGGGAGGATAGCATGAAGCCAATATGCCTCGGCACTTTATCACAAGTGCAAAGGTTGGTTGGCTCCTGCCTGTGGCGAGGGGGAGCCATCCACGCCCCCAGACTGCTATCTGCTGCAGAGCGCGCCCGGAGGGACTCGAACCCCCAACCGTCGGATCCGAAGACCGTTGGTTGCGTAGCGCAATATGGCGCGGGTTCTAGGTATGCGCGTTTTCGTTGACTCGCTGCTACCCCGTTTGCTACCCTTCGGGTGTTCCGGTTGCTTTCGGCCGGAACGGGTTTCAACGGGGGTGCCGGCATGGCGAAGCGACACGAGGAAGGCAGGCAGATCGGCGGGATCTTCAACCGCAACGGGCATTGGTACGCGAAGGTCAAGGTCCGCGGTCGCCAGGTTTGGAGGTCCGCCCCGACCAAGGAAGACGCGCAATTGCTGTTGGGTCGCCTGCGGGAAGACGCCGCCCGGGAGCGGGTCGGGCTTCCGAGGGTGCAACGGGACCGGCTGGCGGGCTTCGTCACGAAGTACCGGGAATGGGCGAAGGTCCACAAACGATCGTGGGACCGGGACGAATTGAGCCTGCGGCCCTTGCTCGCGGCATTCGGTCCCCTCCGGCTTTCGGAAATCAGCAAGGCCCGCGTCGAGGCGTACATGCGCGACCGTCGGGGGGCGGAAACCCTCGTGAGTATCGGCCGGAGGGAGGCGTTCGCGCGGCACAAGGAAGCGGGCCGCCTGCCCCGGAACGCGAAGCCGCCTGCCCCCGCTGCGTATTCCGCTGCGTCCGTCAACCGCGAGGTCGCCTGCCTGCGGAAGATCCTGTCCTACGCGGTGGAGTGCGGGGACCTGTCCGAAAACCCGCTTCGGGGGATCCGCATGTTCACGGAGGCCCCGGGCCGCGTGCCTACCCTGGGACCCGAAGACGAGGCCGCCTTGGTCGCCGCCCTGCCCCCGTGGCTTCGCCCATTGTATCGGCTGGCGGTCCTGACCGGGCTTCGCCAGGGTGAGATCGTGTCGCTCCGCTGGCGCCATGTCGATTTCGACGGCGGGATCCTGATGGTGGAGGATTCCAAGTCGGGCGAGTCGCGGCGCGTCCCGTTGCACCCGTCCCTTGTGGACGAGTTGCGGACCCGCCGGGCGCTTGTGGAAGCCGCGATCCTCGCGCGCGTCAATGGCGACGAACTGGCGGCCCGGCGCGAATTCCCCGATGCCTTCGTTGTCGCCATGCCGAGCGGGCTTCCGCCGGAGGCGTCCAGTATCTCGCACGCATTCAAGCGCGCGGCCCGGAAGATCGGGCGGCCCGACCTGCGTTGGCACGATACCCGCCACCTTGCGGGGTCCGCGTTGCTCGGCACGGGGGCGTCACTCCCCGAGGTTGCGGCGATGCTCGGTCACAAAACTCTTGTAATGTCGAAGCGTTATGCCCACGTCAACCCGTCCCGCCTGCGGGACTTGGTCGCGCGAATGCCGGCGCCCGCGGAGGCGGCGACCGAGCCTGACGCGGTCCCTGCAAAGGCCGTGCGGCGGGAGGTGACGCGATGACGACGGCCGAACTGAAGGCCCTTCGGGAGAGGCGGACCCGCGCGCCCCTGGACGAACCGGACGTGTTGGAGGCGATCCGTCGCACGGCCGATGCACTTGGCGACATTCAGGAGAGGGCCGCCGATTGCACTGTAGAGGCCGCGCGGTTTCAAGAGGCGGCGACCGAGGCGGCTGAATTCTCTGCCTGTTGGTTCGGACCGTGTCCCGAACCCGCGATCCACCCGGAACCGGACCCCGGGCGTTGGTCCAAAATGTGCCGGGAAACGGTCGCCCAGGCATTGACAGGGGGGTTTGATAGCCTGGCATTGGACTATGGCTACCTCAACGCGACCTGTGCTTGCACTGAGGGCGATCCCGACGATCCCGACGTGGTTGGGGAAATGCTGGAAGCCCTACGTCAAGTGCGGCTGTCGCTCAATGCGATGGAGGCGAGGCTTCGGGTGATCTACAGGCTTCGCGACCTGGGGCGCGACAAACTGCCGGGCGTGACTGGCCCCAAGGGGAACGCCAAGCCCTCGCGCTGGACTGCCGCAACACTCGCCGGCTTCCTGTTGAAGTCCGATCCACTCTGGACGGAGTCGCAGTTGGCCGTCCTCTTCCGCAGCATGGGGATCGCCAATCTGGACAACCGGGACGCGGTTCACGACCTGTTGCGGAACGGTCCCAAGGTGTAGCCGGTCGCGAGGCCCGGGAGGAATTCCCTTCCGCTGGCCCCGGTACTTCCCGGGGGGAACCCGTGTAGCCTTCGCTCTGTATCTCCCGGGCGAAATACCCCGAAACTATTTCTGATTACCGCCTCGATTGCATGTCCGAAAGGTTCCACCCTCTGCGCATGGAAGCCGCCCGCGGTGGACGGCGACCGACCCATGACCGGAGGTGTGAACCATGGCAATGCAGACCCCCAAGGACATCGGCGCCCTGTTGACGACGAAGGAAGCGGCGGCCCGGATGCGCGTGTCCGTTGACTACCTCGTGACGATTGCCCTGCGGGGCGAGATCGCGAGCATCAAGCTCGGGACCCGTCCCGGGAAGCGGGGCGGACGCAGGCTTTTCCCCGAGGCCGAGGTCAACGGTTGGCTCGCGCGGAACCTGCGGACCGCCTGACGGACGGACCCCGGCCGGTGCAAGCGGCGCGGGGGACGGACGTTGAACGGGTACCCCGATTCTACCGTCCCCCTGTGTTCCTCTGCAACCGCCCGGGAGGCGAGGTGAAGCCATGCCCCGCGGCGATCGTGCCTTCGTTGAAACGACCGAACGGAACCCCTGCCCGACCTGCGGCGGGGACGGATGGTGCCGGGTGTCCCCGGACGGGTCCGTTGTCCTGTGCCGGCGCGAGGCCCGCGGAGGCCGCGGCAGGGTGGACCGTGCCGGCGTTGCCTATTACGTCCATAGGCTCCCGGGCGGCGACCCGGTCCCGATCGGGGAGGCGGTCGCGCGCCGGGTGGCCGAACTGGAAGCCCTGGCCCGCGAGGTCCCCGACCTGGCCCCGATAGAGGCCCGCACGGAGGTCTACGCCGCGACCCTCCGGGTCCTGACCCTGGACGCTGCGCACCGGGACGCCCTGCGGACCCGCGGACTGCCGGACGCGGAGATCGTGCGGCGCGGGTATCGGACCCTCCCGCCGGCTGGCCCGCCCTGGCCCCGGGAGGCCCTGGCCCGCGAACTGGCGGTCCGCTTCGCCCCCGAGGTTCTGGCCGGCGTTCCGGGCTTCGTCCGGCGCGAGTCGCCGCGCACGGGCCGCGCGTATCTGACGATCGCAGGCTCGCCCGGTCTGTTGATCCCGGTGCGGACCCCGGACGGACGGATCGCCGCACTGCTGTCCCGCCCCGACGCGCCCCCGCGGCCCGGCGTCAAGTATTTGTGGATCACGTCCAATGCGCCCGGACGCCCGGGACCGAGCCCGGGGACCCTGGCGCACGTTCCCTTGCCCATGCCCGGCGGACCCGGGGCACGGGGCGGGACCGTCGCGGTCTACGAAGGGATCTTGAAGGCTGACACGGCCGCGGCCCTGGACGCCGCCCGCCTGCCTGCGGTGGGCATTCCCGGGCACAACGGCTGGCCCGTCGCACTGCCCGTCCTTCGCAACCTGGCGCCGCGGACGGTGCGCTACTTCCCCGACCCCGACGCCTGGCAGAAGCCGGAGGTCGGGGCGAGCCTGCGGGCGTTCTGGCACGCCCTGAAGGCCGAAGGCTACACCCCTGAGCTTGGGAGGTTCCCCGATGCAGAAGCCCGATGATGCTCGCGCCGCGGGCGCGACCGAGGAAGTCCTGTCCGGCGAGGTCGCGGAGGCCGCCGTTGCCGCGACGCCCCGCACCCCCGGCGTTCCCCTGTCTGGCCCCGAGGTCGCGGCCCTGGCCGCCGCAATCGGGCAGGAAGGGGACACGGTCCGGCGAGCGCAGCGCATCGGGGGCGAACTGACGCCCGCCCTTGCGGCCCTTGACCCGATCGAAGCGGACGCCGTGATTGACCGGGTGTGCCAGGGGTCGCCGTTCCTGAAGCGCGCGACGCTGGCCCGGGAGGTCGCAGCGGTGCGGAAGGCCCGGGTCCCCGGCGTCGCGACGGGCGGCGAGGTGGAGATCGAAGACGCCCGGGAACTGACGGGGATCCTGACCCTGGACTGCGGGACGGTCTACGCCCTTGCCCGGCGGACCCTCCGGGTCGGGACCGACACGGTCCGCGCCCTGTCCGTCCTGACGTGGAACGGGACCGAGGCCCGGATCCTGGACGGGACCGGCGATACCCCGGTGCCGGCCCTGCCGGATGGTGCCGAGATCCTGTTGACCCCCGGCAACCTCCCCGAGCGATGCCCGTCCCTGGCGACCCTGCGGCGGTTCGCTGGCGGCGACCGGGTCCCCGGGTCCGTCGTCTTCGGCCGCGTGCAACGCTTCGTCCGGCACTTCCTAGACCTGGGGGCGTTCCCCGGGGGACAGGACGCCGCGGAACTGGCGTTCACCGCATGGTGCCTCTCGACATGGTGGCAGCGCCCGGCCCGCCTTGTCGCGTCCTACGTCCAATTCACCGGGCCGAAGGGGTCCGGCAAGTCGCGTGCCCTGGCCGTCGCGGTGGAAGCGGTCCTTGCCGGCGAGCTTGTCCTGTCGTCAACCTCGAATGCGGCCCTCCGCGACCTGTGCGCGGCCGGCGCGTGCCTGCTGTTGGACGAGGCCGAAGACCTGGCGCACGGGCGCCCCCAGGGCGAGGCGGGACAGGACCGGCGCGGGCTGTTGCTCGGGGGTACGCGGCCGGGGACGAGTTGGGCATTGAAGGTGCCCACCCCGGACGGCCGATGGGACACGCAGCGCATTCCGATTCACGGTCCCCGCGGGTTCGCATCGATCGCCATCCCCGAGGCCGTCCTTGGGTCGCGCGCCCTGCGGATCCCGATGGTGCGGACGGCGGACCCCGCCCGTGCCAAGCGGGACCCCTGCCTTTCCGACGACTGGCCGGACGGGGAAACCCGCGAAGACCTGCGGGAAGCCTTGACCCTGTGGACGATCGGCACCCTCCGGGACGCGCCCGCGTGGTACGCCCTGGCCCGGGAACGCCTGCCGGTCTTCGGTCGCGACGCGGAGCCCTGGCTTCCCCCCGCCGCGGTGTGCCTTGCGGTGGACGCCGAAGACGGGGGCGACCGGGCCGCGCGCATCATGGCCGCGATCAAGGGGACCGCACAGGAAGACGCCCCGGACCGCGAACGCGAGATTCTGGCGGCCCTGGCCCGCCTGTGGGACTCCGGCACCCTGGCATCCGGCCCCGGGGGCACGCGGACCGTTCCTGTCGCCGCGGTTGCGGACGCCCTGGACGATCGCCGCGAAGACGAAGACGGCTCCCCGGACGAAGACGCGAGACGGCGGCGACAGAGGGAGCGGATCGCGGTCGGGAAGATGCTTCGCGAGTTGCGGATCGGTCGCCCCGGGCGGTTGCACGAAGGCAAGGCAGCGGTCTACGTCGAAGGCCCGATCTTCCGCGAGAGGTGCGAAGCCTACGGGGTCCCCCCTCCGGCGAACCTCTCCAACCTCTCCGGCCTTACAGCCGTGCGGGATTCCGGTTCTGACGCAACCTCTCCCGAGCCTGACGCCGGAGAGGTCGGGCGAAGTGCCTCAAACCCGCATGGGAAGCGGTCGGGAGAGGTCGGAGAGGTTGACCCCCGGGGGGATCCGGGCGACGGCGAGATCCCCGACTTGGCGATCCCGGAGCCCGAACGCTCCCCCGAAGTCCGGCCCGGGAGGCTCGCGCTATGACTGTCGAAACCGCGATCTGGCACGTTCTGGACGCTGGCGCACGCCTGGACGTGGAAGGGGACCGCTTGATCCTGGACGTGCCGGACGAGGCGACCGCGGCCCGCATTCCCGCGGAGGCCGTGGCCGTCCTGAAGGCACACAAGGGCGAGGCCCTGGGGATCGTCCGCCGGATCCGCGAGCGGGGACCTGTGGCGGTCGCCTGCCGGTGCGGCTGTTGCGACACGTCCTTTCCGTACCAAGCCCCGGGCGCGTCCTGGACGCCCTGCCCGGACGGCGGGAGTTGGCCCCTGTGCCCCGAGTGCGCGACGGAAAGGCCCTCTCCCCGGGGTACCGGCCCCCCGCCCCCATTGGGTCCTTCCGAGGGGGATCGCCCCTTGCGGGTACCGCGGGGCGCAAGGTCCCGCTAGTTACAGCCCTTGAAACTTGATTGACAAGTTGACGCCCGGCGAGGGTCCCGCGAGGTCGCACCCCCGCATCCTACCTTGCTTTGGGCACTGACGCTCGCGCCAGCCCGCGGCCGCGCGAGGGTCAACGCAATCAAGCCGGCGCGGCGGCGATGGAGGTACATCATGCGCGTGAAGCGATCCGAACTGCCCCGGTTGCTCGGGGTGTCGCGTCAACAGGTTCACGTTGACATCAAGGACGGGTTCTACCGCCCCGGACATGACGGGCTGTTCGACCTGGCCGAAGTCCGGAGCGGACGGGCCGCCCGGGACCCGTTCCACGGGGGACGCCGCGAGGCCCTGGCGCCCGCTCGCCCGGTCCGCACGGGCGGGAGGTCGCGCGGCCCGGCCTCTGACACCCTGGCGATCGCGGCGTTCCGTTCGCTTGTGGAGGCCGCGGGGCGATATCTGGACGCCCGCTTCCATGACCCGCCCGCCGCGAGTTGGGGGACCGAGTTTCGCGACCTACGGGACGCCGCCGCGGAGGCGGTCGCCCTGTTCCCGGCCGGTCCCGAACCGCTCCGCCGTCCCCTCTACGCCCTGGCCGGACTTGTCCAAGCGTCCGGGGACGCAGTGGACCGGATGTTTGAATGGCTTGACGTATACAAAGGCAACGGGGGCGGCCCGGCGGCGATGATCTTCCCTGCGGAGTTTGGGCACTTCCTGGACTTGGTTCTGATGGTCTTCCGCGGGTTCTTTGAAGGAATCAGCGAAGCGGCGGACGCCGGGCGACTCCCCAAGGTCCCGAAGCTGGACGGGACATGGATCACGTTGACCCCGTCCGCGACGGACCTGGACGAAGTCCTGTTGCTATTCCGGGAAACCCTGGCGACCTTGGACGAAAAGGAAGCGGACGGGGATCCCAAGCCGCGGCGTCGCGCCCGGAAGGCCGCCCGTCCCGCCGGCTCGCCCGCCTGACGCTCGCGCCCGTCCGTCTGCTACCCCGCTGCTACCCCGTTGCTACCCGCCTGCTACCCCGAGGCCCGCATGTCCAGTCCTGACGCCGCTTCCGTTCCTAGCGTGCGGAGGCGGCCCGGGAAGGCTCGGGACCTGCGGGGCGATGGATTCCACGTCCGCGACCGCGAACGGGTCGCCATGGGGCAGCGGGACCCTTCGCCGGCCCGCTTCCTCCCCCGTGCGTCGGGTTGCTACCCCGATCGGGTAGCAGGCTCGGATCGGACTTCCACCCTGGCACGCCAAATCGGGCACTTACGCGACCCGATCTGCTACCCCGTTTGCTACCCTTTGCCCGGGTGAAACACCCGGTTCGGCCCCTTTCAGACCGAAACGAGGCCCGTCCGGGTTGCGGCGTGTCCCTTGATATTATTGGATTTATGTAGCGCGCCCGGAGGGACTCGAACCCCCAACCGTCGGATCCGAAGTCCGATGCTCTATCCATTGAGCCACGGGCGCGGGGAAAAGGGTCGGACAGCGAGGCGGTGGGCCGGGACGTCGGGGTCCCGGAACATGGGGTACCTGGAGGGATTTGAACCCACGACCACCGGATCCACAATCCGGCGCTCTACCCCTGAGCTACAGGTACCATTGAAGGGTGATCGCCCCGCCTGCCGCCGAGGCGGTAGACGGGAACGGGGTACGCCTGGAAGGATTTGAACCTTCGACCGGCGGATTAGAAGTCCGCTGCTCTGTCCTGGCTGAGCTACAGGCGCGCAGAGAACGTTCCGCCAAACCGGCGACCACCAACCTCGTGTCCAAAGAGCGAAAAAGCGAACGGATTATCCGGGAGGGTCCCCGGACTGTCAAGCCTTGCGGGCGCCAACCCCTTCGCACCTCAGACCGCGAAGCCCCAGGCACGCCGGATGTCACTCCCGCAGGAACGTGTACGGGCCGACCTCGATCCTCACCGGGCCGGCGGGAACGTCCGTGACCAGCAGTTCGAACGGGCGCTCGGCCGGCACGGCCCGTAGGGGAATGCCCTTGCGAAGCGCGGTGGCGAAGGGCCCGGCGGGGTTCGCAAACCAGGCGATCGTGCGCGTGGTCGGGGCCAGGCGAATTTCGGCCGTCGCGGGAAGGTCGGACCAGCGCCAGAATCCCTCGGCGCCGGACGCGAAACTGACGGCTCGATCGCGGGCGGTGCAGACCTCCACGCCATGCATGGGCGCCCCGGTGCTGTCGTTGTCGATGAGCCACAGGACGCGCCACCGGGGCAGGTGCCACATGGCCCGCCGGAACGTGAATCGCGCGTCGCGGGTGACCACCAGGACCGCGTCCGGATCCCCGGCGGACAGGGTTTCGATCGCCCGCACCATGGCGCCGGTTTCGGCGTCGGCGTGGAGGACCGCGGGCAGGCCGGTATCCCCGAAGGCCTGCACCAGCGCGGCGGGTGGGGACAGGAAGAGGGCGGTCTGGCCCAGGCACACCGCCGCGATCACGGCGGCGGTCCAGCGCCGTATCGCCGCCCGGGACGGCCTGAACGCTGCCTGGGTCGCAGCCGGGGCGGTCGCCGCGACAAGCCCCGTCCGTGCCAGCACCGCTCCCGACGCCACGGCCACCATGGGCACCAGCAGCAGCAGGTAGGCCGCCTTGTAGGCGAACATCAGGATGAACCACAGGAAGGGCGGGACCACCCACAGCGTGAACGCCACGCGGCGCTCCCAGGCCGGGATCGCTCGCCGGGGCGCCGGAACCGGGACGACGGGCGCCGGTGCGGGATCGGCGCCCGTCCGCGTCCGCGCCAGGGGCCACAACAGCAGGCCCGCGCCGCCGCCGAACGAAATCGCGACGACCACGAACCGCCACAGGCCGTCCAGGTTGCTCATGACGGCGGCCCGACTGGCGCCCATCAGCGGCGAATAGGCCCGCCCGAACAGGTCGAACAACTGTCGGTCGGTCGCCGAAACCAGTTCCCCGATGCCACCTGCCAGCGCGGCAAGCGGCAGGAACCATCCCAGGATGCCCAGGAACCCCGCGATTCCGGCGCCGAGGGTGCGGATCAATCCGTCGCGCCACCCCTGCCCGCGCGCCCTCCACAGTCGCCACGCGGCGAACGGCAGCAGGAACAGGGTGACGCCCTGGCGCGTTCCGCCCGACAGGCCGAACAGGAGGAAGAAGGCCCACAGCCGCCGTCGCGAGGTTCCGGGTCCCACGCCCAGCCCCACCAGCAGGATCAGCGTCGCCGCGAGGGTCTCGAGGGGGTACGACTCGCCCGACACCGCCTGCGACCACACCAGGGGGTGGGTCGCGAACAGGGCCGCCGCCGCCACGCCCGCGGCCCGTCCATACAGCCGGGCGCCCAGGAGGTACACGGCCCCGGCTCCTGCCGCCGCAGCGGCCAGGCTGGCCAGCAGGACCGCCTGGCCCGGATCCACGCCCACGGCCGCGATCGCCCGGGCGATCATCACGTGGTCCAGGTAGCCCGGCGGGTGAGGCGTGTGCAGGGCCAGGTCGAACCGCCCCACGCCCAGCGCGAACTGGATCGGGTCCCAACCCGTGATCCGTGCGGGCAGGAACGGCAGGTACAGCAGTGCGGCGGCGAGGGATGCGAGGATGGGCACGAGGCGTTTCACCCGGCGACGATACCACCGGAGCGGTGCCGCGGGAACGCCCCTTGTGTCGATGACGATCGCGGACGTGGAACCCGACAACCGCGTGCCGGCCCCCCGCGCCGAGGCGAGCGGCCCTTTCCCTTCCCCCCTCGGGGATGCCTGCTATCCTCGCCCCAGACGGGAGGGCACCATGGGTCGTCGCACGGTTTCCGGGAAGCAGCATCGGGACCTGGACCTCGTACTCTTCGGCGCGACCGGCTTCACGGGTCGCCTGGTGGCCGAGGTCCTGGCGGCAGGTCGCGCGCCGGTTCGTTGGGCGATCGCCGGTCGCAACCTGGAACGCCTGCAGCGCGTGAGGGCGGATCTCGCGGCGATCGATCCGTCGCTGGCCGGCCTGCCGATCCTCGTCGCCGACAGCCACGACCGCCCCTCCCTGGACGCGGTCGTGAAGGGCGCCCGCGTCGTGTGTTCGACCGTGGGTCCTTACGCCCTGTACGGCAGCGACCTCGTCGCCGCGTGCGCCGAGCACGGGACCGACTACTGCGACCTCACCGGCGAGGCGCCCTGGGTACGGGCGATGATCGACGCGCACCACGAACGGGCCGCTGCCACCGGGGCCCGCATCGTCACCAGTTGCGGGTTCGATTCGATCCCGTCGGACCTCGGGGTGCTGCTGCTGCACGAGCACCTGTCCGAGCGAGGCGAGCACCTGGCCGAGGTTCGCTTCCGCATGACGAAGATGCGCGGCGGCTTCAGCGGTGGGACCGTGGCCAGCATGCTGGCGATGGCGGAACGCATCCATGACCCCGCGGTGCGCCGCGTTCTGGGAGACCCCTACGCGCTGAACCCTGCCGGGGCGCCCCGAGGATCCGATCACGGCGATACGGCCGGCCCCCGCAAGGACACGTTCACCGGGCACTGGTCCGGACCCTTCGTGATGGGACCGTTCAACACGCGGGTGGTCCGACGGTCGAACGCGCTGATGGACTTCGCTTACGGGCGCGACTTCCGGTACGGGGAGGCCGTGGATCTCGGGCCGGGCGTCGCCGGCCTGGCGCGCGCCGCCGCGATGTCCGGCGTGATCGGGGGATTGCTGGCGGCGGCGGCGTTCGGACCCACGCGACGGATCCTGGCGCGCCTAGCCCCGAAGCCCGGCGAGGGCCCCAGTCTCGAACAGCGCGAGTCTGGCGGGTTCGTGGCGATCCTCCATGGCCTGTCCACCAGCGGCGATCGCCTCCGCGCGACCGTGTCGGCCCGCAAGGACCCGGGGTATGGCGCCACGTCCATCTACCTGGCCCAGTCCGCGCTGTGCCTGGCGCAGGACGACCTGCCGGCCCGCGGCGGCCTCCTCACCCCGGCCTCGTGCATGGGCCTGCACCTGGTCGAACGGCTGCGCGCCGCCGGGATGACGTTCCAGGTCGATGAAGACGTCGCCGGGCTCTGACCCGGAACGCGCGGTTTCGGCCGGCATCGACCCTCCGGACCCTGGCGCCCCGGGGGCGCGGACGGCCGCCTCCTTGCGCCCGGAGGGGACCCCGGCTAGAATCCCGCCAGCCGTCGGCCGGACCGACCGGTCGGCATTTCGACACGGAAAAACAAGAGGTAACGCCCATGTCTACGATCATCGAGGTCCTGGCCCGGGAAGTGCTGGATTCCCGCGGCTTCCCCACGGTCGAGGTCGAGGTTGCACTGGAAAGCGGTTCGATGGGCCGCGCCATCGTCCCGTCCGGCGCCTCCACCGGCACCCACGAGGCCCTGGAATTGCGCGACGTCGAGGACAAGACGCGCTTCCTGGGCAAGGGCGTGCTGACGGCCGTCAACAACGTCAATGAAGTGATCGCCCCCGAGGTCCTGGGCATGGACGCCCTGGACCAGCGCGCGCTGGACACCCTGATGCTGGAACTGGACGGCACCCCCAACAAGACCCGCCTGGGCGCCAACGCGATCCTCGGCGTGTCGCTGGCGGTCGCCCATGCGGCCTCCGAGGCCGTGGACCTGTCGCTGTTCCGATATATCGGCGGCATGTCGGCCCACGTGCTGCCCATCCCGATGATGAACTTCCTGAACGGCGGCGCGCATGCCGACAACAACCTGGACGTCCAGGAGTTCATGATCCTCCCGCTGGGCGCCCCGACGTTCCGTGAAGGCGTTCGCTACGCGGCGGAAACGTTCCACAACCTCAAGAAGATCCTGAAGGGCCGCGGCCTCAGCACCTCGGTCGGCGACGAGGGCGGCTACGCCCCGAACCTCGGCAGCAACGAGGAGGCCCTCGCCCTGCTGGTCGAAGCCATCCAGGCCGCCGGCTACACGCCCGGCAAGGACATCGCCCTGGCCATGGACCCGGCCGCCAGCGAGTTCTACGACGCGGAAAAGGGCCTCTATACGCTGAAGGCGGACAAGTCCAGCCTCACCAGCGCCCAGATGGTCGACTACTGGGCCGGCCTGGCGGACAAGTACCCGATCGTCAGCATCGAGGACGGCATGGCCGAGGACGACTGGGACGGCTTCAAGCTGATGACCCAGCGCCTGGGCCACCGCATGATGATTGTCGGCGACGACCTGTTCGTGACGAACCCGAAGCGCCTCGCCCGCGGCATCAAGGAAGGCTCGGCCAACGCGATTCTCATCAAGCTGAACCAGATCGGCAGCCTGACGGAGACGCTGGACACCATCAACATGGCCCACTGCCACCAGATGCACGCGGTCGTGTCGCACCGCTCGGGCGAAACCGAGGACGTCACCATCGCCCACCTGGCCGTCGCGATGAACACCGGCTACATCAAGACGGGCTCGCTGTCGCGGTCCGAGCGCATCGCCAAGTACAACGAGTTGATGCGGATCGAAGAGGCCCTGGAAGGCACCGCCCAGTACGGCCTCGGCTGCCCCGGTCACTGACGACGCACGACGGCGGGGGCCTGGCACAACGGCCGGGCCCCCGCTTTCCCTTTCCCCCCCTCGACTCCCGTTCAATGAACCCCGGCGCGTGGCCTTGCTTCCAGCGCAGGTCGAGTGTCCGATGGCCGTGCGGCATGCAGCGCGAACGTGGGGTGGGTCCGCCGGATCGCGGTTCGGCCCGGGTTCGGTCACCCGCGCCCTACGGCGGCGAGCAGACCTTGTTCTTGCAGATGTAGCCGGATTGGCAGTAGCTGGAGGCCTGCCAGTACGGGCAATCCGTGTAGCCATAGGGATCCACTGCGCAGACGTCGATCTGATCGCTATACGTCGAATCGCAGGCCTTCGCGCCCGCCACGCACAGGTTCGCGCAGACGCACGAGCCGCTGCTGCACGTCTCGCCGTTGCCGCAAGAACCCGCGCTCCAATACCAGCACCCGCTGCTGCTGTTCTGCGCGCACGTTTCGACAGTGTCGGCGGCGGTGGTGCTGCATCGCTTCTGGCCCGACGTGCACGCGTTCTGGCAGATGCACTTGCCCAGGCCGCCGACCTGGGTCCTGCACGACGCCCCGCTGCCGCACTCGGACGCGCCGCCGTATTCCAGGCACGGGTCGTCGTCGTAGTCGCCGCACGTCAGCAGGCCGATCGGTTCCGTCGTGTCGCTGGGGTTGCAGATCGTGTTCCCCGACACGCACTCGTTGGTGCACGGCGCGATGCAGACCTTCGACTTGCCGCAGATGGGCTTTGACGGGTTCTTGCAGTCGCCGTCCACGAGGCACTCGACGCACCGGTTTCCGTTCGCCTCGTCGCAGACCTGCGGGTACGTGCACTGGTTGTCGTTCAGGCATTCCTTGCAGCCGCCGCTGGTGCCGTCGCAGTGCCAGGTCGGGATCGCGCAACTGGCGTCGTTGGTGCAGACCAGGCAGTGCCGGTCGAACGGGTCGCACCGCGTGCCGGCGCAGTCGCCGTCGGTGCCGCACTCGTAGCAGCCGTTGTCCACGCACACTGTCAGGGTTGTGGTCCCTCCGAAGATGTCCATGCAGATCGGGATGCCCAGGCCGGTCATGCACGCCGGGATGCACGCCCGGGTCAGCGGGTCGCACATCTGGCCGGCCACGATCGGCGGGTAGCCGGCGGGGCAGTCCGTGTCCGAGATACAGTATTTGGCAGGCAGCGCTTCGCACGACAGCAGCAGCGGGTGGCAGTACTTGCCGTTACCGCAGTCCGTGTCCTTCAGGCACTCGGTGGACAGGCACTGGTTCTGCAGGCACTTCTGCTTCGAGGGGCACTGGTTGTCGGTGATGCACTGCACGCAGGTGCCATTGGCGCACTTCCGTCCGCCGCTGCAGTCGTTGTCGGTTTCGCAGCCCACCACGCACCGGCTGCCCAGGCACAGGCTGCCCGAGGGGCAGTCCGACTTCCCCAGGCACTGCACGCACCCGCCGGTGGCCGGATCGCAGACCGGCTTGTCGACGGTGCACTGCACCACCGAACAGTCGATCACGCACTGGTGCTCCTTGCAGATGCGCCCGTTGCAGTCGGCGTTCTGCACGCACGTGTAGCAGCCGCCGTTCGCGCCCGACTTCGGGTCGCACTTCAGGCTGTCGGGGCAGTCGCGGTCGGACCGGCAGCCGGACTGGCACTTGTTCGAAATGCAGAGCGTGCCGATCGGGCAGACGCCGTCGGACAGGCACTGCACGCACGTGCCTGACGTGGTCTCGCAGTAGGGCGTGCCCGCCTTTCCCTGGCAGTCGTTGTTGGTCTGGCAGGTCGCCACGCACGTGCCGGCCACGCACTTTTCGTTGGCGTTCGCGTTGCAGTGGTCGTCGGTGATGCACTGGGCGCAGAAGCCGTGCGGGATGGCTTCCGGCACGCAGTGGCGCCCGCCGGCGCAGTCCCGGTCCGAGCCGCAGCCGGGCACGCACTGGCTGTCGAAGCAGATGTTGCCCAGCGCGCAGGTGGACGAGTCCTTGCACCCGGGCAGGTCCGTGCCGGGGTCGGTCGGAGTGCCCGGGTCGTTCTGGGTGCCGGGGTCCGTTTGCGTCCCCGGGTCCGTCTGCGTGCCCGGGTCTTCCAGCGAGTCGGTCGGCGGATGTCCGGGGTCACGGCCTGGATCGACGCCGGCGCCCGGGTCCTCCGCGGCGGTATCGGTCTGGCCCGGGTCGCTGCCGAAGTCGATGGCGTCGAAGTTCACGTACGGGAGGTTTTCGCTGCCCCCGCATGCGAACGCCGTGGTCGCCAGGATGGCGAAGGCGGCGAGGCTCACGACATTGATCCACCGGGTGCGACACGACGACATGACCGACCTCCCTGGGAACCGGGTTGGAATTCTACCAGATCCTTTGCGGGGGAAGACCCGGTTCGGAACGCCGCACCGGTTCGAGGCGATGCCGGTCGAGGGTCCTCGCCGTGGGGTGGGGTCCGGGCGGGTGGGGCGGGGTTGGGCAGGCTGGGCAGGGGTTGGGCGGGCTGGGCGGGTCAAGGGTCGGGCGGTTGGGCCGGGTCCCTTGGTCGGGCGTGAGGTCGGTCGGGGGCTGGATGCGAAACTCGTGGGTGGAGGCGAGGTCCATCGGGCAGGCGAGGTCGTTGGTCGGGCCCGAGGTCATTGGTCGGGCGCGAGGTCAGGGCGAACGGGTGCGAGGTTCGGCGGGCGGGCGAGGTCGTTGGTCAGGCGCGAGGTCGGGGCGATTGGGCGCGAGGTCGGGGCGATTGGGTGCGAGGTTGGGCGATCGGGTGCGAGGTCGGGCGGCTGGGTATGGTCCATTGGTCCTGCCGATGTCGGTCGATCGAGGCGCGGTCGGTCAGTCGGTCGGCGCACGTCACGTTGGTCGACCGTCGCGAGTCGTCCCGCCTTCCCGCCTCGGTGGTATGCTCCCCCCATGACGACGTTCGTGCTCATCACGGTCACCGCTCTTGCCGTCGTGCTCGCGGCCGAGCGGCGCGGTCTCGAGGGCGTGCAATGGATCGCCAAGCCCGTCGCGTCCTGGGGCTTCGTGGCGGCCGCGCTGTCGCTGGGCGCCCTGGATACCCCCTACGGATGCTGGCTGTTCGCGGGCTTGGCCCTTTCGTTCGCGGGCGACGTGCTGCTGATCCCCAGGAAGACGACCGTCGCCTTCCTGCTGGGTCTGGCGTCGTTCCTGCTGGCTCACGTGGCCTACGCGGTGGCCTTCCTGGCGCGGGGGCCGGTGGACGCGACCTCCTTCCTGATCGCGTTCCCGCTGGCAGCGATGGGGCTGGGCGTCCTGAAGTGGCTGTGGCCGCGCCTGTCGCCGAAGTTCCGCGTCGCGGTCCCCCTATACGTGCTGGCGATCACCACGATGCTGGTCTGCGCCTTCGCGGCGACGTTGCCCTCGGGCCGCCCGATCGCCCTGTGGCTGGGTGCGCTGCTGTTCTACGTGTCGGACCTGGCGGTGGCCCGCAACCGCTTCGTGGCGCCCGGCTTCACAAACCGGGCCTGGGGGCTACCTGCGTACTACGCGGGGCAACTCCTTCTTGCCTCGACGCTCCTCGCGTCCTGACGGCTCCCTCCAGCACCCCGCATCCACGGCCGCCCCGGCACGCCAGACTTGACAACCTCGCCCCATTCATCTACAAATCGCCCGCTTTCGCGCTCTTTGCGTAGTGGTGCCAACGTAGCTCAGTCGGTAGAGCACTTGATTCGTAATCAGGGGGTCCGGGGTTCGATTCCCCGCGTTGGCTCTAGTAACCCAGCGTTTTCGTTCCTCGAAAGAGCAAGGGCGCACTTGCCCTGATGAGCATCAGTTTACCTCAATCTGCCCCAAAAAGTAGTACCAAATCTGATACCAAGTGGTCCTCGCCCAGGCCAGTCCCGAAGCGGACTTGAGCCGCTCAAATGGTCTCGATCGAGCAGGGATCTTCGACTGTCATGCGGGCCGAGGCGTCCTGACCGCGAACCTCTTCGCAAGGCCAACAAGAGACGTGTTGACCCCGGCAACCGGCGATCCCGGGATCAACCAGATCCCTCACGGTTTCCAACCATGCTCGCGATCATGGTCCGATCCGCGTCGCCTCGCCCTCTGGCAAGTTCGTCGAGCATGCGGTGCACGACGTGCGATGCCGCCTACCGGTCGTAGCGCCCCCTGCGTTATCATCCCCACGCAGGCTGGACGCTGGTGATCGAGGTTTTCGAGTCGATCTGACGCGGAGGGCAAGTGGCACACCCGATTGAGACCTATCTGGAAGAGGTCGCCGCCATCCACAGCAGCAATGCTGCCGTGGGCGAACTCCCATACTACGGTGCTCTGTCGCGACTTCTGTCGGAGGTAGGGGCGAAACTCGATCCCCACGTCCGATGCCTGATGAACCTGCGGGATCTCGGCGCGGGGTTTCCCGATGGCGGCCTGTTCACTCCGGATCAGTTCGAGGCTGGCGGCGATCTACCTGGCGTGCGTCCGCGCGGCAAGCCCGCCCGCGGCGCTATCGAAGCCAAGGCCGCTGACCACGACGTCTGGACGACCGTCGTGTCCGAGCAGGTGCGCAGGTACGCTGCGGAGTATGGGCGAGTTCTTGTTACAAACTACCGGGAGTTCGTCCTTGTCGTCCCTGGGCAGGATGGGGCGCCGGTCGCATTGGAAGCATTCTCCTTCGCGGACGACGAGGCTGCGTTCTGGCAGGCGGCAGCACACCCGCGAACCGCGGCCCGCCGCATCGGTGAAGACGCCGTCGCGTACCTGGGCCGCGTGCTGTCGGCCGACGCACGGATCACGGAGCCCCGCGACGTCGCCGCTATCCTGGCCCAGTATGCGCGTGTCGCCCGTTCACGAATCGAGCGTGACGCGCACCTGCCGGGCCTCGACGACTTCCGGGCCACAATGACCTACGCGTTGGGGGCAAAGTTCACGGGGGAGCGAGGCGAAAGGTTCCTTCGTTCCGCTGTGGTCCAGAGTCTGTTCTACGCCGTGTTTTCTGCCTGGGTGCTCTGGACGCGCGAGCGGCGTACCGGCACATCGGCGCGCTTCAACTGGCGCGAGGCGGCCTGGTTCACGCGCCTGCCACTGCTTGAAGCGACCTCGGACGTGCACATGAACGGCGTGGCCGCTTGGCGTAATGTCCCCGACCGCGTGTGGACGTACACGCTCGGCGGCTATCCGGTGCTCAAGAAGTGGTTGTCGTACAGGGAAACCGCGCTGCTCGGGAGGAAGTTGCTGCCCGACGAGGCATCCCACTTCACCGACACCGCCCGACGCATCGCTGTCGTGCTCTTGATGGCGGGCGAACTCAACGACAACTACCGAGCGGTTGCCCGCGATGCCCGGCCGTTCACTCCCGACAATACGGGACGCGCACAGAAGAAGGCGCTGGCGGGTGAGACCGGTGCCTTGCTCTGATTTTCCTGACTTTGGTACCGCCGACGACACGAACGGGATTCACTTTCGCACCGCGCTTCGCGCACGCGCGCATGATGCCCGCGTGCGTATCCCGCGCGGTACACGCCGCTCGTCCGCGCGCCACCCGCGCGCATAATGCCCGCCCGCGAGACGAAGCCTTCTGCGGTCCTACTATCTGATTTAGTTAGTCGGATTCTTCACGGTCTGGAGGACGGGAAATTGCGATCGAAGACTACTCGAAGCCGACGATCGTCCGACTAACTGCGAGGATCCGCCGATCCCGTCCCACTATCAGCGACACCATTCCACGGGAGGAACCGGCGACGAGGGCAACGGTCCAGATCGATCCAGTAGAACGCCCGCCAGGGGCAACCGGACTATTGAGACAGTAGGGATGGCGGTCAGGAGAGAACGACCGGGGGCGGCCCTACTTCGTGATCAGGACGGCCTTCGTGCAGACCGGGTGGGAGCCGTCCGCGGCAACGACGCACCGGTAGACGCCGCGCTGGACCTCTTTGTCGGTCTGGATGTCGACCCAAACCTGCTCCGCCGCGGGATTCGGTCCGATCGCCGTCACCGACTTCATGAGGGTCGAGCATCCCGAGGTGCTTCCCGCCAACATCACCAGACCCAGCACCGCGAACACCGACGAGCGAATCGACATGACGTTCTCCTGGCTTCCTCCTGAAATGACGGCACCACCCCTCGAAGACACTGCCCGCGCGAGGGCGAACTTGGACCGCGGGCCGGATCGAGTGGGGGGTCTATACCATCCCCCCCGGGGCGGTTCAACCCCAACCTTGACACGCGATGGTGACGTGGTAAGACAACATCCAAGGATTCACGTCCGGGAAGGAAGCCCGGGGCAACCCTAGCGGTCTCGTCAACCGTGATGGGCGACTGACCCGAACGTGAGACCTTATCCCGCCCCCGGTTTCCTTGGACACGAAACTGGGGTAATTGCCCCGGAGGAGGACCAGGGAGATGGGAGCTGTGGAAAGGGACGAGCGAAGCAAGGACCGGA
>CAIOFV010000090.1 GCA_903857665.1 uncultured Myxococcales bacterium
CGGCGCATGATCTTGTCGCGGTCGCCGAACAGCGTCGCCTCGGTCGGGCACGCCGTCGCGCAGGCCGGCGGCTTGCCCTCGGCCACCAGGTCGTCGCAGAAGCGGCACTTCCGGATGCGCGGGTTGCGCGAGTGCCATTCGAACGTCGGCACGCCATGCGGGCACGCCACCATGCAGTAGCGGCAGCCCATGCAGCGGTCGGCGTCGTAGACCACCGGGCCCGCCGGCGTCTTCACCAGCGCCGCGACCGGGCACGAGGCGGCGCACGCCGGGTCCTGGCAGTGCAGGCACAGCTTCCGGACGTTCACGCCGTCGCGCTTCTCCAGCGCGGTGAAGTCGTTCTCGGACAGCCGGATGCCCGGCTGGCCGGCCAGTTCGTTCTTCTCGCGGCACGCGGTGACGCAGGCGCGGCAGCCGGTGCACGAGGTCAGGTCGATGAGCATTGCCTTGGGCATCGTCAGTTCCTCCCGTCACGTCCCGGCCCTTCGAAGCGCCGGAACAGCAGGTCCAGGAAGAGGAAACCCACAATCACGCCGATCACGCTGATGGCTACCATTTCACGCTCCCTTCCCGGCGGTCGCGCCCGCATGCGGCGTGGCGCCCGTCCGGTTCTTCGGGGGCTGCTTGTCGTCGTGCCTCGGATCCTCGTGGCACGACCCGCACGACGTGTCCAGCTTGCCGATGGGCTTGCCCTTCGGGTGGCACTCGCGGCACGACAGGTCCTTGTGCTGGTCGCCCAGCGGCCACTTGTGCTGGAACCCCGGCTTCTCGGCCTTGTCGTGGCACGTGTCGCAGTTCTCCTCGATGTCCTTCGTGTGGCACCGCTGGCACGGGTCGTGGTGCTTGCGCGGGGTCGCCGGTTCGGCCGCGGCCCCGGCGGCCTTGTGGCAGCGCCCGCAGCTCTCCTTGCGGTGGCAGTCGACGCACTGCAGCTCGAAGCGCTCGATGTGCTCCTTGTGGCGGAACGTCACGACGGGGCCGTCCTCGTAGCCCGTCTTGTAGACGCGCGTGTCCTTCGCCTCGACGACCGGGTGCGGCACGCCCATGATGTCGCTCTTGTCCGGCTTCCCGGCGACCGGCGGCGGGGCCTCCTCGCCCTTGCGCTGGTGGCAGAACCCGCACGCGTTGCTGTGGCTCCACTCGCGGTGGCAGGCCACGCACTGGCGGTGGTACGCGCCCTTCAGGCCGGGCTGGCGCAGGTCCTCGGACTGGCCCTCGACGGGGTGGCACGCCTTGCACGGCTGGATGTGCCCCGTGTCGTCGTGGTGATGGCACGACGCGCAGCCTTCGCCCATGCCAGCCATCTTCGCGTGCAGCTTGTGCGCGAACGTGACCGGCTGGTAGCGGTTCTCCAGCTCGTTCAGCACGACGGTGCCCGGACCCTTGTCGGGGTCGGTCGTCTCGAGGCGCAGGCACTTCTTCAGCGCCGGTTCCTCGTGCGACGGCGTGTCCGTGGTGTGGCAGGTGCCGCACGACGACGCGTCCTTCGCGGCGTGCCGATCCGCGGCCCCGCCGGCGGCGGCCGGTTGCGCGACGGCGTCGCGATTCGCGGTCGGAGCCTCGGGCGCGCCCCGTTCGGGGGCCGGCTTCGGCGTCGGCGTCCCGGGCTTGCAGGCCAGCACCGAAGCCGCCAGCATCAGGATCATCCAGGTCCGGGGAATCACGGAGGCCTCCTCCACGAGATTGGACTATCGGGGCCGGATTGGCGCGGCACCCATCCCGACGACTAGGAAACGGTTTCGCGGCGGGGTTGTCAAGGAGTTCATGGCTGATTGATACCGGAATTGTCCCACTTGTTGACTGAAGTCTGATTTCTTCATTCTGCCGCAGAGTTGCGGGTAATTGACCGGAGTAGTAGGGCAGTATTTGTCCGGGTTCGGGAGGGC
>CAIOFV010000091.1 GCA_903857665.1 uncultured Myxococcales bacterium
AGCGATTCCGGGAATCCACTCCCGGACTCGCGCGAGACGAGCGGTCATCGTCTGCGGCTTCGACGCGGTGTCGCACGGGTATCCCGGCGGCATGAAGCTGGTGAAGTCCGTCACGCCGCGACCGGGGCCGTGTCGAGCGCACCGGGCAGCGTGAAGTAGAAGACGGCCCCCTTTCGAAGCCCCGCACGTCCATGGCCATGCTGATGACCAGGCGGCGCCCGTCCGGCAGCCGGCCCAACGGCGCGGAACTGAAATCCCAGATGCGGATGGCGCCGGATTGGGTGCGGATGTGGTAGTCGCCTTCCGCCTTCCTGCAGTTCATCCCGTACAACGCGTCGATGTCGGCCTGGACCTGGTCCTTCCGTTCGCCGTAGGCGCGCTGGGTCCAGTCGCCGATGGTGGCCAGTTCCTCGCGCGAGTAGCCGGTGATCTCGCACCAGGAATTGCTGGCCTGCAGGATGGTCCCATCCTCGGCATGGATCAGGATGGGAAACGGCGAATCCACCACCGCGCGGCGGAAGCGTTCCTCGCTTTGTTGCAGCGCGTCATCGATTCGCACGCGCTCCCGGCTTTCCCGCTGGAGTGCCGCGGTGGTCTCCTCGGCCTGTTTCTGCGCGGTGACGGCATCGACCATCAGGTGGATCGCTTCCAGTCGGGAGGAGGCGAGGGACAGGTTCGCATCCTCAAGGTCGGCGGTGCGGTCGGCGACGCGGCGCTCCAGATCGCGCCCGTGGGCCTGGAGTTCCAACGCCTGGCGGGTGATCTGCTCGTGGGCCAGCGCGTTCCGGAGGGCGAGGGCCATCACGGGCGCCAGGTGCGACACGATCTGCATCACCTCGTCGATCCGATCGGGAACGGGCAGGTCCAGCAGGACGAGCGTCGCGGTCAATGCCCCTTTCGCCCGCAACGGGAAGCGCAGCAGGGAACTGACGCCCTGTCGCAGCAGGGGCTCCCGCAGGGGGTTTTCCGGCAGGAGGTCCTCGGGGCGATGGGGGATCGCGACGGGGTTCTCGTCCGGGCAGAAGAGGACGAGTTCGTCGGGGGCGAACAGCCCGGCACGCCGAGCGGGCGACACGGTGATCAGCCGATGCGACTCCCCTCCCGGCGGGTGCCCGATGAGCATCACGGTGCGGGCGCCGGTCAGTTCGCGAAGCAGTTCCGCCAGCTTCTGGCCCAGTTCGCCCGGATCGGCAGACGCGAGCAGCTCGCAGAGGACCTCCCCGGCCATCCACCAATCGGCCAGGGGGGCCGGCTGCTGCGGCGCGTCAGGATTCACGGCGATTCCTCTTGGCCGGCCCGGACTGTCGCCGAGGATTCGGCTTCCAGCAGCAGGGCCAACAGGTGGTCCAGCCCCACGGATTCGACGCGGCATGGCAGGCCGGTGTAGGCCGCGCAGTCGGCCAGGGCGGCTGCAGGCACGGGGGCCAGGCGCCCCCCGCCATGGTGGAACAACATGGGGCCCTTCACCCGGGAGAACATGGCGCGCACGTGGGGCAGCAACCGCTCCGCGAACAGGCGGCGCGGGGTCATTTCGGCCGACGCGATCGATTCCGTGACGATGATGCCGGTGGCGCCCGCCTCCAGCAGCGCGTTGGACCAGTCCACGAAGAACCGGCCGGTCCACTCCAGCATCTGCAGGGTCGCGGGCGGGTCGAAGAGCAGGGTTTCCATCCACCCTTCCAGCCCCAGCACCATCGAGGGCAGCGCGCCCGGACCCGGGACCGCCGCGAAGAGGGGCACCCGTTCCCGGTATGTTTCGGCCAGCCGGCGGGTTGCCGCCAGGATGACGGGCAGCCGCGCGGTGCGGTTCGGGTCGGGCATCGGCATCGCCAGTGCCGCGTCGACATCGCGCAACCCCGGGGACTTCACGTTGGGCGCCTGGCGGTCGGACCACGCCACCTGGCCGCCGAACGCCTCCGCGATCGCGCTGTAGTCGAAGGTGGCCAGGACCAGGTCCATTCCGACCGCCTGCTGGACGGCGTGTTGTCCGGCGACCCAGGCGTCCGCGTTGCTGTACAGCGTCCGAAGGTCCGTTCCGGTCAGCTTGCCGCCATAGGCCCCCAGGACGGCGAAGACCGGAACCCGGTCCGTCGGCAGGCCCTGGAGGGTGTTCATCACGCGCTCGTAGGCGTTCATGGCGCGGCCCCCCCCGTTGCCTCGGCATGAAGGCGACGCAGCAGCGCATCGGCGCCGGAGGCGTTCGTCGTCGTTCCGTCGCCTCCCACCTCGGCGACAAGGTCCGGCCGCCAGTTGAAGACCGCGCCCCCGACCGCCAGCTTCAAGCGGCCGTTCAAGCCCCGGGCGTCGATTCTGTCGCGGAGCTTGCGGATGTTGAGGGCCGTGGTCTGCATCATCGCGGAGGCGCCGATCACGGAGGCGCCCACCTCGACCGCCTTGTTCACGAAGTCCTCGGCCAGCACGTCGTTTCCCAGGTCGTGAACGTCCCACCCTGCCGCACGAAGGAAACTGCCCACGATCCGCCGCCCCAGGCTGTGGAAGTCGTCCTCGATGTTGCCCAGGACCACCGGGTCGTTGTGGGGAGCCGCCGCCCCAACCTCCGGCAGGCAGCGCAGCAGGATGTCCTCGGCAATCTTCGCCGCGACGAAGGTCTGTGCCAGCGAGACCGTTTCCTGTCCCCAGAGGCGGCCCAGGCGGGTGAGGGCGGGATCCAGAAGGTCGGTGATGACGCGATCCGGGGGAATGCCTTCCGCCATGGCCTGTTCGACCAGCGAGGCCGCGGCTGCGCGATCCGTGTTGATCATCGCGTCCAGCAACCGGGAGGTACTGGTACGGGCGTTCGGAGCGGTGGGCGAGTTCACGAGGGACCCCCTTCTCTGCCGGGGCAATCGATTGCGCTCCTGGTCCCCCCGGTTGGCTGCGGCCCTGACCCGGACCGGGCTCGGGGCACCCCAGGGCACGTGGTGCAGGAAACAAGCCGTGGCGCCTGCGCGTTACGGAGTCGAGTCCCAATCAAGGCTTGTCCCACGCGGGGGGACGCCGAAAAGGGGTGCGCGGGAAGCGATTCCGGGAATCCACTCCCGGACTCGCGCGAGACGGGCGGTCATCGTCGCGATCGGCGACGGGGTCTACAGGGGGGACGGCCGGGACGGCAGGTGATTCAGTTCCAGCCAGTAGCGGCGGAAGGCATCCATCATCTGCGTGAATTCCTGGAGGCTCGTCGGCTTCACCAGGTAGCTGGTCACGCCCATGGCATACGCGTCGCGGATGTCCCGTTCGGCGCCGGACGTGGTCAGCACGACGACCGGGATGGGCCGGAGGCCGGCATCCTGCTTCACCTGTCGCAACACCTCCAGGCCGTCCACCTTCGGCAGCCTCAGATCCATCACGATCAGATCGGGACGGGGACTGGACTCCGGGTCGCAGAACACCCCCTGCCGGAACAGGTAGTCCAGCGCGGCGCGGCCATCCTTCACGAGGTTCAACCGTGTTCCCCCCTGGGTTCCGGCCAGGTTGCGACGGACGATCACGGCGTGCGCCGGGTCGTCCTCGACGTGCAGGATCAGGAACGGCTGCACGGTGCTCATCCTGCCGCCTCCATGACCGCCCCTCGCCGGGCCCTGGACAGGGTGAAACGGAACGTCGACCCCTGGCCGGGACCCGCCGATTCCATCCAGATCCTTCCGCCGTGCACCTCGACGATCCGCTTCACCAGCGCAAGCCCGACGCCCGTGCCGGCGGAATCGGGGTCGAGCTTTTCGAACAGGTTGAAGATCTGGTCCTTGTACCGGGGGTCGATCCCGATACCGTTGTCGCGCACGAAGAACGTGAGCGAGTCCCCGCTCGATTCGACGCCGACGACGATACGGGGCGTCGCCTGCTCCCCCATGTTCTTGACCGCGTTGTCCAGGAGGTTCAGGAACACCTCCACCAGCCGCGTCCGGTCGCCTGTGAGGACGATCGGCTCCTGCGCGACCTCGACCGCCACGCCTCGCGTCGCGATCGGGCCCGCCAGCAGCCCGAGCGCCTCGGTGACGACCTCCTGCAGCGATACCTCCGTGGGCGGGTTCGTCCGGTAGCCGACACGCGACAGTTGCAGCAGTTCGTCCAGGATGCGGGCCATCTTTTCCGTCGCCCCCAGGACGAAGTCGATGTCCTCGGCCACAGCGTCCGCATCGCGGGACTGCAAGTCCCGCTGCAGGTATCCCAGGAACGTCCGCACGGTCACCAGGGGGCTCTTGAGATCGTGCGATATCGTGTAGGTGAAACGCTCCAGTTCGGCGTTCTTCTCCTCGAGATGCGTCGACATCCGCTTCAGCCTGTCCTCTTCCAGCCGGCGCTCGGTGATGTCTTCCGAGATGCCCAGCAGGTACTTCGTCCTTCCATCGGTCCCCTTGATGCAGACCTTCCGGGTATGGACCAGCCGCTCGCCGTTCCTTGCCGTCAGGAGCGGTTCCTCGGGGATGTCCAGGGAAACACCCGTGTCAAGCACCTCCCGGTCCTTGGCCATGAAGAAGGCCGCCTGCTCCGGTGGGAAGAGCTCCCTGTCGCTCTTTCCAAGGAGGTCCTTGCGGTCGAGGCCCAGAAGCGCCTCTCCGGCCTTGTTGAACGTGACGAACCTCAGGTCCTTGGCCTCCTTCACGAAGATCATCAGCGGGACGTTGTCCACGATCGATTCAACCAACTGGTTCGACTCGCGAAGAGCCTCTTCCGCAAGCCTGGTCTCCGAGAGGTCGGTCAGGAAGGCGATGTTCACCACTTCATTCGCAAGCTGGATCGCCGAAACTGACAGTTGCACGGGGAATTCCGAGCCGTCCGGGCGAACGGCGACCGATTCAAAGGAGGCGGGTACAGGGAGTCCCAGGGAGCGGCGTCGAGTCCGTTCCCGGCTCTCTTCCCGGAATCGGGGCGCAAAGAACTCGACGGCCGGTCGTCCCACCACGTCCTCGAGGCCCTGCAAGCCCAGTCTCCTCAAGAAGGTGTCGTTTGCATACAGGCCGAGTCCGGCAGGATCGAACACACCGATGGCCACGGGAGCCTGCTCCACGAAGGCCCGGAACCTGGAACTGTTCTCGAGCAGCAGTTGCTCGGCACGTCCTCTGGCCTCCTCTGCCAGCCAGCGCACGGTGATGTTGCGGCAGAAGGACGTGATGTGAATCCTTCCATCGGGCGCCGTCCCGACGGTCGCATTGACGCTGATGTGGGTCCGCGTGCCATCGGCATGCTGGTATACGGTCTCGAAGTCCTGGATGGAGCCTCGCGCGGCGCAAAGAGCGACGGCCCGGGCGTTGCTTTCCCTCTCGTCCGGTGCCGTCCATTCGGTGACCGAATGGCCGATGACGTCCTCGATGCGCACAGCCCCGGCCAGTCGCCGGTAGGGCTCGTTCGCACTGACGACGATTCCGTTGCCGTCGAGGACCACGAACCCGGTGTCCGTATTGTTCGCGAGCGCCTCGTACTGTCGTTCGCCCACGCGCAGTGCCTCCTCGCGCTGTCGAGCCGTGGCCAGGTTCAGCCTGGAGGCCGACCAGCAGATGAGGCAGGCGAAGAGGATCATCATGGCAACCATGGCGAATGCAGTTCCGAGCGGGGCGTCGAAATAGCCGAGGGATTCGCCTCGCAACCAGATCCAGCCTACTGCCAGTGGAATCCCGATGACGAAAGGCCCGAGGCGCCGACCCAGCCATCCGCCCACGCTGTCCCGGATGAAATGTCGCAGGAGTCCTTCGGCCGGGTGCAGCAGCAGGACCCCCAGGCTCATCAGGACGAACAGGCCTCCCGTGATGATCGAAACCTGGAGGTGGTGGCCGAAGGTGAGGAGCATGCTTGCGCCGTAGAGGTAGCCGACCAAGGGCAGCAGGCTCAGCACGCCCGCCAGCAGGGCCGCCGCCTGGATGGGCAGCATGGCGCGGTGGTCGCGTTCCAGAAGGAGCGCGCAGCCAACCAGCAGGAAGTTGAAGGCAGTCACGCTGGCCATGCGACCGGGCGCCAGGGTCCCCACGACCCCGGCCGGTTCCTGCAAGAGCACCTGATCAATGCCGAGGTCCAGGCCGAAGAGGTACTGACAGAGGGTGAGCAGCCCGAGCACCGCCGTGGCGGCGGCGCACGCACCGGCCACCCACCTCGCCGGCGCGAAACGAGAGAAGCGGGCCCGCAGGGCCAGCGACAACCCCGCGAGGGTGAATGCCGCAGCCGTGTTGGCCTTCATCGCCACGAACGAAGGCTGAACGCTCATCAGCACCGGGATGTCGAACAGCCAGGCGACCAGCACCGTGACGCCCCCGGCGATGGCGATCAGGCCGGCGACGAGCGCCGCCGTTCGGGGGGGGACGGATCCCGTGCTGCTGCCCTCCAACCGCTGCATCGACAACCTGTCTTCCGGCGGCGATCCACCCATGATGCCTACCCGCCCGGCGTCACCCGCCGGGGTTCGCTGCGGGCGCCCCGGATCCCATCCGGGTTCCCGCCAGCGTGAAGCGGAACGTGGCGCCCTGGCCCGGCCCCGCCGATTCGACCCAGATGCGGCCCCCGTGCCCTTCCACGATGCGCTTGATCAGTGCCAGCCCCAGCCCGGAGCCTTCCGAGGCGGGGTCCAGTTTCTGGAAAAGGCCGAAGAGCGTGCCTGCCTGTTCCAGGTCGATCCCGATGCCGTTGTCGCGGACGAAGAACACGAAATCGTCCCCGACCGCGTCGACGCCCACCGTCACCCGCGGCGCGACCTGGTCGCCCAGGAACTTGACGGCGTTGTCGATGAGGTTCTGGAAGACCCCCACCAGCCGCTCGCGGTCGCCGACCAGCACGACCGGCACGTCCGCGATCCCGACCTCGACGCCGCGCGCGGCGACCCGTCCCGCAACGATCTCCAGGGCCTCGTCGACGATGGCCTTGAAAGACTCTTCGGCGGTCTGGTCACGCGGGGCCTCGACCCGTGACAGCGCCAGCAGATCGTCCAGCAGCCGGACCATCCTGTCCGCGGCCTTCTGGATGAAATCGACATCCTCGGCGATCGCGGCAGCATCCTGATCCAGCAGGTTCTGCTTCAGGTATCCCAGGAACGTCATCACCGTCACCAGCGGGCTCTTCATGTCGTGCGACACCAGGTACGCGAAGCGCGTCAGTTCCTCGTTCCGCTGTCGCAGTGCCTCTTCCTGGAGGGCGAGCGTCGCTTCCGAATGGACCCGCTGGGTGACGTCCGTCAGGGTGAGGACCAGTCGTTCCACCCGGCCATCCGGGGCGCAGATCGGCACCAGGCTCCAGTCCCAGTAGGAAACCTGGCGGTCGGGCTGGTTCGCGAAACAAAACGGCGTGGCCGCCACGTAGACCGGCTTCGCCGTGTCCCGCGCCTGCAGGAAGAGGGCCCATTTCGCGGCCTCGGGATACAGGTCGTAGTGGTTGCGGCCCGGGAAGTACGAGCGGTCGCGCCGGCATTCCGCTGCCAGCGCGGAGTTCACCCATAGGTAGTTGAAGTCGCGGTCCAGGAAGGCCGTCGCGGCGCGGGTATGCTCCAGCACCGCCTCCAGGATGTCGAACGTCTTCGCCTGGGCCTCCGCGGCCTTGCGCTTGGTGATGTCGCTGACCGAAGCCAGGAACCGGGCCCCGCCGTCCGCGACCGTCTCCCCGCGCGCCAGCACCATCTCGATGGCGGTCCAGACGGGGGCGCCCTGTTCCCGCCTCAAGCGAGCTTCGAAGGACTGGCGCTCGCCGGATTCCAGAAGCCGTCGACGATGCAGATACACGGTGTCCTGGTCCTCGGGCGCGATGAAACGGGTCAGCGGCTGCCTTGCGACCCGGCTGCGATCCAGGCCCAGCATGGACGCGAAGGTGAGGTTCGTTTCCAGCAGGATCCCGTCCCCGTCGGCCGTGAAATACCCGGTCGGCGCCAGGTCGTACAGGTCGAAATACCGGTTGCGCGAAACCTCCAGGCGGATCTGCGCCTCGCGCAGTTCCTCGTTCTGCATTTCCAGTTCGACCTGGTGGACCTGCAACTCGTGCAGCAGGCGGCGGGCCTCGTCCGGCGACAGCGCGTCCGGGGCGGCGTTCGCGGGGGGCCGACCCGCCGGGTCCCGCACGCGTTCCTCGGCCAGTCGCCGCAGTTCCGCAAGGACCTTCGGATCCGGGTCGTTCCCGCTCATCCCGGTTCCCTCGCGTCGGTGAGGCCCCGCATCCTGGCGAGGTCCACGAACGTCAGCACGGCCCCCTCGATGACGTTGTCCTGCGTGCGATAGGGCTGGATGCGCATCTGGAAATGCTGTCCCTCCAGGGTCTGCACCTCGGCCTCCCGGGGGATCAGGGTATCCAGCACGGCGCGGGTGTCTTCCACCAGGCGGTCGTAGGCCTTCATGCGCGACACGATGTCGCTGACCGGTCGGCCCACGTCGGACTGGATCAGGTGGATGATCTGCGTCATCGCGGGCGTGAAGCGCTGGATCCGAAGCTGGTGGTCCACGAACAGCGTGCCGATGTTCGTGCCCGCCAGCAGGTTGAGCATGTCGTTGTTGGACTGCGACAGCTCTTCCATCTTCCCCTGCAGTTCCTGGTTGACGGTGACCAGTTCCTCGTTGAGCGACTGGAGCTCCTCCCGGGAGGTCTCGAGCTCCTCGTTGGTGGACTGCAGTTCCTCGTTCGACGATTGCATCTCCTCGCTGGCGGACTTCATTTCCTCGTTGAGGGTCTCGAGCTCCTGGTTCGCGTTCTTGAGGTGGGCGTTCTTCGAGCGAAGCTGCTGCTCCAGTTCCCGCAGGTGCCCATCGTTCCCGTCGGCCCCGGTCCCCTCGGCGGCACCGGGGGAAGGAGTCGCGCGCGGGGGCTCCTCGAAAGCGATCATCAGCAGATCCTTCGAGGGTTCGGACCCCGGGATCGACAGTACGTGGAGGTTCACGTCCCGGGGGACTCCCTCGGACAGGAAGCGGACCCCGTCCAGGCGGACCGGCGTCCGCTGGGCCAGCGCGGCGCGTGCCGCACCCGCCAACTCGATCCGCAGTTCCTCGCGGACCAGCTTCAGCAGGTTCAGGCTGGCGTCCCCCGAGGCCGGTTCCAGGTACGGGCCCAGGCGGCCGTGGAAGTACAGCACGTCCAGATCCGCGTTGACCAGCACTCCCGCAGGCGCGTACGACTCCAGGAGGGCCCGCTCGGCCAGGTGGCGTCCGTTCAAGGGCTGCATCGTCGTCTCCGCGTTCAAGGGAGGTTCGGGCCTCGGCGCACTCTCGATACTCATCGTCGGCGTGAAACTGTCGAAGGCGGTCCGGACCGACGCCGCGCCCCGCTGCTGGTAGATCTTCCATTTCTTGTCGACAGGCCCGAACCGCGCGTGCAGGTCCCCGACCGTCTCGGAGGGGCCCAGCATCAGGAACCCGCCCGGGTTCAGCGCGTAGTGGAACAGCGCGAGGGCCTTCTGCTGCGCGTCGCTCCCCAGGTAGATCAGCAGGTTGCGACAGCAGACGAGATCCAGGCGGGAGAACGGGGGATTCTTCAGCAGATCGTGCCGGGCGAAGACGATCAGGTCGCGAACGTCCTTCCGGACGCGGTAGGCCCCCGAATCGCGCGTGAAGAAGCGCGCGAGGCGCTCCGGCGCAACGTCCGCGGCGATGCTCTCCGGGTACAGCGCGGCCCGCCCGGTCGTGATGGCCCGGTCATCGAGGTCCGTGGCGAACAGTTGCACGGCCGCGGAAAGCTTCCGGTCCTCCTGGATCTCCCGGACCAGCATCGCGATCGAGTAGGGTTCCTCGCCGGTCGAGCAGCCGGGCAGCCAGATGCGCACGGCGCCGCCCGAGGCCCGCTCCAGGATCGGCAGCAGCGCCTGCCGGCGAAGGGACTCGAAGGCCTCCGGGTCCCGGAAGAACGCGGTGACTCCGATCAGCAGCTCCCGGAACAGCATCTCGGCTTCGCGCGGAAAGTTTCGCAGGTACACGAGGTAGTCTTCCAGGCGGTCGACCTGCGCCAGGGCGATGCGTCGTTCGATGCGGCGCCGGATCGTGTTCGGCTTGTACAGCGAGAAGTCGTGGCCGGTCCGGGCCCGCAGGAGGGCAAGCACCTGGGGGATGCCGCCCGCGTTCGCGTCGGCCGGGACGGGCGCCGTCACGCCCTGGCCGTCGAAGGCCCGGTGGACGTAGGCCAGCAGCGCCCCGGGCATCCGGTCGGGGGACAGCTCGAAGTCGGCCATGCCGGTCGCGAGCGCGCTGCGGGGCATGCCGTCGTAGGCCGCCGATCCGGGGCTCTGGACCATCACCAGCCCGCCCTCGCCCTTGACGGCGTTCAGGCCCAGGGTGCCGTCGGACCCCGTGCCCGACAGCACGATGCAGATGGCGCGGTCGTGCAGCTCGAGCGCCAGGGAACGGAAGAAGAAGTCGATGGGGAGGCGGAGCCCCCGGGGGGACCCGGGCTCCAGCAGTTGCAGCCGGCCGCCAGCCAGGGCGAGGTCGCGGTTGGGCGGGATCACGTAGACGTGGTCGGGCCGGACCTCCATGCCGTCCTCTGCGACGTCGACATGCAGGGATGTGGTCTTCTGGATCAGCTCGACCAGGATGCTCTTGTGAATCGGGTCCAGATGCTGCACGACCACGAAGGCCATCTGGCAGCCGGTTGCCGGGGGCATGGATCGGAAGAAGGACTCGATCGCGGCCAGGCCGCCGGCCGACGCCCCGATGCCGACGACGGGGAAGGCCGGGGGCGGGGGCGGGGGCGGGATCCCCGCCGGCACGGGGGGTGAGTTCGCCGAATCGCGCCTCGCGCGCCTGGGCTTCGACGGGTTCATTGGACTCCCTCGGCCGACTTCCATCGTACGCTCGTCCGAAAGAGTTGAACAGGGCGCCCGGCCTCGGGGAAGGCGCCATCGCGCCCGAATCATGGTCGGACGGATGCGGGCGACACGGCGCTTTCCGGCCCCCCCTTGTCGAGCACGACGGCGTCCAGGAACGCCTCGACCACCCGGGGGTCGAAGTGCGTCCCCGCCTGGGCGCGGATGTGCTCCAGCGACTTGTCGCGCGACCAGGCCTTGCGATAGGGCCGGTCGTTGGTCAGCGCGTCCCAGACGTCCACGGCGCCGAAGATGCGCGCCGCCAGCGGAATCGACTCGCCGGCCAGTTGCCGGGGATACCCCGTGCCGTCCCATTTCTCGTGATGGCACAACGGGATGTCCAGCGCCGGGCGCAGGTGCTCCACCGGCGACAGCAGGTCGAAGGCCAGTTGCGGGTGCCTGCGCATGACGACCCACTCGTCCTCGGTCAAGGGGCCCGGCTTCAGCAGGATGGCGTCCGGGATGCCCATCTTGCCGATGTCGTGCAGCAGCGCACCGCGCCGCACATGAACCAGGTTCTCTTCGTGGATGCCCAGCACGGCGGCCAGCCGGACGGTCAGGTCCGTGACGCGACGACTGTGGCCCTCCGTTTCCTTGTCCCTGAGGTCCAGCGCACGGGCCCACCCTTCGATGGTGGCGTCATAGGCCAGCTTCAGGGCGAGGTTCGAACGCTGGAGATGGTCGAACGCCGTCGCGCCGTCGATGGCGATCGCGGTCTGGGCTGCCAGCGCCTCGAAGAAATCCCTCCAGTCGGCGTCCGGCTGGAACGGCTGGCGATGGAACACTTCCAGGACGCCCAGCAGTTGCCCCTTGGCCACCAGCGGCGCCACGTGTTGTGCCAGGAACCCCTCGGTCGGGAACGGTTGCCGGTGACGCGGGACCGCCGGGTCCTGGACGCGCAGGTCCGCCGACCCCATGAGGCGCCGGTCCAGGGCCGCCCGACCCGCCCGGCCTTCCCCCATTCGCAGCTTCGTGAGCTCGAAATCCCGGGAGCGGAAGCCCTGCCCGGCGGCGAAATCCAGCGTCAGGGTGTGGGGCTGCAGCAGGAGCACCGCGGCCGCGTCGGCCCTCAGGTGGACGATGGCCTGCTGGACGATGACCCGCAGCACCAGTCGCACGTCCAGGCTCCCCGTGATGCTCTGGTCCACGGTGCGCAGCGCCATCAGGTGCTGCAGGCGCATCTCGGTCTGCTCGTGCAGCGTGGCGCGCCGGAGCGCGTTGGCGGCGATGTCCGCGATGGCCGCCATCTGGCGGGTGTCGCGGCCGCTGATGTGCCGCCGTCGCGCCACGCACAGCACCCCGAGGATCTGGTCCTGGGACACCAGCGGCACGGCGAGGAACGAGGTGCATTCTCCGGGGATCCGGGGGAGGGCGCGCTCCGCCTCGTCCGCCAGGCCGTTGCCCAGGCAGGGGAGGCCCGTGGCGATCACCCGGGCGCAGAGTCCCTTCTTCGGAGGGAACCGGAGTCCCGTGGACGTCTCCAGGATCCCGCTCCCGCGTTCCAGCAGCGTCTCGCCGGTTTCCGGGTCCAGGATCCCCAGGATCGCCCCCTCGGCTTCCAGCAGTTCCCGGGTCTGGTCCAGCAGCAGGGGCAGCATCTCCAGGCGGCTCGAGGCCGCGCGGAGGGACGCGCTGAGCGTCGCGACGACCTCCATCTGGCGTTCGCGCTCGACGCGCTCGGTGATGTCCTTCGAGAGGCAGGTCACGTACAGCACGCGCCCCCGGCCGTCCTCGATCGGGCTCGCCATGGTCAGGCTGTGCCGGACGTCGCCGGAGGCCGTGAGCACCCGGGTCTCGCTCTCGCCGCTGACGCCGGTCTCGAACACCTGGCGGATCAGCGCCAGTCCCTTCTCGGCCTCCTGGGGGGGCAGGATGGCGTGGGGCATCTTCCCGATGATGTCCTCGGGGGCCTTCCCCAGGGGGCGCGCGAAGGCGTCGTTGACGTACCGGTAGGATTCGTCGGGGTTGAAGCAGAAGATGGGGTCGCCGGAATACTGCAGGAGGCTGCGGTACTTTTCCTCGCTCTCCCGCAGGGCCGCCTGGGCCATTCGACCCTGCTTGCGCAACTCCCATTCCCGCAGGACCCGCTGGATCGTGTGGGGCATCTCGGCGAAGGCCGCGGGCGACTTGACCAGGTAGTCCAGGGCGCCGGCCTTCATGGTCTCGACGGCCACCTGCTCGTTGCCGGAACTGGTCATCACGACGATCGGGAAGGGACCGTCGTCCGCGGGCGCGGTCAGGATGTCGACCGCCCGCCCGTCGGGCAGGTTCAGGTCCACCAGGGCGATGTTCGGCGCCCCCCGGGCCACGGCCTCGCGGTATTCCTCCAGCGATGCGCAGACCCCGATGGCCGCGTCGGGCCGGCTCGACTGCAGGATCCGCCGGATGGCCTCGGCGTGCGCCGGTTCGTCGTCGACCACCAGGATCGCCAGCGCGGTGTCGTTCATCCGTCCCCCCCCGCCAGGGCGCTCTGGAGCGTTTCCTTGAACAACCGGAGGTCGAACGGCTTGGTCATGTAGTCGTACGCCCCCAGCGCCATCGCCTCGCGGGCCGTTTCGATCGTGCCCTGCGCGGTCAGCATGATCACCGGGCAGTCCAGGCCCTGACGACGCAACGCGCGCAGCAGCGCGATGCCGTCCATGCCCGGCATGTTGATGTCCAGCACCACGACCTCCGGGTGGATGCGCGTGACGACCTCCAGCGCATCGCAGCCGTTCGCGGCCGTGACCACGTGGTAGCCCTCCTCTTCGAGGATCCTGCTGACGATGGAGCACAGCTTCGGTTCGTCATCGGCGAACACGATCGTCGCGCGCCTTGCAGCCTGGGCCATGGCAGCCATCTCAACCCCCCCCGGCCGGCCCTGGATCGTCCACGGGATGCCGGATGACGGTCGTCCCCAGCCCGGGAGGAACCATCGCCAGGTGGCCGGCGATCAGCTTCGCCTCGAAGATGATGATGTCGACGTTCTTCTTGCAGTCCCCGGGGATGTCCGGGCGGTCCGACAGGTACTGCGCGTGGCTCGAAACCACCGTCAGCAGTTCCATCGTCGCGAGCATGAGGTCCTTCAGGGTGCTAATTGGGCGCATCGCCCACCTCCCACGTCGGCCCGTCGGGACGCGGCGCGTCCTGCACCAGGACCACCTCGCCGAAGCTGTAGGGCGCCCACGGGCCGCTGCCGATCATGGGGACGGCCGGGAACGTCATCCGCAGTGCCGCCACGGCCGACCAGAAGCGTTCGACGTCCGGGCGGTTGATCAGGTACCGGCCGTCGAACTGGCTCCGGTCGCCCCGATGCGTGAAGCGCTCGCGACGGTCGGTGTGCAGCGGGGCGAATTCCCGGAGGCTCCCCAGGGCGTCGAAGAAGCGTGCCCCGATCCCGACGGAACCACCGGGTGACGGGGAGGGCGCAAGGCGGGCCTTCAGGCCCATCTCGACCCGTCCCCGGAGCCGGTGCAACTGCTCGGTGAGCCCCAGCGCGTTCAGTTCCAGCACGCTGGAAACCTCGGTCGCATCGTCCAGGCACGTCCCCAGGCGGAACGGCAGCACCGTGGAACAGGCCTCCAGGGCGCCCCGGACCACCCGGTCGTGCCGGAGGGCAGCGGCGGTGGTCTTCGGTTGCCGCGGGCCGGTGCCCACGATGGCGGCGAACGGCCCCCACCTCACGAGGCCGACTCCCCGACCGCAGGTCGGGACCAGCGCCGGGACTTCGTCCGCAGGCACCACGGCGTACAGGTTCAAAGGGTGCGACTTCATCTCAGTCCCCTTGTGCGACGGCCCCGCGCGTCTCGTCGTCCCGGCGAGGACCCCGGCCCTCGTCGTCGTCGACGGACTCGGCCTCCCCGCAGAAGCTGTACGGCGGCCACGGCCCCGTCACGTCGAAGATCACGCCGGCGCTTTCGTGCCGTGCGCCCAGCATCCCCACCGCGCCGTCGAACGCGTGCCGTCCGGTCGTGCGCAGCAGCACGGCGAGGTTCAGCACGATCGGCGAGCCGTCGTCGCGGAGACCCTCGGGCGGCAGCGCCAGTTCCCGGATGAAGACGACGAGCGGCTCGAGCACGTCTTCCACGTCCTCGACGATCCGGTCCAGTCGCTGTTCGACGGCTCCCTGAAGACGGGCCTCCGCCTGCTTCGCCCGGATCCACGCCGCGCTGCCCGACAGCCCGTCCAATGGGGGCCCGTCGTCCCGGGATGCCGAAATGAACCGCCGCAGTTGTCCTTCGTCGCACCGCATCTTGACGCCCCATTCCTGGCAGCCCTGCAACTGCCCGAGGAGCCCCGCGAGGTGGTCGCGGTTGGTCGCCAGCGACGTCCGGACGCTGTCGGCGCTGGAGTACAGCGTGCACAGGCGGGCCGGCACGACCGGGCCGCACCGCATCGCCAGTTCCAGCACGGCCTGGTGCTTGCGCGCCAGGCAGGCCACCCAGTCGAGGGAGGTCATCGCCTGCTCCAGCGCCTCGCTCGAGAACTCCGAGGCCGGCACGGACTCCACCAGCGCCACCAGGTCCTGCTGCGCGAGCGCCTGGAAGGAGGGGCGCTGGAAATCCGGCACCGGCTGGCCGGCGGGGATCACGCCGAACAGGTAGTACAGGTGGTCGTTCTGCGTCTGGGTGTCCACGATTCCTCCCCGGCGCGCCCGGCGCCGTCGGCCTCACGTCACGCACCCGCCTTCGGCAGCGTGAGCTCGAAGACCCCGTTCCGGTAGGAAGGGGCGGCCTTCTCCGGGTCGACCGGGTAGGGGAGGATCACCTCCTTCCGATACTTCCGATCGCCGTGGGTCGCGACCAGTTCCAGCACGTCGTCCCGGATCGTGAACTTCACGTCATCGGCTTCCACACCCGGCAGTTCGGCCACGAGCGTCACGTGGTCGCCTTCGTCGAAGACGTCCACCATGGGCTCGCGGACCTCCTCGACCACCGGGCCGCTGGCTCGCTCTCGGACGTTGCCAAAGGGCTCGACACGTGGCCCTCCCAGCCCCGCGCCGCCCAGCCTGACGGAAAAGCCATAGACGGCCTTGACGCCCTTCTTGTCGTCGCCGGTTTCGCCCGTGCGATGGAACTCGCCACCGCCTTCCTCCTGGAACTTCGACAGGAGATCCAGGAACCCGCCCAGGCTCTTGAGCATCCCCCCCAGGCCGGGCTCCGTGCGACCCTCGTCCTTGCCCTTGCACCTGGTTGTCATCGCGATCCTCCGGTGCGGTTTCTGAACACGGTGCCCGCGGCCTGGATCTCGGAGGCCATTTCCATGCGAACCCTGTGGAACCCGGCCATCATCGACTTCACGACGGACCGGAGGCGGTTGACGAACCGGAGGCGGGCATCCGTGGTCCGCCGGGACTGCCGCACGCGCAGTCTCTCCGCGGTGCGTCGCTCGACGGCGAACCGCTTCAGCATCGCGCCGACGTCATCCCTGTTGCTTTCGACCAGTTCCCTCCGGGCCTGGAAGTCGGACGTGCTCCGGGTGGTGACTCCACGCATCGAGTCGGCGGTGAACGAGGTCAATCCGTGTCCCATGTCGAGCACTCCTCGTGATCCGCCCATCGGCTTCAGGGCCGCGGGGGCGGGTTGTCAGCCAGCCTGGTCGCCCCCCCCGGGTGCGCGAAACACCCGGGGGGAGGGGACCCACTTCCCGTCGCGCGCTACGCGGCCGGGGCGGCGGCGGTCGCGGTCAGGCCGATCGCTTCGGCGTACTTCAGGTACGTCTCGACCGACGCGATGACCACGCGCGCTTCGATCGACAGCAGTTCGATGCCGACCAGCGACACCTTCACCCACGCGTCGATCACGATTCCCTTGTCCAGGATGCGATCCACGACTTCCGCCAGGCTCGAGGAATCCGTTGCCTTCTGTACCTTTGCCATGACCGTGTGCCTCCGAATGAAGTGATGTCCGAGTGTCCGGGCCGCACCATTGCGCCCAGGGGTTCCCGGAGCAACGTTGGTGCCAACCGGCCATCCCGTGAGGAATAGTTTCGGACCCGCGCAGGGTCCTGATTCCACACGATAAAAATCGCGGGCTGCCGCGGGAAGGGGAGGCCGGGAGGAAGGAAGGGGAACCGGTTCCCCGAAGCCGCCCCCGTTCCCGGGAGCGGACTCCAGAGTGCGCGAAGGGAGGGATCGCGCGAGCCAGCGGGTTTCAACTTTCGTCCTGTTCCGCGCCCGCGAAGATCTCCCGGTTCCGGCGCCCCGTCGGGCATCGGAAGCAGGATGCGCGGCGCAGTCCGAAGGCGTTCGATTCGAGGAAGTCGTTCAGGCACCGGTTGAGGGTGAGCACCTTGCGACGCTGGGTGCATCGAAAGGTATCCGACGGCACCTGGATTCCCGTTTCCGTGGAGGTGAATCGCATGGAGGAGGCTCCTGCTTGTCTGGCTCAGGTCCAAAAAGCAAGAACCGTACCCTCGTCGGCAGGTCCGGCCGGGAGCGCCTCGCCGTCGTTCCAGGGGCGGGCGGAGGCCGAGGCGCGGCGGTTCCGGAACCCGGGACCTGGGCCATCGGGAGTGGCGTCCGTTCCCCGGTTCACCTCGGCGAACCCGGCGACACTCGCCCTGTTCGGCGCCGGCAGCGCCGACGCCTTCGTTTCCTTCCCGCCCTGGGAACTGTCGCCCGAGGTCCAGCCGGACGGCCGCCTGTCGACCGAGAAGGCCGGGGAGATGATCGCCACGGCGCTTCGGGAGGGGTTCCACAGCTTCGAATGGGCGCATCGGCGGATCACCGGCGAGGCGTTCCTGGCGACCGTGCTGCTGGCCCGCATGGAACTGGACGGAAAGCGGTTCCTGCAGGCGACCGTCCGGGACGTCACGGACGAAAGGCGGGGGGAGGCCTTCGTCGCGTGATGTCGTCGAACAGCGTCGCGAACTGCCCCTGCCGGTGCGACACCACGGATATCCTGAAGTGCCGTGCCAGGGGCGCGAACCAGGTCTCGAACGCCAGGTCCTCGCCCCCGTTCGCGACCCGGTCGTATTCCACCAGGAAGGGGGGCGGCAAGGTGCCGTAGATTTCCGAACCCAAACGTCCCGGCGCGCTTGCCGCATCGATCCCGGTGTGCCGCTGGTACGCCGGGTTCACGTCCAGGATGCGGTAGTCCACGGCCTTGCCGGCCTCGTCCTTGACGATTTCGTGCAGGGCGACGCCTTCCGCCAGGCTCTCGAACAGCGTGCGATATTTCCGTTCGCTGCGCCGGAGCCCATCGTCGGCCTGCCGCTGCGTCAGCGCCGCACCGATGTGCGCCGCGATCCCTTCGAGCAGCTCGACCGTGCCCAGGGAGAAGCATCCCTTGCGCCGGTCGTTGAACTGGAGCAGCCCGACGATCCGGTCCGGGTTCCGGATGGGCACCAGGGCCACCGACGCGTACCCGCCATGGATGCACCGGTTGCGGGGGTTGTGCCGCGGATCCTCGCCGGGCGGCAGATCCAGCAGCGGGAAGGAATCGTTGATCCAGAAGCTTCCCCCCGGGGTGAACGGCGGAGAGGTCCGGTTGCCCGTGCCGGAAATGACCAGGCCGCAGGTGCATTCCAGGCGCGCGTTGCCGTGTTCGTCCCGGCACAACCCCCCATCCGCGGCACGCCCCAGCAGCGTGTTTTCCGTCCGCAGGAAATCCGCCGAAAAGCCGTCCTGCGCGAAGTACGGGAAATCCTCCCCGTCCTGCAGGCGAATGGCCACGGCGTCCAGGCCGGTCCTCGTCTTCAGGGTGGCGAGGACTCGCCGCAGCGCATCCGGCAGTTCTCCGGGACCGTTCAGTGTCTGCAGGATCTCCCGGCCCATCTCGCGGTAGAGGGCGCGAGGAGGAACTCCGGCAGAAGACCGCCGAGATGGAACGCTTCACCCGCATGATCTCCCACGATCTGAAGGCGCCCCTGGTCACGGTCGGGACCTTCCTGGGCTTCGTCGAGCGCGATCTGGAGGAGGGCAGCCTCGAACGGCTCGGGAAGGATCTGGGCTTCATCCGGGGTGCCACCGTGAAGATGGCCCGACGCCTGGAAGACCTCCTGGCGATCTCCGAGGTCGGCCGGGTCGTCAACGCTCCCGAGGAAGTGGACCTGGCCGACCTGATCCGGGAAAGCGTGAAGACCGTGGCCGGCGCGATCGCGATCGCCGGCGTCGAGGTCCGGATCGACGCCTCGCCCGTCACCCTGTTCGGGGATCGCTCGCAGCTGGAGCAGGTCTGGCAGAACCTGGTGGAGAACGCGGTCAAGTACATGGGCGATCAGCCTTCACCGCGAATCGACTTGGGCGTCGTGGCACAGGGGGACCAGACCGTGTTCTTCGTTCGGGACAATGGGATCGGCATCGACCCGAGGTTCCACGGCCGGGTGTTCGAGCCGTTCGAGAAGCTGGACGCGGCGAGCGAGGGCACCGGCCTGGGGCTGGCCCTGGTCCGGCGCATCGTGGAAATCCACCAGGGGCGGGTGTGGCTGGAGTCCGAAGGGCAGGGGCGGGGAAGCCGCTTCCTGTTCACCCTTCCCCGGGCGCTGAAGGGAGGCGAATCACGGGGGTGACACGGCCGGCTCGGGCGCGAGGCGGCGTTCCAGCATGTCCAGCCTGCGGGTGACGTCCTCCATGCCCAGCTCCTTCACCGGCGCGGCGGCCGAGCAGTACTCGGGATTGCGGATCCACCAGTCCATGCCCATCTCGCGGGCCTTGTCGACCGATGCCACCATCAGGCGGATCTGGATCGTCAGCAGCTCGATGTCGACCAGCTTGACCTTGATGTCGCCGACGATCACGATGCCCTTGTCCAGGATCCGTTCCAGGATGTCCGCCAGGTTGCTGGTGTCCGTGGAATGCGTCATCCTCTGTCGCTGCACCATGGTCATCCTCCGTTTCAGTCCACCAGGTTGCCCAGCGGCCCCAGGTCCATGTTGAGATCCTTGATGCCGAAGTGCGTCTTGAGCACTTCCATCTGGGCCTCCAGGCGCATCAGCGTGTCGCCCAGCCGCTCCACCTGTTCCGGCGCCAGGCTGCCGGCCTCGATGCGACGCAGGGCCTGCTTCTGCATCAACTGGCGCAGCAGTTCGACCACCGTCAGCACCAGTTGCACCAGCCCCTGCTCGACCTTGTCGGGCTCCAGGCTGACCCGCCTGGGCTGCCGGGGCACGCACGGGGCGTCGACCGGCTCCTCGTCGAACTCCGCCAGGTCCTCTGCCGTTCCGCGTACCTCGCCGTACTTCATGGCTTCCCGCCTCCGGCTGCCGCCGCTTCCTGCACGTCCGTCGCGCTGCCCGCCCCGGCCCGTGCCTTGCCCGTGTCCCACCCGCGCATGGACTCGACCGACGTGACGACCAGGTTGACCCCCAGGTAGAGCAGGTCCACGTCGGCGACCGAGATCACGATGTCGCCCGCGACCACGGCCCCCTTGTTGAGGACGCGGTCGAGCGTTTCGCACAGGCTGACCCGGCGCTGCCTCGACAGGTGCCCCTGTCCCGCCCGTCCCGGCGAGACTTGCAGATCATCCCTCAACGGTCGTCTCCTCTCAGGCCTGCGCCTGCTCCCTCTTGTGCCGTTCGATCTCCTCGAGCCTCTCGACCAGCTTCACTTCGCGCGCGTCGAACTCGTCCGACGTGATCGAGCCCGCCTCCAGCGACTGGTACAGGCTGACCAGTTCGGCACGGACGGCTTCGTCGTCGTACATCTCGGCTTCCGCGCGGTCCGCGACCTCCTGGAAGATGGCCATCAGTCCGTGGAAGGGAGCCATGAGGATTCCCATCGTGCCGCCTCACGCCTGTGCGGATTCCAGTTGCAGGTCGATTTCGACGAAGCTGAACGGCGCCCAGGGGCCGTTGTAGTCGAACACGTAGGCGTCCGGGAAGTTCGCCGCTGCCTGGAACAGCTTCTCCTCGAACGCCTTCAACCGGTCGCGCTGCACCAGGAACGACAGGTGCGCGACCATCTTCTCGTCCTTTGGGTCGTTCTCCTTCACCTCGGCCACGAACTGTCGGAAGATGCCGATCAGCCGGTCGGTATCGCGCCTGCGGGACTGCGCCAGCCGTTCCTCGAACATCTTGCCCAGGTTGATCTTTTCGCCCTGGGTCGGCGGGCTGGAGCGCCCGAACATCTCGTCGCGGACCAGGGCCAGTTCGGGGTCCTCGCCGATCACGTATTCGAAGATGTTGGGGACGTCCCACAACACCCTCAGCGTCATTTCGACCTTGCCGTCCAGGCGCTTCAGCTCGGCGTCGATGGCCTTCTGGTTGCCGCGGAGCGCCCTGGCGACCTCGGCCTCGGTGCGCGCTACCTGGCCGAACGCCATCGGCACGATCGTCATGTCGGCCATGATGTCCCGGATGACCCGGTTGTGCGGTTCGAGGTTCTTTCGAAGGGGCAGCAGCCGCTCCTTCAAGGGGAACTCGCTGACGACCGCGCCGATGTCGCCCACCCGGACGGTGCGGACCTGCGTCGGCGTTCCAAGGAGCGGCAGGCCGACGGCCCCGAAGTCGCGATCTTCCGTGGTCCGGATCAACCCGTACAGGTACCGGCCCGCTGTGGCCATCGTGTCCCCCCTTCGCCCGGCGCCGTCGCCGCGCCCGTCAACCGCCGTACCGGATCATCCGCCTCGGCTGCGCCGATCCGGGTGCGCCGTCCTCGACGGCGGCCGCATCGCGATCCGCCAGCGGCGTCCCCGCGTATCCCAGGTTCTGGTGGTGCGTGCGGATCTCGGCTTCGATCGCGCCCACGCGCTGGTCGATCGCCCGGATCCGGTCCAGCGCCACCTCCTTCTCCTTCAGGCGGCGGGACCGCTCCAGTTCCAGGCATCCGATCTTGAACTGCAGCACGTGGCGCTCCTTGGGGCGCGCCACGGCCCCGCCCGCACCGGCCATGGACCTGACTTCCGGCAGCCTCCGCAATCCGCGCATCTTCATCCCTCCGGCCCTCCCGAACGCGGGCCCGGGTTTCAAACCATCGCCTCGGCCGGCTTCGGCGCGTCGACCCCGGTCCCGTTGCCCTTCCTGGACGGCGCCTGCGTGTACCGGGACAGCAGTTCGTCCACCTTGGTGCGCAGGTCCGCCTCGCCGTCGCGGACGACGCGCGCCGACAGGCCGATCAGCACGTCCCGGGCGATGTCCTGGAAGCCGCCCTCCCAGGGACGGACCTTCTGCTGGGCCGCGACCCGGGCGATCATGATGCAGGCGCGCAGGCTGGGGCCGTGGCGGACCAGCCCGGTCTGCCGCATGCCGCGAACGATGTCCACGATCGCCCCGGCGTCCTCCAGCAGGATGCCGGACTTCGCCCGGGCGATCCGGACCTCGGTTTCGCGATCGAAATAGTCCAGCTTGATCGTGATCAGCCGGTCCATCAGCGCGTCCTGCGTGCGGTGGACGCCCGCGTACTCCTCGGGGTTGGACGTCAGGATCGCCCGGAAGTCCGGGTGGACCTCGAGGTACCCGTCCCCGTTCGGGCGCTTGGTCGGCAGGGTCAACAGCTTCTCTTCCAGCACGGACAGCAGCGCGTTGTTGGCCTCGGGCTTCGAGCGGGTGAACTCGTCGTACAGCAGCGTGTCGCCGGTCTTGCACGCCAGCGTGAGCCGGTTGTCGGCCCACAAGGTGCTGACGCTCTCCTCGGTCTTGAGCACCGAGTGGATGTAGTTGTCGACCAGCTTGCTTTTGCGGTAGCCGTAGTCGCCGCCGACCAGGTCGCTGCTGCCGAACTCGTCGTCGCCGTGGACCATCATCACGGGCCGGCCGCGCATGGCCGCCAGGTGGAGCGCCAGCGTCGTCTTGCCCGCGCCCGCGGGCCCGGAGAAGTGGACCGGGTACCCGGCTTTCAGGTAGGCCAGCGCCCGCTCGACCACCTTCTGGATTTCCGGGGTGATCACGAAGGCGTCGCCCGCTTCCAGCGTCACGGACTCGTGGATCGGCGCTTCGCCGGGGATGCCGCCCGTCGTCGGCCGGGACCGTATCGTACTCATCTGTCCAATCCTCCACGGCCCTCGCGGGCCGATCAGGCGCGGCCCTTCCGGCCGCCTTTGTGGAAGGTCTGGCTGGCCTTGGGCTCCTGCATGCTCGTGAACGCCGCCGCGCCGCC
>CAIOFV010000092.1 GCA_903857665.1 uncultured Myxococcales bacterium
CGTCGGGCAGCGCGTCGACCGGGACGATCCCGTCGGGCTGGGCGTCGGTTCCGACATCCGGCTGGACCGCATCCGGCAGCACGTCGGCGAGGCTGTCCCCAGGCAGGTCGCCTCCGCCCGACTTCGTCCCGCCACAGGCCGCCACCCACAGGACCAGGATGCATCCCGCCGCCATGACCCCTTTCCGATTCCTCATCCATCCCCCTCTGTCGGCGAGCCCTCCCCGCCACCGCAGGCAATCGTATCTGGTGACTCTTCGAAGGACAAACCGATTCTGCGCCCCTGACAAGGGTGCCGAGGTCCCCGGAGTCTGAACGCTTTCGAGTGCCCGAGCCAGGCTTGCCGAAAGAGGGCCTCGCGCGGCAGGACGCCCGCGTCGACTTGCGGTCGTCGCAGGGTGCTGGAAGGGGACCTGCCACAGGCTCCGGGCAAGTTGCCACGATCGCCTCGCTCTTGGTCGTGCAGGCAACATCCGGTACCCCGAAAAAGGGAGTACAGTGGTCCAGGAATGATGTCGCTCGTTTCCATCCGATGAGGTCGGAATGCGTCGAGTCATCCCGCGTCGCGCGAAGCACCCAGAGGAAGCGCCCATGAGGGTTCACCATGGCCGACGAAAGTCGCCGTTGATGCGGACCGAAAGCGACTGAAGCAGTTCTTCGCGTCAAGATTAGCGCCCCCGGATCCTCGCGGCTCGTTCCCCGCCTCCGGGCAGCCGTTCCAAGCGGTCCAGGTAACCGTCGGATTCGGCGCGGCGGGACAGCCGGGCTGCCACCTCCGCCGCCTCGGCGAGGAGGTCGGCCAGCACGTCGCCGGTCGGTTCGGCCGCCAGCGCCCGGCGGCAATTGTCCAGGGCCTCGGCGGTGCGACCCGCCGCGCGCGCGGTCCGGGCGTCGGACAGGAGGCGGGCCGCGTCCACGGGGCGGGGTTCGGCAATCCCGCGCGGTTTGGCGGCACCGACGTCGGGTTCGGCCGCTGGGGTCGGGGGTGACGAACCGGACGGTTCCTGCGAATCCGCGGCGATTCCCGGATCCATCCTGCCCTCTCGAAGGACCCACGGCACGGCCAGGCCCACCGCCACCACGATCGCGGCGGTCTGCAGCAACGCAGGCGACCGCAGCGACGCCCGCACCGCCTCCCACTGCCGCGCCCACGCGCGCCGCCACGTCGCGCGACGGGCCGCCGCCAGGATGCGTCGCCGTGCCGGTGCGGGCAGTTCGGCGGAGCCGCCCAGCACGCCCGATACCGCCTGCCGCACGAACGCGACCTCGTCCAGTTCCGCCCGCACGTCCGGGTCCTGTCGCGCGATGGCCTCGAAGGCCGTGACGTCCCCGGGCGCCATCTCGCCGTACACGTAGTCCAGCAAGCGTTCGCGGGCCTGCGCATGCGTCATCGCGGCCCTCCGAATCCGTCCAGCGACCGGCGCAGGCTTTTCATCGCCAGCAGCACCCGCCCCCGGGCCGTTTCCAGGCTGGCCCCCTGGATCGCGCCGATCTCGGGGAACGACAGGCCTTCCATTTCCCGCAGCAGGAACGCCTCGCGCTGCTCATGCGACGACTCGCCGCACTGCTGCCAGGGCCCTACGTCAACCTCATCCGCTACCACGGAGTCTTTGCGAATCGCTCCAAGTGCCGCGCCCGGCTTCCGCTGCCACCGGTCCAGGTCCACG
>CAIOFV010000093.1 GCA_903857665.1 uncultured Myxococcales bacterium
CGGGCCGCCGACCGCCAGCCAGGCGGCCAGGACGCAAAATGCCGCAGGATGTCGGGTGACGGACATTGCATTCCACACGATGACGACGCGCTTCTTTTAGCACGTTGTCCGTGGGTGTTTCCAGGCCTGCGGTTCCGGGGTTCGTTCCGGTCCGCGGGAAGGATATCCCGACCGGGCGACTTCGGACAGAGGTGCATGTATCCTAGGGTTCCCCGGCGCCCGCAAGACGGCGCGCCCGTCGGTTCGCCGGGGACACAGGCTTCCGGAGGCACCATGTCCAATCCCTTCCGGTTCACGACGCCCCTCCTCGTGGTCCTGGCCCTGGCCTGCTCGAAAAGCGGCGGCGCCACCGACGCGGGCCTCGACGCCGACGCGATCGTTCCGGCCGACCTTCCGGCCGATCTCGCGCCCGACGTCCCGCTGCCGAACCCGGGCGTCGCCACGCTGGGTCGCATCGCCGTGCGCGGCGGCCACGTGATGGACGAGTACGGCCGCGAGTGGCTGCTGCGGGGCGTCAACGCCAAGTTCGAAACGCTGTTCGACGTGACGTTCCCCGACGGGCGCGTGCGCAACGAGGCGCTGGCGACCTTCGACGCCTTCGACGCGCCGGAAACCGCGCGCCTGGGGTACGGCTTCGTTCGCCTGGCCATCTCGTGGAGCGGCCTGGAACCGGCCGAGGGACAGTTCAGCCAGCCCTTCCTGGACCTGCTGGATCACGTCGTGGCCGCGTACGAGGCGGCGGGCGTGTACGTGCTGATCGACTTCCACGAGGATTCGTACTCGAAGGAGATCGGCGAGGACGGCGCGCCCCTGTGGGCGATCCTGCCCCCGCCGACCGAACTGCTGCACGGTCCTCTGTGGGCCGAATCCGACCTGAAATGCCCCTGCGAGAACAGTGACAATCGCCGCATCTCGGGCCCCGTGACCGAGGCGTTCACCTCGTTCTTCGAGAACACGGACGGCATCCAGGACCGTTTCCTGCCTGCATGGCGCCTGGTCACGGGCCGGTACAAGGACCACGCGGGCATGGTGGGCTTCGAAGCGATGAACGAGCCGATGGCCATCCAGGCGGACAACGGGCTGGCGCTGCTGGACGACTTCCACGTGAAGGCGGCGGCCGCGATGCGCGAGGTCAACCCGCACCACGCCTACTGGCTGGAACCCGAGGTGGTCACCCGCAACTGGGGCTGCGAGTACCCGCTGCGCGCGACGCCCTTCCCCGACACCAACGTCGTGTACGAGCCGCACTTCTACCCGGGGCTGTGCCTGAACCTGGACAAGGGCACCGACTACGCCTCGTGGTACGCGAACATGACGACCACCTTCGACTCGATGGTCACGGAGGCCGCGTCGTATGGCGCCGCGCCGGTGCTTGGCGAGTGGTGGGCCCGCCTGCGGATCCCCGGCGACTTCGAGTCCATCGATGCGATGATCCAGTTGGCGGACGAGCGCGCCATCGGCCTGACGCAATGGCACTGGCGGGGGTTCTGCCCGGCCGACGACTGCACGGAGGTCGGGACGCCCTACTACCTGTCGCTGCCCGACCAGACCTGGACCGTGGCGCAACCCGGCACCGACCGCTTCGCCCACGCGTACCCGATGGCGGTGCCGGGCCATCTGGCCAAGTACGCGTTCGACCGGGCCACCGGCGTCGCCACGATCGACTTCGACGCGGCCGGAGGCGAGGCCGCGCCCATGCTGCACCTGCCCACGGGCCGGTATCCAGACGGCGCAACGGTCACGCTGGACGGTGCGCCGGTCGAGGTGGCCGTGGACGCCGCCACCCGCCGGGCGCTGCTGCCCTGGGACGGCCGGTCCGGGCACCACGAGATCGTCGTCACACCGAAGCAGGGAGCCGCGCACTAGCCCTGGCAGCCCACGCCCCTGGCACGCTCACCATGACGGGTCGATGAAGCCGAAATAGCGGCCCATCCAGTACGGCAGCAG
>CAIOFV010000094.1 GCA_903857665.1 uncultured Myxococcales bacterium
CCAAAAGCACCAACTCCAGTGGCATCGCCAAGAAGACGCACCCCTCCATCGCGAAAATCTGCACCACCCAGCAGAGTCGCGGTTGTCAGGGCTACCGTGGGGGTATGTCAGGGACTGCGCCGCGGATACCGGTCAGGTCTGTCCGCATCGAGCAAGGCTGGGCTATAATCCCCCCGTGGACACCGCCCCCTCCAGCCGCGCGTCCTGCCGTTTCGTCGCCCTCGCCTGCGCGCTGGTCGCGACGGCCGCGGTGCTGCCGTACCTGCAGGGCATGGGTTTCCCGTTCCTGCACGACGACCGGTGGGCACTGGTCGACAACCCCAACACCCGGGGGGACGTCGATGTCGGACGCATCCTGACGACCAACGCCTGGGGCAACGTCGCGGAACACCGGCACATCGTCAACTACCGCCCCCTCGCCACGCTGAGCCTGGCCCTGACCCGGGCCGCCTGGGGCCTCGATCCGGGCCCCTACCGCGCCTTCGACCTGGCCGCGCACGCCGGCGCTTCGGTGCTGCTGCTGCTGCTGGCCCTTCGCCTGGGCCTGGGGCTCGTGCCGTCGGGGCTGGCGGCCATCGCGTTCGCGCTGCACCCGGTCCACGCCGAGGCGGTGCTCTTCGCCGTCAGCCGCGAGGAGACGCTGGCGACGGCGGCTGTGCTGGCCGCGCTGCTCCTGGTCGTCGGCCGGACGGGACTCGTCCCCCCCGCGGATCGACGGCGCTGGACGCCCGCGTCGCTGGCCGGCCTGGCGGGCCTGCTGGCAGCGGGCCTGCTGTGCAAGGAAACGGCGGCCACGGCCGTGCCGATCGTCGCGATCACCGCGCTCGCCTGGCCTGCCGGCGAGCCGGCATCGGGCCGGCGCTGGCGGGATTCCGTCGCCCCGATCGGCGTGTCCCTGGCGGTGCTGGCGGCCTACGTGGCCCTGCGCCTGTTCGCGCTGGGCCGCCTGTTCGCGGCGTTCATCCCCTGGCAGGACAATCCCCTGGTCCGGGCCGACCTCCCCGGCCGGCTGTCCGGCGCACTGGCCGTACTGTGGGAAGCGTTCCTCCTGCTTGTCACGCCCCTGCGCCTGACGGTGGACTACGGGTGGAACGTGCTGGGCCTCCCGGAAACGGGCGTCCCGTTGCGGGCGGCCGCAGGGCTGGCCGTGCTGGCCGGGGTGGCCGGGACCTTCGCGATCGCGGCCCGTCGCCGCCCTCCCCTCGCCTTCGGCCTCCTGGTGCTGGCCTGCGGCTGGTCGATGTTCTCCAGCCTGCTGTTCCCCAGTTCCATCCTGCTGGCCGAGCGCCTGCTGTACCTGCCGTCCGCCGGCGCCGCTCTGGCGCTTGCCGCCGCGTTCCCCAGGACGCCCCGGCCGGACACGTCGCTGGCCCGGAAGGCGCGGCTGGCGTCCGTGACGATCGCGGTGGCGTGGATCGCGCTGCTGGGCCTGCGCACCTGGGATCGGGCCTCGGATTACGGTTCCGCAGAGTCCCTGTTCGCCACCTCCCTGGCGCAGCGGCCCGGCAGCAGCCGGCTGCTGGTCAACCTCGGGGTGGCCCTGCAGGACGACGGGCGATGGACGGAGGCCGAACCGCTGTTCCGCCGCGCGCTGGCCATCGACCCCGAGGACGCCGAGGCGAATAACGACCTCGGCCTGTGCCAGGCCCGGGCAGGCCAGGCCTCCGAGGCCGCCGCATCGTACGCCCGGGCGATCGACCTGCGCCCCGGCTTCCCCAACGCCCTCGGGAACCTGTGCCTGCTGCTCGAGTCCGCCGGCAGCCGCGAGGCCGCGCTGGAGTGGTGCGAGAAGGCCGTCAGCCGCGGCGCGCCGGTCCAGCGTGCCCTCGACCGCCTGCGGTCCGGCGGGCAGCCCCCGTGGAAAGGCCCGGCCCGCTGAACGGGTTTCCCACGCCTTCCGTCGCATCCAAGCCTTGTGCCCCCACCGCCTTGGCGCGAGAATCCGCCCCGGGAACGCATCGCGGGGTGACCATGCGCACGGTGGAGCCGATCACGGGCACGACCCTCCGCTGCAAGGGCTGGCTGCAGGAAGCCGCCTTGCGGATGCTCCACAACAACCTGCACCCGGACGTGGCCGAGCGCCCCGAGGACCTCGTGGTGTACGGCGGGTCGGGCAAGGCGGCGCGCAACTGGGACTGCTTCGACCACATCGAACGGTCGCTGCTGAGCCTCGAGGACGACGAAACGCTGCTGGTGCAGTCGGGCAAGGCGGTGGGCATCGCGAAGACCCATCCGGAGGCCCCCCGCGTGCTGATCGCGAACTCGAACCTGGTGCCTGCGTTCGCCACCTGGGAGAAGTTCCGCGAACTGGACCGCGCAGGCTTGATGATGTACGGCCAGATGACGGCCGGATCGTGGATCTACATCGGCACCCAGGGCATCCTCCAGGGCACCTACGAAACGTTCGCGGCCGCAGCCCGCACACACTTCGGCGCGGACCTGTCCGGCAAGGTCGTGCTGTCCGCGGGCCTGGGCGGCATGGGCGGCGCCCAGCCGCTGGCCGTGACGATGAACGGCGGCGTGTTCATCGGAGTGGAAGTGGATCGCACGCGCATCGAGCGCCGGATCGCGACCCGCTACCTGGACACCTGGACCGACTCGCTGGACGAGGCGCTGCGCCTGGCCGCAGAGGCCCGGCGCGCACGGCTCCCCCTGTCCATCGGTCTCCTGGGCAACGCCGCGACGGTGTTCGCGGACATCCTGCGCCGCGGCGACCTGCCGGACCTGGTCACGGACCAGACGTCGGCCCACGACCTGCTGAACGGCTACGTGCCCGACCTGCTGGCGTTCGACGACGCGGTTCGGCTGCGCCAGGACGACCCCGACCGGTACCTGGCCCTGTCGCGGGACACGGTGGCGCGGCACGTCACGGCGATGCTGGGCTTCCTTCGAGCGGGGGTGCCCGTCTTCGATTACGGCAACAACATCCGGACCCAGGCCCACCTGGCCGGCGTGGCCGACGCGTACGCCTTCCCGGGCTTCGTGCCCGCCTACATCCGGCCGCTGTTCTGCGAGGGCAAGGGGCCGTTCCGCTGGGTGGCCCTGTCCGGCGACCCGGCCGACATCGCGGCCACGGACCAGGCCGTGCTGTCGCTGTTCCCGGACAATGACGGCCTGCAGCGCTGGATGCGGCTGGCCCGGGACAGGGTCGCGTTCCAGGGCCTCCCCGCGCGCATCTGCTGGCTGGGCTACGGCGAGCGGGACCGGGCGGGCCTCGCCTTCAACGACCTCGTGCGGACCGGGAAGGTGAAGGCGCCCATCGTCATCGGCCGCGATCACCTGGACGCCGGTTCCGTGGCGTCGCCCTACCGGGAAACCGAGGCGATGAAGGACGGCTCCGACGCCGTCGCCGACTGGCCGCTGCTGAACGCGCTGCTGAACACGGCCAACGGCGCGACCTGGGTGTCGATCCATCACGGCGGCGGCGTGGGCATGGGGTACTCGATCCATGCCGGCGTGGTCATCGTGGCCGACGGCACGGACGCGCAGGCGGCGCGGCTGGCCCGGGTGCTGCGCGGCGACCCGATGATGGGCGTGCTGCGGCACGCGGACGCCGGGTACGACACGGCGATCGAGGCCGCCCGCCGGGGCGGCATCAACGTCCCGCACCTGGGATAGCCAGACGGGCGGACGTCAGTCCAACTGGAAGGCACGAACGATTTCGTGGGTGCGATCGGCCGTGAGCAGGACGCCGGCATACCCCACGACGCTGCTGTCGTCCCCGTTCGCATCGCCGCTGCACGCGTAGGCAGCCAGTTCGGCCGACCGGGCGCCCAGCGCGCGCGCCGCGACCAGCATGGCCACCGCCGGCACCAGCCCGCACATGCTCACGTGGTGCTCGACCGCGGCGCCGTAAAGGCCGCGGGGATCCAGGCCCGTCAGGCGCTCCAGCACCATCCGATCCTTCCGGGCGGCCACGCGGCGAGGCTCGTGGTGGTTCAGGTCGCTGCTGGCCACGATCAGGACCGGCTGGCCGCATGCCTTCACGGCCGCGGCCACCGCCTCGCCGACGGCCTCGGCCAGGCTGCACGACATCGTCCGCAGGCACACGGCCGCGACCCGGATTCGCGGGTTGCGGGCCAGCAGGAACGGCAGGTGCACCTCGACGCCGTGCTCCTCGGCATGGGCCAGGTCGTCCCGAACGGCCTCCGGGCACGCGGCGACGATCCGCTGGGACAGGTCCTCGTCCAGGGGCACTTCGCCCATCGGCGTCAGGAACGGCCCGTCGGACGCCACGGCCACCCGCGCCCCAAGCCCCGTGTGGTTCGGCCCCAGGATGATGACCCGGTCCGGGACCTCGACCCGTGCATACGCCGCCGCGGCGACGGGACCCGAAAAGGAATAGGCGGCATGGGGGGCCAGCAGCGCCACCGCCGGACGCGCCTTCACCGGGCCGACCGCCTCCAGGAGGCGCCCGACCTCGGCACGCAATTCGTCGCCCTGGGACGGGTAGAACCGTCCTGCAACGGCAGCAATCCGCGGCATGCTCCTCCCCCCGGGCCGAACGCCCCCTCGCGCAGGCCGAACGATCCGGTCCCGCTCCATCAGGGCACGACCATACCGAACGGGAACCGGAATTGCCAGCGATCCCGGAGAGGGAGTGAAGGCCCTTCGGCCCCCGGGACGACCGGGTTTGCACAATGCCTCAGGACTTGATACATCGCGCAGGACGGAGGGAAGGGTCATGGGCGGCTCCGGCAGGACATCGAAGGTGCGACGCCTGATCGACAGCCCGTTCGCGTGGGCGAGCCTGGCGACTGCCCTGGCCATCGCGTGCGGCGGGGCCGCGACGGGCGGGGCCCGGGATCCCGGGCCCGAGACGTTCGCGCTGGACTACGGCAATCCGGAAATCGCCGATCCGGGCGTGAACGGGGACGCCGAACGGTCGCTGGATCCGATCGCCCTGCCCGATGTGGCCGGCGACCCGGGCCTCGTGACGCCGGAGGATCCGGGCCCGCTGGACTGCACGCACGTGAAGGTCACCGGCGTGACCTGCGCCCCCAGCCAGCACGTCACGGTCGCCTACGCGGACGTCACGCTGGACGTCACAGGGCCCTGCACGGGCGGGCAGGCCGTGCACCGGGTGGTGAAGTCCGACGCCCAGGGCGCGTACACCTTCAACGACGTGCCCCCGGGCACCGCGACGCTGTCCTTCGCCCGCGGTTCCTACGCGTCGTCCACGGACCTGCCCATCACGGCCGGGCAGGACGTGCATCTGGCCGGCATGGCCAAGCGATGCTTCAACACGGTCGGATCGGCGCGGCTGGCCGTCGTCACGGGAAACGCGGACAACATCGAGTCGCTGCTGGACGACCTGGGCCTGGACCACGACACCTTCAGCGACGGCACCGACACCACGCCCGTCACGGCGGTGCTGAAATCGCCCGCGCACGACTTCCTGACGGACCTGACGAAGCTGCAGGACTACGACATCGTGTTCATCGACTGCTCGTCGTCCGTCCAGGCCATGCTGGAAGGCTCGGCCACGATCCCGGGCAACCTGAAGGCGTTCGTCGAATCCGGCAAGGCGTTGTACGCCAGCGACTGGGCCTGGGCCTACATCGAGAAGACGTGGCCGGGCGCCATCACGTTCACCGGCGTGCCCGACAGCTTCGTCAAGGGCAGCGGGGACAAGCCCGAGCCCAAGAACGGGCCGCGCCAGGGCCCCGGGCCCACGCTCAGCGAAAAGCAGAAGGGCGCTGCGCCCTACACGACCACGGGGCAGATCGTCGATGCGGATCTGGCGGCGGCCGTGGGCAAGACCAGCACCACGCTGTACTACGACCTGGGGACGTGGGTCGTCCTGTCCGGCCCGGGCAGCGGCGTGACGGCCATCGAGGCCACGGTCACCGGCCCCTCGGGAACATGGGGCGTGGTGCCGCAGTTGGTGACGTTCCAGCCGGCCGGGACCAACGGCCGCGTGCTGTTCACGTCCTTCCACAACATCGCCCAGCAGGACGCCGGCGGCAACGTCGACGACATCAAGGCGATCCTGTCCTACGTGGTGTTCAGCCTGTAGAAAGCCCTGCGGCCATCCCGAAGCTTCGCGATTGCATGTCGTGTCGGCGGAGAGAGAGGGATTCGAACCCCCGGTAAGCTATGCCTACGGCTGATTTCGAGTCAGCTGCCTTCGACCGCTCGGCCATCTCTCCATATCAAGGTGCACATTCGACGATCCAGCGGAGAGAGGGGGATTCGAACCCCCGGTAACGTTGCCGCTACACACGATTTCCAGTCGTGCACCTTCGACCGCTCGGTCATCTCTCCGTGCTGTGCCACCCGCCCGCTCAACCGGGCCGGGTCCGTCGTTCTTCAAAGAACCGCGTCAACAGCGCCGCACCGGCAACCGCCTCCACCCCGCCGGTCACCCGGCACCGGTGGTTCAGGCGCGTGTCGGAAAGGATCGTATACAGGCTGCGGACGGCCCCTGCCTTGGGGTCGTCGCAGCCGAACACCACCCGGGGGATCCGGGCCAGCACGATGGCGCCCGCGCACATCGGGCACGGCTCCATCGTGACGAACAGCGTCGCGTCCCGCAGGGCGTCCCGCCCCAGGGCGGCCGCCTCGCGGATCACCACGGCTTCGGCGTGGGCCGTCGGATCGCCCGTCGCTTCCACCCGGTTGTGACCGCTGGCCAGCACCCGCCCGCGCGAAACCAGCACGGCCCCCACCGGGACCTCGCCGGCCTGGAAGGCGGCTTCGGCCTGGTCCAGGGCAAGCCGCATCGCCGCGACGTCGTCCATCAAACCCCGGCATTCCAACGAGCCGGCGGTAGTGTAATCGTGCCGACCCTGCCGGTCAATACCGAGCTGGGGGTGGCGCAGGAAGGCTGCTGCAGGCGCGATTTCGGGTAGGATATGCGCCGGGCGAGACGGACGGACCATGGACCTCGTTTCACTGAAGGGCACGCTGGAAAGCGACGCCACGCTCAAGGATTTCCGCATCACGGGCCCGGAGGCCGTCGAGGACCCGAGCCGCCTGGACGGCGCGCCCTTCCTGGCCTTCCTGGCCTGGGTCGCGATGCGCAAGGCCACCGGCACCGCCCGCGTCGAGTCTGCGGCCGGCGGCGGGACGCTGCTGGGATTCTCGCAGGGCGGGCTGCTGACGTGCGAGGACGACGGGCGCCCGTTCAACGACGAGGTGCTCGCCTGGCTGGTGGAGCAGCGCGTGGTCGAGGGCCCCCGGCTGGAGGCCATCCGCGCCGCGTCGGCCGGCACGCCGATCCTGCAGGCCCTGTTCGCGCACAAGGCCTGCACGCCGCAGGACCTGGTCGAGGCGATCAAGTCGTCCAAGGAACGCCTCCTGGGACGCTTCCTGCAGCGGGGCCGATGGGCCTTCGAATGGCAGGACAAGGCCGCGGTCAAGCGGACCGACCCGGTCGTCGTGGACCTGGCGGCGTTCATCGTCAGCACGATGCGCCTGATGACCCGCAGTTCTTACGCCAGCGACATGGACCCGTTGCTGAAGGACATGCTGGGGCGCTACCCGAACAGCACCGGCGCCCTGGCACCCGCGCAGGCGGAGGTGATCTTTTCGGACAAGGAGCGCATGGTGCTGGAACAGGCCGCCGACGGGACCGTGACGCTGAAGGACGGCATCGCCATGAGCCTCCTCAGCCACACGCAGACGGATCGGCTGATCCTCATCGCGGCCTTCCTGGGCTTCATCGAGTTCCGCACCCTGGGACTCCCGAAGGGGGGCATCGAGACGCTGGAGAAGGAACTGAAGTCCAACTACGAGCGCCTGAAGGGCGAGGACCATTTCCAGCGCCTGGGCGTTCACTGGACGACCCATCCGAAGCATTATGCGGACGCCTACCGGAAGATGGCCGAGCGATGGGGCCCCGGCAGCCGGGTGCGCCAGCACTCCGCGGCAACCAACGAGTTGGCGATCGCCGTGATGGACCTGATGGACGAGGCGTTCGCGGTCGTCCAGGACCCGGAGGCGCGGGCCCGGTATCGCCTGCAGCGGTTCGGGAAGGAGACCATCATCTTCGGCACCGATTTCCTATACAAGCAGGCCCACCTGGCGGTCTTCCGCGAGGAGTGGGACGTGGCGCAGGAGATCATCGAAAGCGCGATCGACATCCGCCCGAAGGGGGAATACACCGCACTGCGGAACAGCATCATCAACCACGCGGTCCGGAGGGATTGAGGGCAGGCTGACCCGGGGCGCAGCGACGCGGGCCGGTCAGGCCTTCGGAACGCAGACAGGCTTGTCCAGCAACTGGTTGCACTGTGTGTCCCCGATGCAATCGCCGTCCGAACGGCATCGAACGAGGCATCGGTTCACCCCCCCCAGGGCCTGGCAGTTGGTCGGGAAGGGGCAGAGGCTGGAATCGAGCGTCGCGCACTGGGCGCTGCAGTAGCCGGCCGTGCTGCCCGTTCCCAGCAGGCAGGTGCCGACCCGGCAATCCGGATCCTCCGCGCAGGGCGTGCCGATTTCGCCCAGGCCCAGCGCGACGCAGGCGTACCGGCCGGTGTCGCCCGGATCGCCATACATGCAGGCCATGCCCGCCTCGGCGCGGCAGTCGGCCGCGGTCGTGCACCCGGGCATGCAGCGCCCGACGCGCTTCGTGGTCCCGGCCGCGACCGTCTCGACACACAGGGACAATGCCGGGCAGGTGGTCGAACTGGAACAGGCCGCCGTGCAGAAGCCGAACGTCTTCTTCGAGTCCTGGAGACACGCATCTGCCGGCCCGCAATCGTTGTCCAGGATGCACGGGAGCATGGACTGGCTGCACGTTCCGGTCGCCGCCACGTCGCAGCGGCCCGACGCACATTCCGTTTCGTTCAGGCACTGGGAACCGACGATGCCGTTGGCCGCCACGGAACCGCACACGTTCACCTTGTCGCCGGACGCCGGGTCCCGCAGCAGGATGCAGGATCGAGGCAGGTCCCCCGCGACCTTGCAGCCCGCGACGTCGGTGGGGCCCGTGCAGGACTTCAGGCACCTCGGCTGGCCGCTCAGCAGCACGCACCGGGTCCCGTCGGGGCATGGGTCGTCCGCGCCGCACGTCAGCTTGGCGCAGTAGCCGCCGGTGAAGTTCGACAGGCAGCCCGCCACGCCTGCGCAGTCGTCGGGGGTCGAGCAGCCGTCGCCGGGGGCCCCGGCGGTCGAGACCACGTGGCAGATCTGCTTCAGCACGCCCGAGGGGTCCGGCAGCAGTTTGCACGCGTAGCCGTCCTTGACGCGGCAATCGCCATCGACGGTGCACGACTTCGCGCACGCCGGTTGCTCCAGGGCGATTCCCATGCAGACCGCCCCGTCCGGGCAGGTCACCCCGCCGGTCCCACAGCCCTTCAGGGTGCAGTAGCCCAGTTTCCAGCCGAGGCAGGAGGCGGTGGTGATCGTGCTGCTCTTGCACTGGGCCGAAGTCTGGCAGGTCTTGCCGATCACGCCGCCCGGGTAGACGTCGCTTCCCGGCACGTCCGTGCTCACGGTGTCCTTCGCCGCGTCCTTCGCAACGTCGATGTCCGCCGCATCGACGGTTTCGACATCCGCGTCGCTCTTCCCGTCATCGGAGGGCAGGATCTCGGGCAGCACGATGTCGTCGCCAGGCCCCTGGTCGTCCGCGGCCGTACAGGTGCCGTTGTACTTGACGGTCCCGGCGGGGCAGACCAGCCCCTTGCTGCAGCCCGCGGCCGCGAAGGCCGCCAGCAGCGCGACGGCCGCCAGGAAGGCGATCCCCCCCCGCAGCGAATCCTGGATCCCGCGTACGTGCAACCGGTTGGGCATGGGGTTTCGCGTCCTCGTGTAGTGCCTTTTCCCTTGTGGATGCTAGCGGGCCGGCGGCAGGAATGTCAAACGCAGGGTGCGGCCGCCCGAGCACGCAGGCGGAGGCGAAGGATTGCGCAGCGATCTTTCGCCTGAGACGGAGTCGCCTCGGGCCACTCAGTGCATACAAAAACGGCGGACACAAGGTCCGCCGTTTCAGTGGTTCGGAGACAAAAGGAATCGGACCGCCGTCGCCCTCCTCAGAGCGTTCCGGCATCATCCGGGGTATCACCCGCCGTATCGCTACGCGGTGACCTGCTCTCTTGCGGTTGGTCGGCCTCCCGGAGCAGCCCCCGGGCCCTTGCGCCCTATCGGTTTGGCGCGGCCGCTACGTGGTTCGTCCACCTTGCGGCACGTGAGGCCCGGGGCAGGACGTCCGATGCATCGTCCGTCCCGCCTCCCTCAGGCTTTTTCCCCGCTTCAGAGTTTGACCCGGCGATGCCCGCACCCTGCGGGTGCACCGCTCTCCCGAGGTTCCACGCCCCCACAGCGCCACCACTTCGCAGCGAGCCACCACTCCCGGAGTTGCCTCCTCCGGGTCACGTTGCGCCCTTGCCGTTCCCGCCGGCTTCGACGCCTTGCTCCCGCCGCGATCTCCCTGGTGTGTTTCAACCAGGCGCGCTCCCGGGGTTCATCCCTTCAGAGCTTCACCCTGCGAAGATCGGTCCGCCTCTCGACGTCCCTTCCCCTCCTGCGATTCACGTTCCCGACATCGGCCAGCCCCCAGGCCGAAACCTTGGGGGACGCGGGCATACATGCATGCGCGCGCCGTCAGTCGGCATCGGACCCTTTCGCGTCCGAGGCTTCGCTTCAGGGGTTCAATCCCTTCGCAGGATTGGAGCGGCCACGTACGAATCTCTTCGTGACGCGTCGCCCCGGCTCTCCTGGGCTTTCGCCTCCCTGGGGCTTTCCCCTATTCCGCCCTTGGTCCGCCGTTCTTCCCCGATCCGCTTCCGCGTCCTTGTAAGTTCGCGGGCGCTGCCGGCCGTCAGCCCTCCTCTCGTGCAGTTCCGGGGGTCAGTCCCGTTCCGGGTCTGTTCCCTTTGCTCCAGAGTTTCAAAGAACCGGAAAGTCGGCTGGCCTCTCCCGAGGCTGCCGGCCCCTACGAGGTTTTCGTCCTTGTCCCGCGCATCCCGGTTGCCCGGGGGAGCGGGTGTCGGACCGGCTGTCCGCCCCTCGTCTCCGAACCAAGGTCAATGCTACAGAACGCTTTGAGGCCCCGCAACGACCCGGCGCCGGACATTTGTAACCGCCTGTGTTTCCGGGGTGTTACGAAGCGCATCCCGTGTCAGTCGTGGCCGTGAAACGCGATGATCCGACAGGGGCAGGACGAAGCCCCGGAAGGGTTGGCGTCATCGAAGGATCGTCATCCCCAGGCCGGACGCGCGATCCACGATTTCGACAGCCCGCAGGACCGCGCTGGACGGCCCTGCCCCGATCCGCGGACAGGTGCACCGCCACCGCGGCCCTTCGACCGGGCGTGCCCACCTGTTTCGAACGTGATTTCGACTGGTTGCAACCTGTTTTCTACAGCAGCCCGCCTCCGGCAGACGATATCCCAACGCAATCATTGCGTTTTCCGGAATTCGACAAGCGCCCGGCAGGCCGATCCTCCCCGATGCCGGCCTGCAGCAACATCCCCCGCGCCTCGCGCGCACGCAATCCTTGTCGCTGGAGGGGCGCATCTGGTACCATGCGCGCACCGCAGCGTGGACTGCCCCGTTGCGGCCATGGGAAATCGAAGACAGGACGGGGACATGGTCTTCAGCTGTGCCGGGTGCCAGGCCCGATACCGCATCGATGATACGTTGTTCGAGGGCAAGGTCCTCCGTTTCTCGTGCAGGAAGTGCGGCCAGGTTCACCTCCTCCGCGACCCCGCCCTGGGCGGCTCCGTCGTGACGGCTCTGGGCGCCGACGAAGCGGCAGGCTCTGCGCCTCACGCGCTGGCTCCCGAAGCCCCCGTCGCAAGGCCGACCCTTTCTGTGCCCACCGTCGCGACTCCCTCGGCGTCCGCGCCGGCCTTCCGACCCGTGATGCCCCATCCGACGACGACGACCCGCGCACTCCCGGCCGTCCCCGGAAACGTGCCCCAGGCCGCGCCCGCCGGCCACCGGGAGGATCACTGGTTCGCCATCAAGCAGGGCCAGCGCATGGGCCCCTTCCTGCTGGACGGCCTGCGCGAACAGTTGCTGCTGGGCCAGTTGCACGAGCGGTCGTTCGTGTGGCGGCCCACCATGGCGTCGTGGATCCGCATGAACCAGGTCGCCGAACTGGGCGAGATGCTGGCGTCCTACCGCAACGAGTTCCGCGAACGGTCGCTGGCCGGGGCCCCTCCCCCGCTGCCCCCCGAGCCCTCCGCGTCGGCCGAGATCCCGCAACTGCCGCCCGCGGCGCCGATGGCACGCCCACGTCCGACGATTCCCCCGGTGGCCCGGCCCGAGCCGCGGGGTTCCTCCAGCGCCGAATTGCCGCCGCCGCTGCCCTCCGCGCCGCCTCCGTCGCCTCCGTCGCCTCCGTCGGCTCCGCTGTCGTCGCGCACGCCGGTGATGCAGCATCCCCCGGCGCCGACGGCCGTCCCGCAGTCGATCGCCCTCCCGCAACCGACCGCCGTCCCGCAGCCGCCGTCCCGGCGCCCGGAAGGCTCCCCGGTGTCGGCGCCGCGCCACGCCGAGCCGCCCCGGCCGCCCTTGCCTCCCCCGCTCGCGCCGGACCCCCGTTCGCAGACCGGCGCGCGAGCCGACGAACTGTTCCTGGACCTGTCCCGGCCCACGATGGACCTGCGCATGGCCCAGGAGGTCCAGCCCGAGGAACCCCCGATGCTGGCGCGACAGCGTCGCACGGCGCAGCGGCCCCAGCCCGTACCGGTTTCGCCCCAGCCCCAGTCCCGCGACGACGAGTCCCCCCTGTTCCCGGACGCCTTCGTGGCGCCGGAAGCCGCGTGGCCCAACTTCGGCGACGGGGCCGGCATCGCAAGCATCCATGCGGCGATACCGGCCGCGGCGGTCGGCGAGGCCAGCGTGGACCCCCACGTGGGCGTCCGCGAATTCAGCGTGATGGTGCGGCGCCTGGGCAAGCAGATGCGCACCCGGAACCTCGTGAAGGTCGTGGTGCTGTGCTGCGCCTCGGTGCTGCTGGTCGGCGGGCTCGTGGCGTACCTGGTGTTCGCGCGGCCGGAAGGCGACCTCCGCGAAATGAGCGAGGTCGCCACCTCGACGCCCGTGACCCGCTACGACGCGCCCGCCAACCGGCCCAAGGTCGCGCGGGAACTGCCCAAGGCATCGATCCTCGAAAACGTGGACGGCCCCGCCAAGGTCGCGGCCACAGCGGCGCACGTCCGGACCGGCATCGAGGGCACCGGGACCGTCACCGCCGTCGGAGGCACGGGCGGCACCGAAATCCCCTACACGCCGCCGCCGCCCCCGCCGCCAGCCGCGCCGAAGCTGGCCCAGATCGACCCGACGGCCCGGCAGGACGCGCAGCGCTACGGCAGCCTGCTGGGCACCGAAGCCCTGCAGCGCCAGGACGCCCCGACGGACATCAAGCCCCGCACGCTGACGCAGATGCCCAAGAGCACGTTGAGCCCGCAGGTGATGAACGACTTCCTGGACAAGAAGCACAAGCGCTTCGTCGAGTGCAAGGCCGCGATGAAGGTCCCCACCGACGTCCCGGTCAAGGTCGGGCTGTCGTTCGACGTCGGGTCCGACGGCCGCATCGCGAACGTGCAGGTGGTCCCGAAGGACGGCATCCGGGACGGGAACCTGAACACCTGCATCCGCAGCGTGGTGCTGGAATGGGCCTTCCCGGCCCAGGACGAATCGACCACGTATCGGACGATCCTTTCGCTGTGACCGGCGGATCGCCGGATCGCCCCGCCGGGCGGCGGGTGTCGGCCGGCCCGCTGCAGGAGGCACGATGCGACGCATCCTGGCGATCCTCCCGCTGGTGGCCCTGCTGGCCCTGCCGACCGTGGCGCGGGCCGACCACGACGTGCGGCGAACCCTCCAGTTCCTGGGCTTTTCCGATGACGGCGCGCGCTACCTGCTGAAGGTCGCCGACGCCGACACGGGCGACGCCCTGTCGGTACGCTCTTTCGCGACGGGGCGCGCGGAAGCGACGATCCCGCTGGACGACCGGGCCACCGAAAAGCAGGCCGTCGATGCCGCGAAACGGAAGTACCGGGTCACCGACCCGGGCCTGGAGGCGATGCAATCGCCCGACGGGAAGTACACGATCCTGGTGTTCCCGAAGGCGCTGAAGGTGGAAATCCGGGCGATGCGGGGCGAGCGCCGGGCCGTCGTGAAGGCCCTGGACGCCCGGCCCGGTCCCGACGGCCCGCCGAAGGTGGTGTTGAAGACGGTGTTCTGGACGGCCGACGGCCGCAAGATGGTGGTCGTGGTCCACCGGACGATGCGGGGCGACAACGGCGTGGACGCCGACGAGGCACATCCGATCGAGTTCCTCCCCGGCGAGCTGCATTTCGAGGGGGGATGATGATCCAGCGACGACGCCCCGGGCAGGAACCGCCCTCGCCCCGTTCGATGATCCTCCGTGCCGTGCTGCTGGCCGCGCTGCTGGTCGCAGTGGCCCTGTACGCCCAGCGCGCGGGCCAGGGAACGGCGGGCTGCCTGGCGCTGTTCGGGAGCCACTGATCGATTGGCGCGCTGGACGGATTGGAACCGTCCGGCCGTTCAGGTATCATTCCCCGGACGTTGCGGGGCGAGGAACCACACCATGAAGATCACCTTCCGGTCACCCGTGCTTGCGGTGCTGCTGGCTTTCGTGACGTCCGCCTGCGGCGGCGGCTCGTCGGCGAAGCTGCCTCGCATCGAGCTGACGCCCGCCGTGACGGACGCCGAGATCGAATCGACGTACCCGATCACGATCACCAACACGGGCGACGTGCCGCTCAGCCTGCTGGCGGCGGCCACGCTGACGGCGACCCCGTGCGCGGATGATCCGGTGGGGACGAACCCGTTCACGCTCGTGCTGCCCGACGGCGTCACGTACCCGGTCAAGATCGCGCCCCAGGCCGATCTGGCAGCCTACGAGGGGATGCTTTCGGAAGTGCTGTTGACCGTGAACTACAACGCGATCCCGACCACGTGCGACCGGATCGCGGTGGTGACCATCCCCAGCGACGACCCGGACCGCCCCTCCCTGCAGGTCCGCCTGAAGGTCGTGAAGGGCGAGCCGAAGATCGGGACCGATCCGGCGGGCATCATGGACCTGGGATTCGTGGCCGAAGGCGAAAACAGCCCGCCTGCGTCCTTCACGATCAACAACACAGGAACCGGCGACCTCCACGTGAAGTCGATCACGTTCATCGGCGCCGACGGCTTCTACCTGCAGTGGCCGTGCGTGCGTACCGCGACCAGCACCCTGACGGCCGACGAATGGCTGCAGGTCGGGTCCCAGGCGGTGACGATCGGCGAGGCCGATTGCGAGGAAATCGTCATTTCCAAGAACTCCGTGTTCGGGCCGGTGCCGGTGCAGTACCGGGCCTCCAGCCCCGACAAGGCCGTCGCCACCGTCATCATCGTTTCGGACGACCCGGGATACAACGCGGCGAGCGGCGAAGGGATCCAACTGGAACTGCGGGCGAACTACGGCGGCCCGTGCGTGCGCGTGGTCCCGGCGCCGCTGGAGTTCGGCACGGTGCTCCTGAACGACGTGAAGGCCATCAGCGCCCAGTTGGAGTCCTGCGGCGACAAGGACGTGGACATTTCGGACCTCGCGTTCAGCGCCGAAACCAGCCTGATCTTCCAGTTGGACACGGTGCCGCTGGGCGCCTTCAACGCCGCCAACCCCATCACGCTGGCGCCCGGCGCCAAGTCGCAGCCGTTCTTCGTCAAGTGCCTGCCCGAGCATATCACCACGGACGCCCAGGGCGCTCTGGTGGCGGACACGGGCACCCTGCTGGTCAAGAACTCGTCGCCGGGCCAGGTGCTGAAGGTCCCGATGAAGTGCCTCCCGGCGAAGGCCGAATGCGCGGTGTGCGAATTCACCATCCGGGCCGGCAAGAACGGCAAGGAGGTCAAGGACGGCGACTCGATCCTGCCGCTGTACCATGCGGACGTGCTGTACTTCACTGACGATTCGTTCGACAAGATGACCGGGCCGGGCAGCGGCATCAAGAGCCGGGTGTGGGACGTCGCCCCGAAGAACGGTTCCGCGTCGTTCGTCCCGAACAACGTCTTCACGCCGGTGACCTACCAGCCGAACGTCATCGACACCTATACCTTCACCCTGACGGTCGTCAACCAGGTGGGCTGCTCCGACACCTGCTCGAAGGTCGTCAAGGTGGCGCCGCCGCCCGGCTGCCACGTCGAACTGACCTGGAACACGCCTTCGGACCCCGACCAGACCGACACGTGCGGCCAGACCGGCGTCAAGAAGGACTGCGGCTCGGACATGGACCTGCACGTGGTGCACCCCCTTGCGACCAGCAGTGAACTGGACATGAACGGGTCGCCCTACGGGTACTTCGACGACACCTACGACTGCTACTGGATGAACGCCAACCCCAAGACCTGGGACACGAAGCACCTGGGCGACGTGCTGTACCAGCCTCACCTGGACCGCGACGACACCGACGGCGCGGGCCCGGAAAACTGGACCTACGCGATTCCCCCGGACGGCCTGTGCTACCGCGTGGGTGTCAACTACTTCGACGACCACGGCTTCGGCAAGTCGTACCCGACCATCCGCGTGTTCATCAACAACGTGGTCCCCGTCTATGAAAGGACGCTCTCCAAGGCCATGATCGACGCGGACATGTGGGACGTCGGCAAGGTTTGCTGCACGGACATGGTCACGCCGTTCGTCGAATTCAAGAAACCGGGCAGCGGTGACCCCGTCATCGTGCAGAACTACCCCAGGCCGCTCTAG